>CAVZSQ010000014.1:0-3611 GCA_963777955.1 Calditrichia bacterium
ATCACCAACTTCCCCGAGGCCAGGTTATTTCCACTTTTATCCCTGACCAGGTAAATATATAATCCGCTGTTAATCTTTTTTCCGGACATATTGCAGACATCCCAGTCGTACTGGCCACCGGTTATGTTTTTATAATAAAAAACCGATTCACCCATTATATTATAGATCACCAATTCGGCATTTTCCGGGATTTTTTCGAAGGTAATCTGAATATGTTGATCCGCGATAAAGGGTATGGGAAATGCATATACCTGTTCGGTCAGGGTTGTGTCTGTTGAATCGGTGTGTGTTGTATCGGTAGTATCGGTTGTATCGACCGGCGGCGTTATATATGCACCATAGGCAGCAATCAGAGAATGCGTGTTAAAAAACGAATCCGGATCGAATACCGCAAAGTTAAGGGTCAGGGTGTCGGACCAATTCTGATTGGTAATGAACGAAGACTGATTCGACGTGTTGATATTGATGCGCAGCGAGGCTATACCGTTCTGATACGATTTTAGACCATTAACGAACCAGGAAAGAGTGCCGGACGCATCATCAAGATCCGAGACCTTTGTACTGAGATTTATCGTAACAGTTGTATCCACCGGCAATATTAATGAATCGGGAAAATTTATTATCCTGGGAATGGCTGCGGAAACAGCTTCAGAAAACGTACTCCTGCGCTGCAGATAATCGACTGCGACAACGCGATAATAATACTGTACGCCAGCACTTATATTTGTATCTCTGTATTCGACCAGACTCTGAGCGGCACTGGCGGGATGGTTTACGCGGGCAATCGAATCTCCGGCAGCGGGGACTGCACCAGCGCGTTTATAAACCACGTAGTATGCTACCGTATCCTTAGCGGCGTTTTTATCCCAGATCAGGCGCCAGCTGGTGGTACGGGTCTGGGCCTGTACCGATAAAGATGAAAGAATAAAGATTAAAGATAGAAGATAAAAGAAAGGTTTATTATTTGACATTTATCGATACTTCCTTTGAATCTGGACTTTCCTGCTTATTGATGACTGAATTTACCATAAAATAATATTTACCCGGAACCCTGGGTAGTTTAAATACCATTTCCGTTTTTTTCAAGGGCAGATCATTTAATTTATGCCAGGTGGTTTGTGAGGCATGACGGGAATACACATTATATTCTGCCCCGGGAACCACTCCCCAGGAAATAATTAATTCATTTTTAGAGGTCTTTATTTTTACATCCCCGGGCGACCGCAGCGGCAGGTAAGCGGATGTGCCCGGAGTATAGCTGCTGGTCTTATTTACGGACGGAGGATTAAAGTTAAAACTGAAACCCAAACGATGGGTTGCACCCAGTTCCGGATGAACCATGAAGGCATAATTAAAATGAAATTGATCTTTCAGGATATAGCCGATACCCAGCGCCGGAGTGAACAGTACATTCCAGCTAAACTGATTTCCAAACCGTACTGAAAACTGATCCAGATGAATATATTCCAGACCAAGGTGGATGGCCGGATCGCTATCCAGTGATTTGACTGCATCGGCAAGTATATTAAAATCCGGAGCAAAAATTTTATACGCCAGTCCCAGACGAAAGGTCAGCGGTATTTTCTGCTTTTCCTGATCATAAGTAATATCACTGCCCAGGTTCTGAACCACTAATCCGGTGTAAAGCCCTTTGAGCGAGGTTTTCAGATGCAAACCAAAATCAAAACCCAGTCCGGCAGCAGTATAATCAGCCAGATTATCCATGAAATATTTAAGCGCAAATCCGGCATTAAAACCATAGGTTATCTGGTAAGCTAACGCGGCAGTAAAGATGCTGCTGGAAACATTTAATGGTTCGGTAAGCTGACCGGCAGCATCGCGACCCTGTATTTCCGGCATCCACATGTGGGTGATACCCACACCCAATCCGAATTTCCGGCTCAGATTATAACTGGCCGCAAGGTTTTCGATTTTAATGTCTTCAAACCACTGGGTGTGATTGAGCGTGAAGATACCCTGATTCATATAGGCCAGACCGGCGGGATTATAAAATATGGCATTTTCATCATCCACCAGACCGGTAAAGGCGCCGCCCAGACCGGAAACCCGTGCCGAGGGTTCAAAACGTAAAAGCAGTGAACTTGCTGTTCCAGCACTATTGGTTGCTTTCTGGGCTAAGGATATTGCCACAGAAACAAGCAGAATCATTAAAATATATAATTTACCGATATAATTCATAGTCTTCCCACCACAAGTACAATAAAAGACCGCACGCAGTTCATATAATAAATCAAAACAAATCTAGTGCGGAAATCCATACGACAGTATTTTTAAAAAAGCCCCTGTGATCAAGTCTAACGAAGTATAATAAATAAAAAGTCCTTTTGCGGTGATAAATATCAAGGGCTGAGGCGGGCCGACCGGAGAATTCATTCAAAATCTAAGGTTTTTAAGACTATTCCCTACTTATAAAACTCTTTGTACCAGGTAATAAATTTATCAATGCCCTGCTGAATTGACGTGGCTGGAGTATATTTAATATCTTCGATGAGATCTGCAACGTCGGCAAACGTGGCTGGAACATCACCCGGCTGCATGGGTAAATAATTCCTTTTCGCCTTTTTTCCGAGTTTATTTTCAATAACTTCAATAAAATCAAGTAGTTTCACCGGGGAATGATTACCGATATTATATAATCTGTAGGGTGCTTTTGAACATCCAGGATCCGGATTTTTACCTGACCATTTTGGATTTCCGGCCGGGATTCTGTTGGCCACCCGGACGATACCTTCCACAATATCATCGATGTAGGTGAAGTCGCGTTGCATATCACCATTATTATAAATATCGATTGTTTTTCCTGTAATAATTGCTTTGGTAAAGATAAAAAGTGCCATATCGGGCCGGCCCCAGGGGCCATAAACCGTAAAAAATCTGAGACCGGTGGTCGGTATATTATAAAGGTAACTATAAGTATGGGCCATTAATTCATTGGCTTTCTTACTGGCGGCGTAAAGGCTGATCGGATGATCCACATTATGATGGACGGAAAACGGCATGGTTTCATTCAAACCATATACCGAAGAACTGCTGGCATAAACCAGATGTTTTACCTGATTATGCCGGCAGGCTTCCAGAATATTTAAAAATCCTTCGATATTACTGTTCAGATAGGCCCGGGGATTAGTCAGGGAATAACGCACCCCTGCCTGGGCGGCCAGATTGATCACAGTATCAAATTGATATTTTTTAAACAGAGCCGTGATATTTTTCTCATCGGTCAGATCCAGTTTAATAAATTCCAATCCGGGATGGATCCTGCTTTTTAATTCGACGTTATAGGCTATCTTATCGACCTCAATGCCCTGATCCGCCAGCCGTCCGTACTTTAGATTCACGTCATAATAATCATTGATCACATCCAGACCCACTACTTCGACATCCCGGGTCACCAGGCTCTTGACGACATGATATCCGATAAAACCGGCATTACCGGTAACTAATATTTTTTTCATAACAAAATCCTTCTATCCTTTTTTTTCTTAGGCCTTTATCCTTTTACCTTTACCTTCTCACCACACACCCCGTCCGGCTACCGCCGGACACCCCTCTCCAGAGGGGAAAGATTCTGTTTCGTTCAAGATAGATCC
>CAVZSQ010000015.1:0-354898 GCA_963777955.1 Calditrichia bacterium
TGTTCGTGGATGGGGGTGTGGAAGGTGTGCTCAACAATCACATCTGCGGCTGCAAAGCCCTTGTCCATATCGCCTTTGCGCACCTTGATATGTTTGAGCAGGTTCCCCCTTGGGATGGATTTTCGGGCGCGTTTCGGGTTGGTGGGGCCTGCACAGCGCTGGCTAACTCACCGGCAGCGGATCGGAGTTCAACATCGATCAAGCTCCAGCGCCTGGGCTGGCTATTTCCCGGGTTTCAGCGGCCAACAATCGCCAGGGCATCGCCCACGGTGCGCACATCTTCAGAGATGCCCACCATCAACCGGCCAATCGTAAATCACCAGGCCATGATGGTGCGCAGCGGGAATATCAGCGGCGGTTAAACTGCCACCACCCCGGGCAATGCCCTTTGGCCCGGCTTGTATCATTTTTGGACGACAGCGGCAGGCTGCATGGCGCGTTTGACCCGCGCATGTAACATACCCTCAAATGTAAGGTCATCCGTGAGTAGCGGACCCGGTGACTTTTCAATTGCGTCTGGGCGGGGATAAATCCGCCCCACGGCTTTATGCGGGTGGGCAGCTTCAGGGATGCGCGGGGGTTCAACCAGATTGGCAGTGTGCAGCGCTTTGGCTGCCGCGCGAATGGCCCCAAGAATGCTGGGGTAACCCGCGCAGCGGCACAGCGTGTCTTTTAACGCATATTTAATCTCGTTCTCGCCGGGATCCGGGTTGCTCTCCAGCAAAGCAGCCGCGGTCATCAATTGACCGGGAATACAAAAACCGCACTGCACCGCGCCGTAAGCGATAAACGCCTCCTGCAGGGGTGTAATCCGCCGCGCGCAGCGAATGGCGCATCGGTTTTGGCCAGCCCTTCGATGGTCACAACGTTTTGTCCGTGGGCTTTGACAGCCGGGTAAGTGCAGGAAAGAATGGGCTGCCCGTCAATTATTACGGTGCAGGCGCCGCATTCATCCTCCTGGCAAGCCACCTTGGTGCCCGTCAATCCCAGGCGGTTGCGCAATAAATCAGAAAGCATCTCACCGGGCTGCTCTTCAAGACGCACATATTTTCCATTAACTGAAAATTCAATCATGCTTCCTCCACCGCAAAAGTTCTTCGCCAGGCACTTCCTGCGATATCGCCAAGCAGGACTTTGCACAGGTGGTAGCGGTAGGCTGCCGAGGCGCGCTGCGGGCTGGTGCGGAAACGCATGCTGGAATCAACCAGGATTTTTGCTTTTTCAAGCGCCTCAACCCCAAACACAGCGCCCGTCAGGCTTTGTTCAAGGGCGCTTGCCCGCTGAGGAACCGGACCAGATGGGCCAATTGCGATGCGAATCGATTGAATTTGACAGCCCGGCCCGCTCCAGCCAGACGGCCATATTTAACACCGGCAAAGCCACGCCTTGTGGGTTCATCACGCGCCCAAAGGCAGAAGCCTGCCGGTATTTACGCAGGGGCAGGTGAAACCCAACCAGGATTTCCTGGTTGGCCAGAGAGAAAGTCGATTGCCCGACCCCTTTAAGAGATCCAGAATGGGAACCAACCGGCGCCCATCCCGATTGGCAATTTCTGCGCGGGCATCCAAAGCAACCAGGGCAATGGTCCCATCGGCGGCAGGCAGGGCATGCGCCACATTACCCCCCAGGGTAGCCGTGTTGCGTACCTGCGGCCCGCCAATCAGGCTGCAGGCTTCCAGTAACGCCCGGGCATGCTGTTGGACGAGCGCATTTTCGGTTATCTGGCGCACCGGAACCGCTGAGCCGATGAAAAGCTCTGACTGGCGAATTTCAAGACAGCGCAGCTCGGGGATACGGGTGAGGTCGACCAGGGTATCAACCGGGGGATGGCGGCCTTGCTGGATTTCCAGCAGCAGGTCGGTGCCGCCGGCGATCGGGCGAGCCGAGCCGGAGGCTGAAGCCAATACGTGCAAGGCTTCGGTTATTGTGTTTACCAATCGATAGTGTGACCAGGTGCTCATGAGATCGGTGGCTCCTTTCAGAGGGGAAGGCGGTACTTTTCGACGGGTTCTGTGACCCGACGCCGGTAGGATTTCCCTGCCGACCACCGAATTCAGTTGGTTTTATCCGTAGACGAGATCGTCATGACGTGAACAGCCTTCATTATAACTCATTTTCTTGCACACCAGCCATCATCAAGCCAAGCTGTTCAAGGGTAACGGCATCGTTAGGGACTATCCCGATGATGCGGCCCTCAAAAATCACCGCGATCCGGTCTGAAAGCGCTCGGAATTTCATCCAGATCTTCGGAAATCAACAGGGTGGCTGTTCCCGCCTGGCGCTGTTCCAGAAGGCGCAAATGGATGTATTCGCTGTGCGCCTGATATCCACCCCACGGGTGGGCTGGCTGGCGATCAGCACCCTGGGGTGGCGCGAGAGCTCCCGCGCCAGGATCAGTTTTTGAATATTTCCCCCGAGAGGTTTTTCAGGGGGGTATGCAAGCTGGGGGTTTTGACGCCGTAAGCATCTACTGAAGCCTGGGTGTGCGGCGGATGGATTTAAATTGAAAAAGATGCCCCGCGCAAAAGGCGGCCTGGCGTGGTCTTCGAGTACATAGTTATCAGCCACGCTGAAATCCTTGATGGCGCCTTCACGCATGCGTTCTTCCGGAGATATAGGATTGACCCGCTTCGATGTGCTCAACCGGTGAGGCATGCGTCACATCTTTACCGTTGAGGTATCACCTGTCCCTGGCGAATGGGACGCAACGCCGCCAGGCATTCGGCCAGTTCGCGCTGCCCATTGCCCGAAACTCCCGCCAGGCCCAGGATTTCGCCGCACCGGAGGGATAACGAAACATCCTTAGAGTCGTCGCTGCCGCGGTCGCCTCGGGTGGTCACATTCCGGATATCCAACACCACCTCACCCGCCTGGCATAGCGGCGGTCGTATTGGAGAATTACCGGGCGCCCGACCATCATCTGGGCCAGTTCGGCGCGGGTGGCGCCGGCGGTTGGGCGTGTGCCGACCATTTTTCCATCCCGCAACACGGTTACCCGGTCGCTGATCTCGAGCACTTCGTGAAGTTTGTGAGAAATAAAGATCAGGGCGTGGCCGTCTTTGGCCATCTGGCGGAAAGTTTTGAACAGATCCTCCACTTCCTGCGGGGTGAGTACGGCTGTTGGTTCATCCAATACCAGCAAGGCAGCCCCGCGGTAGAGGGCTTTGACAATTTCCACCCGCTGCTGCTCTCCGACGGCCAACTGCCAGACATAAGCGCGCGGGTCCACTTTCAAGCCATACTGTTCACAAAGGGCATTGATCCGTTTTTCCACGTGGGCCAGGTCCAGCAAGAGACCGCGCGAAGATTTCAACCCCAGGGCAACATTTTCAACCACGGTCAGGGATGGCACCAGCATGAAATGTTGTGGGAATACATTCCCACACCGGCCGCGATGGCATCCTGCGGCGATTGGAATTGCATTTCCTGACCGTTGATAATGATCTTCCCTTCGTCGGGCCGGTACAGGCCGTACAGCTGGCGCACCAGGGTGCTTTTGCCAGCACCATTTTCACCCAGCAAGGCATGGATCTCACCTGACCTGACGTCAAAATCAACGTGATCGTTTGCCAGAACCCCTGGAAAACGTTTCACGATCCCAATCATGGACATTTGATCGATGCGCGGGCGTCCGGTCGGAGGGAAGAAGTCATATGGTTCGTAAATCCTATAAATTTCCGCCGCGGGTTGCGGTAGGGGTGGACCTGATCCCACCCCTACCAGCGAGCATGGTTACGAAAGGAAAGATCAGATAAACCGCTTTGTATAGCAGGTTTATTTGGCCTTCAACGGGTCGATCTTTCCTTCCGTGATGCCCAGGATGGCGGCATCAGCGGCAGCCTTGGCTTCCGCGGGGACGGTTACACCGGCGTTGTATTTGATCACCAGGCCTTTATTCTTAAAGGTCAGGGTATAGGCTTTATTGCCCAGTACGCCGGCCTTGCGGCTGGAGATCAACCTTTAAGGATGCCAGTCCAATCATACACCTGGCTTGAAACCACGATGGTCGGAGCCAGGGCGGTCTGATCCCACTGGGTGCCGAACCAGAATCGCTTTCTTATCTTTGGCAATTCCAATGGCGCCAACCACGGATTGAGAGGAACCGGTGAGCACATCGGCACCAGCCGCGATATGGGTTTCGGCGAGGCGGCAGCCATCAGGGAGACATCCGAGAAGGAGCCCGTATAGGTCACATTAACCTTGAGGCCGGGTTTGGTTGCCATTGCGCCGATTTTGAAGCCGTCCACATAGAGTTTAGCGTCGCCGGCTTCGACCGGGCCGGCAATGCCAAGCACAGCCGATTTTGACATCATGGCCGCCAGGACACCCTGAACATAACCACCTTGTTGAGCTTCAGCCTGGTATGCAAAGACGTTGTTAATCCCATCTGCCTGGAAAGTATTTAACGAAGTGCCCCAGGCAAAGCTGACCTTTCGGAAAATCAGGCGCGACTTGCTGCAGCGAGGTGCCGTACTGGGAGCCGTGGGCGATCACCATATCATAGCCTTTTGCGGCATAATCGCGGATGGCCGCGGCAGCATTGGGAACATTGAACATGTTCTCTGAATAGGCAATTTCCATCTTGGACGTGCCGCCCATTTCTTTTTGAATCGTGAGCAGGCCTTCATACATCGATTGGCTGAAGGCAGCATCTGTTACGGGGCTGGGGAATACCACGGCGACCTTCAATGGTTTTTCCTGGGCTTGGGTCGGCTGAGGGGCAGGGGTAGCTGCCGGGGCGCAGCTCACCAGGGTAGCCATGATGGCTACAATTACAATTATTCGATAGATTGTCGTTTTCATTTTTTCTCCTATGAACAGAAATTCAGGTGAACATTCTCTTCTAACCATCCGAACCGATTCCTGATTGTCTTACCTCCTTTACTCAATGAGATTGATTCAGACTTCCCCGCGCTCAAAAGGCTTGGCGAGCGCTGTGGGCTGCTGCACGCGGCGCGCAAAGGCCAGCGCCAATATGGTCAGCACGTAGGGCATCATGACAGCAATATCCGACGGAAGATTGATGCCTTTGACCTGGATCCATAATTGGAAGGCGTTGACAAAACTGAACAACAAGGCGCCCGAACACCCCACGGCCGCCAGCCGCCGAAATATACCAGGGCCACGGCGATGAAGCCCATGCCGTTGGTCATGTTCTCCTGGAATAGGTTGATCCAGGCGATCGAGAGCGTGGCGCCGGCAATGCCAGCCAGCACCCCGCCAGTGATGAGCGGTGAGTAGCGTATCCGGTTGATATCCACCCCCAGCGAGTCTGCGGCATGCGGGTTTTGGCCGGCAGCGCGGATCTTCAGACCAAAGGTGGTCTTGTTGAGGATAAACGCTGACAGGGGAACGAGTAAAAAGGCCCCGTAAACCAGGAGATTGTGGTTGAACAAAACATCACCCACCAACGGAATGTCGCCCAGGAGGGGAATGGGTATGGGTTGAAAGCCGGAAATGGAATCACGCTGCCCAATGTTTTCTTAAAGAGCAGGCTGGAAAGCCCAAGCCAAAAAGCTGCAGGCCGATCCCGCTGATGCCCTGCTCGGCTTTCAGGGTGACGCTGATCACCGCCATCAGCAGCCCCATCAGCGACGCCAACAATGGCAGCCGCTAACAACCCCAGCCACAAGTTCCCGTTTTCAAGGTCCAACATAAAAACCGCTGTAGGCGCCCATGAGCATGATGCCATCCACGCCCAGGTTTAAAACACCCGAAAGCTGCACAAACGTTTCGCCGATGGCCGCATATAAATAGGGCGTTGCCAGGCTGACGCCGGTGCCGATAATTCCCAGGGTGACGACCAGGAAAGCCAGAAAATCATTCAAGGATTTCGCGCCTCCGCGCCCGAAGGGTGGACCAGATTTTGCTGCCAACCACCAGCAGGACCACCAGACCCAGCAGGGTGTCGATTACGCCGAAGGGACCTGAACCGCCCGCTGCATTTTATCGGCGCCAACCAGCAGGCTGCCAAACAGGATCGGAAGCCGGAATAGCGCCAAGCGGGTGCAGGCTGCCGAACAAAGCCGCCACAATCCCCGAGAAACCATATCCGCCAGAAAGCCCTTCGAGCATGCGGTGCTGAACCCCCATCACTTCAATGGCTCCCGCCAGGCCCGCAAAGGCGCCGCCCAAAACCAGGGAAAGGGCCTGGTAAAAGGGCACGCGTATGCCCGCAGAAGCGGGAGGCGTTTGGGTTTATCCCACTGCCCGGATGCGGTAGCCGAGAGTGGTGCGCCACAGGAAAATGTAAACCAGGACCGCCATCACCACGGCGATGATCGCCCCTGCGTTCAGCAGGGTGCTTGGGACCAGTTTGGGCAGCCAGACCGAGCGCGGCAGCAGGGCCGATTGGGCAATGCGGGTGCCGAGCATCGATTTCTTTGGGTCGATCATCGGTCCGCGCAGCAGGTAGTTCCTAACTGCACGGCGATGGCGTTCATCATCACCGTGCTAAGGATTTCGTTCACCCCCAGGCGCGCCTTCAATACGCCCGGAATTCCGCCCCAGATCGCACCGGCGAGGGTGCCAACGACCAGGCACACGGAAGTAAGGATGATCCCCGGCAGTTCCGGAAACTGACTGCCAGGGCTGTGGTCGCCAGGCGCCGAACCAGCAGCTGCCCTTCACCGCCGATGTTAATCACCCCACCCCGGAAGGCGATGCAGACGCCCAGCCCCACCAGCAGCAGGGGTGTGGCTTTGGCCAGCGTTTGGGTGATCCCAGAAACATCACCAAAGGCGCCGGTAATCAATGCGCCGTAGGCTTCCAAGGGTTTGCGCCCAGGGCCAGAATCATAACTGCCCCAATCAGAAACGCAACAGGGACAGCCAGCAATGGTAAAAGTGCCTCCAGGTACGATTAAACCAGTTTTTTCAATTCTTGCGATTCCGGCATAGGCAGGCACCTCGTTGAAACCGTAAGGGCACAGCAGTTGGGTAATCTATTCTGGGGTAAAGTTTTAATTAAGCAAACGCGCTTGAGGAAAATGGTTATTGAAGATACACTATACTAGATTATAACCATAATGACAGTTCTGTCTACTTTTTTTCAAAATTAATGGAAACAAGGCATTGTATGAAAACTCATTGGCGACTGGCAGTATTGATGCTTGTGCTTACCCTTGCGGCCGGTTGCGCCGGGCAAGTAACGCCGGGTATACCTTCTCCACCTCCTGTAGTACAAACTCCATTTCTCGTACCTGCTCCAACCAGCACCGTCCTATCTACATCCACTAAAATGATCACCCCTCAACTCACTCCCGTCCCCACTCCATCGGTCAGGGCGATTACAAAGTTGATGTGCAGGTGCGCAGCGATCAGGATATACTGAGCAATGCCATCATCCGCATGAAAAATAATCTGCTTAAAATGACCGAGGAAAATACCCGGCAGAATTGGCATGAAGCCGGTCAGGCCGAGTTGAGCAATAAAATACGCGGTGACCAGAATACAGTCGAGCTGGCCCAAAACGTTATTAATTTTCTGGCGAATTACCTGAACTCCCAGATCGGCGCCATTTATCTTCAGGATGACGATAATGTGTTTAAACTCTACGCCAGTTATGCTTATAAAAAACGAAAGCATGTAGCCAATGCCTTTAAACCGGGCGAGGGTTTGGTGGGGCAGGCTGCTCTGGAAAAGAAAAGTATTCTGATCACCGAAGTGCCCGATGATTATATCCGGATCAATTCGGGACTGGGTGAAAGCAAACCGCTTAATATCCTGGTGACGCCGTTGATCTATGACGGCCAGGTTTCCGGGGTGATTGAACTTGGATCTTTCAAGGAATTTTATGACCAGCATTTTTATTTCATGGAACAGGCTGCCGAGAGTATCGCTATCGCCCTGCAAAGCGCACTGTCCCGGGTGCGGGTAAAACAATTATTGGAAAAAACACAATTACAGGCCAGGGAATTACAGGTCCAGCAGGAAGAATTGAAAGCGACTAATGAGGAAATGCAAACCCAGCAGGAAGAACTGCGGGTGGCCAATGAGGAACTGGAGGCACAAACCCAGGCTCTGAAGCAGTCGGAAGATATGCTGAAAAAACAGCAGGAAGAATTAAAGTCCTCAAATATCGAATTGGAAAGGCAGACCAAAATCCTGCAGACGCATCAGCAGGAGATTGAACAGAAGAATATCGCTCTGGAGAAAGCCCGGCGGGAGATCGAGAAAAAAGCCAAAGAACTGCAAGCGAGCAGTGAATATAAATCCGAATTTCTGGCCAATATGTCGCATGAACTGCGCACCCCTTTGAATAGTATTCAGATACTGTCACGACTGCTTTACGAAAACAAAGAACATAGCCTGACCGACAAGCAGGTTAATTTTGCCAGGACTATCCATTCCTCCGGTTCCGATCTGCTGAATTTGATCAATGAAATCCTGGACCTTTCCAAGATTGAAGCCGGCAAGATGATAATCAATATTGAAGAAATGCCCCTGACCCTGTTACCTGCCTATTTGCAGCAGAATTTTGAACATCTGACCCAGGAAAAGGGAATTTATCTGAAAGTTGAGATAGGCGAAGGAATGCCGGGTAATATGCTGACCGACAGGCAAAGGGTCGAACAGATCATGAAAAATTTATTATCCAATGCCATAAAATTTACTGAAAAAGGGGGCATCACCGTAAAAATCGGCCGGCCGGCCGCAGGTGTGAACCTGGAAAGAAGCGGTCTGAATCCTCAGCAGACGATTGGTATTGTAGTACAGGACACCGGAATCGGAATCCCGCCGGATAAAAAAGAATTGATCTTTCAGGCCTTTCAGCAGGTTGAAGGTACTACCAATCGTAAGTTTGGCGGTACGGGATTGGGACTCTCCATCTCACTGGAACTGGCCCGATTGCTGGGCGGAGAAATCCAGGTGGAAAGCGAGTTGGGTAAGGGCAGTACTTTCACGTTATACCTGCCGCAGGAAAATAAAATACAACAGTTAGAAAGCAATGAAACAGACCAGGAAAAAAACACTACGGTCTCGAACACTGCCACTGCTGCGCCCTTGCCGGTAAAACGGGTGAATGAGATCCGCGATGACCGTCTGGATATCAAGGAAAATGACCGCTCGATGCTGATCGTCGAAGACGATGCCAATTTTGCCAAACTGCTGTTTGTTATTGCACGGGAAAAGGGATTTAAATGCTTGCTGGCCGAGGACGGGGAAGCAGGATTACAACTGGCGAATCAATATAAACCGAGCGCCATGATACTGGATGTCGGACTGCCGCGCATGAACGGCTGGACTGTCATGGGGCATCTGAAGAACAATCCGGAAACCCGGCATATACCGGTATATTTCATTTCAGGACATGATACGCGAATGAAAGCGCTGCAAATGGGCGCTATCGGCTTCCTGGGCAAACCGGTTACCCTGGATGGACTCAATCATGCTTTCGACAGGATTAACAAGATGCTGTCCAGGGAAATCAAAAAATTATTGATTGTCGAAGATGATCAGACCATGTGCGACAATATGGTCGAGTTGATCGGCAACAATGATGTGTTGATCACCACGGCCAGTAAAGGTAAAGAAGCCATGCAGTTATTATCACACGGTGATTTTGATTGTATGGTTCTGGATCTCGGCCTTGCTGATATTTCAGGTTTTGATTTGATCGAAAAGATTCACAAGTATGAAAACATATCTGATTTGCCCATTATCATCTATACCGGTAAAGATCTGAACAAGAAAGAAGAATCCCGGCTGCGCAAACATGCAGACAGTATTATTATCAAAGGAGTCAAATCGACCGACCGTTTATTGGACGAAGTCGGTCTGTTTCTGCACCGTGGCGATCATGAGCATCATGAGCAGAAGCGGGAAAAAGCGCAGGCAAAACTCAGCGAAGAGAACGTCTTTAAAGGGAAAAAGATCTTACTGGTCGATGATGATGTGCGTAATATTTTTGCTTTATCCAGTGTTCTGGAAGAAAAAGAAATAGAAGTACTGGATGCCGAGAATGGCCTGGATGCCCTGAAATTGCTGGAACAGCAGGATCAGCTCGATCTGATTTTAATGGATATCATGATGCCTGAACTGGATGGCTACGAAACTATCCGGCGCATCCGCAAATTGAACAAGTACCCCCGAATACCCATTATCGCTTTGACGGCAAAGGCCATGAAAGGAGACCGGCAAAAATGCATCGAAAGCGGTGCTAACGATTATCTGTCTAAACCGGTCGATATGGAAAAACTCATGTCCTTGCTGCAGGTATGGTTGCAGCCATGAGCATGGAGCCAACTGTGCTGACCGAAAGTGCTGAAATTCAAGTTTTGTTGGAAGCCATTTATCAAAAATATGGCTACGATTTCCGGCATTATTCAAAAGCTTCGATCCGGCGCAGGATATTACAGCGTTTTACCCGATCTAATCTTCCCGACCTGGCTGCTCTGCAAAGTAAACTGCTGCACGATAAAAATTTCTTCCATACGCTGTTAATGGACTTTTCCATTAACGTAACCGAAATGTTTCGTGATCCGTCATTTTACCTGGCCATGCGGCAGGAGATTATGCCGATATTGAAAACCTATCCGATTGTCAGGATCTGGATTGCGGGATGTTCTTCCGGTGAAGAGATCTATTCCATGGTGATCCTGCTGGAGGAAGAAGGACTGTTGTATAAATCGCTGATTTATGCCACCGACTTCAATGAGGTTATATTGCAGAAAGCCCGGCAGGGTATTTTCCCGACTGAACGGATGAAATTATATACCCGTAATTATCAACTCGCCGGCGGTAAAGATTCTTTTTCCCGTTATTATAACGTAAAAAACTATGTCGCTAACATGGATAAAGACCTGAAGAAAAATATTATTTTTGCGACTCATAACCTGGCTACCGACGGCGTTTTCGGTGAAATGCATCTGATCATGTGCCGGAATGTTATGATCTATTTTGATAAAGAGTTACAGGACAGGGTTATCGGATTATTCCATGACAGCCTGATACGCAAAGGAATATTGTGCCTGGGTGAAAAAGAAAGTTTACGTTTCACACAATATAACCGGATGTTCGATGAGTTGATAGCTCATGAAAAAATATTTCAGAAGCCTTTAAGATAAAAGAGCGCCGGATGCAGCAACCAGAACAACAAAACATTTTACTTGTGGACGATCATCCTGAAAATCTGCTGGCTCTGGAGAGTATTCTGGAGCAGCCCGGTTTGAACTTCGTCAGAGCCGCTTCAGGAGAGGAGGCCCTGCACCTGCTGCTTAACTATGAGATCGCCCTGATATTATTGGATGTACATATGCCCGGTCTGGATGGTTTCGAGACCGCTAAACTTATCCATGGCCGCCAGCGTACCCGGCATATTCCGATTATTTTTGTGACTGCGATCAGTCAGGGACAACAGCAGGTCTACCAAGGGTATGAATCAGGAGCTGCGGATTATCTGTTCAAACCGGTTGAACCTGAAATAGTCAGGGGCAAGGTGCATGTTTTTCTGGAGCTGGATCGCCAGCGTAAGGTCCTTGAAAATCAGAATCAGCAATTGATCGAGGCCAAGAAAAATTCGGATAATATTTTACAGAATGTGGAAGAAGGCTTCTTCCTGCTAGAGAGAGATTTCCGGATCAAGCGCCAGTACTCACATGCGCTTAACCAGATATTGGGGTATCCTGATTTAGCCGAGCAAAATTTTATAGCACTATTACAGGATAGTCTAACTGCACCCGTCTATCAGAACAGTAAGGATTACCTGGAGCTGATGTTTAAACACGATATCGCGGAAATCGACTTTAAGGAACTGAATCCACTGCATCGAGCCGAATATTTTGATCCATTAACGAACAACATAAAATACCTTACCTTTAATTTTAAAAGAATCTACCGCGACGAACAGATAGCTGAATTAATAGTTACTGTCACCGACCACACTGAGCAGGTTTTGCTGGAAAATAAACTGCAGCTGACAGAAGAACAGTCCAAACGGCAGGTGGACATGCTGCATATTCTGCACAGTGAACCGTTATTATTGAAGGAATTTTTACGGCAAAGCGAGCAGGAGTTGCAAAATATAAAATCGGAAATCTCCAAGATCAGTACTGATCAGGATCTGCAAAGTATCTATCGTGAAATGCATTCCATCAAGGGGAATTCCTCTTTGCTGGAATTTTCCTACCTGGCACTTAAGGCCCATCAATTTGAAGAAATATTTAAATCAAATACCCATCCCCTTTACGGTATCCAGATTGATGAACCGGCTCTGAATGCTATTATATATGATATGATTTCAACCATACAGGAAATAAATTCGCAAATTCAGAGAATCTCCAGTTTCTATGAACAGTTCAACTCCTCCAATACCAGCAGCGGTGAGTTGATCATCAAGGCCGTCTCAAATCTGATGCATCGTCTTAACCGGGAATATAACCAACAGGTCGACTTCGTCCACAAGGATTTTGATACCCGTCTGATTTCAGCTAAAGAATTCCTGTTGCTCAAAGATATTCTGATCCAGGCTAACTCATAATTCTTTAATCCATGGCATCGAACCATTAACGGAACGCAAAAAAATAGGTAAAAATGCGTTTCCGACCATCACCCTTTCTTCCCGACTTTCCAAAGATGCTTTTCAGTTGTCGTTCCGGGACGATGGCCGGGGTATCCAGGTTGATGCCCTGCGGCAGCAAGCAAAGGCAGCCGGAAAATGGACGGAAACAGAGATTAATAGTTGGACTGAAAAACAGGTTGAAAAGATTGTATTCGTGCCGGGAATCACTACCCGCAAGTCTGCCGATCTACTGGCCGGACGCGGTATGGGTATGGATATTGTAAAACAAAAGATTCAGAAACTCGGCGGGGAAGTGGAAATCAACTCCCAGCAGGGAAAATTTTGTGAGTTCATAATTCGACTGCCCCTGGTCAAGGTTTCCAAGCAAAACCGCCGGGAGTCGATGAACCAGGCCAGGAATTGTATTTAGTTAAATCATGATTCATTAAAAACATGGAATAGTGAGATGAAGGAAGAAATTAAACCATTCAGCTGGCAACTCAACCACAATGAGGAAGGGATCATCGAAATAAATGCCGCGGGTACCGCGGGTACAATCGACACCCAATCCAGTCAAGCTCAGACTAAAGAGGCATTTGATTATGCCAAGAAGGTAAATTCATATTTGTTCTTGCTGAATTTCCGGGAAGTGACCGGAGAATTACCTCCCCTGCGGATATATGAATTACCCAGAATCTATCATAACTTAGGGGTCCCGCGGCAAAGCAAGATAGCAGTTGTGTTACCTCAGCCGAAAGACAAATTAGAGGATTATGAATTTTATGAGACGGTCTGCTATAATCATGGTTATGAAGTTGAGTTGTTCGAAGAAAAGAAACATGCCCTGGATTGGCTAAGGTTGCACCGTATCAGCGACCAAAGAAACGCTCCCTGAGTAGTCCGGCATCTACCGGGCGTACCGAAGGGAGCAATGTTGCATCTCGCCGGTCGTCTCGATACTCCGGCTGCCGCCGGACTACTCGACGACCGGATTATTTTTTGTGACAATTATATTATTTTTTTACTTTTTTTCCTTATATTTCTCCCGTAACCACAAACACCATTACAGACGGATGGTAATTTCATTTTTTTAACTGTAACAGTATTTTTTAAAGTATATTTAAAGCACTAATCCTGTTGTCGGCGGGATCAGTGATCGGTTTTTATAAAACGAGACTTTTATGAAAAATCTGATTACTATAATACTCTCGTTATTTCTGGTAGTGAATATCTTCGCCCAGGCTACCCCCGGAATCTGCATTAATGAATTTCTGGCTTCAAATGTATCCAGCAATGCTGAAATAATCGATTTTGATGATTTCTCCGATTGGATAGAGTTATACAACCCGGAAAACCTTGCTGTGAATATCGAAGGTTATTTCATTAGCGATGATCCGGATAATCCCTGCCGCTGGCAATTTCCGGCCGGGACTTTTATTCCAGCCGAAGGATTTCTGCTGCTGTGGGCCGATGGCGAGGATGACATACCCGGTACGACACACCAGAGACCGTACTGGCCCTTTGATTATTTTACCACCCGCTATTATCATCTGAACTTCAAACTGAACAGGGCCAGGGAGTTTATCGGACTTTTTGGTCCAGACACCACACTGATCGACTCGGTGACATTCGGTTTACAGCGGAACGATGTTTCCAGAGGACGCCAACCTGATGGAGCGACCGGTTGGTTGTATTTTGGCGAGCCGACCCCAGCCGGCAGCAATACCACTCAGGGAATACAACTCATTGACTATGCAGGAAATGCGGTCATTTCCCTGCCAGGCGGATTCTACAGCGGGAGTCAGCTGGTCACCATTGAAACTTCATCCGCTGATGCTGAAATACGCTATACCCTGGATGGCTCCAAACCCTCGGGTTCATCAGCACTTTATACAACGCCGCTCGGCCTCGATCAGACTACTGTGCTTAAAGCCAGGATTTTCGAAGCGAATAAATTGCCCGGTGAGGTGGTCACCAGAACTTATTTTATCGATACAAATATTTCACTGCCGGTAATTTCTCTGGCCACTCCACCTGAACTGTTATGGGATGAATCAATCGGTATCTATGAGCATAATTTCAAGGCACGGGAAATTCCGGTTCATTTTGAATTTTTCGAAGCGGATGGGAGTCCTGGTTTCAAGTTAGATGCCGCTTTAAGCCTCACCGGCCAGGCTTCGCTTTATTATCCGCAGAAATCTTTTACCATCAGCACCGCTGACCGGTTTGGCAGCGATATCCTGGAATACCAGGTTTTCCCCCAACGGGAATTGAATACATTTACTTCTCTCTACCTCCGCAATGCCGGGGTTCCCGATCACCGCAGTACCTTTTTCCGCGACGCGCTGCTGCATAGCCTGGTATTGAATAAAATGGATCTGGATTGTCAGGCCTACCGGCCGGCAGTCATTTTCCTGAATGGTGCCTACTGGGGTATCTTAAATATCCGCGATAAAATAAATAAAGAATATATCGGTTCGTTACACAATCTCAATCCCGCTGATGTGGATTTGCTGGAGTACGAGAGCAACATCAATCCCACCGTCATGGAAGGTCAAGCTGATAATTATAATGCTTTTTATGATTATGTGACTGATCATGATTTATCAATCGATGAAAATTACCGCTATTTAGAATCATGGATGGAGATAGATGAATTTATCAATTACCAGATCTGTGAAATTTATTGTGATAACGTTTTCTGGGCCGATCAGAATGTACGCCTGTGGCGGGAAAGAAAGGAAGCTAAGAAATGGCGCTGGGTCTTGTACGATACCGATTATGGCTTCGGTATGCCCAACCAGCGCTCTGTTGGTTATACTAATAATACATTAAAATTTGCCACTTCAACGAATAATGGTGATCCGTTTATCCCGCCATTGTGGTCGACTGTTTTATTCAGGAAACTGCTGTTGCACCAGGAATTCAAGACAAAATTCATCCAACGCTTTGCCAGCTATCTGAACTCAGTCTTTCATCCCGACACGGTTGTGGCTTTAATCGATCAGCTGCAGGATAATCTGAGTTCCGAAATGCCGCGGCACATCGCCAGATGGAGAAATGGCGAACCGTACTACGGCAATCCCATCCCGGATTATCCCACCTGGTTGTCCAACGTCAATGTGGTCAGGACTTTTGCCCGTAATCGTCCGTATTATCAACGGCAGCATATCCTCAACTATTTTCAATTGAGCGGCACTGCCGTCCTGAATCTGGAGATCGTCGACCCGGGCATGGGGCAGGTGTGCATTAACGGTATTGAAAAGATAACCAGCAGCGGTAGTGGCATATATTTTAAAGACATACCGACCATATTAGCAGCAGTACCTGAAGTCGGCTACCGTTTTGTTAAATGGACCGGGGTGGCTGACGAATTTCAAAATCCGCTTGAGATTGTTTTAACCGCTGATACCCTGGCCGTACAGGCGGTATTCGCAGCGGTCACGATAAATACCATTCCTGCAGTACTGACCGCAGATACCACACTATCGATAAATAATTCTCCCTATTATGCCCGGACGGATGTTATGGTCGATTCCAATGTTACCTTAACCATCGCAGCCGGAGTACAAATCCTGATGCCTGAAAATTGCAGTATCGTTGTTCAGGGCAGGCTATTGGTTGAGGGTCTATCCGGAAATCCGGTAATTATTTCACCCAATGAGAATGCCCGCAACTGGGGAGCCCTGTGTTTTGTGAATGCCACCGATTCATCGGTTATTGATCACTTAAAAATAATCACTGCAACCACTGGACCGGATTTCAGCCGCGATAAAGCTGCTATATCAGGTTATAATTCCAGGTTTTCGTTAGAAAATATCACGGTCGAAGACCTGCGGCAGGCTCCGGTTTTCATCAAGTACGGAAAGGTGTCCATCAAAGATTGTCAACTGCATACAGATTATGCCGGTGATTTGATCAATGTCAAATATGCTGATTATGCTCTGACCGAAAATTGTGATTTGAGAGGCGGAGATGGATTTGATTCAGATGGCATCGATTATGATCAAATAGCCGGTGGGATTATCCGCGGAAATAAAATATACAACATCTACGGATTTAACAGCGATGCCATCGATCTGGGTGAAGGTGCGCAGAATATTCTGGTAGAAAATAATATCATTTTCAACATAAATGATAAAGGGGTATCGGTTGGCCAGGCCTCTAGCGCTCAGATTAAACGGAATCTGATTGCCAACTGCGGGCAGGGGGTAGGTATCAAAGACTTTGGGTCCTATGCCTGGATCGAACATAATACTTTTTATGGCAATCACTATGGTGTGGCCAGTTTTGAGAAGAACACCGGGCACGGCGGCGGCGCCGGTGATGTGGTCAATTGCCTGCTGATCAATAGCATCCAGGCAGCGGTTTTAGTTGATGACCTGTCCCAACTAAATGTATCCTATTCACTGTCCAATACGGATAGCCTGCACGGTTTACATAACCTGCAGGCCGAGCCATTACTTATCAATAACCTAAGATTGTCTCCCGATTCTCCGGCGATTGATAATGGTAATCCGCTCTTGCCCCTCGATCCAGATGGTTCGCTGCCGGATCTCGGCGCCTTTCCGCTTGATCAGCAGCATCAGACCAATCTGATTATTAACGAAATTCATTATCATCCGGCGGACGGTGATAATTATGAATTCATCGAATTAGTCAACGTCGGGCCGGCAGCTGTCGACCTGAACGGTTATGAACTTTCTGGAGACCTGGAATATACTTTTGATAATGAATCTATAGCTCAGGGAGAATTCATCGTCATGGCTAAAGATGGCAGTGTCTATCAGGGTCAGGGGTATAAAGTGCTGCAGTGGGAAACAGGAAATTTACCCGACGGGCCTGGTATTGTTGTGCTTCACGATAACTTTGGGAATATGGTTGATTTTGTATATTATGATAGCCGGTCATTCTGGCCGGATCAGCCTGACGGCCGGGGACCTTCCCTGGAATTGCATCATCTGTCGCTGGAGAATATGGTAGCCAGCAGCTGGCGGAGCAGTTATACTGCCGGTGGTACGCCTGGAAAATCCAATAATTCCGTTTTATTAAGCGGTGTATTCATTAATGAATTCATGGCCGATAACAGCAACGGTTATGCCGATGAAAAGGAAGAATCTGACGACTGGCTGGAACTCTATAACAGTAATACGGTACCGGTAAATATCGGCGGATTATTTATAACGGATAATTTAAATATTCCCGGTAAATACCTGATGCCCAATTATGCTTCTCAATTGACCACTATCCCGGCGAAAGGTTACCTGGTTTTATGGGCTGATGGCGAAACTCCCGAAGGCATCTTACATTTACCATTCAAACTGGACCGCAGCGGTGAACGTATCGGGGTAACGCAATTGATGGACAGCGGATCGGTTTTCCTCGATTCTATATCCTATGCACCACAAATGACTGATATCTCCTTTGGACGCTATCCTGATGGAACTGCGTCATGGTACTCGTTTGCCCAGCCAACCCCGCTGACCAGTAACCGGTTGATTGATAATTTACCGGGGAATCCATTACCGCTAAATTCCTACTCCCTGGCTCAGAATTATCCGAATCCATTTAATCCAAGCACCAGCATTCAATTCTCAATTCCCAAAACTGAATTTGTAACCCTGGAAATTTATAACCTGCTTGGGCAGATAGTAACTACTTTAGTGAATGAAAGACAAGAGGCCGGTATGCATACGGTTAAATTCAACGGCTCCGGCCTGGCCTCGGGAATATATTTTTATAGAATTGAGGCGGGGGAATTCAGCCAGGTACGGAAGATGGTTTTAATCAGGTAGTATCTAAAGGCACAGAGAGGTCGGAGATCTACCGTTAGGTAGACACAAAGGCACAAAGAAAAAAAGTGTCATTCCCGCCGAATGTGTATCTCGCTTGATCGTATGTTGGCGGGAATCTTTGAAGAATAATAGAAATTCAGGGACTACGGAAGTCGGAAAGGAATACAAATGCACCGTTATATTTTAATATTATTATTTGTTTTGACTATGCTGACTGCTGGCTCGGCCCAGTGGGAAATCCTGAATCAATCCGGACCTTTAGCGGCCATAGATTTTGTTAATTCCGAAACAGGCTGGATAGCGGGCTCAGGTTCTTTAATGAAGACAGAAGACGGTGGTATTAACTGGGTGTCCATTGCCGTCAATGAGACATTGAACATATCCATGATCGATTTTATAAATGAATCAACAGGCTGGGGTGTATGCTATGATTACAATAACGGCGGCGTTTTAATCATTAAAACCATAGATGGAGGTTATAACTGGATCCGGCAAAATAACTTACCGGGTTATTCCGTACGTAATTTTTTTGCACTTGATGATACGACAGTTTTTGTGCTGGGAGATACGGTTCTGCTAAAAACCTCCGATGGAGGCAATTCCTGGAATGATATTGCCACCAACATCACAGACAGGTGGTTCTCAACGGCAAGTTTCGTGAATAGTGAACAGGGTATTATTGCCGGAAATAAGTCATTCGATTGGGAACCGGTCACATGGATTACCTTCGATGGGGGCAAACACTGGCAGGAAAAACCTTCGGCTGATACCCTGCATATTTATGATTTGCAGTTCTGTAATGATTCAACAGGATACTGTAGAGGAACTACAGGTTCAGGGCAAAGTGTCCTGTGTAAAACGAATGATTTTGGTGAACACTGGTCGGTTAAAATGCAAAATTCCTATAGCATAAATTCTTTACAATGTATAACCGAAAATCTGATCTATTGCGTAGTGCTCGACAGCACCTGGAGTTATAATATAATGAAAAGCGTCGATGGCGGTGAGCATTGGCAGCAACAGCAAAATCCTGACCGGGGCACTGGTCAAGGCCTGGATATTAAATTTTTCTCGCAGCGGTTTGGACTGCTCGTGGCCGATGGTATCCTGCTTTATCGTACCGCAGATGGTGGTGATCATTGGAATATCTGCCTTTTATCTTATCCCTTCAAGGATGTAGTTTTTTTGACTAAAACCAGGGGTTTTGTCTGTGGTTCCAAAACCGGCCTGCACTTTTTCAGGGGAGATTTTTTCATCACCACAGACGGGGGAGAAACCTGGAATAGTATTTTAACTGGTTCTGAATTTAATAAATGTATTTTTATTAATGAATCTATCGGATTTTTATCATCCTGGGATCTGCTGTATAAAACAATAGATGGCGGTGGCAAATGGACAACCTACCCATTCAGTAAATATGATTCGACGGGGATCTATTTTCAAAACAATGATTTTTGTTTTCCGGAGGAAATGACAGGCTGGAGTGTAGGATCATATTCGGAAGCCAATTCCTGGGGCGCGGCGATATTTAAATCAGAGAACGGCGGCGAAAACTGGAATGCCGCGCTCAAATATTCAGGTCCGGATCCCAACAAAAACTACGTTTTAAATTCAGTTTTTTTTCTTGATAGTCATTCGGGCTGGGCAGTAGGCGATCCCGGATTGGTCCGCAAATACAATTATATTTTGGATAAATGGCTTGTTATTGAAACAGAGATCGACCTTCCTTTAAACAAGGTGTGGTTCACTGATCAGAACACCGGCTGGATTGGCGGGGGGTGGTATGACTATGATCTGGAATACCATCCGCTGTTATTAAAATCAAGCAATGGTGGTTCAACCTGGGTAAATCAGGGTTTTGGGTATATTGTAAATGATATGTATTTCTCCGACCGCGATCATGGCTGGATAGTTGGCGCGGATAGTACAAATCAGGGGGTAATTTTAGCCACCAGCGACGGAGGCTTGCGCTGGCAGGTTCAAATGTCCGGATTGCCTTCGCCTTTGAGCGCTATCCATTTTGTCGATGATTATGGCTGGGCAGTGGGTTCCCGGGGCTTGATATTAAAAACAGAAAATGGCGGATCCAGTTGGATTGCTGAAGATCCGGATTTGCAATCGACCGGATACAATCTGGACCAGAATTATCCCAATCCGTTCAATCCTAATACCACTATATCCTTTACCTTGCCCATCCGCTCTCTTATTGAAATCAGCATTTATAATATCCAGGGTCAAAAATTGAATCATGTTGATAAATAAAATACAGCCTGCAGGAACTTATCGGCTGTCCTGGAACGCCTCCCGCTACGCTTCCGGAGTATATTTTTATAAAATGGAAACGCCGGATTTTACTCAAACCAGAAAAATGCTGCTGTTACGATAATTATCTCTGTATTTCCGTTGGATTATTGTATCTAAAGTACTTAGATTACTTTAAGATAGCTGATAGTATAATATTTTTGTCATTGCTTTTTCTGATTGTATTCCTGATATAATAAAATTCTCTTCCGGGGGGTGGATATGTTTATACCAATGCTTTGCCGGTTAAGTGGAATTATTAAGATTTTGCGGCATGTCTGCTGCCAAGTCCTAATGTTCAATGCGAATCCTGTAAAGCGACATTTGAGTGCGGTACTTTTATTGTTCTTGCTGGCCTGCGGGACCCCTTTTTTACAAAATGAGCAGATTTCCAGCCTGTCTTTTCCGTCCAATACAGAGACGCAAATAATTTTTTATCAGCGGACTTATAATCTGGATACGGACGGCACCTGTCTGGTTCGCGAGCACCGCATACTGCGAACCGGCGATAACATTCTATCAGCCCCGCGGTGGTTTGCTGTCGCTGATAATCCGCTGTATCAGTTAAAAAAATTCAATGCCCGGATAATTCATGCCGATGGACAACAGGAAACATATGACCGTGGTGTACTGAATAAGGTCAGTCTCAGTAATGCTCAAATTATGTTTACTCAGAACGTGTACTATATGTCTATTGTCGATGAATTACAGCGTAACGATATGTTAGAAACTGTATCAGTACACAAGAACGTATTGTTACCGCTTGGCCTGGATTTTTCATTGGATGAAATTCCCTATTCAGCGGCCAATATATCCTGTCTATTCCAAACAAAAGATACAACCGGCCTGACTTATGTAGTCAAGAATGACAGTATTAAACCGCAAATAACAGCAGCAGCTGGAATGACTGATTATGCATTCCGCTGGAACTCGTCTGGTTTAAAAAAGGAACATCCGGTGTTTCAGTTTAAAAACCGCCAGCCGCTGATCATGGTTTCGGGATTAACGTCCAGGCCGCAAAATTCGTCGAAAGTATGGATCGATTTTGGTAACTGGTATCTGGATCTGATTAAACACCGCCTGAACTATACAGAAAATGTAAAAAAACTGGCGCTCGAACTTACCGCTAACCTGAGCGAAGAAAAAGAAAAACTGGATGCCCTGTTCAGGTATAGTCAGAAAAATTATCGATATGAACAATCGTATCTGGAATTCGGTGAATTTATTCCTAATGATATTAATACTATTCTGGCTCACGGTTACGGAGATTGTAAAGATTACTCGCTGTTAATTTATCTGTTGGCCCGCAGTCTGGATATTCCCTGCGATTTAGCCCTTTGTTACCGCGGGCGGGGCAATGAATTTTTCGGCGAGGTACCGGTCAACCAGTTCAATCACATGATCGTGCACTATTTTGACGGCAGCGATCACTACTGGTATGATGGCACCAACCGTTACGGCGTGCCCGGTTTGACTACGGCAGATCTGGTCAATCAACCGGCACTTGTACTGCGACAAGGTGAATCGGCATTGATAACCATCCCGGAATCGCCGTTAAATCTGTTAAAATTGTCCGGCGAATTCAGGGAGATCAAGAATGCCCTGGCGGGCGATCTGGCTATAACATTATCGGGTCAGTACGCCATCAATTTTTTTTATTTATATAATTATCATAATGAAATCACCATGCGGGAAATCGTATGTAACTGGTGCCAAAAATATATTCACAGTGACCTGCGCATCCGTACTGTGGGTTGGAAAGTCAGCGACACTGATTTTATAATCAGGTTGAGTTGTGAAATACCCAATGCTCTGGTGGATCTGGCGGATTTTAAAAGTTTTTATTTGCATAAAATTCTGGACCGGCTGTTACCGCTCTATCTGGAAGATCTGCGGCGACCGGAAGAAGTTGATTATTACCCGGGCTTTAACCGGGTGGCTATCTCATTAAAAACACTCAACCTGTCGGCTAAACCGGAAGCTATGGATACATATCAGGTTGATTTTGCCTATGATCTGCTGCCGGGACCTTACAGCAGCGCTGAAAAACAAAAATTCATCGCAGATTATAAAAAGGTGGTAAGCCAGTTCAAAGCAAAAACCAAATTGTATACGAGGGGTGAAAAATGAAGCTGTACCTGATCGGAATCTTTGTTTTTATTTCCCTGCTGGTCCAGGCGGAAGATTTCCGCCGGGAATTGCCTTCTCAGGAACTGTCGCCAGTCTTTAACCCGGGAAAAATTTCCATATGCTGATGCGATAATCATCATAAAAGAACAATCTTTTCAGATCCGCGATGCGGATATTTTCTACAGGGGCCTGGAATTAAGTGGACCGAGTTCGATTTTTACTAAAGTCCTGATCGTCAAGGTATTAACCGATGCAGGTGTGGATAAGTATGGAAATTTTGAATTCGAATATTATGAGCATTTTGGCGATGAGATAAAATGCGCTTTCGAAGTCCAGGCGCGGGTGGTGAAAACAAATAACGACATCTGGGTTCTGCCCAAAAAAGAAGTCAAGAAGATCGTATCCCAGACCAAAAGTGACGGAACCCCTCTCTACAGAAAAGTATTATTCAAGGTTCCCAATTTAGTACCTGGAGACGTTATCCAGATCGAATATGAGTATCACCAGCCGTTCTTATTCGGTGCCAGCGGTCTTTTTTATTACAGTGATGAGGACATCGTATTGTACTCGAATCTTTATATCACGTTGCCGCAGGAATCCACACTGAAATATTTTAGTTTTCCGCAGGAAACTATCGGTGAGCCGAAGATCGAACAAATGAGCAATAGTTTTGGCGCCGGTAAAACCTATTTCTGGCAGGTCAAGAACTGCAATGCTGTACCTGAAGAAAAATATGCCGCAACTTTTTCCGACCGGGCCTTGTTGACTGCCTTTGTTCTGAGCAAGCAAGATATACATTCCACCGATCGTTGCAGCTGGATATACCAAGGCATCGATTTCTATGATAGTTTTTTGAAGAAGCAGACTATCCGTAAATCTGATATAGAAGGACTGGGTCTGCCGGCCGAACTATCCGATTCGCTGACCTTGCAAATGGTGGACAGTCTATACACAACTCTTAGAAAAAAATTCCAACTGTACGAATATAATTCGCTGTATGCCTTTGATGATGATATTAAGTCTGCTTTAAAGATCAAGAAGGGGGATGCCACGGATCTGGCCTGCATCATGTATAATATTTTAAGACAATGGAAGCAGGGAGCCAATATAGTCTGGATACGTGACCTGCGGGAAGGCGTTTTTGAACAAACGGTACCGACCAGTGAATGGTTTGACCGCTGTGCCGTGCTGGTTAACGTTGGCAACCAGGGACGGATTTATGATTTCGATTATTCTATTCCCAATAAATACGAAACACCATGGTACCTGAAGGGAATCTCGACTCCGGTAATAATTGACGAACTTGGTGCGTACATCAAGCCGGCACCACTGGTAAATTTATCGAATCTGTACAAGGAATCGCATCATCTCTCTATTGACCCTGATCTTAATATTAAAGACCAGGCGACCCTTTATTATAAGGGTTCAGCCGCCCAGCGCTTCCGCTATAAAGCTCATGCCTGGAGTCAGGATGAGATCAGGGAAGAAATAAATAACAACCTGCTGCCCAATTCTCTCAAAAATAGCGATAGCGTAGCCTGTAATGATTTTATGAATAACAGCGACATCCGGCTTGAGGCACAGGGTACTTCCAATTGCCAGCCGGAGCTCATTGATGAGTATCTGGTTCTGGTCTTAAAAAATGATCTTATCCCAAAATTCCGCAAGGATATATTTTCGGTAATCCGCTACAGTCATCTGTTGTTTGATGGTCCTTTCAACATGCAAGTGCAATGGGAAATCGATATTCCGGAAAATTATCAATTCCTGGAAGGTCCCGCCGATCGCATTATCACTAAAGCCGGGAGGGTGGATTCCAGGATTTCCTGTACCGCCGATTCACAAAAGGTACGGATTGATGTAACCATTAAATTTCCATCAACTATGATTGAGAAAGCGAAGACAGGGGAACTCCTGAGTTTACTCGATGATACCATGACACAGGTGAGTACGCCGGTTAAATTTAAGAAGAAAGGGGTGTAATTACTCCGTATTACTCCATTTTTTCTTCAAGAATCCGCTTCTTCCTGAGGCGGCTTTATATCCGTTATAGCGCAGGGGGTGATTTTTATAAAATTGCTGATGATAATCTTCGGCCGGATAGAATACACCTGCTGCTGTAATACTGGTTACAACCGGCCTGTCAAATTTACCGGAAGACTCTAATTCCTGTTTGGATTTAAGCGCCAGTTCCTTTTGCTTTTCGTCGTGGTAAAAGATGGCCGTGCGGTACTGTGAGCCCTGGTCGACGAACTGGCCTGTTGAATCGGTGGGATCGATATTTCTCCAGAATACCTGTAATAGTTGGGCATAACCGATTTTAGTCGAATCGAAGATAATTTCCACAGATTCCAGATGACCGGTTTTGCCGCTGGTAACTTCCTCATATGTGGGATTTACTTTTGTCCCGCCGGTATAACCGACCGTGGTGGAAATGACTCCGGGCAGATCGTCGTAGGGGGGTTGCATACACCAGAAACATCCTCCGGCGAAGGTGGCTTTGACATGGTTTTTATTGCTCATAATGATTTTTTCCTTTTTCGATTCATCAGCTTTGCAAGCACTGTATTCAGTCAGAAAACTGCTCAGCAGGAATAAGGCCAATAGATAATATTTAAAATTGAACATATATTTATTCCTGTAAATCGTTTATATTTATAACGCAACTAAGAGAAATATTCTTCCAATCTTAGAATTTCATTTACTGTATTTAAGTATTTTACGCAATTATAAATAAGACAGAACAGACTATAACCCTGTCATTCCGAGCGAAGCGAGGAATCTTTATATCAGATTAAAAACTTATTTCATTAATAGTTGAATTATTTAGTTAGTCTGACAATGATTTAATTAACTAATTAATCAAGGAAAGGAATTCAGCCATGAAACTGCCATCCATCCAGCAAGTAGTTCAGGATGCCGTCCGCACATTTATGCGTTTTCCGGTTGTGCTGATCAATGCGCTTATCGGGACCGTTGCCGCAGTGATTCTGATCGACCATGAAGGACCGCCGCAGGCGACCATCCTGTTTAATATTTTGTTCAGCACCATACTCGGCATTCCTTTACTGACGGCTTTAACTCTGCTGGCAGAGAAGAGGAGGTGGGGCAGGACGATCACACTGGTTAGCCAGCTGGTTGGTGTGCTGTTACTTTTTGCATACGGTTGTTCGGTTCCATCCGACCTGGACAATGCTCCGGCCATCTATTTTCTGCGCCAGTTGATACTGGCCTTCGGCCTGCACCTGTTCGTGGCCTTTGCTCCGTACCTGGGGGCAGGTGAACACAACGGTTTCTGGCATTACAATAAAACCCTTTTTCTGCGCCTGTTTATGGCTGGACTCTTTGCAATTGTTCTATACGCTGGTCTTTCCGTCGCCCTGGCTGCTCTGGATAATCTATTCGGGATCGATGTGCCCATAAAACGCTATGGCGAATTGTGGTGCATCATCGTCGGAGTTTTCATCACCTGGTTCTTCCTGGCCGGTATTCCGGAAGATCTGGCTGCACTGGAAACTTCTACAGATTATCCCAAGGTAATCAAGATTTTTGCCCAGTATATACTTTTTCCGTTAGTGCTGGTTTATCTGGTTATTCTCTATGCTTACCTGATAAAAATTATCATTGAATGGAATTGGCCGCAGGGCTGGGTGAGTAAACTCATACTGGGATTTGCCGCGACCGGGATCTTTACACTATTGTTACTATATCCGGTACGTGAGCAGCAGGAAAATACCTGGATCCGCAACGCCTCCCGCTGGTTTTATTTTGTAATGATCCCGGTGCTGCTGATGCTTTTTCCGGCAGTGTGGAGAAGAATTTCGGAATACGGTATCACCGAAGGAAGATACCTGGCCATTGCACTCGGATTATGGCTGGTCGGTATAGTAATATATTTCATCTTCAGTAAAAGTAAGAGTATTAAAGTTATCCCAGCGTCGCTGGGTGTGCTGGCACTGCTTGTCTCATTTGGTCCCTGGGGAGTTTTCAGCATCTCTGAAAACAGCCAGGTGAACCGCTTAAAAGGAATATTGATGAAAAATTCAATCCTGCTGGATGGAAAAATACGACCTGAACCGGCGGTGCTGGTATCTGCTGAGGATACCAGGCAAATTAGTTCAATCATCTCTTATTTACACGATTTTCATGGTTATGACCGGATTCAACCATGGTTCACCGAGAGTCTAAAAGCAGATTCTGGCGGAAGCAGGTCAGGTTACAAAGAACCTGCATTCGTCGCTAAAAAAATGGGTGTTGAGTACTTAACCATCTGGTTTAATCAACCTGAAGACTTTATCCGTTTAAGTACCGACTGGCAAAAGGTGATGGATATACATGGGTATGATAATCTGCTCTGTTGTCAGTATATCGATAATAGCCATCTATTTAAGGCTGTTGATGATCAGTATCTATCATACCGGGTGGATTCAAGCCACTACATTATTACGTTTATGATTACGTCGGACGGGGTAATAGTGGATTCTCTGCTTATTGATTTGCAACCTGTTGTTAAGCGACTTTTAGAAAAATACAAGGATAGTAATATTTCCAATATACCACCTGAAAATATGGCGCTAAGTGACACCAGCCGGAGCATGAAGATCAAAGTCTATCTGCGGTCTATTCATCTTGGCAAAGAAGAAAAAGAGGTAAAATTAATTGATTATAATGCAGATATATTTTATTCATATGATAAAAAAGTTGTCCCCTGAGGGACCACGGCAGTGGCCGGAGCATGCCATTGTTATAAACCTGTGTTACCTCCGGCATCAACTTTTTAAAGGTAAGAATTGAAGTGAAATATCATAGATCTTACCCCGAAGGGGTAACAGATTTATAACCGGTCGATCATCTCCTGATTTTACTACGATCCCGAAGGCATCGCACAAGACCAGCGTTATCTTAATCTGCATCGTGACAATAATGATGTAAAATTAGTAAATTGGGGTGGGGATATTTTATTCTGATGGGATAATTGAATCATTGAATCAATTACTTAATGAAAAAAAATCATTAGCGGAGGTTTAAATGACCCAGACTCCTGAATTGGTTTTTACATCTGAGCAGCGCTTGCTTTCCCTGGATTTTTTTCGGGGTATAACGATGTTTCTGTTGATTGCTGAAGGTACAGAAATTTATAATTTACTGATCGATCCTGCTTTAAGTAGTAATCTGATAAATACCATTGGCCAGCAGTTTCACCATCATCCCTGGAATGGTTTGCATTTCTGGGATCTGGTTCAGCCATTTTTTATGTTTATCGTCGGGGTGGCCATGCCGTTTTCCTACGGTAAACGCTGGGAGCAGGGAGATACCTGGCAGCAGACATTTTTGCATGCGCTGCGCCGTTCATTTCTTTTACTCCTCTTTGGTTGGGGTCTTTATTGCATTGGCCCTGGAAAATTGACCTTTGAATTGTGGAATGTATTGGCTCAATTGTCTTTTACCTTTCTGGTCGCGTTCCTGCTGCTGCGCCGGCCGGCATGGTTTCAAATCATTTTTAGCTTTGGTTTGTTGGCTTTAACCGAACTGTTATATCGAACCTGGTCGGTGCCGGGCTTTAATCAACCTTTTGTACCAGATCAGAATTTTGGTTCCTATGTTGACCTGTTATTAATGGGTAAATTTTCCACAGGCCACTGGGTGGCTTTCAATGCGGTGCCAACCACTGCCCATACGGTGTGGGGGGTTCTGGCCGGACAACTGTTGTTGAGCAAACGATTACCCTATAACAAGATAAAGGTACTGGCTATTGCCAGTTTACTATTAATTATAAGCGGTTATGCTTTAAATCCGGTAACTCCGATCATCAAGCGTATTTGTACAAGCTCTTTTGTAATCGTTAGCGGAGGCTGGTGCCTTTTTTCCCTTGGTCTTTCTTATTGGATAATCGATGTTTTAAAAATCAATAAATGGTCTAAATTTTTTGCTATTGTGGGTATGAATCCATTGTTCATCTATCTGTTTGCAGAAACGGGTGGTACCGCCTGGATCCACAAAATAATCAAACCATTCAGCCTGGGATTATTTGGCTGGCTGGGCGATATATATGCCCTGCTCCTGACCAGCCTTGTGGTCTGGGGAGTACTATGGTATATATGTTATTGGTTATATAAGAAAAAGATATTTATCAGGATTTAGGGACTGATTGGTCAGGGTAAAATACCGGCACGGCTTTAACTCCATAATTAAAAGGGCAGAGAGAATTTTCAACTTATCCTGCAGCTCTCCTTGCAACCAAACAAAAATCTAATTAACTTATGACTTTCTGGTCATGAAATGACCGGATAGTCATCTATTTAATGGTTTGAGATGGATAGAACCAGAATAAAAAGAAATGTTCGTTTAGCCTGGCCGTTGCTTTCCCGCAAGGAGCGTGAGAAGAATATCCGGCGGCGGGATATCTTTCTGGCGGCCCGGGAACTGTTTGTCCTGAAAGGATATCATAACACTACCCTGGAAGAAATTGCCCAGCAGGCCGACTTTGGCAAAGGTACTATTTACAATTACTACAAAAGTAAAGAGGACCTATTCTTAGGTATAATCAATGAACTTGCTGCCGAAATGGTTGAACTGGCCAGGACCAGCATCAAAACTACGACAGGAGGAGCACGGCAAAAATTCAAGGCTTATGCTGCGGCAAATATAACCTATCTATGCGAAAATTCGGATCTTTATCAGGTGGTCATGCGTGAAATCCATCGTCTGGATTCGGTTGAACATGACAACCGCTTTAAAGCGATTAAAGCCGGGATCAAAAAAGTCTGGGCCATCCTGGCCGAACCGCTGTCAGCAGAAATTAAAACCGGAAAAATAAAAAAGTATGATCCCATAAAGGCTGGCCTTGCTCTTTGATAGTATGATCCGCTTCTATCATTTCAAACGATTCCGCAAAAAGCGAATGATGAAAAACAGCGATATAGCTGAGGTTGTTAAAATGATTGTTGCGGTATTCTTTGACGGAATATCGGCTGGAAAGCAAAAGAAAAGGACTGGGCGATGATCCCTATGCTACAAGATATTAAAAAATCTGTCAAGCAGTTAAAATACATTTTAGTACTGCTCCTGCTGGTTACAACGATCAGGGCGGGTGATCTGAACGCTCCGCTGCTGCTGACCATGGATAAAGCAATCAGCCTGGCCCTGCAGCAAAACCGTGATGTCCTGATTGCTGATCAGGACCGGGCCACGGCGCGGGCCCAGGTACGGGAAGCCTGGTCGGGCGCTTTACCGCAGCTTACCATCTCCGGACAATACTTGCGAAATATTAAGAAGCAGGTGCTGTTTATCGGACCAAATACCGCCTTCAATCCGACTTCATCGACCATAACTTTTGAAATTGGATCCGATAATGCCTACACGCTGGGAGCACAGTTGTCGCAGCCGCTGTTTAATCGAAAGATAGGCGTGGCCTTGAACATCGCCCATACCTTTATGGAATATACCCAGCAAGCCTTCAAGGCCACCGAACTGGATGTCACACTGAAAGTTAAGAAAGCCTTTTATGGGGTACTGCTGGCCCGGCAACTGGTCGAAGCCAACCGGCAGGGACTTGATGTGGTGCAAGCGAATCTGGAGAATGTCCGGTCTTTATACCGTCATGGCACTGCAGCCGAATTTGATCTGCTGCGGGCAGAGGTACAGATGGCCAATACGGAACCGTTATTCATTTCGGCTGAAAATAATCTGGTCCTGGCAAAAAACAACCTGAAAAATCTGCTGGCCATATCCCTGGATAAGGAAATTGAAATTCAGGGCGATTTTAAATATGCTGAAATTCCTGCCGACACCCTGAATCAGGCCGGCCAGCAGGCACTTGAGGTCAACCCGCTGATCAGGCAACTGAACCTGCAGGAATCTATCCTGGAAAAGAACATCATCATTGAGCAGTCTAACTATTTTCCCAGTTTGAACCTGATCGGTTCCTATCAATGGCTGACCCAGGATAACACCTTTCAGTTCCATAATTATTTCTGGGCCAAAACCTTTTACGTAGGCATGCAACTGACTTATCCGCTGTTTGATGGATTTCGTACAACCGCCCGCGTTCAACAGGCCTCGGTCAATCATGAAAAAATCCAGTACGCACGCTTAAAAGCCGAGGAAAGCCTGCGCATCCAGATCCAGGCCATGGAACTGAAAATGATCGAGGCAAAAAAACGCATCCAGGGTCAGGAAAAAAATATCGAGCAGGCCAAGAAAGCGGTGCACATCGCGCAAACCCGCTATCAGAATGGCGTCGGAACCCAACTGGAATTGCTGGATACACAGGTAGCGATGACCCGGGCTCAAACCAACTATGCCCAGGCTATCTACGACTACCAGATCTCCAAAGCAGAATGGGAATATGCTGTTGGACAATCAAATTAAACTCAGTAGCGATAAAAAAACAGTTAAACACGATCGGAAATAGAGGAGAAATATAAAATTGATGAAATCCATATATTGCTCAGCAAAACAGATCCTGATCCTGCTGCTTGCCATCATCTCGCTGCTGTTCTGCGCTTGTGGCTCAAAATCAGACGGACAGACAGGACATAATGGCAGTAGATAATACTTCTATTAGTGCGGTCGCCGTGGAAGTGGCCGGCGTAGAACGAAAAAATCTGGCTGTGACCAAGACCTTTTCCGGTTCCCTGGAAGGTGAAGAGCAGGCCAATATTGTTTCTAAACTATCCGAACGTGTCACCGCTATTGCTGCGCATGCTGGTGCAGGCGTACATAAAGGGCAGGTGCTTATCCGGCTGGATAAGAGCGGTACAACCTCGCAGTATTACCAGGCAGAGGCTAATTTCAATAACTCCGCTAAAACTCTGCAACGGATGAAATCCCTGTATGAAGAGGGTGCTATATCACTGCAGGCCCTGGATGGAGCCCAGACTGCTTATGATGTTGCCAAAGCAAATTTTGATGCTGCCCGCAGTGCGGTCGAATTAAGTACCCCTATCACAGGGGAGGTTACTGCAGTCAACGTCAGTCTGGGTGATTTGGCTGTGCCCGGATCTGTGCTGGCGACCATAGCCAGCATAAACCGCATGAAAGTAGTTTTTAATATCAACGAGACCGATGTAGCCGGCATTGCTATCGCCCAAAAAGTGCTGGTATACTCGGAAGCCAGACCGGAATTAAAAGTGCAGGGCAGTATTGTGCAACTCTCCAAGTCAGCCGATGTACGGTCGCGTTCGTTCGAGATCAAAGCGCTCTATCCGAATACAACTGACCACTGGTTTAAACCGGGCATGTTTTGTAAAGTAGATATTCAATTTTCACCGCGCGAAAATACTCTGGTAATCCCGGCAGCCGCAGTGCAGAGCGATGGAGTGAACAATCGCGTTTTTCTGATCAGGCAGGGCCGGGCCCTGTATAAAACGGTCCAGGTCGGAATGACAGACGGCGAGAGTATTGCAATCCTGCAAGGATTGAGCGAAGGTGATTCGGTCGCTACAGTCGGAGCTGAATAATTTGCGCGATAGCAGTTATGTGCACATTGTCAATCAAGCCCGCTAATCACCAGGCCCATGATTTAATTTTAAGGAAAAAAGGAACAGCTATTCTATGAAACTTGCCGATGTCTCGATTGAACGTCCCGTCTTCGCTACGATGATGATCTTTGCTCTGATCGTATTGGGCTGGTTCTCCTACCTGAAACTGAATATCGACCAGTTCCCCGACATAGATTTTCCCTATGTGACTGTGACCACGATCCTGCCCGGTGCGGGTCCTGAACAAATTGAAACGGATGTCACTAAAAAAATAGAGGACGCAGTCAACACCATCGGTGGTATAGATCATATCCAGTCGATTTCGCAGGAAGGTGTTTCCTTCGTGATCGTGCAGTTTAAACTGGAAGTCAGCGGTAAAGATGCGGCCCAGGATGTGCGCGAAAAAATTTCGGCAGTACGGGCCAATCTGCCGGCGGATATCGAAGATCCGATCATCCAGCGCATCGATCCTGCCAGCCAACCGATATTTACCCTGACCGTATCCGGCGCACGGTCTGAAAAGGATATCACCACCTTCACAAAAAATGTCATAAAAAAACGGCTGGAGAATGTTAGCGGAGTGGGCCGGGTTGATTTGATCGGTGGTGCCGAACGGGAAATTCAAATCGAGGTCGACGCCGCCTCACTACGTGCATATAATCTGTCCATCCAGGATGTGATCCAGAGTGTCGGCTCGGCCAATGTGGAAATTCCAGCCGGCAACCTGGTCCAGGGACCGCGTCAATTGTTGCTGCGTACCATGGGTAAATACACCAGGGTAGAAGATTTTAAAAACGTGGTAGTAGCCACACCCGGGGGCAAAATAGTCTATCTGGCCGATGTGGCCCGGGTGATCGATGGGGTGGAGGAGCAGCAGAGTTTATCGCGGGTCAATGGCCAGAGTGCCGTCGGCTTGAGTATCCTGCGTCAATCCGGCAGCAACACAGTCAGGGTAGCAGAATCTATAACAGATCAGCTCGAGCGCGTTCGCCGCGAACTTCCAGCAGATTTGCAGATTACGGTCGCCAGGGATAATAGTGTTTTTATTCGCGATTCGGTCAATGATGTTATTTTTAATATTATTTATGGCGGTCTGTTTGCAGTTATCGTTGTTTTTCTTTTCCTGGCCAATCTCCGTTCCACGATTATCAGTGCTATAGCTCTGCCGACATCGATCATCGCCAGTTTTATTATCATGTACGCCCTGGATTTTACTCTGAATATGATGTCCCTGTTAGCGCTCTCACTGGCCGTAGGTTTGCTGATCGATGATGCCATTGTAGTTATCGAAAATATTTACCGGCACATGCAGCAGGGTGAAACCCCCATGGAAGCCGCTAAAGCAGCATCCAGCGAAATCGGCCTGGCCGTGATGGCCACCACCTTCACCATTATTGCCGTGTTTGTACCGGTTGCCTTTATACCCGGAATTGTCGGACGCTTTTTTTACCAGTTTGGCATTACCATATCGGTCTCAGTACTTGTTTCCTTATTCGTTGCATTTACTTTGACGCCGATGCTGTCTTCGCGCTGGTTGCACCGGGAAGACGAAGAACTCACTCCGCAGGGGAATTTCCTGAATCAGGGGCTTTATTATTTTAATCACTTTTTTGAAATATTGAGTAACCGGTATCAAAAAGCCATCAACTGGTCGCTGGCCCATCGTAAACTGATCATCGGTAGTGCTCTTTTTGTGTTTTTCCTGAGTTTTTTCCTGATGCGTTTCCTGGGTACATCGTTTTTCCCCAGCACCGATCAGGGTGAGTTCACCATCAGTGTGACAGCTGCACCAGGCAGTTCACTGGAGCAAACCAGCCGCATCTGCAGCATGATCGAAGGTCTGGTCAAACAGAAACCTGAAGTAACCCTGATGCTCACTACCATTGGTGCCGGCAATGATCCGGTCACCAGGGGTAACATACTGGTAAAACTGCTCAGGAAAGACCAGCGCCGCAAGGGTGTCGAACAAATCATGGCAGAACTCAGACGGGAGGTGAGAAATATTCCGGGCGCTAAGTTTAGTCTGGGAACTCAACAGGGCTTCGCCGGCGGAAATAAACCGGTTATTATGAGCGTGCGCGGCGATGATCTGGAGACCCTGCAAAAACTTGCTGATAAAGTCGAGCGCATTGTCCACAGCACAGCCGGCGCGGCGGATATAGAGAACAGTTTTGAGACCTCCAAACCGGAGATGCGTATTCTGATCGACCGTGAGAAAGCGTCGGATCTGGGCGTCAATGTAGGCTTGATCGCCTCAACCGCCCGCGCGATGGTCGACGGATTTGTCGCTACCCAGTATCAGGAAGGGGATGAGCAATATGATGTGCGGGTCAGACTGAGCAAGCAGGATCGTACCTCTATTGATAATATCAATAACCTTACGATTAAGAGTAATAAAGACATCGGTAATAATCAGAAATTAATGATCCCAATCAGTTATGTTGCCGGAATCAGCCAGGGATCCGGGCCTTCCAAGATAAATCGCTTCGATCGTCAGCGTGAAATCCGTATAGATGCTAATTTGTCCGGTGCATTGCTGGGGGAAGTACTTGCCGACATTCAAAAAAAGACACGCAATCTTGATCTGCCGGCCGGTTATGCCATTGGTGTGGTAGGGCAGGGACAAATGCAGGCGGAATCTTTTGCCAATATTTTACTTTCGCTGATTCTGGCTGTGTTGTTTGTCTATATTGTGCTGGCTGCTCAGTTTGAAAGTTTCTCTTATCCTTTTGCCATCATGCTGGCTCTGCCCATGTCCCTGATCGGTGCGGTAATTGCCCTGCTGATCTTCGGCAGCGCCCTCTCGGTCATGTCCATGATCGGGATTATCATGCTGATGGGGCTGGTAACCAAGAACGGGATTCTGCTGGTGGATTATACCAATGTACTGCGGGATCGGGGATTTGCGCGAACCGAGGCGCTGATTAAAGCGGGTGCTACGCGGTTGCGGCCGATTCTGATGACAACTTTTGCCATGATCTTCGGGATGGTACCGGTAGCCTTTTCGTTTGGGGAAGGCAGTGAGTTTCGTGCTCCCATGGGGCAGGCAGTGATCGGAGGTCTGATCACTTCCACGCTGCTGACCCTTTTTATTGTACCGGTAGTATATTCTATCCTGGATGATCTGTCGCCGGGTAAAATTTCTCACTGGATCACCCGCTATCTGCTATTCAGGAAGAAATAAGGAAGGGAACAATTTATGAAAATAGCATTTCTGGTCTGTAATGAGGTGTACTCGGCGAGGATAACCGAGATTTTCGCCAAGACCCGGATTGATTATTATACCTCCTGGGAGCAGGTGAAAGGTAAGGGGCATGGAACACAACCGCATCTGGGCACACGCAGTTTTCCCGGCATGAATGTTGTTTTCATGATCGCTTTCGAGGAAGAATCTCCGCTGACCGATTTAATTCAGGAAATTAAACTGGCCAACGAACAAATCCATCGTCCCGATGACCGGATCCGCTTATTCCAGGTGCCGCTGGAGAAAATAGTTTAAAGGATATTCTCGGTTACACGGATGCATTCAATAAGTATGAGACCTTATGCCAGGTATCTCAATTATAATTCCAGCCTACAATGAACAGGAAAATATCCGGGCCGGAAGACTGTCAGAAGTTGCCGGCTGGTTGAAAACTTATCCCGCTGCTGGCGAATTGATAGTAGTGAATGATGGCAGTACAGATGCCACAGTCACATTAGCCGGCTCAATAGCCGGACGGGTGATTTCAATACCCCACTCAGGCAAGGCCGCGGCCTTGATGGCCGGTATGACGGCGGCGCTGCACGATCATATAATTTTTTTGGATATGGATCAGGCTACTCCGATTACAGAAGCCGACAAACTTTTAAAAGTTCTGGAAAAATCAGTTGATATCGTTGTGGGCAGCCGGGGCCTGCTGCGCAGGCATGCGCCCTTGAGCAGGTACGTTTTGAGTGTAGGGCATGTTTTTTTCCGGCGTCTGCTGCTGAGCTTGTCATTTCTCGATACGCAGTGCGGGTTCAAAGCCTGCACCAGGCAAGCGGCCCGCGAGATTATGAATCATTTGATAGTTTATAATCCCGCGACCATGACACCAGTCAAAGGTTCCCGGGTGAACAGCGGATTCGATGCAGAATTTCTTTTAGTCGGATTTTGCCGGGGCTTCAGAATTGCCGAGGTACCGGTACATTGGAATTATCAGCAGACCCGCAGGACCAATCTGTTCAGGGAAGCCTGGTACGGCCTGCAGGATCTATTCGCCATTGCCTGGCAGAAAATGAGGGGAAATTACAGGTAAAGGGCCAGTCGGGATTAGTACTGTTTAAGTACAGCAACTTTTATATTGTGCCTGCGTACTTCACAAATATAGATCTTATATTTTTATTAAAAATCTGTTGGTGAAATCAATTTCAGCGGAATATAAGGATTCTATTTAAAAGGGTCTTTCTCGAACAGCAAGCGGATTCCTTTTTGCAGCGGAGCTAACAGTTCTGATTTATCAATACAGAACATAAACCGTTTAAACCGCTTGAGACTCCATTTTTCATAATGGAATATGACATATAACAATTGAAAAATTTTTGGATAATCTCCGGAGATGGCATATTCTTCACACAAGGCAATTATAATCGGATCATTCTGCAGTTCAAAATCGAGAGGGCAAGTGGAGACCCGGTAATAATCCGGAAAGGACAGAATATCCCCGCCTTTGGTAAGGTACTCTTCGAATGAATCAAGAATTTCTAATTTATTATTTACAGATATATTCGACATCTTTTTTGACCATTTCTTCCTTGGCACATATATAATCGGCGGGAATCGGCTGTGCATAAGGTCTAATGGTCTGATTCTGTCCATAATGAAAAACCCCACATGAAAATATGTGGGGTGAGGGCTTGGGAAAGATTTATTGTAGGTACCTATAATCATCGTATGAAAGAGGCTGATATTAATAATTCTTCAGGCATCTGATCAGAAATTGTCCACCTTTTATTTCAGAATTAAAAATATCAATATTATTTAAAAAATAAGTTAAGAAACATGCTATTACGCCGATGGTATTTATGAATAATAATGCATAGAAGCATTTGGACTTTTGGAAAATATTTCAATGATAATGGAAACAAAGGAAAAAGATCTTAACATCCGGCTGGAACCCCCGGTTAAAGAAGCCGGCGAGCAACGTGGTCGGAATGGTTTTCTGCCAAAAATATTGATTGTTGATGATGTGATCGATAATATCCGTTTGATCTCCAATATTCTCAATCGTCATAATTCTAGCTACTCAATCCGCTATGCTACCAATGGTGATGAAGCTCTGGAAATAGTCGACTCATTTACTCCTGATCTGATCATGCTGGATGTGGTCATGCCCGGCATGGACGGCTTTTCAGTATGCCGGACTTTAAAAGAAAATTCCCTGACCCGGCTGATCCCGGTTGTGATGATTACGGCGCTGGACAGTCAGCAAGACCGCTTAAAAGGTTTGGAAGCAGGAGTAGATGATTTCATCTCCAAACCGTTCAATGTTTATGAACTCCTGGCCCGGGTTAAAAATTTGCTGAAGTTACGGAGTTACATCAGTGAGCTGGAACATGCCGAGCAGGTAATTTTCAGTTTAGCCAGAGCTGTTGAAGCAAAAGATAAATACACCGAAGGCCATTGTGAACGGCTCTCCGTTCTGGCTCAGCGTATCGGAGAAGAATTAAGCCTGGCTGAACAGGAAATAACCATACTGAAACGAGGCGGTATTTTACATGATATAGGTAAAATCGCCATCGATGATTCAATTTTGCAAAAAGAAGGGCCGTTAACAGCTGCAGAAATTCAGATTATCAGAACCCATCCGGAGATCGGCGAGAATATTTGCCGACCGTTGAAAACTCTGCAGCCGCTTCTGCCGATGATTCGTTTTCATCAGGAGCGCTATGATGGCAGCGGATATCCGGACGGTCTTAAAGGGGAGCAGATCCCCTTATTGGCCCGCATCATCGGAATAGTTGATTCTTTTGATGCTTTAACCACGGATCGTCCCTACCGCAAAGCGATTCCGGTTATGGAAGCATTACAGATCATGGAAAAAGAGACTCAACTTGGATTATGGGATCCTAAAATCTTTGAAATTATGAAAACCATCGTCTCCCGGGAAGATTTTACTTTAACTGTCTGACCGGATCTAATTCACCTTCCTTATTCATTAGTTTGTATGCAATCTATAATTTGCTTGTAAATTTTTAACAAATTATTTATCTTGGAAAACCATAGTTATTTTACTAAGTTTTATTAATTTAAGTGTGGAGAAGACATGCGTCTGATTGTAGTATTCATTTGGATAATCGTAGGTTCGATTATCCTCTGGTTTTTTGCCATCAATCAGGGCCAACATGTTTCTATCGATTTTGTTAAAGTCAGATACGAAAATGTTGATCTGATTGTAGTTATTTTTCTCTCTTTTTTTGTCGGACTGATTGTCGGTGCCATTATCATATCATCCTTCGTGGTCAAAAGCAAGTCTGAAGTCAGGGCTTTAAAACGTGAACAGAATAAGTTGATCAGGGAATTGGATGGTTTACGCAACATGTCAATCGATGAATTACCCGAAGCTGGTACACATAGTGATTAAAGTACGAATATTGATTAAATCTTAGGATTGAAGTATGGGCTCTTCATTTGTTTTTGAATTCTGGTTGTTCATTTTAATACTGGCAGTTCTTTCCCTGGCGGTGCTTTATCTTTATTATTCGCGTAAACGAACCACCGAGCAGGAAAACCATTCCTACCTGAACGGACTCAAATATCTGTGCGAAGGAGAAAATCGTCTGGCCCTGGAAAAATTCAAGCAGGCTGTGCGTACAGACTCTGAGAATATTGACGCCTATATAAAAATTGGGAATATCCTGCGCACCGAAGGATTGTTGACCAATGCCACCCGGGTGCATAAAGACCTGACTCTGCGCGGGAATTTGTCGGAAGAAGATGATATCAGGGTAAAACAGAACCTGGCTCTCGATTATTTGCAGGCAAAAAGTATCGATAAAGCGGAAAAATTTCTGGAAGAGTTAAAAGGGATTAAAGCAGTGTATGACTGGGTCACACCTCACCTGGTACAGATATATGAACAGAGGAGCGAATGGCGCCTGGCCTTCGAATTGTACGAGAAATCCGCACTGGCCCAGACCGATGAGGGGAAGAAAAAATTAGCGGGTTATAAGGTAAAAGAAGGATTGGGTCTGGTTAAGGCGGGCGATGAAAAAGCAAGCCGGATTCAATTCAAAGAAGCCTTAAAGGTGAATACAAAATGTGCTCCGGCTTATCTGGCGCTGGGTGATTCTTATTGGCGGGAAGGACGGACCAATGATGCTATCGCTGCCTGGTCGGAATTGTGCAATAAAATTCCCGATAAAGCACATTATACATTTGACCGCCTGGAAAAAGCCTGGTTTGAGAAAGGTCAGTTCAGTAAACTCGAACAGTTTTATATCAATTTTTTAATCGAACATGAGGATAATCTGGAAGCACGTATCGCCCTTTCTGAGATCTATCGCAAAAAAGGGGAGTATGCGGATGCCATAAAACTGCTGCAGTATCAACACAAAAAAGAGGTGGATCTGGAATTGATAAAAGCGCAGCAGATCAGAGTTTTAAACGATAAGAATCAGGTCAAAGAAGCTCTCAAACTATCACTGGATATTGTGGAGAAAAAAATTCAGGACAATCTGGACAAGAAAAACCAGGAATTGCTTGAATTCTCGATTCCGGTATAAAATTCAAAAAAATGACTTCACCCGTTAGACGATTAGGCTTTTTAATCCTGTTGCTGGGATTTATTGTACTGGACCAGTTGACGGCACAGGATTTCTCTGAATTGTATGCAATGTATCAGCAAAAGAATTTTAGCGCTCTGCAACAGAAAACACAGCAGTTGGCCGGGCAGTATCCGCAGCAGGATGAAATCCGGTTCTTCCAGGCGCTGTTTTTTGAAAATGGCGAAGAAGCCGTCAAAATTTACGAACAGTTATATCTGCGGGCCACAGGCGCGCTGAAGAATGAACTGAGTAAAAAGTTGTCCCAGTATTACTATGCGCGGGGATTATATGTGCGTGCCGCTGAATTTGATAAAACCCCCGCAGTGCCCGGCCTGATCCCCTCGGTTGCCGTTCCGCACATAAGTAATACTGCCGGTAAACCGGCCGCTAAACCAATCCAGGACAGAGAAAAGAATTATATTATTCAGGTCGGTGCATTCGGCGAGGAAGAGAATGCCCGGCAGTTGCAGCAGAGCCTGCAGGCACAGAAGTTCGAATCACGAATTGTAGAACGGGTGGTTAATGAACGCAACCTTTATTGCGTTTGGGTTAACGGAGGTAATTCACTGGATGAAACGCTGCGCCTGGCTGATAAGATCAAAAATCGATGCAAATTAGAATACCGTATATTAAAAAACTAAAAGGGTTGTTATGGACGTTACGCTGTTAAGAGCCATTCCTCTTTTTTCAGAACTCCGCGATGAGGATTTACGTGAAATCACCAAGGTCTCGCTCCATCAGGAATTTAAAAAAGAAAACATGATCCTGATCGAAGAGGAGATCGGTTCTACCATGTTCATCATTCTGACCGGCCGTGTCAAAATATCGCGCATCAGCGATGAGGGGCGGGAAGTGATCCTGTCTATTTTAAGCGAAGGTGATTTTTTTGGGGAAATGTCCCTGCTGGACGGGCAGACCCGTTCTGCCAACGTGGTTACTCTGGATGATTCGGATATTCTCATCATCCGGCGGGAAAACTTTCTGAAGATGCTGCATGATTATCCTCAAATCGCCATTAACCTGCTTAAAGAACTTGCCCATCGCCTGCGACGTTCCGATGCGCAGATAAAAAGTCTGTCTCTGCAGAATGCCACCGGTAAAGTCGCCAGTACGCTGCTGCGTATTGCCGACGATTCCGGTAAAATCTGCAAGGGACAGGTGGAAATTCCCCATCTGCCGCCCCAGCAGGATCTGGCTAATATGGCCGGCACCAGCAGAGAAACGATATCACGGGTTCTGAAATCACTCAGTAAAAAAGGTTATCTCAAACGTGAAGGCAATCATCTGATTATTCTGGATTATGAAACATTTCGGAATGATTTTTCCTGAGTATGAGCGATTCCTCCTTAATAAATATTGCTGTAATCACCAACCATAATAAGCGTTTTACAGAATTAAAATCAAAAATACACAAAACGCGGGCCCTGCTGAGATCGCTGACTTTTAATGAAGTATATCTGGATCGCCTGGGGCCGGGACCTTTCGATATCCTGATCATAGATTACCCTTCTTTTACTAACGTGGAGTTAAAGGAAATTTTCAGACTGCGCAATAAGCGCATATACGGCAAAACTCCTTTCCTGTTCATCCTGAATCAGGAGCAAAGTGCGAATCAACCTGAAATCTATAATGATCCCAACAGCAGTTTCCTGTTTGATCCCTTCACAGACTTTCAACTACTGGTGCAGATTCGCCATCTGGTTTATTCGAGTCAACTGGAAAAACAGGTATATTCCTATGACGATGTGCTGGAAAGTGAAAAAAAATTGATCCATTACCTCGATACCATCCTGCAAATTCCGGCGCTCAGTCAATGTCAATCCATTCCGGAATTCTTCTATATCGTCCAGACCCAATTCAGTCCGCGGATGGAATTGACCTTTTCAGTCGAATCCGTCATATTCCTGGAATATAATCCGGAAGAAGACACGCTGCTGTTGTACCGCTACGGCAGCAAAAAGGAGGAACTGAAGAGTAAAATTTCTTTTTCACTGAATAATTCCAAAGCCAAGAATGCTTTTTTACATAATCATCCGCTGGTGTTCGAGAACCAAATGCTGCTGGATCCTTTTATTCAGGAACTGGAAGAGGCGGTCGGTTTCTCGATCAATACTATGATTTTTGCCCCGCTGACACTTTTTCATCAAGCCAAGGGCGGTTTCGCCCTGATTAACAAATTATACCGCAAATCTTTTTCGGAGAATGATTTAGCCTCTGGCACTGATTACTGTCCAGAAACTGGTATTCCAACTTGAATCTATCCACCTGCATTCCCTGGATATGCAGAGTTTTGAACAACTGCATGATTATAAATTTAAATTAATGGAGAATGCCGCAGAACAGGATATCTACCGGGATATATTTAATTCCATTCATTTCGGTTTCCTGATATTTAACAACCAGAACAAGATAATCTATATTAACAAATTTGCCATGCAGGCCCTGGATGTACGGTCTGATCAGGATCTGTTTCTTGACAGGATAATCGGAACCGAAGCAGCCGATGAGTTAAAAAAGAAAATCAACAGTGAAGAATTACCCTCGTTACGCCAGGAGACGACGGTCACCCTGTTGAATAATAAACCTTTTTATATGGGATATTCCCTGTACCGGATCTTCGATAAAAACCGGCCCGAGCACTATGCGATGACCTTCCTGGAAATTTCTCATACCAAGAGGTTGCAGGCAGAAATAATCAGAATGGACCGCATGGCTTCGCTGGGGGTGCTGGCTTCCGGTGTAGCCCACGAGATCAGGAATCCTCTGGCCGGTATTAAAGCCATGGCCCAGACCCTGAAAGAGGAGTTGGCGGAAAACGATTCCCGTGCTGAATATGCCGAGCGTATTGTACGGCAGGTTAATCGTCTGGACGAATTACTCAAGTCTTTTTTTTCCTACGCCAAACCAAAACGCCCGGATCCGGTACGCTGCGGTATCCCGGATATTGTCCATGAAGTATTACCGCTGTTTAATCGCCGTATCAAAGAAAATCAGATTATAGTCAAGGAAACGTATTCACCGGATTTAAAGGAAGTTTTTGTCGATTTTCATCAGGTCGAACAGGTTATTTTTAATCTATTGGATAATGCCATTGACGCGATGAAAGACGGCGGTATCCTGACCATTTATGCTCATCTGCCGGAAGATATTCAACCGTTGATCGACCGGCGCCGCCGCAGTCCAAAACTATTCTCCGATATTTTTAATGAGATCCTTATATCGGATACGGGTACGGGAATGGATACAATTACCCTGAATAGCATTTATAATCCCTTTTTTACCACCAAGCCGACCGGTACCGGTCTTGGTTTATCCATTGTTTACCAGATTATTCAGGAACACGGTGGACAAATCACCGTAGAGAGTGAAAAGGGCAGGGGCACCACTTTCCGTATTTTATTACCCGTATATATTGAAAAAGAAGCAGAACCAACCGGCGCTTGATCCTCGATCCGGAGTTCGTCCCAATAATTTTGAATTAAACATGGAAATTATCTTTTTTCGCATGTCGAAAGCATGTAAATTTACCGGATAATTATAATCATTTGATTACTGAGATCAAAATTAACATAAAAGTTGAAAATATAACAGGAGGAAAACAATGATTGATACCATTCGCAAGTATTTAGGTGACAAGGCAAAATTTTACCTTGATCATGTCAGCAAAACAGTGGATAAAGGCATGTTAAGCCTGCCAGGGCCGGATTTCGTAGACCGGGTCTGGATTAATACTGACCGGCCAGTACCCGTTTTGCGCAATCTGCAGTCATTTTTTAATCACGGCCGTTTAGCCGGAACCGGCTATTTGTCAATCCTGCCGGTTGATCAGGGTATAGAACATTCAGCAGGTGCTTCTTTTGCACCTAATCCGATCTATTTTGATCCGCAAAATATAGTAAAGCTCAGCTGTCGAAGGCGGGTGTAACGCCTGCGCTTCAACTCTGGGTGTACTGGGAGCAGTAGCCAGAAAATATGCTCCGCAGATTCCCTTCATCGTAAAAATTAATCATAATGAACTGCTGACGGCACCAAATAAGTTTGACCAGATAATGTTTGCTGACGTTAAACAAGCCGCCGATATGGGAGCAGACTGCCGTTGGCGCTACCATTTATTTTGGCTCGGATGAATCCAGCCGCCAGATTATCGAGGTGAGCGAAGCATTTCAGTACGCGCACGAATTGGGTCTGGTAACGGTGCTATGGTGTTACCTGCGTAATTCCTCATTTAAAATTGATGGAAAAGACTATCACGTCTCGGCCGATTTAACCGGGCAGGCCAACCATCTTGGTGTTACTATTGAAGCAGATCTGGTGAAACAGAAAATGCCGGAGAATAATGGGGGCTACAAAGCGGTAGCTGCAAAATTAGGCAGTTATGGTAAAACCTCGGAGAAAGTTTACAAAGAATTAACCAGTGATCATCCGATTGATCTGACCCGCTACCAGGTCCTCAATAGTTATATGGGCCGTATTGGTCTGATAAACTCCGGCGGTGCTTCGGGTGAAAATGACTTCGCCGAAGCGGCTATGACGGCAGTGGTGAATAAACGGGCCGGCGGAATGGGATTGATTTCCGGACGCAAGGCTTTCCAGCGACCGATGCAAGACGGCATCAAATTGCTTAATCTCATTCAGGATATCTACCTGTGTAAAGAAGTTACGGTGGCCTGAAGGCTTTGTATTGTGACTCATGGATCATCGCAGATCTGTACCTTTATCGATAGGTTGATTAAGAGTATAGATCTGCGCTGACCATGGATCAGGAGTGAAAACAGTGAAAATTACTATTGAATATTGCCTGGTTTGAAACTACCAACCCCGTGCTGCCAGTTTGGCAGCTGAGCTAAAGAAAAATTTTTCTCAAAGTACCGTTCATCTGATTAAAAGTTCCGGTGGTGCATTCGAAATCCGGCAGGACGGAAAAATGATCTTCTCGAAACTTGAGGAAGGCAGATTTCCTGATAATGATGAAATTGTAAAAAAACTTCGGGCAGTGACAGGTTAAAACTCGGACGATCGTTTTTCCAGCTGGGCCAGCATCCGCTTGGCTTCCTGATCATTGGGATTAATCGATAGTATTTTTCTGAAGAGGTTAGCGGCTTTTCCATTGAATCCCTGAGCTGTATAAATTTTGGCCATGGTCAGACTCGCGGGAATATCATTGGGATTAGATTTCAACTTTTTATCCAGTTCGCCCATCACCAGATCAAGAATATTTATATAGTTATGAATTGGCCCCAATGTGGGATGAGCAACGAAATAGGACGGGTCGATCGAGATGACCGTCTTATACTCAGCCAGAGCATTCTCTTTATCTTTGCGATCTTCGTACAATTTAGCCAGTTTGATATGTCCCCTGACCAGGTTGGGATCTACCTGCAGAGCCTTTTTATAAAAGATCTGGGCGCTATCCAGATTGCCCATCTCGTGATAAGTAAGCGCCAGATTAAAAATCGCTTCAATAAAAGTGGGTTTATTGGTGTAAGCTTTACCGAATGAATCGACCATCTTTTTATAAACACCGCCCCGTTCCACCTGGGTGCCCTTGGCTTTTTTATCGGCGGCTTGCTGTTTGGCATAATCGGGATCGAACATCTCCAGGAAGGCTTCGATTAATTCTTCCAGCACGGCTTGCTGATAAACAGTAATGCCCAGCATGAAGTTTGCTTCAGGATCCTTCGGATTTTTTTCCAGCACTTTTTGAAATTCAGTCAGGGCACTGTAATAGGTCTGCACCCGGTAATAACATTCGCCTAAACGCTGATGGCTATCCCGGTTTTCAGGATCGAGTTCCACTGCTTTTTTGTAGTGCGGAATACCCAAACGGAAATTTTGCTGCTGAAAATAAATGTTACCCATTTCATAATAAATATCGGCAAAATCCGGATTGATCTCGGCGGCCTTCTTCAGGTACTTATTGGCGTCATCGTACTGTTTGAGCAGAACACTGATTTTACCCAGATAGTAAAAAGCTCTGAAATCATTGGGATTAAATTCGGTGACCTTGACAAAATCCGCTTTGGCTTTTACATAATCTTCCTTACGCCAGTAGATCATACCACGGCCATAGTAGGACTTTTCAAAACTTGGCAGTGAGGTAATGATGACATCAAACTGTTTTAAAGCATTATCATAATCCTGGTCGTTAAAATAGGTGATCCCCAGATTATAATAAGCTTCCCAGAATTTGGCATCCTGCTGAATGGCCCGGCGGAACAGACCGGTGATAATTTCCAGATGCCGGTTTGTTTTTTCGTTCTCAATATATCCCAGACAGAAACTTTCAAAGGCCGTGATGGAACCGGTAATCTGCCTGCTTATAATATTTTGTTCAGTTTCGGTAACCTGGATGGTTGTAACCTGGAGGAGATTCTGCGCAATATCGTCGACGATCTGAAATAGTTCATTGAAATTATTCTGATATTTCTTGGAAAAAATAGTAGCGCCGTTAAAAGCATTCAGAAAACTAAGATTGACCTCGATTGCTTTACCGTTGGTCAGGTAATTCCCGGTTATACCGAGATTGATACCGGTCGTTTTGCCCACATGATAGACCATTTCGCCGCTGATTGGTTTAGAACCATATCCGGATTCGGTCAGGGCTCTTCTGATGATGGCCTGGTCAGGTACATATAAGGCTGAGACATTGGATAACTTATTGAACAGGAGATATTCAATTCCGAATCCGATCCAGTCGTATTTTTTTTGTTTGGTTAAATTTTCAAATGGTAATATTCCGATGCTCCTTTTTTCCTGAGCAAATGAGGAAGATAACAAAATTAGCGAGCATAAAACCATTGAAAAAATTCGATAAACTGAACGCAAAACTTTTTCCTTCCTTATCTCTATAAATCTATTCAATTTAAAAACCATGTACTATGTATTCAAGGTTAATTTATTTCATAGTACAAATTATAAATGTTTTCGGCAAAATAATGCAAAACTACACAGGAAACATTACTTTTTGATCAATATTTGACCTGATCATGGCCTGTTCTGATCTCAACTGGAATTATGGCCGCCGGCAAATATCTATAATATCGGAAAAAATACCCTTTAATTTATTGATATTCTTTGTATAACGATATTTTGGCGAGTGCTTATTTCCGGCAGCAGACAGAATTCTTCATTGATTAATGAACCTTTTAGCGGGAACTTCGTTACATGCTTTAACTGTATTATTTGAGAATCGGATTAATTTATAATTGACAGTCATACCTTAATATTATAAATTTTAAAAAACATCTTTGAGGGTGAGGCAGTCTGCAAAGTATTTGCTACCGCAAAATTAATAATTAAGGAGTTCCAGATGCGGCTCGCTATGATCTTTGTAATTGCCTTATTTTCTTTTTCATTCATCCAGTCTTCCTCTGTTCCTGCGCCACTGCAGAAGCAATCCTCCGGTTTAAGGGTTGAATCCTATAGTGAAAATACTCTTACCCTGGAATGGGACATCCCTGCGCTGAGTTATACAACTGTTGCGGATATGGCCAAGCAGTATGTTCTGCTGGATTTTTTTGGTTGCAGTTATCCGACCCAGCCGGGGAAACCTCAGCTGCCGTATTATGAATTCGTTTTGGGTATTCCGCCGGGAGCACAAATCCGCACCTCTCTCAGTGAAACCGCTTATGAGACTGTTTCCGGTATCGTGCCGGTTCCGGTTTCGCTTCCTGGCCGGGACAGTCAGAAAATATCAGTGAATTCCAGGGAAGTCGATTCGCTTGATTATAATTTTTTGCCGGTTCAGGTTATTGATATTTCCGGACAACAGTTTTTCCGGGATCTGGCTGTCGTGCGGATTAAATTCTATCCGCTCCGTTACGAATATGCCACAAAAACTCTGACAGTACTAAACTCCGCAAAATTAAATATCAGTTTTTCGGCGTCTGCCCAGGCGACCAGGCCAATGACAAACAGTTCAAAACTGGAAAACCTGTATAATGCATTTGTGCTTAATTATGCCCAGGCTAGAAACTGGCTGGTGGATGTGCCACGTTCCCTGGCTAAATCCGGCCAGGCCGCCGACGGACCCTGGTACCGGATAGAGGCCGGCCAGGAGGGGCTTTATAAAATTAATCGACAAATCCTGTCGTCTGCTGGTATCGATGTCGCAGCAATTGATCCCCGTACGATAAAAATTTTCAATCACGGAGGAATGCCCCTTGAGTTGAAAACCGGAGGTACTGCTGCAAGTTCGCTGGGACCGGTGGAGAATGCGATCCTGGTTACAGGAGAGGGTGATGGTAGTTTCGATACGGATGATTACATACTGTTTTATGGTAAACCGCTGGGCGGATGGGCTTATTCAGCCACAGCGAATGATTTCACCTATCAGCAGCACCCCTATGATACAAAAAACTATTACCTGCTCTCCTATGGCGGCTCAAATGGTAAACGCATGTCCGTTATTTCACCGCCCCTTGCCCAGCCTGCTGTTACGGATACCTATTTTATGCAACGTGCACATTTTGAGGAGGATAAATACAACCTGCTGTCTTCAGGATGCGACTGGTATGGGCAGCGCTTCTACGGATTGACTGGCAATGCTTCTTTCACTTATTCGCTGGATTATCCGCAAACCATGACACAAACAGCAAGAATGCGTATTAAATTTAAGAGCGGTAATGGTATTAAATATCAGTCCCCGTCTGGTAACTATTACTGGTTTAGCGGATTTTTAAATTCAGGCACCAATCCAACCCCCTTATTTATAAGCAGCCAGCTGGGCAGCAAGCATAGTATTGAATTATCCCGGACTTTCAATTCGGCGGATTACTTACTGAACGGGAATAATACTCTGACAGTAGAATACCGGGGTAATCTGAGCGATTGTAATGCTTATCTGGACTGGGTTGAATTTTATTATCCGCATCCACTGCAGGTTAGCAATAATGCCTTAAATTTTTATACCAATTCCACCGGTCAGTTAGTCGGCTATGAGATTACCGGCTTCACATCGGGTGAAGCGAGTTTGTATGATATCACAGATCCGGTCGATGTTAAGCTTATGGATAACACTCTCGGTGTGCAAAACGGCAAATTCAGCATTACTCTGGATTTAAGCGAAAATCAACCCAGACATTTTCTTATATCTTCGGCTAATTCGACGACGATAAAATCGGTTTCCACTATCACTCCTTTTGAACCAAAACTGAATCTTCTGGATCCGGCTCTGGGCGCTGATTTGATCATTATCACTCATCCCAGTTTCCAGGCGTATGCTGCGGAAGTTGCCGCTCTGCGCAGTTCAGGGGCGGATCCTTTGCGTTGTGTGGTGGTCGATGTCAATGACATTTATTTTTATTTCAGCAGTGGGGTCAAAGATGTTTTGGCAATCCGGAATTTCGTCCGCTATGCGTATTATAACTGGTCTAAACCGGGCCCTCTGTATGTCCTGCTTTACGGCGATGGGCACTATGATTATCGCAATATTGCACTGGCTGATACCAATCGCATTCCCCCTTTCGAGATAAGCGATGATTTCGAACTGGAAAGCCGTCCTACCGATCAGTTTTATGTGGATGTCAATTACAACGGTAATGATTTCAGTTCGATTGTCCCGGATCTGGCGATCGGACGCTTGCCGGCCGAAAGTACTTTCGATGCAAAGCGAATATTAGAAAAAATTCAGGCATATGAAAATTCCAAAGAACGGGACGGCTGGCAAACCGTTTTAACCTTTGTGGCTGATGATGAAGTTTCTGGTTCCGGATCTTCTACTGAATGGGAACATCAGAAAAATACCGAGTCGTTAGCCTCGCTCAGCAATCTGAATAAATTCATAAAGCAGAAAATCTATCTGTCCGCTTATCCGTCGGTACCGGGAGGATTCGGACGCGTTAAACCGGCAGCCAATCAGGCGATAATCGACCAGTTGAATGAGGGAACATTATTGATTAATTACGTGGGTCACGGTAATCCGGAGACCTGGGCTCACGAGTATGTTTTGTTAATGTCCAGGGACTTATCGCGTATTCAGAATGAGGGACGGTTACCCTTCTGGATTGCGGCCACCTGTGATTTCGGTAAGTACGATGATCCCGCAGAACCCAGTTTTTCCGAGGCTCTGGTGTGGGAACAGAACAGGGGGGCGATCGCTGTTTTATCTTCAGCGCGCCTGGTGTTCTCGGGGGATAATTATGCTTATAACCGCAGGTTCTTAATTAATTTATTTCCGACTGGACAACCAAGCGCACGGTTAGGGGATGCATTATTGTTATCTACCGGAGGAAGCAGCAACGATCAGAAGTATCATCTGTTCGGTGATCCCTCTATGCACCTGGCCGATCCACGAAACCTGGCCCGAATAGATTCGGTCACTCCTGATACCTTAAAAGCACTGAGTAAAGTCAGGGTTGATGGTTCGATTACCAGTTCGGGTGCCCTGCCCTTGACCGATTTCAATGGGGGCGCTTATCTGGTGGTCAATGATGCCCGCTTCGACTCGGTCACTACCGGAGGGAATCATTATTATACCCTGATAGGCCCGCGTATATTCAAAGGGGAGATTAGTGTCACTAATGGTTTATTCAGGGGCGAATTTATTGTCCCAAAATCAATCCGTTACAAAAATCGACCTACGGGCAGAATTACACTCTATGCCTGGAGCGAGGACGATAATATCAATGAAGCGATCGGTTATACCGATAATTTGTTATTTAATGGAACGGTACAGAATCTGAGTGATAATAAGGGTCCGGAGATTACCTTGTACTTTAAGAGACCAGGAAAATTTTAACAGTGGGGATCTGGTCTCAAAAAATCCGGTGCTTATGGCTGAACTGGATGACGAGAGTGGAATCAACCTGACCCGGGAGGTAGGGCATACCATTGAAATCAAGATTGATGATAATCCATTCAAGGATATAACTTCTTTCTTCGCCTACCAGAGAGATAGTTATTCACGGGGCCATCTTAACTATCATATGGAGAACTTGGAGAGCGGCGAGCATCAACTGCTTTTACAGGTCTGGGACAATATTAACAATCCGTCTACTGCGGAAATCGCCTTTAAAGTTGCCGCCTCAGGCGACGTGGTTCTGACCGATGTCTACAATTATCCAAATCCATTTCAAACAGAGACCAATTTTACTTTCCAGGCTCAGGGACTTGCTCCCGATGCCGAAATTCAGATTCGGGTCTATACTATCAGCGGCCGTTTGATCAAAAAAATCGATAATCTGCCCAGACCCCAGCCCGGATTCAATTATTATCCCTGGGATGGACGCGATGAAGACGGTGACCGTCTGGCCAATGGCGTATATCTCTATAAAATTATCATGAAAAACGCCGGGAAACAGAAAGAGATCATCGAAAAATTGATGATCCTGCGCTAGCCATGCCCGGAAAATAGACTTGATTTTGGTTTGATAGAATTATAAATTTCTATGCTTTGTCTTGCGGGATGGTCTAGTGGCAAGACGCCTGGTTCTGGCCCAGGTAACCGGGGTTCGAATCCCTGTCCCGCAGCATAAAAATGCGCCCGTAGCTCAACTGGATAGAGCGTTTGGCTACGGACCAAAAGGTTGGGGGTTCGACTCCTCCCGGGCGTACCACCGAGAAAGATTGAAGATTAAAGATCAAAGATTAAAGAATATTAATTTACACGCCTTTATATGCGACTTATTTCTTTAATCTTTAATCTTTTTTTTAATTTTGGCGCGTTCGTCTAGGGGTTTAGGACGCTGGCCTCTCACGTCGGCAACACGGGTTCGAATCCCGTACGCGCTACTCAAAGGCATGTTAACTCCTGCAAAAATTCACCAGAACAATCTCCATTTATAAATTCCATTCATCAGGATTTTCCATCGGTTTCCGGAAAAATTTTCTACAGAACAGTAAGTAAAATGCCGAGAATATGATATAATTATATAATAACTAAACAAAGAAAAAATAACCACTTTCGGAACGTGCAAATTTGAACTACTGCTACCTGGCGCCCGGCCGTTTTATTTGGTTCGGGTGTATTTTCCTGAGCTTGAATTTCTTTATTCCAGGCCATAGTCAGGCCCAACCGGAAACTATTCGCTTCCAGCACCTTAGCCGCGCCAATGGATTGTCCCAAAATTCTGTGAATTGTATTTTTCAGGATCATCGGGGATTCATCTGGTTGGGCACTGATGAAGGTTTAAACAGATATGACGGATATAAATTTAAAATTTATAAATATCATCCTTCTGATTCTGGCAGTTTGAGCAACAACAAGATCATTAAAATCTTTGAAGATTCTCAAAAAAATTTGTGGATCGGAACAGCGGAGGGATTAAATCTTTATCAGCGTGACAAAGATTCATTCACGGTATATAAAAAGAATACTGCAGACTCGACCAGTCTGATCAACAACAGGATCAGGGATATTTTTGAGGACAGCAATCACCGCTTATGGATCGGAACTCAGGGCGGACTGGAATTGTTCGACCCGGATTCAGGGTCTTTCCGGCATTTCAGGCATGATCCGGCGGATCCCGGGACTATCAGTAATAATGTTATTTTTTCGATTGCCGAGGACCAGCAGAAACGGTTATGGATTGGAACACATCATGGTCTTAACCGTTTTGTGGAAACAGAAAATCGGTTTGTCCGTTATATCGCCGGCACACCTGATGCTGGCAGTGCCTCCAACTTTAGCATCTATACCATTTATCCGGATAGGCTGGGAGTCGTCTGGCTTGGCACAGTCGGAGGTCTGTACCGCTATCGTCCGGAACAGGATGATTTAGTGCCGGTAGCGGTGGTCAGCAGCACAGGAAAAGTTTTTCCCCCAAGCACGATTATAACCATTGTTGATGACAGTAGTAATATCTGGCTGGGCACTACCAGCGGGCTGTACCGGTTCGACCGTCAAAATGAAAAGTTCGAACATTTTGTTCATCAGGTTGAAAATCCCCAGAGCCTCAGTGATAATTATATTCTCAGCCTGTTTAAAGACCGGACCGGTCTGCTCTGGATTGGTACATCGCAGGGAATCGATAAATATGATTCACGGACAAGTTTCTTCTGCTACTATCGTCAGGCTGGTAATCCCGGCAATAACCAAACGGGTTATCAGGTCACAGACCTGGTGCAGGATGCCGGGGGAGATATCTGGATCGGTACGGGTAATGGATTACAGCGGAAAAAAAATGATTCTGCTGATTTTGTTCTTTATAGCACCGTTAGCGCTAATAGCAGTTCATTAAGCAATAACAATATTTATACACTTTATTGCGACAGGGAAGATAATCTGTGGATCGGCACGGCAAATGGTCTGAATAGATACCTGCGGCAAACAGATCGCTTTCAGCAGTACATTCTGGGTGCAAATGATCCGGCCAGCCGCCGGCTCAATTTCATCTACAGCATTTTACAAAGCCGGAACGGCAAATTCTGGCTGGGTACTTTTGGCGGCTTGATAAAATTAGATCCGCAGGATAACTCTCATCAGGTTTATCAGCATAAAGATAACGATTTGACTTCGATCAGTAATAATGCCATCACTTCGGTCTGCGAAGACAACGACGGTTTGCTCTGGATTGGTACACAGGATGGCTTGAATCTTTTTGACAGTACCACCGCAGAATTCCGCACGTACCGGAATGATCCCGCCAGGGCGAATAGTATTTCAGCCAATTATATAACCGTCATCAGGGAAGATAGTACCGGGAAATTATGGATTGGTACATCCGGCGGCGGATTAAACTGCCTGGATAAAAAAGAGGGCGTATTCACACGATACGACGAGAATTCCGGATTACCTAATAGTGTGATTTATAATATCCTGGTTGACGATAGTTCTTACTTCTGGGTTACCACGATCAGCGGTCTGGTCAGATTTAATCCGTATGAATTGAATCCGTCATTCAGAGTTTATGATGTCAGTGACGGACTACCGGCAGATGAATTTACTATCAATTCCGGTACCAGGTCTCGATCGGGTGAGTTATACCTGGGCACCCGCAAGGGATTTTTCTACTTCCTTCCTCAGAATATTATGCAGCGAAAAATCATACCACCTGTTGTTTTAACGCAATTCAATCTTTTTAACCAGCCGGTCTGCGTTGGCGCTCTACCGGTCTGGGAATCGGAACAGATAAATTTAACATATAGGGATAATGTATTTTCTTTTGAATTTGCCGTACTGGATTATGCAGTACCGCATAAAAATATTCTGGCCTATAAAATGGAGGGATTTGACCAGAATTGGATGCATACTGAGAGGCATGTCAATTTTGCCACTTACACCAATCTGAATCCGGGAGTTTATACTTTTAAAGTCAAAGGATCCAACAGCGACGGATTCTGGAACGAGCAGGGCACGGCTATAAAAGTAATCATCACTCCGCCTTTCTGGTCAAGCTGGTGGTTCAGGATTATCATAGCATCATTCCTGGCCGCTGTTATTTTATTGGTGTTTAAACTTCGCACTCATTCCATCCGCCGGCATAATAAAGAACTGCAGCAAATCAACTCCCGCTTAAACAGCGAAATAAAAGAAAGACAGCAGGCGGAAGCAGAGATTCAACAACTGAACCAGGAATTGGAACAACGGGTACTGGATCGTACTCAGCGTTTGCAAGAGATCAACAAGGAATTGGAGACCTTCACCATCTCGGTATCACATGATCTGCGGGCCCCCCTGCGCAGTATCGAGAGTTTCTCGCAAATATTACAGGAAGATTATATTAATCAGCTGGATGATAACGGCAAGGATTATCTTTCGCGCATACGCAGCAGTGCCGTACGCCTGTCCGGTCTGATCAATGACCTGTTGAAATTGTCCCGGATAGCGCGCAATGAGATTCGTAAAGAGGATGTGAATCTCTCGCATATTGCCTATTCGATCTTTAATGATTATCAAACAACCTATCCTGACCGGCAGGTGGAGATCAGGATAGAGCAGGATCTGATTGCCTATTGTGATCCGCAAATGATCCGAGTTGTATTGCAGAATTTAATCGATAATGCCTGGAAATTTACCAGAACGAGGCAGCAGGCCTATGTCGAATTCGGCCGTATGCCGGCAGATACCGATCATGGACATATATATTTTGTACGTGATAACGGCGTGGGTTTTGATATGAAATATTATGAAAAATTGTTTTCACCTTTCCAGCGACTGCATAAGGTCAGTGAGTATGCTGGTGCGGGTATCGGTCTGACCATTGTAAAACGGATCATCAGCCGGCATGATGGTCAAAGTATGGGGCGAAAGCCATTTAGACCGGGGCTCAACGTTTTATTTTCAGATTTAATTAAAAAAGTCTTTTGTTTAATTATTTAAAATCAATAAGTTTATAACAGAGACCGCCATCGGCTTTAATATTGCGAAAAAGAGCGGCTTTATTCGTATAAAAATACCCGCCTGAACGAAAGCAGAATCCGGCTATTTACTGTGCATACGCAAGGTTAAAAATAAAGATTGAATATTACCAGGTCGAATACCTGATTAGATGTGAAAAATGTATGGGTATGGTATAAAAAACAAACATTAACATTAGGTGTAGTATGCAGGCAAAATACATACTCCTGGTTGAAGATAATCTTGATGATGAACTCCTGACGATCCGGGCTTTAAAAAAGAATAATTTACTGAATAATGTCGAAGTGGTCCGGGACGGTGCCGAGGCTCTGGAATATTTATATAAAGAGGGTAAATTTAAAAATCGCAATAAAAGTTTACCGGAAGTAATTTTGCTTGATCTTAAACTGCCTAAACTCAGTGGTCTGGAGGTCCTGAAGCAGATCCGGACGGATGAGCGGACAAAATTTTTGCCTGTAGTTATTCTTACCTCCTCCGATGAAGACCGGGATTTGATCGAAAGTTATAAACTGGGCGCGAATAGTTATGTTCATAAGCCGGTTGATTTTAATCAGTTTACTGAAGCCGTAAATAGTCTGGGATTATATTGGTTGATCATTAATAAATCTGCAAAAAAATAAGCGCTCATGCCCAAATCCATCAAAGTGTTATTGGTCGAAGATTCCGAAAATGACGCTTTGTTACTGTTGCGTGAACTTCGGCGCGGTGGGTATGATCCGGTATATCACCGTGTCGAAACTGCCGAGGAAATGAATACGGCCCTGCAGGCAGACGGATGGGAATTAATCATCTGCGACTTCACCTTGCCAAATTTCAGTGCCCCCCATGCCCTTAATCTGATCCAGAATCAAAGAATTGATCTGCCTTTTATTATCGTATCAGGAAATATCGGCGAGGAAAATGCCGTGGCGGCCATGAAGGCGGGGGCCCATGATTATATTATGAAGGATAATCTGGCCCGGCTGGTACCGGTAATCGAGCGTGAAGTGCATGAAGCTCAAATCAGAAGAGAGCGTAAGCGGGTCAATGAGGCGCTGAAAGACAGTGAAGAGCGATTCCGTTCGATGGTCGAACATTCCCATGAAGGAATCGTGATCATCAATGAAAAATTTAGATTGATTTACGTGAACAGTGTCTTCAGCAAGATGATCGGTCTGAACCCGGTTGAATTGATCCAAAAGGATTTCCGGACCTTTTTCGCCGATGGAAGTTTTGATCTGGCCGCCCAACTCGTCGATCCGGAGGAGAAATTGAATCCACCGGCCAGATCGGCTGAATGCGATATGAAATGTGCCACTACCTCCTGCCAGCGGGTCCTGATAAATTTTTCTTTGATTAAGGATACCAAAGGGACGAAATTCATCGTGGCCCAGGTTCTGGATATAACCGAACGATACCGCTCTGAAATCGAACTGCGTAAAAGCGAGGAAAAATACCGGTTGGTGGTGGAAAATGCCAGCGAAGCGATTTTTATCGAACAGGATGGTAAAATAAAATTCTGTAATCCCAAAACACTGGAAATTTGCGGTTATACCAAGGACGAACTGCAGCAGATGCCGTGGACCAGTCTGAAAGTTGCTCAGGATTTTCCCATCGGTACGTCTTCGAATTCTGCCTACCGGATCCTGACCAAGCAAAAAATAGAAAAATGGATTGACGTCAATCAGGTCAATATTGAATATGATAATCAATCTGCGGCGTTAAATTTTGTTCGTGACATTACCGAGCAGAAATTACTGGAAGACCGGCTGAAAATGTCCCAAAAACTGGAAGCCATCGGAACGCTGGCCGGCGGCATTGCCCATGATTTTAACAACATACTGTCGCCGATCCTGGGTTATACCGAACTGGTGATGGAGGGGATGCCTAAAAACAGTCATGATTATAATAATCTGGTCCAGGTTTATCAGGCGGCTAACCGGGCCAAAGACCTGGTTCTGCAAATTCTGACTTTCAGCCGGCAAAGCGACCAGGAACCCCGACCCCTGCGAATTCAACTGATCGTGCATGAAGCACTTAAGTTGCTGCGCGCAGCCATCCCCTCCACAATCAAATTCAAAATAAATATCAATAGTAAATGTGCTCCGGTTAATGCGGATCCAACTCAAATTCATCAAATTGTAATGAATTTGTGTACCAATGCCTATCATGCCATGATGACTAAAGGGGGTGTGATCGGGATAAGCCTGGATGAAATCTATATTAACAAGGAGGATGCTGTTGATTACAAGGGCATTAATTCAGGTCCCTTTATCTGTCTCAGTGTGAGCGATACAGGACACGGTATGGATACAACAGTGCTGCCCCGTATCTTTGAGCCATTTTTTACAACTAAAGAGAAGGGACTGGGCACCGGGATGGGACTGGCTGTCGTTCACGGCATTGTGAAAAATCATAAAGGACATATTGACGTTTACAGCGAGGTCGGCAAAGGTTCAACCTTCAAAGTATATCTACCCATCGAACAACAAACTATAACCTCTGCCGAACAAATCAACCTGGATGAGATTCCACGGGGTTCTGAGCGGATCCTGGTAATCGATGATGAAGGTTATATAGTGCAGATGCTGGTGCAGATGCTGGAAAGTCTCGGTTATACGGTCGAAGCTCGGACCAATAGCAACGAAGCGTTGGAACTCTTCCTGCTGGATCCTTTTTATTTTCAACTGGTAATTACCGATCAGATCATGCCGCAAATAACCGGCGATATCCTGGCCAGAAAACTTCTTTCGATCCGCAAGGATATTCCGATCATCCTCTGTACCGGTTTCAGTGAATTCATCGAAAAAGAGGCACTGCAGGATATCGGTATCCGCGACCTGGTGATGAAACCAGTCTTGAAAAGCGAACTGGCCAGAGTTATCCGGAAAAATCTGGATACCTGCGAAGAATAATTTTTGGGCAATTTTTCCTAAACTACATTAATTTTCGTATATTATTCATAGACGGTTATCAATCATGTATATAAACTAATCCGGGAGTGAAGATGAGGCGAGTCATTTTCATCCACGTGCTGCTGCTTTTTTTTATTTCAACTGCATCAACCCAGACTGCAGAAAAACAGATTGCCGTACTCGATCTCAGTGCTATCGGCATAAATCCCATCGAAAGTGCTGCCCTGACCGACCGTCTGCGCAGCGAGCTGGTTAATACCCGTGAATTCCTGGTCATCGAACGCGAAAAAATGGTAGAAATCCTGACTGAACAGGGTTTTCAACAGTCCGGATGTACCAGTGATGAGTGCGCAGTGGAAATCGGAAAATTGCTTAACATTCAGCAAATCTGTGCCGGCAGCGTCGCCAGAGTCGGTTCACTGTATACATTGACCTTGCGGCTGATCAGTGTGGAGAGCGGTCAAATATTAGCAACAGTTACCGAAGATTGCAGTTGTACGATCGAACAGGTTCTTACCAATTCCCTGCGGATTTTGGCCGGCAACCTGGTGGATGAGACAAAGAAGTACCCGGGTCTTTTTGTCACTAAAGGCGGGAGGGGCGATGTGTATCTGAAATCGAGTCTCACTCCGGCCCATATATTCGTCGATGGACAGGCCCTAAATGAGCAGACGCCGACTACTGTCAAAAACCTGCCTTCCGGTGAGCATGTGCTAAAAGTGGTAAAGGACGATTATAGCGGATCCAAAATAGTGATTATCAATCCCGATGAAATACTCGATGAAACAATCACCATGAGCAAAGCCCGGGGCGGTATCAAGGTGTACTCAAATCCCGCCGAAGCAGATATTTATATCGAGGATCAATACTATGGTAAAACTCCGAAAATAATCAAAGATCTGGCTGCCGGCGAATATCTGTTAGCCCTAAAAAAAGAAGGTTATCTGCAACTAAAACGGCGTATAAAGATAACCGGAGATGACTATGCAGAAATAGATGAGCGTATTGTAAAACCGGCAGCTGTCTCGATCAGCAGCCAGCCCTCACCAGCCGTGGTTTTCATTCGCGGACAGGAGCTGGGCCGCACCCCGCTGCAATTGCAGGATCTGTATCCCGAAAAAATCTATATCGAAGTTAAATATCCGGGTTATAAAACCGAACGCAAATATGTACAATTGACTGAAGATCTGCTGACCAGCGAGAACATGACACTCCAAAAACTGCCTGCCCTGGATGTAACGTCTGATCCGGTCGCAGCCAATGTCTATATCGACGAATTACTGAAGGGCCAGACTCCGCTGCGGATTAATGATTTGAACGAAGTAAGATTTAAAGTGGTAATCAAAAAGGATTATTTTAACGACTGGCAGCAGGAAATCATTTTGCAAAACGGAGAAGATTTACATATAAACGCAAAATTGATGCATAATGAAGGTCTGCTGCTCATCAGCACCGAGGCCGCCGAAGGTTTGCCGGTTTCGCTTGATGGTGTCGTGGTTGGTAGAACCCCTTTGAGCATAAATAAACCATACGGGCGATATAACCTGGAGATCAATGATGACAGATATCAACGGATCGAAGATCAGATTATCGTGAATGGACCAAAAGTAGAAAAGAATTATAAACTGACTTTTCACCAGGGATTGCTTAAACTAGGCGGGTTGCGCCCGGATGCAAAACTCAGCATCAATGGTAAGACCATTAATGCTGACTCTGCGGAAATTTTAATGCCGGCCGGCAGGTACAACATCCGCATGAGTAAGTCAGGATATCAAACATTCGCCGCAAAGATTGATTTGCTGCCGGATCAAATTCAGAATGTCGATATGGCCCTTATGCCAAAGAAAAAATGGAGCGCGTGCTGGCGTTCTGCTTTACTTCCCGGTTGGGGGCAGGCTTATCAGGAAAAAAGCATCCGCACCCGGTTATATCCACTGGCAATTGCAGGCTTAGCTACAGTTTCCTTTTTTATAACTGTCGATTATAATGATAAGATATCGGAATATAATCAGACCAGGGAGATCTATACTTCAGCTTTTGATGCTAATGACATCAAACAACTGCGCCGGGAAATGGATGATAACTATGACCAGGTGGAAAAAGCGGAAAGAACACGGAATCTTTTATATTTGGCTACCGGAGTGGTCTGGCTGTGGAATATTCTGGATACGGTAATTTTACCACCGGCCTGGCAGGCGAATTATACGATGTCGGCCGGTCAGAATGGTCCGGTACAACAAATCAGCTTATCTTTTAGTATACCCTGATAATTCAGGAAGATTTTTAACCTGGCACTGGACTTACCGATTGGGGACACCGCTTTATCGCGGAGGTAATATGAGAATAAAACAAGGTCTGCTATTAACACTGATCCTGCTGCTGACTTTAACCTGTGATAAAAAACCTGTACAGCCCGAATACGATAATCCTTTTGATGATCAGAATCCGTATACCCGGGGTGATCCGTTCCGGTTAACAGCAGTCATAGCCGCTGGCGGTATTACCTTATCCTGGACGTCGCCGCAGGTCAATGGCCTGGCCGGTTTTATAATTTACCGCAGTGAATCTGATCCGGGAGGGTATAATCCTATTCAATCACTCGACAAATCCAAAGATACCTACGTCGATAAAAATATCGAGAATGGCCACCGCTATTGGTACCGGATATCTGCAATCAATGATAATAATCTGGAAACGGCTTTTACCAATACCGCTGCCGTAACAATCGTTACCAGCCCGGCTTTTTTTATCAACGATGGAGCCGAATTTGCATTAAGCCGCACGGTCACTTTAACCATACTGGCCAGTACCGCCAGGCAGATGATTTTATCCGGCAATGGCGAATTTGCTGGCGCTGTCTGGGAAAATTATGTCAGCACTAAACCATGGATTCTGTCCGGTGGCGCCGGAGCAAAAATTGTATTTCTGAAAGTGAAATATGCTGATAACAGTGAATCAGCCGTATTGTCCGACACCATTAATCCCAAACCGATGAATCCTGGCCTGGTGATCAATAATAATGCAGAATATGCAATCCTGCCCGAAGTAAAACTGGCCTTGTCGGTAAATGGCAGTAACGTGCAGGTAAAAGTCAGTGAAGATTCTACCTTCACCGGGCTGGCCTGGCAGCCGTGGAGTGCATTGTTGAGTTATCAATTGACCGCCGGGGATGGCATCAAAAGAGTTTATGCAAAATTTATAAATGATTTTGAGATTGAATCAGAAAAAATAACCGCTGAAATTATTCTGGATTCGACGCCTCCGCAACTTTTTCTCATGATTTTTCCGGACTCCGGTTTTACCAACGAAACAGAATTTCAATTTGATGGCACTACCAGCACCGATAATTGCACGGAATTTCAGAAGTTGCTGATACGTTTCGATTGGCAGAATAATGGAGTATATGATACGCCCTGGAATGAATTGCAGGTATTTTCACATATATTCGATACGGGCGGAGGAGAAAAAACAGTCAGGGTGCAACTCAGCGATGCTGCCGGCTGGCAAGTTGATACGATCGGGACAATTTTTGTAAATTCGCGGCCGGTCGCTGATTTCACGGTCAGCCGGGACGGTAGTAATTATAAACTCTTTCATTTTGATGCTGCAACCTGCAGTGATGAGGAAGATGGGACCAGTCTGACTTACCGCTGGGATTTTAATAATGATCAGAACTGGGAAATAGATTATGATACTGACCGGCAGGTTGATTTCGAGTACACAGCAGACGGGGACTATGAGGTTATCATGGAGGTTAAAGACAAGGATAATGCCACTGACACGCTGAGTTTGACCGTTCATGTCTACCCCGAACCGCTGCAAATGGTGTTTGTAAACGGGGGCACTTTCACCATGGGCGATACCTGGGGTGATGGTCTTGTGGATGAAAACCCGACTCATCTGGTCACTCTTAATTCTTTTTATATTTCCAGATATGAGGTAGCGCAGGTATTGTGGCAGGAGATTATGGTTGCCACGCCATCCTATTTCTCCGGAGCCAATCATCCGGTCGAACAGGTGAACTGGTACGATGCAGTAAATTTTTGTAATCTGCTCAGCCAGCAGGCAGGACTTAATCCATGCTATTATATTGACGGTATTAATGTCACCTGTAATTTTTATGCGACCGGTTATCGCTTACCGACAGAAGCAGAATGGGAGTATGCAGCCCGGGGAGGATCGCTTACTCAGGGCTACAAATTCAGCGGCAGTAATGATTCGGGTACGGTGGCCTGGTATTTGACCAACAGTTCGGCCACTACTCATGATGTGGGCAACCGTCAGGCAAATGAACTGGATCTATATGACCTGAGCGGTAATGTCCTGGAATGGTGCTGGGACTGGTATGGCACTTATACTTCCGCCAGCCAGACAAATCCCGCCGGTCCAAGCAGCGGAACCCACCGTGTTTTTCGCGGCGGTTCCTGGCAGCATCCTGCTCAGAATTTACGTGTGGCAAACCGTTGTTACCTGGCCGGCCTGTATCCGGATAGCAGAGATTATAGAATCGGGTTTCGCGTCGTGCGCAGGTGAAGGTCCCCGTTTCAATGAAAATCATCGCAATCACTGATATTCATGGTCATTTGGAAGCAATCGACCGGATTGGCACGGAATTAAAATCGGTTGATCTGGTACTGCTGACGGGCGATCTCACTCATTTCGGCCGGGAAAAAGAAGTAAAACAGGTGCTAGAAAAAATAATGGAATATAACCGTCAAATCCTGGCGGTTCCCGGTAATTGTGATCAGCCACAGGTGGAAACTTATTTGAATTTATATAATCTCAATCTGCATGGCCGGGGAAAAACTATCAATAACCTGGGTATAGTAGGCCTGGGTGGATCCCTGCCATGTCCCGGCCACACTCCCAATGAGTACAGCGAACAGCAACTTGCTGAATTTCTGCAGCAGGGCAGAGCCATGCTGAATGCTGCACACCAGCCGTTTATTTTGCTGAGTCATCAGCCTCCGAAAAACACATTAAACGACCGGATCGCTCTGAACATGCATGTCGGCAGCAAATCTGTCAGGCAATTCATAGAACAATCTCAACCGCTGATCTGCTTCACCGGACATATTCATGAAGGAACAGGCATTGATACAATCGGGGCGACTAAAATTCTCAATCCTGGTCCTCTGCGCAAGGGTGGCTACACCTATGCCGAAATCGGGACTTCCGTCACCTCGCTGGAGATCAAAGGTTATCTGATCCGCCGTCTCGCCGGCCGGGTTGGTTTAAAATATATTTAAAATAAAATACGTTTTATTAAATTATTTCGATAATTTCCTTTGTGCTCAATTAATAGAAGGAGATTTGATATGAAAATTGAGTCAAAGCAGGAGAATAATGTCGGTATCATTCATATCAAAGGAAAATTGATTGGAGCTCCCGAAACTGATGATTTGCATGAATGTGTCGATAAATTTTTGCACCAGCAGATCAAGCAGGTAATTATAGATCTGAAGGATGTGGAATGGATGGGCAGTGTGGGACTGGGTGCCTTAATGCGCGATCTGGTTACGGTCTGCCATGCCGGTGGTGAATTAGTGGTGGCTAATCCATCGGAGAAAGTAGTGAATCTGTTTAAAATCACCAAGTTGAGCGGAGTGGTCAAAACCTTCACCGGTGTTAAAGAAGCAATGCAGCATTTTAAAAAGCACCAGGAGCAAGGCCTGAAGAATAATTAAGGGTGCTGCGGATGCAGGCGATGGTGCTGGATAGAATTTATGATTTAAACCGGGAGGATTCGCCCCTGCGCCTGACGGATTTACCGGTTCCCCAGCCTGCCGGGCATGAGGTGCTGATCAGAGTATCCGTCTGCGGAGTTTGTCATACCGAGCTCGATGAAATTGAAGGCCGGACGCCTCCGGCTTTTTTCCCGATTGTTTTAGGACATCAGGTGGTAGGCCATATTGCCGGGTTGGGTCAGCAGGTTAAAGAGTTTAAAATCGGGGAGAGGGTGGGTGTAGCCTGGATTTATTCCGCCTGTGGAAAATGTGAATTATGCCTGCGTGGTCATGAAAATATTTGTGCCCAATTCAAAGCCACCGGACGCGATGCCCACGGTGGATATGCCGAATACATGCGGAGCAGCCAGTCTTTTATTTACCGGATTCCGGAAATATACGACAATGATGCAGAAGCAGCGCCATTACTCTGTGCGGGTGCTATCGGTTACCGCGCCTTGAACCTTAGCAGAATAGAAAATAAGCAGGTTCTGGGTCTGACCGGTTTTGGCGCGTCGGGGCACCTGGTTTTAAAGATGAGCCGCTATCTTTTTCCGCAGACGCAAATTTTTGTATTTGCCCGAAGTAAACAGGAACAGGATTTTGCCCGGGAACTGGGTGCTGACTGGGTCGGTGACAGCAGTGACCAGCCGCCGGGTAAAGCAAATGCTATCATAGATACCACGCCGGTATGGAAACCGGTTCTGGATGCTTTAAAAAATTTGCAGAGCGGAGGCCGGTTGATCATCAATGCGATTCGCAAGGAAAACGTGGATCGTGATTACCTGCTTAATCTGGATTATACCTCCCAGCTCTGGCTGGAAAAAGAGATTAAAAGCGTGGCTAATATTACCAGGACCGATGTCGGCGAATTTCTGAAATTAGCCGCGCTGATTCCCATCAGGCCGGCCTATCAGGAATTTGCACTGTCGCAGGCGAATCAGGCCCTGCGGGAATTAAAACAGCGCAAAATTCGGGGCGCCAAGGTATTAAAGGTCGATTAGAAATTTCTGTTGAGAATTTTACCGCAATAACTTATACTTGCCGATCATATCATTGTTAATCATTTTTATTATTAATCAAGCAGCAGTTGAATTTATATTTAACCAGGGGAATGGATAGAAGCTATGAGTAAAACATCTGGACAAAAGTTCATTCTGGCGCACGATATGGGGACCAGTGGCACCAAATCGATCCTGATCTCACTTTCCGGAGATATCATCGCTATGGCCAAAGAGACCTATCCGCTGCATCACCCTCAACCCGGTTTTGCTGAACAGGATCCTGCCGACTGGTGGAAAGCAAGTTGTCTCACCTGCAAATCAGTCATGAAAAACACCCGCACCGATCCGCGGGATGTGGTAGGAATAACCTTTTCCAGTTTATCGCAAAATCTGATTCCGGTTACGAGGGAAGGAGAGCCTCTGTATCGCGGCATTACCTGGCTAGATGGCCGGGCGGCTGATATCATGCGGAAAAAGTTATGGACTCTGCCGCGCGTCCAGGGCTATAATTTATTCAAGTTACTCAAATTCATAAGAATCACCGGAGGAAGTCCCGGACAGACTGGAAAAGATCAAATCGGAAAGTTGCTCTGGCTGCAGGAAAATGAACCGAAGGTGTTCAGAAATACCTATAAATTTATCGATACCAAGGATTTTATCATCTACCATCTTACAGGAAATTTTGTGACATCGGTTGATGTAGCTGTGCTGTGGTGGTTTCTGGACACGCGGCGCAACCTTAACCAATGGAGTCCGGCATTGTGCCGGCTGGCGAATATTACACCCGATCAATTGAGCGAGGTTCGCCAGAGCGCCGAAGTGGTGGGAACTCTTACAGCCAAAGCTGCGGCTGAAACCGGCCTGCTGGCCGGTACACCGGTATTTAACGGCGCCAGTGATGTAGCGGCGACGGCAATCGGTGCCGGTGCGCTGGATGACGGAGAAATGTATATTCACATCGGAACCAGCAGTTGGGTCGCGGGGCATTTTACCAAGCGCAAGATCGACATACCCCATTATACCGGCTGCATTGGCAGTGCCTATCCCCAGAAATATTACCTGGGTATCGCGCACCAGGAAACCGCCGGGGCTTGCCTGGAATGGTTGAAAAATAATATTCTTTATCATGAAAAACAACTGATGGCTGAAAGCCAGATCAACGAGATCTTTCAGCTGTTTGATCAAATGGCTGAAAAGGTTGGACCGGGCGCCAAGGGTGTGTTATTTACGCCATGGATGTACGGAGAAAGAGCGCCCCTCGACGATGATTATGTACGGGCGGGATTATTTAATCTTAGTCTGGATCATACCCGCGAACATTTGATCCGGGCCGTACTGGAAGGAGTAGCTTTTAATAACCGCTGGGCTATGGAAACCCTGGAAAAATTGTATGCTCCGGTAAGTTCGATGAATTTTATCGGCGGAGGGGCTAAAAGCGATATCTGGTGCCAGATCATCGCCGATATAACCAACCGCCAGATCAACCAGATCAGCGATCCGCAACAGGCCGGCGCCAAAGGAATGGCCCTGTTAGCCAGTATGACCCTGGGATATATCAAATCGTTCCCGGAGATTAAAAATTATATCAAGATAAAAAACAAATTTATTCCCAATCCTGAAAACCGGACTCTATATGACCGCCTGTTCAGAGAATATAAAAATATTTATAAGCATAATAAGGGCTGGTATAAACGGATGAACAGAACACATCCATAAATTAGTGCTTAAATCTCACCACCTAAAGCAGGTGCAAAGCAGGTATTATGTTCTTTAAACATGCAGACACATTCCCTGATCAGAATATAACTGATTTCTGCGCCGCCGGCGCCTCGGTAACTGAAGAAATGATTCCTACCAGTGTAAATGTGGCCCTGCGCGTCGTGACCTTTACTCCTCCCGGGAAACCCAAATATCCTCCGGTGTTGTTCGTACCCGGCTGGGTCTCGCAGATGTTTGGCTGGAAAGAAGTTCTGCTGGAGATGACCGGGGATTTCAAGATCTATTATGTCGAGACCAGGGAAAAGATCAGTTCACAGGTGCGGGGCCGGGCCAGGTATGATGTGGAATCGATCGGTCTGGATATTGTCACCTTGATTGAAAGATTTAATTTTAAACAGCAGGATTACATCCTTTTTGGCAGTTCGCTGGGTGGAACGAGCATCCTTGACCTATATCGTTACCTGAAGGAAAAACCGTGCTGTCTGGTTCTGGTCGGACCGAACGCAGTCTTTCGCATACCAAAGATCTGGATATATATCATTAAAATGTTCTATCCCGGTATGTATGATTTGATCAGACCTCCGGTGAAATGGTATCTGCGGAAATTTCGTCTCGATCTGAACAGTGATTATGAACAGTATGAAAAATATTGCCGGGCTATCGATTCAGGCGACCCCTGGAAACTAAAAAAGGGGGTTCTGTCGCTTTACAGGTACGAAATCTGGGATTTGCTCAAAGATATCGATATTCCCACCCTGATGATCGGTGCTTCTAAAGATAAACTGCATGAACCGGATAACCTGCGTAAAATGGTTCGCCTGATGCCCGCGGCTACTTATCTGGATCTGGAGACCAATAAAATAACCCATAGCAGGAGAATGGTCGCAGAAATGCGGAAATATCTGGACGCGCTCCTTCACCATTGAGTTAAAGTAGTTAACAATTTCTTAGATCGTTGATCTACATCACAATTATTCAGTTGAAATAGAATAAATTAGGCGAAAATCAAAAGGGGAAAATATGCGGAAGATTATCGTCCTGGTAGTTATATGTTTTTTTATGATTTTAATCGGCTGTAAAGAAGATTCCACTTCCGCCGTGGATAACGGCAGGCTGCGAATATATCTCACCGATGCACCGGCTGTATATGACTCGGTAAACATCACCTTTACTGAAGTAAGCGCACATTTCGATTCTGCCTGGATCAGTGTGATGACCGAGCCGGTAACATATGATTTACTCGATTTAAGCGGCGGAAAATTTGAGGTTCTGGGCGGTGCGGACGTACCGGCCGGTCATTATACTCAAATCCGGATTAAAATTGATGCTGCAGAGATTGGAGTCGACGGGAATGTATATCCGCTGGAAGTGCCAAGCGGAGCACAAACCGGATTGAAATTCGGACCTCAATTTACTATTGCCGCCGGTTCTACCTATGAATTAGTGGTGGATTTTGATGTAAACCGTTCTATTGTGGTGACCGGTCCAGGCAGTAATCCCACTGGATATAAATTAAAGCCGCATTTAAGGGTAGTGGCAAAAGCAGTAGCTGGTTCGATATCCGGGCAGGTAACCAATCCGGAAAATATTCCGGTAGCCTATGCCATACAGGGCTCGGATACTGTCACCAGTGCAGCGATAAATATGGCGGATAGCACGTTTGTACTTGGTTTTCTGCCGGAAGGATTGTACACGGTGTCAGTACGGGATACTCTGGATCATTCGTTCACTCAGGATAATATTGAGGTAAACGCAGGTGCTGATAATGATCTAGGAGTGCTACTCCTGCAATAGAATTATCTTTCAAACTTAACAGACAAACTTCAAATAAAAGGTTGTGTTTTCTGAAAAGAGAGCACAACCTTTTTGTTTTTAGGGACTACTTCGATCAGACCGCTACAGATTTAAAAATAAATTTGCATCCTCAGTAAAGTTATAGCTAAATTACAAATTTAAATGTAATTACCAATTCAATACCAATTAAACAATTTAGTTTAACTGTGTATATGGAATTAACTTATATTCAAAAAATGATAACCTGAGGAATGAATGAAGAAGAGGATTTTAGTTATTACCGGTGGAGGCGATTGCCCGGGTTTAAATGCAGTCATTCGGGCCATTGTCAAACGTGCCACGCAGGAGCGGGATTGGGAAGTCGTGGGTAGTTATGAAGCATTCAATGGCATTCTCAGAGAACCGATGGAACTAATCATATTAGATGAGAAAAAGGTATCCGGAATTCATGTCAAAGGCGGAACTATTATCGGGACAACCAACAAGGGCGGACCTTTCGCCTGGCCGATCAAGAATAAAGACGGCAGCTGGGGCTCGGTTGACCGTTCGGATGAATTATTGCGTAAACTGCAATATCAGAATATTGAAGCAGTGATTAACATCGGTGGGGAAGGATCACAACAAATATCACAGGCACTATATGAAAAAGGATGCAATATCATCGGTGTGCCTAAAACTATCGATAACGATCTGGCCGGAACTGATTTCACGTTCGGTTTTCAGACCGCCGCCGAGATTGCCACGGATGCAGTCGATAAACTGGTAACTACCGCCGAGAGTCACAACAGAATTTTTATTCTGGAAGTCATGGGCCGTGGTGCCGGATGGATCTCCCTGCACGCCTCGGTTGCCGGCGGAGCGGAGATCTGCCTGATTCCTGAAATTCCCTACGATGTAGATGTGGTCATGGAACGCATCCATGAGCGCATGCCCATGGGGCGTGGATTTGTGAATATCGTGATTGCTGAAGGGGCCAAACCAATCGGAGGTGCAGCGGTAGTAACTAAAAGCGATGAAATAGGATATCAAAATCTCCGCCTGGGCGGGGCCGGACTTCGTCTGGAACAGGAATTGAAACAGGCCGGCTGTGAGGAAGATATTCGTGTCTCAATCCTCGGCCATCTGCAGCGCGGTGGAATACCCAATGCTTATGACCGGGTTCTGGCTACCCAATTCGGAGTCAAAGCCTTTGAAATGGTACTGGCGCAGGATTATGGCAAGATGGTTGCCTATAAACATCCGCTGATTACAGCGATACCCATCAAGGACGTCATCTCAGCTTACAATGTAATAAAAATGGATGATCAGTTGTTACGAACAGCCCGTGGTATTGGTATCTGTATGGGGGATTGAGCATTGCGGATTTAATACCGCTGCGCAGTTATACCAGATTGCGCCAGTTCATCAACCAGCGGCTGCAGGTCATCACCACTGAGTTTAGTAATCTGTTTTGAGGGATAGCCACGATCCAGACTATATATCTGAACCATAAGCGGGCGAATGAATATTATCGACCGGATCCAGGTTTTTAAATGATCCGGGGAAAAATTGCCGGACCTTCCAGCGGTAAAAAGAGCCTGTATAGTAATGTTTTTCATGGTCGCCAGCAGGTGAATCATTTGCCGGAGATTAAAGGGAATTATTGGCCGGTTATATTGCCTGTACAAATCCTCTGCGGCGCAATCCAACTTGATGATTTTAAGATCTAATTTGTCCAGGGCAGCCTGAATATGAGGTTGCCCGATGCGGGTTCCATTACTCAGAATGGCAGTTCTGGCAGCAGGGCAGTATTTATTTCGTAAATTTATCACCGCATTTACCAAGTCCGGGAAATCAGGATGCAGGGTGGCTTCGCCATTACCGGAAAAGGTCAGGTAATCCAACCTGCAGGGGTCATTGCTTAATCTTGATTCCAACCCCTGAATAATCGATTCAATCGAAAAAAAATTCGTTATCTGGTTTATTTTCTCGACCTTTATTCTGGTATAGCCATACTGGCAGTAAAGGCAATTCAAACTACAGATTTTAGTATTTGCCGTCAGAACATTAATTCCCAGAGATTTTCCTAACCGCCTGGAATTAACCGGCCCATAAACTACATCATTTTTCAAAGGTAATATCTTGTTATTGCTCATGATAAATAGTTTTTCAACTTATACTTTAATTATTACTATTATTTCAATTATTACATTAGATTTATATCTTTAAAATGGCCTGGCCTAATCTCTTGATACCTTTGCGGATTTCTTCCTCGTTCAGTGTGGCGATGGATAAGCGCAGGTATTTTTTAGGATGCATTCTGGCAAAGTAAAACTCGCCTGGAGAGGCTGAAACTCCATGCTGATTCAGTACATTTTGCAGGTGGGTTTTACTGTGATAGTCCCGGGCCAGTTCCAGCCAGATGGTATACCCCCCTTCAGGACGGGTCCATTTTACATTATCAGGCATGAATTCCGCCAGGGCCTGGAATGCGCTTTGCATTCGTCTGCGGTAGATCCGGTGCATTCTTTTAATATGAATATTATAATAACCCTGGCGGCAAAAATGATTCAGGGCAGCCTGGGTCAAGGTATTGCAGGAAAGATCACAAAAACGCCTGATGGCGGTCAGGCGTTCGATGCATTCTTTATCCGCGACAATCCAGCCAACTCGGATGCCGGGGAATAAAACCTTGGAAAATGTGCCCATATAGAGTACGATACGATTTCTGTCCATTGATTTTATCGGCAGGGCGACTTTACCAAAATATTTCATTTCTTCTTCAAAACCATCCTCGACCAACGGCAGATTATTGTTTTCACATATTGCCAATAATTTTTCACGATGATTTTGACTGGTGGTAATTCCGGTTGGATTTTGAAAATTGGGAATGGTATATAAAAAGGCAGGTCGCTCAGCGCGGATCGCTTTTTCCAGAGCGTCAAGATCTAAGCCATCATTCTTCATCTCGATCTCAACCGGTTCCACCCGGTAGAATAAAAAAAGAGGAATGGCCAGGGCGTATGTCGGTGCTTCCACGAGAACTTTTTTGCCCGCTATAGTGAACATCTTTAAAATAAGATCAAGTGCCTGTTGTGAACCATTGGTGATCAGGATCTCTTCCGGGACAGCGGCGATACCATGTATCTGCATGCGTTGAGCGATAAATTCCCGTAAGGGATAATATCCTGCATAATCACCATATTCCAGTACTTTGTGGCCTTCATTGACCAGCACCTGGTTCAGGCATCGTCTGAAATCGGTTGCCGGCATCAGGCGGTGATCCATATCCAACCGGGAAAAATTTATACAATCCCGGCTGCCGTTGCTTTTTTCCGATCTGAAGGTATGGAAAAGTGAAAACAGTTCATCGCTCTGGCGATTGGCGCTGCCGGACCAATTGATCAGGCCCCGGTGAAAATCATGGTGCAGTGTGACAGTCTTTTTCCGTTTCCGAACCGTCATATAGGAACCAGGCCTGCTTTCCAGGTAACCGAAAGCCTGTAATTCCTGGTAGGCGCGGTATACTGTCGACCGGTTCAGCCCTAATTTAACAGCCAGTTCGCGGCTGGCCGGGATGCGTTCACCGGGCTGGATTGTCTCTTTGTCGATCAGATCGGAAATTTGAGTGATGATCTGCCGGTAGATAGGGGTGCTGCTTGAGGATTCAATTTTCAGCAATAACATACATTCTCCTGTTGACTATTCATTATATGTAGGGACAATCCCTAGGATTGTCCCTACATAAATAGTAGCATTAATATAGGAGAATGATTGGCTGTTGTAAACTACCAATTCCGTGATTTTCTTAACCAGCCAATTTAGGGGATTTAAGGTGTTTTTTCTATTTTGCTCTGACCCAGCGGGCGATTTCGGGTAAAGTCGGACGCTTGCCGTGCATCAACATACCCACCCGGTAGATTTTTGCCGAAATCCACATGCATAGTAAAACAGTCAAAATCAATAGGACTATGGAACCCCAGACTTGCCAGAGCGGGTGGTGCGGATATGTTCACTCTGGCAAACATCAGGATCGGACTGAAGAAGGGGATGAGGGAAAGAATAACCGAAGTCGTGCTGTCCGGATTTTTAGTGATGAAAGTCATGACCAGGATAGGAATAATGATCAGGAATACCACCGGCATTGACATTTGTTGGGCTTCCTGGTCTGTACTGGCCAGTGCACCGATTCCGGCATAGATGCAGGCGAATAAAAAGTAACCCAGTAAGAAAAACAGGACGAAATAAATAAAGACATAGGGGGAAATGGTGGTCAGACCGCTGGGCAAAGCCGTCATGCTGGTACCGAAAAGCAGCAGTCCTATGGCCAGCAGTGACCAGATCAGATATTGCGTAAGTCCGACACTGCCCAGCCCCAGAATTTTTCCTACCATGAGTTGGAAAGAATTCGCTGATGAAAGCAGGATTTCAATTACTCGCGAATTTTTCTCCTGCAATACCCCGCGCATGATCGAAACTCCATAAATAATGATGGTCATATACAGGATAAAGACCATGGCGAATGTGGAAAAATATTCCTGGATAAATCCGCTCTCTTTTTCCTCTTCACCTTTTTTAATTTTAAAAGTTTTCATCTCGGTAGTACGGGTCAGCAGGTTGATGGTCGCCGGATCGATACCGCTCTGATGAATCCGGTAATCGATCAAAATATCGTCGATGGCGCTTTGTATCTGCTGGTTGAGGTCGAAATCACCCACATTGCGGGCATAAAATTCTACCCGCGGTGTATCGATTACCTGGGCCGGAATGAATATAAATCCATCAAGTTCTGCGGAGTCCACCCGCAATCTTAATTCTTCTTTTTGCTTTTCAAAAGCGGTTTGCTGATCTGCCACCAGCGGGAATTGAAACTTTGGTTGTCCATTCGATAGTTTAATGTCAAGTTTTTTCGGCAACTCGTTCACAAACAGACCGGAATGATCCACCAGGGCCACATTGTAACTGCTTTCGACATCCATCCGGACGAGCAGGGTAGGTACGAAAACCAGGGCCAGCATGAGCACCGGTGTCAGAAGTGTCGTAATAATAAAACTCTTTTTGTATACGCTTTCCTTATACTCGCGTTTTATGATCGTCATTATCTTAGACATGTGTTTTTCTCCCTACGACTTCAATGAAGATATCGTTCAGACTGGATTCGGTGGTTTGAAAACGGCGTACTTCAATTTTATCAATCAGCGCCTGGAGCAACTGTTTAGAGGTGTTTTCTTTGCGCAAACGGATATCGACATAATTTCCATAGTTATCTATTTTTTCAATCATCTTTAGTGTCTTCAGAAATTGAATGTCGCCGTCATACTCTAATTGTATGGCATTGCTGCCATACTGTTTCTTGATGCCGACTAAGTCGCCATCCAGAACTTTTTCACCCTTATCGATCAGCAGGATATCATCGCAGATCTTTTCCGCTACTTCCATCTGGTGAGTGGAGAACATGATCGCACGGTTATCCGCTTTCAATTCCAGCATGATATTTTTCATCATCTGGGTATTGATCGGATCCAGTCCGGCGAAAGGTTCATCCAGGATAATCAGGTCAGGCCGATGCATGATGGTACCGATGAACTGTATTTTTTGCTGCATACCCTTGGATAAATCTTCCACTTTCTTCTGTTCCCAGGTATCAAGTTCGACCCGCTTTAACCATGCTCTGCTGCGGGCTGCGGCTTCGCCTGCTGACAATTCATGCAACTCGCCAAGAAATACCAGCATATCCAGAACTTTCATCTTTGGCATACAATCCGCGTTCTTCGGGCAGGTATCCGATCCGGCGTTTGAGGTCGTCATTCATACTCTGACCAAATAGTCTGATCTGGCCGCTGTCCGGCAATAGAATATTCATGATCATGCGGATGGTCGTGGTCTTACCGGCCCCATTCGGACCAAGTACTCCATAGATGCGGCCTGTTTCCACGCTAAAATTGATATCGCGTACAGCCTGTACCTTACCAAAAGATTTTGATACACTCTCAATTTCAAGTACGGTCATAATCTGCTCCTGCAGGATAAAAATAGGTCTGCTAAAATTGTCTGGTAAATACGTAGTCAGTAAATAAAAGATTCATTATAATTCAATTCAAAATCAGATACAAGTTATTTATATACACCGCCCTGATAAAGTCATTGAATAAACTGATATTTATGATTAAGTTAGCAATTATTTTGAGTGAGTATATGCAACGAAGAAAATTTCTATATTATGGTAATTTGCTGCTCGCCGCCGTCAGCATCTGGCCGGGAAAACTGCTGGGCCGTGTGAGTTTAGGCAGCACCCGGCTTAGCGGGCTGGCAACTAAGGATAACCGGATATCGGTTATCGCTGCTTCCCTGCAGATTGAAGGGCAACTAGCCACGATGGAGAAATGGGGATACCTCTACGTTAACCTGGCTGAATTTGCCCAGACTCTTCATTTTGGCATTTACACCAATGAAGAACGCCGGAAAACCGTACTGTATATCGGCCAGGAACGTATCACTTTCAGCGCCGACAATACTTTTATCAATGTCAATGGACAGATTGTCCAGACCACCCTGGAATCCTTGTGGCTCGACAACCAAATGTGGGTTCCGCTGGACCATTTGGCGGCAATATTGAATAAATATACCACGCTGACTTTAAACCTGAATAAGGAGTTAAATCAACTCAGTATCGGGCGTACAGATGTCAATGTTACGGGAATCAAGATCGCGGAAAAAGATAATGGGACCATGATTCAGGTGTTTGCTACCAAAAAATTTTCTGAGAAAGATATCGTCCTGGATATACGCTATAATTATTTCCACATCGATATTTTCGGAGCAAAAATTAATCCGCAAAGTATTGCTGCCGCGGCCACAACGGGTATTATTTCCAAAATCGAAGCGTTTCAATTGGGAGAAACAGCGTCAATCGGTTTCCGCCTTAAAGGGGAAATCCTCGGCCGGGACCTGGTCCTGAATACCGACAGTAATGATTTCTATGTCAATCTGCGTACGAGGGAAGTGCTTGGAGTGGAAGAAGAACAGGCTCAGCCGGGCGGGGAACAGACACAAAAGGTCAAAGATGAACTGGATCAGCAGAAAAAGAAGTGGCTGGTGGATACCGTGGTCATTGATGCCGGACATGGCGGCAAGGATTCGGGTGCACTGGGATTTAGCAAAATAAAGGAGAAGGATATAGTCCTGCCCATCGCTCTGACTCTGGGAGATTTAATACAAAAAAATATGCCGGAAGTCCGGGTAATTTATACCCGTGACCGGGATGTGTTTATACCTTTATGGAAACGCACCAAGATTGCTAATGACGCGGGAGCGAATCTGTTCATCAGTGTTCATTGTAATAGTAACCTGAACCGTAATGCCAACGGCAGCGAAACATATTTTTTAAGTGCGGATAAAGACACCAAGGCGACCGAAGTCGTGCTTAAGGAAAATTCAGCCATCGAATTTGAAGAGAGTGAAGACAAGCAGCGATACGAGGGATTGAATTTTATCCTGGCTACGATGTTGCAAAGCGTCAATATCAAACACAGTCAGTATTTTGCATCACTGATACAGAATTTTCTCAATGATAAATTGGAGAAAGTCGGCATTGTCAGTCGCGGGGTTAAACAGGGGCCTTTCTGGGTAATGGTGGGTGCTACCATGCCCAATGTCTTAATCGAAGCCGGTTATATTTCCAATAAACACGAGGAACGAATTTTAAGTCAAGCGAGTACACAGAAAAAGATTGCCGAGGGTATTTTTAATGGATTGCGGCAATATAAAGAAGATATAGAAAATGCTATCTGAGTAACAGAATGATGAATAAACCCATAGGTGTATTCGATTCTGGCATTGGCGGTCTGACCGTGGTCAAACAGTTGCTGCAATATTTACCCGATGAAGATATTGTTTATTTTGGAGATACAGCCCGTGTACCTTATGGCACAAAATCGGAAGAACTGATCAAGAAATATGCACTTGAAGATGCTGCTTTTTTAAAGCAATTTGATGTAAAAATGCTGGTAGTAGCCTGTAATTCCGTGTCGGCGGTGGCTCTGGATTTACTCGTGTCGACTTGTACAATCCCGGTTTTAGGTGTGATCGAACCTGGTGTGGATGCCGCCGTCCGTCAGACGGTTAAAAATAAAATAGGGGTCATTGGTACAACAGCCACTATCAATAGCAACGCTTACTATAGAAAAATTGTCAGGTTAAATCCGGATATTCAGGTGCTTAGTCAGCCCTGCCCGCTGCTGGTCTCTCTGGTCGAAGAAGGCTGGATCACGGAAACTATTACACGCTTAACTATAGAAAAATATCTACAGCCCCTGCTGGCAGATGGAATAGATACGGTTATTCTGGGTTGTACCCATTATCCGGTCCTGAAAGATATGATCCAGCAGGTGGTCGGAGAGCATATATCCCTGATTGATTCGGGCAAAGAAACTGCTCGCAAAGTGAAAGAATTGTTGATAAATTCAAAATTAGAACGCCGGGACGGGGGGAAGCAATTCCTGCAGTTTTATGTAAGTGATATCCCTTTCAAATTTGACGAAATTGGAACCCGCTTTCTGGGTCGATCGTTAGTGAATACCAAGAGGGTCGAATTTGATAAATTTATAGTCGAGCAGGATAAATCCATATACGATCCCTTACAGAAAATCTGATAAAACGTAGACGATGATGCCGAGAACAGCCAGTATGAAACTAACCAGATTAGTAGTGCCTGTCCTTTGTTTGTGGAGCTGGAGTGCAGTTTGCGCAGCAGCCGCAGGTGCCGGCACATCAGGATTTGAATTTTTACGCACCGATTTCAGCCCACGGTCCAGTGCCATGGGCGGAGCCTTCCTGGCTTTACGGGGAGATGTGAATGGCATCTTTCAAAATCCGGCAGGGATGGTTTATAGCGCAGAGAGACAATTTTGCTTCAATTATACTGATTATCTTCTGGATATTTCCGGTGGGCAAGCAGGATATACCCAGCGCCTGACCGGTCACGGCCAGATTAGCGCAGCTATTCTGTATCTGAATTATGGTTCATTTAAAGAGACCGATGAGTTCACTAATGCCAGTGGGCGCAGTTTCAGTGCCGGCGATCTGGCCCTGGCAGTATCGTATTCGGATTACTTGGAGGAGCGTTTCACATATGGTGTAACTTTTAAATATATCCATTCTAAAATTGACACTTATACGGCCAGCGCTCTGGGACTTGATCTGGGATTGATTTACGAAGCGCCCTTCAGTAATGATTTGTACCTGGGGATTGCCTTATTGAATATCGGCAAGGCACTTAGCGCTTATGTCCATACTAAGGAAAGTCTGCCCTTAAGTCTAAAATTCGGTGTTTCCAAAAAGCTTGCTCATTTGCCGTTAGTTTATGATCTCTCTTTTTATGATCTGAACAGGTCTGAAGATAAATTCGTGGATCGTTTGAAAAAATTCGCGATCGGCGGTGAATTCACGCTGTCGCAATTATTCCGCCTGAGGTTGGGTTATGATCATGATCTGCATCAGGATCTGGATACACCATCGGCAAAATTTTCCGGAGTTTCTCTGGGCTTCGGGGTAGTCTGGCGTACCTACCGTTTTGATTATTCTTTTTCTTCTTACGGAGATCTCGATAATGCCCACCGTTTTGGAATACAGGGTTCTTTTTGATCTATCTTTCTCTTCCTGTACATCTGATCTCCGGCCTGCCCCTGCCGGGCAATATTAACACAACTGCGTGATTATAATATGGCAATATAGCGGAAAAGATTATGTTTATTGATGAAGCCAGGATCATAGTTAAATCGGGACAGGGTGGCAGCGGCTGTGCCAGTTTCAGGCGGGAAAAATTTGTGCCCAAAGGCGGGCCTGATGGCGGAGACGGCGGCAATGGCGGCAGTGTAATCATCATGGCCGAAAGGCATTTGCATACACTGATAGATTTTCGTTATCAGCACAAATACCAGGCAGCAAGGGGACAACACGGGCAAGGCGCGAATAAACAGGGAAAAAGCGCTCCTGATTTAATTATCAAAGTGCCGGCTGGTACGGTTATCCGCGATGCTGAAACTGGAGAAATCGTGGCAGATTTCGTCCATGATGGAGATAACTGTTTGATCGTCAAAGGCGGCAGAGGAGGACGGGGAAATGCGGCTTTTACCACCTCTACCAACCAGGCTCCGCGCAAGTGGGAAGTTGGTCAACGCGGCCAGCAGAAAATTCTGGAATTGGAACTAAAATTGCTTGCAGATATAGGACTGGTGGGATTCCCCAATGCGGGTAAATCAACACTGTTGTCGCGAATTTCGGCAGCGCATCCTAAGATTGCCGATTACCCGTTCACGACGCTGGAGCCGAATCTGGGTATCGTGAGTTATAAAAATTACCAGCAACTGGTGGTGGCCGACATCCCCGGTCTGATTGCCGGATCCCATCAGGGTAAAGGATTGGGGCATAAATTTCTTCGCCATATTGAACGGACCCGGGCCCTGGCCTTTATGATCGAATCAACAGATCAAAGACCGGATAAAACTTTTAAAATCCTGTTCAATGAATTGAAAGCATTTAGTCCTATGCTGGTTAAGAAACCGTTCATCATCTTGCTGACCAAATCCGATCTGCAGCAGGGATCGGTAAAAATCAAAAAATTTAAGGGTGACTATACCGTAATCTCTTTTTCTGCGGCTACGGGTGAAAATTTGCCAGCAGTCATCGCTGCTTTCTTTAAACTGGTGCTCCAGGCAAATTCAAAAAATATGGCATGACCTGCGCTGAAATTATTCCTTTATTAAGACTCTATTCAATTCCGGGGATTGGTTCGGGACGAATGCGCCAGTTAATCGGCAATCTGGGCTCGGCTCAAACCGTGCTGGATGCACCGGTTCAAAAATTAATCCGCGTACCTGGTGTGGATCGGGCGATCGCCTTAAAAATCAAGAGATCGGTCGATGAAAAATTCGTAGAGCAGCAGTTAAAATTGCTGCAGCAATTCAATATTAAACTGCTGACCTTCTGGGATGATGAATATCCTGAATCCTTAAAACGAATATTTGATCCCCCGGCCTTTATTTATTATAAAGGTTCCCTTAAGCCTGAAGACAAACTGGCTCTGGCGATAGTCGGTACAAGAGTTCCGACTCAATACGGAAAAATAGTCACGGAGCAGTTGTGTAAAGATCTGGTGGAAAATGATATTACGGTAGTCAGCGGATTGGCCAGGGGTATCGATACCCAGGCTCATCGCAGTGTCATTATGAATCGGGGCCGGACCCTGGCTGTGCTCGGCTGCGGATTGGATAGAATCTATCCCCCTGAGAATAAAAAACTGGCCGAAGAGATCGAAGGAAATGGCGCCCTGATCAGCGAATACCCGCTGGGTACCATGCCCGATGCCGGAAATTTTCCCCGCCGTAACCGGATCATCAGCGGTCTGAGTTTGGGTGTCCTGATCATTGAAGCAGGTATGAAGAGCGGTGCGCTGATCACGGCATTTCAGGCTCTGGAACAAAATCGTGAAGTGTTCGCTGTCCCCGGTCCGATCAACTCAGGAAAAGTATCGGCACCAACCAATTGATCAAAGAAGGTGCCAAACTTGTCCAAAATATCTCGGATATTTTAAAGGAGTTAGCCGGACAGCTTGAATCAAAAACCAAGAAAGTTGAGCAAAGAATTGCCAATCTGAATAAAATCGAAAATGAAGTATATAATCTGTTGAGTAAAGATCCGGTTCATGTGGATCGACTGGTTCAGTGCACGCAAAAATCAGCACCGGAAATTCTGGCAGTTCTGCTGACCCTGGAGTTGCTGGGATTAATCCGTCAACTTTCAGGTAAAATGTTTATTCGGATTTAGCCAGATAGAGTCTGAATCAGGCTGGATCAGCTTAGCGGACGATACCAGCTGCTTAACTGCCTGATGCTCCATACTACAATCACAGCCGCGGGAATTAAAATATAAACTGAAACATGGTCACCCATCAGGTACCAGTTCAGCTGATCCCCTATATTATAAAAGATCAATGACAATAAATTGTTCAGACCATGTACGATAATTGCCGGTACAATCGAGTCGGCGCGCCAGGCCAGAAAGCCGATAACAACGCCCATTAAAAAAATCTGAATAGCCCACCAGGGGTTCATATGTATCATGGTCCAGGTCAGGCTGGTCAGTAAAACCGCCCGGGTCGGATCGCCTTTGCGTTCAAGACTGACCTGCAGGAAGCCGCGGAACAGTATCTCTTCTGCAAAGGCAGCCAGCAGGACAACCCCCAGCAATAGCATCACCCAATCAGTGCTGGTCTCGGCCCGCATAAACCGGAGTTCTTCGATTAACCACTGGGGAGCAGGGAGGAAAATCTGTATCAAGCGGTCCACCTCGTCACTGACTACACCCAGGGCGATACCAAGCAGCATGCTCACGGAGAGGACTTCGACCGGAACTGCTTTAAAACGGAAGATGGCTCCGGCATTATACTTTCGCATTTTTACATATATAAGCGGGAAGATCAGGAAAGGTATATCGCCCAGGACGAGTAACCATCTGGCCTGGGGTTCTATAGCTGAACCGGACAGGAAGATCCAGATTCTCAGGATAGAAGCAACTCCCAGAACGAAACCGAATATCACCAGCACGACTACCAGTGCTTCCACAGGTTCCGGGAATTTTTTTTCTTCCATATCGATTCATCCTTTCGTTATCTGATAGAACATAATTCCGGCGGAAACAGCCAGGTTCAACGATTCTATATTACCTCTCTGGGGAATCGTAAGCCGTTGATCAACCAGTTTAAGTACTGATTCAGACAGGCCCGCGGCCTCAGAACCAAATACCAGTAATATTTTATTTTCAGGATTTATTTCAGTGATGGACTGGCCTCCGTCCGGAACGGCTGCAATTACCAGGTAACCTTGCGGTTTCAGCCGGGTTACCACCTGATCGAATGGTAAATTTGCATAAATATTTGCCGCGAAGATTGCACCGGCGCTGGCCCGCACGGATTTTGGATTATAAGCATCGACACAACCGGGACTTAAAACCACTGATTTTATTCCAAACCAGACCATACTGCGCAGGATAGTGCCCAGGTTGCCTGCATCCGAAATCTGTTCCAGGAATACGATGACCCGCTCGCGGCCTGTCTGCAACTCATGACTGTTTTTTAATCTTTTGGCCACGATAAAAAAAATTCCCGGGGCAGTGACCTCAGCTGACAGGCGTTGCATCTGACGTTCCGTGCTGCGATAGACCTGAATTTTTCTGTCGGCTGCCGTACGCAGGATATGTGAGCCCTGTTCGGTATCAAGCACCCGGTTACTTAAAATAATTTCCAGAATTTTTGTTGCTGGCTCATCAAAGGCAGCGCTTAGTAACCGGTAACCTTCGCCAAAATACAAATCCAGCTGGTCACGGTATTTTTTCTGATGTGCTTTATGCAGCAGTTTTTGTTTATTTGCAGAAAGGGGCGGAGGAGTATTCATGTACTATGATCTGATTTATAGGATCTTCGCCAGAAACTGATCGATCTGGTCGATGGGAACTGAATGCTGTTTTCCATCCTGCATATCTTTAATCGAATATTGGCCCAGCTCCATCTCATTATCTCCCATTAAAACCACCAGCCGGGCCTGCTGACGATTGGCTTCGCGCAGTTGTGCTTTTAAACTGCGCAGAGAATAATCCTGATCGGCTTTATACCCGGATTGCCGTAAATGTTGTAATAATAAAGAGGCATGCTCTACCGCGCGTGCCCCCAGCGCTGCAATGAAAACCTGCATTTTTTCTTTATCTTCCGGCAGTTTGTGCTGTGCTTCCAGAACCAGCAGCAGTCTCTCCATTCCCGAAGCAAAACCAACCGCAGGTGTGGCTTCGCCACCCAGTTGTTCCGCCAGCAGGTCGTATCGTCCTCCCCCGCAAATGGCATCCTGCGAGCCCAACTCCTTGCTGGTTATTTCGAATACAGTCCGGGTATAATAATCCAGGCCGCGGACCAGATAGGGATTTAACTCATAGTGCAGGCTGTGTTTGCTGAGTAATGTTTTTACCTGCTCAAAATGATTCCGGCAATCGTCATTCAAATAATCGAGCAGCAAGGGGGCATTTTTATTCAATTCGCGGCAACCGCTCTCCTTGCAATCCAAAATTCGCAGGGGATTGGTTTCAAACCGTTTCTGGCAGTTGGGGCAATACTGCTGCAGCAGTGGTTTCAGATAAGATTTCAGGACACTTTTATAGACAGTGCGTGATTCGGGATCACCGACCGAGTTGATCATCAGGTTCAGACCGGTAATACCCAACCGGCGATAAATTTCAACAGCCAGTAAAATTATTTCCACGTCGACCTGCGCCGAGATGGAACCAAGTGCTTCTGCTCCGAATTGATGAAATTGGCGCAGGCGGCCGGCCTGTGGATTTTCCTGACGGAACAGGGCAGAGATATAATATAATTTATTGAAACTCGATTTGGCCGCCAGGTTGTTTTCGATATAGGCCCGCATCAGCGAAGCGGTCATTTCCGGTTTCAGGGTAAGATTTTTTTGACCACGGTCGGCAAAAGTGTACATTTCTTTGGATACTATATCGGTATTCTGGCCGATACTGCGGGCAAATAATTCGGTTTGTTCAAAAACCGGGGTACGCAATTCTTTATAATTGTACTGATCCATACAGGTCCGGATGGTCTGTTCGATGCTCAACCACAGAATCGATTGTTCCGGTAAAATGTCCTGCGTACCTCTGATTCGTTTAAATTTTTGCACGTATTCTTCTCCGCAGAATATTGGTTGAAAACCTAATATTACTTTTTAAAACTGTATTTTGCAAGAGCGCTGGCGCAGAATGGTGATCAGAAATTATTTATGTACGGGCAGGATCAAATCCCTGTGGACGGTTCTGGTCGAAGGGGCTCCGCTATCGGATTCCCGGCCGGATCGCCGGATTATAAACCAGATCGATCAGTCGATCTCGAAAAAGTAGTTTTCTTCTTCCTGGATCAGGTCAAACGCCTCATCCTTATTTTTACAGGCTGCCAGCTGGTTTCGCAATTCTTCGTTACTCATCAACCGTGAAATCCGGCTGAGCAGTTTAATATGCAGGCCGGGATTATTTTCCGGCCCGACCAGCAGGAATATAATTTTTACGGGTTTTTTATCAATAGCGTTGAAATCCACTCCACCGGGCTGAATACCCAGCCCTACTGCAAATTGGGGACAGTCGGAATGTTTACAGTGAGGTATGGCAATAGCTGTTGCCCACACCGGTAGTCATTATTTTCTCACGTTCCAGAACGGCTTTAAGTATGGTTTCCTTTGATTTTACGGATTTGTTTTCGAATAATTTCTCTATAAGTTCTTTTATACAGGTATCACGTGTTTTGCCCCGCAGAGGAATTTTAATCAAATCTTTAAGTAATACATCAATGAGGCGCATTTGTTTCTCCCGCTTATTTATTTTGAATTTATACAAAATCGATAAAAAGGAAAAGACTTTTTTCTGAAAATAAGCCGCCCCTGACCGAATTTGCCCGCAGCAGGTACAGGGAGTTGTATAAATTAATTGACATAAAAATTATGCCTTGTTAAATTGAAAAAGAGTCAGTGGAGTTAACATGAAGTTAAGCGATTTTATACGGATGGAATCATATTATTTTAAATTTGCGCGGGACCACCAAGCTGGAAATAATCGAGGAGTTGCTGGGTTGCATAAATGACATGGGCTTGGTCAGCGATTACGATACGGCGCTTCATGATATTATGGTGCGGGAATCCAGCCAGAGTACAGGTCTGGAAAATGGCATCGCCATCCCCCATGCTAAAACAGAAGCAGCAAAAAAACTCTGTATGGTCTTTGGCATCAAAAATGATGGTGTGGATTTTAAAACACTTGATGATAAACCCGCCTATCTGTTTTTTCTGGTACTGTCGCCGATCAATACCTCTGGTCCGCATATACAGGCACTGGCATTGATAACCCGGAATCTTAAGGAGCATGAGACACGGGAAAAGATTCTGAAGGCCAGGTCGGCAAATGAGATAATTCAAATTTTTGAATCATTTAACTGACATAATGAGTACAAACGATATCTTCCAAGAACGACTTGATGATTTCCGCCGTAAAATAACTGCCGAACTTAAAAATTTACCGGCAGCCGATACTATTTCATTATTTTATGAACCGATTCATTATGTAAATACCCTGCCCGGTAAAAAAATACGTCCGCTGTTAACCCTCATCTCAGGTCTTGCCGTTGGCGGGCAACTGGACAACCTGATATTTCCGTCGGCCGCCATCGAATTACTGCATAACTTTTCACTGGTGCATGATGACATCATGGATAATGATGATACCCGTCGCGGCCAGCCGACTGTTCATGTTAAATGGGATGTCGGTACAGCCATACTGACCGGTGACGGCTTGCTCGGTTTTGCTTACCGCAAATTGTTGGATACACCTAATATCCGTACCAACCGTCTGGCAGTTCTGTTCACCGAGGCTATGCTGGAAATTTGTGAAGGCCAGGCTTTGGACAAGATTTTCGAAACCCGCGACAGAGGTCAGTGAAAAATCATATTTTGCCATGATTGCTAAAAAAACTGCCAGATTGATGCAACTGGCCTGTGAGATGGGGGCGATCGTCGGTACCGGAACGGGCAGCGAGATCCGCGCCCTGGCAAATTTTGGCTACAACCTGGGTATCGGTTTCCAGATCCAGGATGATCTGCTGGATATCTTTGCCGATGAAGAACGATTAGGTAAACCGGTCGGTAGTGATCTGAAGAGGAATAAGAAAACCATCGTCTCAATCAAATTGTATAAGAGTGCCGGCATCACAGATCTTTATCAATATCAACTGGCGGAAATCAAACAGTTACTGGATAAACATGGTGTGATCAACGAAGTGAACCGGATCTCTGAATCATATTTTTCGAAAGCTTATGGTTATCTGCGCAAAATCACCGGAACAGAATACAAACAATTATTAATCTATATCCTGGATCTTATTAAAAACCGGGAAAAGTGATGAAAGATAGATTTTTTATCTTCATCCTGGTCCTGTCTAACCTGTATTGTCAACCATCCGTCCGCTATAGCAGTAAAACAGAAATTACCGCGGATCAGGACTACACGGCACCAGCCATCTTCACCAAATTAACCGGGTTTATTCAGACCTGGTTGCATACACCTTATAAATATGGCGGTACCAGTAAGAGCGGGATTGACTGCTCCGGATTAACCATACAGTTCATGAAATATGCATACGGAATCAGGATTTCGCGTCAGGCACAGGATCAGTACGATCAGGGCGAAAAGGTTTTACGATCGCGCCTGCAACCGGGTAACCTGGTATTTTTTGCGGAGCACCGCGGCCAGGAAATAAGTCATGCCGGTATTTATCTGGGCGATAACAAGTTTATTCATGCCTCGGAATCGGAAGGAGTTATAATCTCGAACCTGGACGAAGAACACTATTCGGCCAGATATGCCGGTGCCTGCCGTTATTGAAGATTGCTTCGGTCACACCGGTGTGGATCCTGTTGCAGCCGCGGGATTATCTATCTTCGTATTTGTTGTATTCTTCCGTGTTCGCCGGTCTGATCGGTATTGTATTCGGCGGATTTTCACTGCAGTACCCGGCTTATAATGCCTGGTATGTCCCGGCCATGGGTTCCATGTTTCCCATCTTATTCATAACCGTGGCCTGCGGAGCCTGCTCGGGCTTCCATTCCATCGTCGCTTCCGGTACATCTTCAAAACAGTTGAATAAAGAATCGGATGCCAGGGTGGTAGGTTATGGCGCGATGCTGATTGAAGGACTGGTGGCAGTGATCGCGCTCTCTACTGTGGCCATACTTATCAAAGGGGATCCGCAAGCATCAAAAGAACCGCTGCAGATTTATGGTCTGGGTATGAGCAAATTTTTAGGGATACTGGGTATCCCGGCCGAGATTGGCTTTTCTTTCGGTTTATTAGCCCTGTCAACTTTTATTTTAACCACACTGGACACCGCAACCAGATTGGGCAGATATATTTTTGAAGAGTTTTTCAATATTAAAGATCCAAAAATACGCTATCTGTCAACTCTGGCCACGCTGATCCTGCCTACAATTCTGGTGTTAATCGAATTAAAGGATGCCAGCGGACATTTGATTCCGGCCTGGAAGGCGATCTGGCCTGTGTTCGGTGCAACCAATCAGTTGTTAGCCGGTTTAGCCCTGCTGGTAATAGGGGTCTGGATGAAAAAACAGGGTAAAAAAAGTATGTTCGTTTTTTTCCCCATGGTCTTCATGGTCGTGATGACTGTCTGGGCCTTAATACTGCTGGTATTTGAATTTAAGAACAATACGGTGGGTATAATCGCCGCTGCTTTGCTGGTACTGGCGATCTTACTCATTGTTGAAGCGGTAAAGACCATTAAAAAATTGAAAGCAAGTACCGGTATTTAATATTAAAAACCGCTAATTATCTTTCTACAGTTGTATAAGTTTTGAAAAATTATTATTATATCATGAATTTAAACTAATCAGACGATCCAGAATTATATTGTGAAGCAGAGACTACAACAAATTAAACTGATCTTATTCGACGTAGATGGCGTATTATGCAGCGGGGATATCAGTTATCTGGATACCGGCCAGGAAATAAAAACCTTTGACGTTCAGGATGGTATGGGTATCACCCTGGCGCACCGGGCAGGATTGATGACGGGTATCCTCACCGGACGGAAATCCAGGGCCATCACCCGGCGGAGCAAAGAACTTAAAATTACGATCCTGTCGCAGGGTGAATTCGATAAATGGCAGCCTTACCTGCTGATTAAAAAGAAACTAAAACTGCATGACCAGGAAATTTGCTATATTGGTGATGATGTTCTCGATCTGCCGGTTTTAAAAGCAGCCGGTTTTAGCGTGGCGGTGGCCAATGCCCGCGAGGAAGTAAAAGCGGTTGCCGATTATGTCACACTGGCTAAGGGAGGGCGGGGTGCAGTAAGAGAAGTAATTGATCTGATTTTGAAACGTCAGGGAAAATTTGACGTAGTGATAGAAAAACTGAGTCATACCGGGAAAACATGAAATACAGCATTTTAATCTTACTTATTTTGTTTCTGACAAGTCGAGCGGCCTTCGCTCAATTGACGCTGGCCATCGGTGATTTTAAAAATGACAGCGAAGAATTTTATCTGGATGCCTGGGAGAAGTCCATTCCGGAATTTTTGAAGAGCGACCTGGGCCAGGCTGAAGAATTGACCGTAGTGGAACGCCAGCAACTGGAGTCTGTACTGAACGAACAAGCCTTAAGCATGACCGGTCTGCTGGACAGTTCAGCACTGAAGACCGTTGGCAGGATGGTCGGAGCTCAGTATATCATCGGCGGTAAAATCAATCAGAGCGGAAAATGGATTCGTATCGATGCCCGGATCGTTCAGGTGGCCACTGGTGAGGTCAGGAGTGTCAGTGTGCGCAGCCGTGACGATCAGCATGTACAGGAAATGGTCAGCCTGTTGGCCAATAATATCCGCAATAAACTGACCGGGAAAGCAGAGTACCGCAGCAGGGTGGTGCTGGGCAGGGATTATACACTTTACTTCCTTGGTGCAACGGCTGCCCTGGGTGCCGGGACTGTACTGGCTAATAACACCTACCAGGATTATCTGGCTAAATATCATCAGGCGGGATTACTGACAGAATTTGATAAGCAATATGATCCGGCTAACCGCTGGCATAATGCCCGGACTGTCTTTATTTCATTGACGGCCACTGCTGCGGTGGTGACCCTTTACAGTTGGATCGTGAATTTAACTCCGGAAGAAATTCTGGCGGTACATGATCATGCTCCGGTTGCAGTGGTACCAATAGTTGTTCTAAATCAGAGGGATTATTTTGGTGCAGGAATCAGTGTCTGTTTTTAACAAAAAGATATTTTTTCTGATCGGACTGGGTTTACTGAGCGGATGCTCGGATATACCCAGGGATAATTTGCTGGATCCTAAAAATAAAAACAGCATCAGGCCGCAGATAGTTGCTGTGGATGTCTTTGTCAATACCGGCAATGATCTGCAGTATAACCAATATATGCTAAGCGCACTCGATCAGTTGCAGCAAAAATATGCCGGCCAGATCAATATTGCCGAGTATCACCGTAATACGACCGACTATACGGATCCTTTGACCCTGCCTGAAAATGAGATCCTCTATAATGTTTATCTCGCTGCCTTCGCTGCTCAGGGGAAAGGGGTACCGGATGTGTTCCTGAACGGTATCGCTGAGCGGATACAGGGAGCCTCGAGTATTGCTACGGCTGTAATTCGTCTGGAACAGGCTCTGCAGCCGCTGTTACTGCAGAACAGTTTTTTTACTATAGAATCTGAAATTAATCGTAATGATGACCAGGCCGATATCAGCATAAAATTGGCGCGGTTGGGCTCGACTGGATGCACATGATCTGCTGTTAAAAACAATACTTACCGAGCAGATCGACAACCAATCCCTGAAAAGAGTAGTACGCCGGGTTTTAAAGTCCGATGTAATCCCGGATCTAGCCGCCGGTGAAATAAAAACAATTGACTTCCACCTGATCGGTCTGGCCGATACTGCAAACTATAAGATACTGTTTAACCTTTCTTCTGACGATGAACTTGATGTATATCAAAGTGTAGAAATGAGTTTGCCATGAAACCAGTCATCGTTGTTCTGCTCTGCCTGGCTGTACTGGAATTCTCCTCCTGTAAACTGGATGAATTGATTAAAAATATTGAACCACCGCAGGTCAGTAATATTTTTACAACCGCCGAAAGTTTCATGGTTAATCCGGGTGATACGGCCTTGTTCTGGGTGGAAGCGACAGATCCGCAGGATGAAACATTGACCTACATGTGGACCCTGGGAGTCGGAGAGATTATTGGTTCGGTAAAGTTGGATACACTGACCTGGAAAGCTCCATTAAGCGGCGGTAATTTCCCGGTATCAGTAAAAGTATCCAATTCCGAGGAAAGCGTCACCAAGAGTGATAATATTACGGTAATCTCCTTTATCCGGCCTTATGTGAAAATAATTCACCCTTCAGCCAGTGATTACCTGGTGCAATATCAGCCTGCCGCCGTCGAAGCCAGAGCTTATCATGATAATGGATTGACGCAAGTGCAACTATGGATTAATGATGTCATTGTCACCGGCCAACCTGGTGTAACGGCTCTGGATTATCAATTCGACTGGGATGGCGTGGCACCTGCCGGTATGATTGAAATTAAGATTTCAGCGGTATCAAAAATTACGGCTATGACTGGCTCAGACAGCATCCGCGTACCTCTGGAAGGGATCGTTCGTGGTAAAAAAAATTAAAAAACCGGTTATTGATAAAAACATCAAAGCCGGCCGCAGAGTAGTCCGGCTGGAAGCCCGCTCGGTCAAGGCCCTGGAAAGCAGGATCGACCGGAGTTTTTCCCGTGCTGTCAATCTTATTTACAAGGTTAAAGGGCGGGTGATTGTAACCGGTCTGGGAAAATCAGGCGTGATCGGGCGTAAAATTTCCGCTACTCTGACCAGTACCGGCACGGCATCATATTTTTTACATGCTGCCGAAGGTTCCCATGGCGATCTGGGCATAGTGCACCGCGATGACGTGGCCATCTGCATTTCAAAAAGCGGCGAAACCCAGGAATTACAGAACCTGGTAACGGTTTTTAAAAAATTAAAAATTCCGATCATTGCCATGACCGGTGAATTGAAATCATCGCTGGCTGAGAATGCCGATGTGGTCCTGAATGTGGCTGTCAAGGAAGAAGCCTGTCCGCATGACCTGGCCCCCACCACCAGCACCACAGCTACCCTGGTTATGGGCGATGCACTGGCTATCGCCCTGTTGGAGAAACGTAACTTTTCGCGGGAAGAGTTTGCTTTTATTCATCCGGGCGGAAGTCTTGGTAAAAAACTCCTGACTACCGTGGATGACCTGATGGAAAAAAATGAGAATCTTCCGCATTGTACGTATCAGGATGATATGCGGCGGGTTACCATTGAAATGGCCCATAAAAGGGGAATTTGTCCCATCGTCGATGAACAATTCCGGGTTATAGGCGTTATAACTACCGGCGATTTAAACAGGTTGCTGGAACAACGGGAGCAGTTTTTTGATCTGGTAGCAGAAACTGTGATGACTAAAAATCCAAAGATAGTAACTTCCGGTACATTGGCCTCGGAAGCTCTGGAAAAGATGGAGCACTACCGGGTAGTGGCCTTGCCGGTGATCAACGGCGACCGGAAATTAATCGGCGTAGTCCACCTCCATGATATTTTACAGACGGGCATAAGAAATTGAAAATGAAAACGGCTCATGTATTGTTTATACTATTTTTGCTGATTTCCTCGTGCACAAAACTCGAAGATCAGGATTCCTCCGCAACCTCCAGCAATGAATATCCCGATCAGGAAAGTTGGAATGCTAAAATGTATTTTACCCGCGATGGAAAACGGCAGGCGGTTTTAACCGCGGGATATATTGCCAAATACTCCAGTCAGCATTATACCCTCTTGAGAGAGGCCGTGCGCGTGGATTTCTATGATAGCGAAGGTAAGGTAAAGTCAGTTCTGACATCGCGGGAGGGCAAAGTTATGGATGAGACCCAGGATATGATTGCCACCGGCAACGTTGAACTGGTTTCCAACAACGGGACCCATCTGTATGCCGATGAATTGTTCTGGGATAACAAACCTGCCAAAATACGATCCAGGGTACCGGTCAAGATAACAACTAAGACCGATACGCTTTTTGGTGATACCTTCCTCTCCGATCCTGATCTTAACGATTATGAGATAACCAATCCGCACGGCTCTTCACAAAAAACTATTAATATTCATGAGTAAAGTTCATCTCTTTTTCTGTGTGCTCATGTTATTGCTGGCCGCCACGCTGCTTTATCCCGGTGACAATCTGTTCTATCTGGTTCATGCTGATAAATCCGTTGGCCAGCTGGTCGATGGAGAAAGAATCCGGATTTTATCCGGTCATATTGTTGCCTACCAGGATACCTTGCGCATGTACTGTGATGAGGCAACTTTCTATGAAGACAGGGAGCAGATTATATTTATCGGTAATGTTTTGATCTTTGACGGGCACCATAAACTATGGGCTGATAAAATTCTTTATTTCACAGCTCGCCGGTATGCCGAATGTTACGGAAATGTCCGGATCAGCGGTGCAAATGATTCGCTGTATGCTGAAAAATTCATCTACCAGTTCAGGGAACGAAACGCCGAAGGCGAACAAAATCTTTATATCCATGATAAGCAAAACGATGTATCCATCTGGGGTGATGCCGGAAAATATCTTTATGCCAATCGTTATAGTATGGTTACAGGGCATGCCAGGTTCAGGCAAATCAGTGCTGACCGGCAGGACACGCTATTGATCACGGCCAAAAAACTGGAATACTTTGCTGCGGAACCCAAACGGGCCTATGCCCTGGAACAGGTCATGATCTACAAAGACCAGGTAAAGGCCAGTTGTGACTCCGCTACCTACCTGATCAGTGCAGAAATAGTTAAACTGCGAGTTAATCCACTGGCCTGGCAGGATCAGAATGAGATGAGCGGTAAAACCATCGATCTGCTGCTGGACAGTCTGAAAATAAATCAGATTGATATAAATGAAAATGCGCATTTAAAGAGTCTGACGACAGAGATAACCGATTCCACTCAAAAAAAATATAATCATCTGCGCGGTAAAACGATTCAAATCGAACTGGAAAATAGTCAACCCCAGCGAGTAATAGCGCGTCACAATGCTACCAGCGTGTATGTGGCAATCGAGGATTCGTTGAACCAGGGTACCAATTCATCAAGTTCTGACAGCATCCTGGTTTTATTTAAAACCGGAGAAATCGACAGCATTGCCATTATCGGTGGCATAGAAGGAATTTTTTATCCTGCAGATTATAAAGGGGAGATCAAGGGTGAGCAGTGAAAGCAATCTTGGCGGGCAGATACTGGCGGCCTCCAATCTTCAGAAAATTTACGGGAAACGTACCGTCGTAAAGGATGTTTCGTTGCATGTCCGGCAGGGCGAGATTGTCGGTCTGCTGGGGCCCAATGGTGCCGGTAAAACGACGACTTTTTACATGATGACCGGGATGATCAAACCGAATGCCGGCAAAATAATGATTGATGATCAGGAAATAACCAGGATCCCCATGTACCGGCGGGCCCGTCGTGGTTTATCCTACCTTCCTCAGGAAGCTTCTATTTTCCGGAAACTGACTGTTGAAGACAACCTGCTGGCCATCATGCAGACCATCGGTATACGCGCTCAGGAACGTAAGATCCGCTGCCAGCAATTATTGACAGAATTAAGTATAATCCATCTGGCCCGCAGCAAAGGGTATAATCTGTCCGGCGGTGAAAGACGCCGTACAGAAATTGCCCGTACGCTGGTGACTAATCCTCATTTTATCCTGCTGGACGAGCCTTTTGCCGGTATTGATCCGATTGCCGTCGAAGATATACAAAATATAGTTCATGGATTGAGAACCAGGGGCATTGGCGTGCTGATCACCGACCATAATGTACACGAAACATTATCGATAACCGACCGGGCCTACCTGCTGTTCGAAGGATCCATCCTAAAAGAAGGAACTTCCTCTTATCTGGCCAATGATCCGGAAGCAAGAAAATTATACCTGGGAGAAAAATTCAAACTCGATAGATAACCGGTCACGGTATTAAAGTAGCTGATTTCTTCTGCCGCGATTCAGATTTAATCCAATTTTAAAAGACTAATTGATAAAAATAGTAATAAATCTTAAATTTACTACCGAACATAGAACATTGCAGCCAGGGATATGGAATAGATATTAATAAAATAGTGTTGTGCTCAATCAGCAGATCAGCATAGGATTACTTTATGAAACGAATATTGATTGTATGTAATACAAATTCAAGTATGAGTCAGATCGCCGAGGCTTTCCTCAGACACCTGACCTTCAGCAGGGTGGAGGTTTACAGTGCCGGCATCACACCCAGGAATATTCATCCGCTGGCTGTTAAGGTGATGAAAGAACTTGGTATCGATATTTCGCAAAATCACAACAGATCTGTAAATGAATTTTATAACGATCGGTTCGACTTCATTATAACCCTGCAGGACGAAGCAAGAGAAAAAAGCCCGATCTTCCAGGGCAGCCATACAAAAATTCATAAAAGTCTGGATGATCCCGGCCAGGCAAAAGGAAGTGACAGTCAAAAATTGGAAGTCTTCCGCAAAAGCCGTGATCAGATCAAGGACTGGGTCACCGATTTCATCGAAAGATATCAATTACTTTAGACCATTACTTTCCCGTCATTATTATATTCCTGCTTTACATTCCTTCAGGTCTGCATTGGGAAAATTTGCTAAAATTATTCTTGATTTTTCGGATATTCGGTCGAAATAAAGGGAAAGATTTTATTTCTGAATGGATTGTGACTAACAGTCAATTACTCTGGAGAACGATATGCAAAATCTGGTGAGAAAACAGTTGCCTGGAATGCCATTGTATGTATTGGTTTTTCTTTTGTTTACTACCATTTCTACCGTCTTCGCCGGCGGAGAAGCTGAACCAGGGGTGCCCCTGGGAAATCAATTACCGTTATGGAGCATTATCCCATTTGTCGGCATACTTTTGTCCATAGCCCTGATGCCTCTGCTGACTCCGCATTTCTGGCATCATCATTTTCCAAAAGTTTCGGCAGCCTGGGCCTTGATTTTCGCGATACCATTCTTATTTGCATACAAAGGTCAGGCCTGGCATGAAATCGTGCATATTTATATTGTAGACTATATACCCTTTATTATTTTATTGTGGGGATTGTACACCATTGCCGGAGGTATTTTAGTAAAGGGCAGTTTGAAGGGGACACCGGCGGTAAATTTATTGATTATCCTGGTAGGTACTTTTCTGGCTTCCTGGGTGGGTACCACAGGCGCGGCCATGATCACCATTCGTCCTTTGTTGCGTGCTAATGCGGAACGTAAATATAAGGCCCACCTGATCGTATTTTTTATTTTTTTGGTTGCCAATATCGGAGGAGTGCTGACACCGCTTGGTGATCCACCCCTGTTCCTGGGATTCTTACACGGGGTCAGTTTTTTCTGGACACTTAACTTGTATCCTGAATTAATATTTTTAGTAATCTGCCTGTCCATAATTTTGTATATCTGGGATTCGATACTCTATAAAAAAGAGGTACTTACCATAAATCCGGCTGAAAACAAGGAGCCACTGAAGATTGTAGGTGCCCACAATTTTATTTTTCTGCTGGGTATTGTGGCAGCCGTATTGTTCAGCGGTCTTGTCGAGATGGGAGAGGTCAACCTGCTGGGGGTACACCGTACTGTCCAGAGTCTGATCCGGGATGGCTGGACAATTCTGATGGGGATTCTTTCGCTTATATTCACGCTCAAATCCATCCGCAAGGATAACGAGTTTACCTGGGGACCGATTAAAGAGGTTGCCTATTTATTTGCCGGTATTTTTATGACCATTATTCCGGCTATAGCGATATTACTGGCCGGTGAACATGGAGCCATGGCAGCGTTAATCCGCGCCGTAGAAACACCCAAGCACTTTTTCTTTATGTCCGGTGCTCTTTCCAGTTTCCTGGATAATGCACCGACCTATCTGACCTTTTTTAATACAGCACTGGGAAAACTGGGTTTGACTGAAGGTGTGATCCGGGATGCCTTTGCGGCCGGGACTATCAGTACAGCCTATCCCGAATTTGAAAGCCTGATCAAAGGTGTATCGCTGGGGGCGGTTTTCATGGGCGCCAATACCTATATAGGTAATGCTCCCAATTTTATGGTCAAGTCAATTGCCGAAGAAGCAGGTATAAACATGCCCAGTTTCTTCGGATATATGTTCAAATATTCCATTGTGGTACTGATTCCGCTGTTTATCCTGGTCGCCTGGATTTTTCTATAGACCATAATTTCAGTTCCTGAATTAATGATAAACTGAGGAGAACTTATAATTGTCATTCTGAAGAATCTTATGATAATCGAACAGATAGGATTCTTCTGGCAAGACCTGGCGCAAGACAGGCTCGTCAGCATGACACTTTTGCTTTTGAACAATACTTAGTTTTTTATTTTCTTAATATACCAGCCCTCATTATTTTTATTTTAAATCCTTTTTTAATAAATTGATTGACAGTACAGGCCAGGAAGGAGTATTTATTACGGCGCAGGGCAAAATAAAGGTATTACCGGCAGGTTTAGCCAATAAAATTGCTGCCGGTGAAGTTGTGGAACGTCCGGCTTCGGTGGTCAAGGAACTTGTCGAAAATGCCATCGATGCCGAGGCCCGGAAAATCACGATCGTGCTGCAGCAAAGCGGTAAACAATTAATCCAGGTGATTGATGACGGCAGCGGTATGTCGGCCGCCGACCTGGAAATGGCCTTTGAGCGGCATGCGACCAGTAAAATAGCGACAGATCAGGATCTGGAGAAAATCGAGACACTGGGCTTCCGGGGTGAAGCCCTGCCCAGCATCGCCTCGGTCTCCCGGATCAGTGTCAGCAGCCGCAGCGAAGAGGAACAAACCGGAACCCTGCTTGAACTGGAAGCCGGTAAAATCACCTCTAAATCACGCAAAGCAATGTCCAGAGGCACCCAGATCAGCATCAGGAATCTTTTTTATAATACACCGGCCCGGCGGAATTTCTTGCGGGCCGACAGCACCGAACTGCAGCAAATCCTGACCACTTTGAAACGATTCATGCTGGCCTATCCGCATATCGAGTACGAGGTTTTTAACGGGGATAACCTGTTATTTAAAGTGGCCAGCGGTAATATCGAAGAGCGTTTGATCGATCTCTTTGGTGCCGAAGTGTTCCGCGGCCTGGTACTGGTGCATGAGACACTGGGCGGAATTGAATTATCCGGATTTATCTCCAGACCCGATCTCGTTCGCAAAACACGGGGAAACCAGTTTCTGTTTCTGAATGGCCGCCCGATCCAGGATAAATCATTAAATCATGCCATTTACCAGAGTTATGGAAATCTGATTGCCACCGGTGATTATCCAGCGTATATTTTTTTTCTGGAAATGGATCCGCGCCTGGTGGATGTGAACGTTCACCCCACCAAGATGGAAGTCCGTTTTGCCAATGACCGCAGTCTTTACTTCTTCTTACTGTCTTCGATCCGCAAAGTATTCACCGAGGAAAAAATAATTCCTAAAATTGAAAGCGGGACGACTGCAATTACTGGAGCGGGTGGCGATCAGGTGGTGGAACGAATCGATATTGCCCAGGAATTTAAAAATCGCCGCAAATTCCTTTCCCGTGATCTGGAACAGCAACTGAGCCTGGTTTATTTTAAACCAAGGGAAAATCCGGCAGCGACTGCAGATCCAATAACTTCTGCGGCACAGGATTTAGCCCTGGGCGTGACCCGCGTGGATGTCCTATTCTGGCAGATCCATAATCGCTATATTGTTTCAGAAATAAAAAGCGGTATTGTAATTATCGATCAGCATGTGGCCCATGAACGCATACTTTTTGAAAAAATGCTCAGAGTTTTACATGGTACTGAACAGTCGGTAGGGCAGCAATTGCTGTTTCCGCAGACCCTGACCCTGGCTGTGGATGATTTTCTGATTTTAGAAGATTTTTTATCCGGACTGGAAAAAATCGGATTCAGTATCCGGATTTTCAGCGGTCGCAGCATTGTCATCGATGCGATCCCGCTGGATGTGAAAATAGGACGTGAAGCACAAATCCTGCTTGACATTGTCGATTATTATAAGGAGAATCCGGGTAAAACGATCGATCGCATGGAAAAATTAGCAGCTGGTTTCGCCTGTAAAAATGCGATCAAATCCGGTGAGTCACTGTCCCAGGCAGAAATGCATGCGATGGTCGATCAGTTATTTGCCTGCCAGGAACCTTATTTCTGCCCGCATGGCCGTCCGGTGATCATCACCATGGATCTGGATGAGTTTGACCGGAAATTTAAACGGATAGTTATAGATGAAGATCGCACTATTTTTGGTTGGTCCGACAGCCATCGGTAAAACCGACCTGTCAATAGACATTGCCCGGCGTTTACCGGTGGAGATTGTTTCGGCCGATGCCCGCCAGGTCTATCGCCTGCTGGATATCGGTACGGCCAAACCTACCAAGGGTATGCTGGACTCCGTTCCCCATCATCTGATCAATTTCCTCAGACCGGAGGAATATTTCAGCGCCGGATCCTACGCCAAAATAGCCAGAATAATTATTGAACAGATTTTTCAGCGGCAGAAAACGCCTTTAATCGTGGGAGGTTCTGGTCTGTACATCAAATCATTGATTGATGGTATCATGGATCTGGAAATTCGCGATGAAAAAATCCGCAGTTCATTGCGCCAGCGGTTACTCAGGGAGGGTATAGCCGGCCTGTATGCCGACCTGCAGGAAAAGGATCCCCAGCTGGCTGCCCGCCTGAAACCAAACGATAAGCAGCGTATTATTCGCGGCCTGGAAGTGGTTCTCAGCACAGGTAAGAAATTGTCCGATCTGCTGGAAGCGCCAACCGCTGTGGCAGATTTTACTCCACTGATCTTTGGCCTGACCGCCGATAAAGCCTGGTTGTATGAACGCATCAATATTCGTGTCGAAGCGATGTTTGAACGGGGATTCTTATCTGAGGTGGCCAATTTGAAACTGCGCGGCTACTCGCCAAGCCTGAATTCTCTAAATACGGTAGGATATAAGGAAGTTTATGAATACCTGGATAACCGGACTAAATTATGACCAGATGCTGGAATTAATTAAAGCAAATACCCGCCATTATGCCAAACGCCAACTGACCTGGTTCCGCCAGGATCAGCGCATTATCTGGATCGAGATCAATCAGCACAGTGACAGGCAAAAAATCGCCGAGGATATTGTACAACGGTATAAAAAATCACTGGCAGGAATGAAAAACTAAAAGTTACTTTAAATTATATATATTTAAACTATTACATTAGATATTTCTTCTGAATTGATGATTCTGACTATGATTTGACGCATTTTATTTTCAATTTTTGCTAATTATAATTAAAAGGGATGTAATGATGAAACGGATACATTTGTTTATTCTAATATTTTTTTACAGCGGGGTTTGGTTAAGTCTCATACAAGCGCAACATCTCAGCATTAAAAATGTAGAGCCCCCCAACTGGTGGATCGGCATGGAACAGGATTCGCTGCAGGTAATGTTGTCTGGTTCCCATTTAACAGGAATAAAGGTCGAATGCAATCAGGCCGGCATCCGGATATTGAAAATAAAAAGTGATTTCAACGATAATTATGCCATCATAGATCTGAAACTGGATCAGAATCTTGCAGCAGGTGAATACGATTTAATATGCTCAAATAAATATGGCCGGGTCAGCGTAAAATATCCTTTGAAAGAACGGTCGAACACTGCCGGGCGTTACCAGGGCTTTGACAGCCGGGACGTAATTTATTTAATTACACCCGATCGCTTTGTAAATGGCGATACAACCAATGATTACCACCCGGATATGCACGATAAATTTGAAAGATCCAGTCCGCTCGGCCGCCATGGCGGTGATATTCAGGGTATAATCGATAAACTGGATTATTTGCAGGACCTGGGCGTAACTGCCTTATGGATCAATCCGCTGCTGGAAAATAATATGAACATATCTTATCACGGTTACGCTGCTACCGATCTGTACAAAATCGATCCGCGTTTTGGCAGTAATGATCTGTATTTCAAACTTGTGGCCGAAGCTCATAAACATAACTTAAAAATAATCATGGATCACGTTTCGAACCATGTCGGGATTGAGCATCCCTGGTTAAAAAATTTACCCATGCCGGACTGGATAAACGGCAGTATTGCCGGCCATCAAAGGAATCACCACGGGAAAGATATCCTGCAGGATATTCATGGTGACTCGGTCCTGGCCAGCAACACCCTTACCGGCTGGTTTGTTTCAGAAATGCCCGACCTGAATCAAAAAAATGAATTTGTGGCCAGGTATTTAATTCAAAATACTCTGTGGTGGATTGAATCGAGCGGTCTGGACGGAATTCGGGAAGATACCTATCCTTATGTCGATCAGGAGTATTCAGCCCGCTGGGCTAAAAAAGTTTTGACACAATATCCTGACTTTAATATTGTCGGTGAAGTATGGATTCAGGATCCGGTTTTTGTCGCTCCGTATCAGCAGGGCAGCGTACTGGCCCGGCAGCATAATACTTATCTGCCCTGTGTAACTGATTTCGGCCTGTTTAATGCTTTCGGCGATCTTTTTTACCGGCAACGGGGGATTTCAAGTATTTACCATTGTATCACCCATGATTTTCTTTATGCAGATCACGGCCAACTCCTTACCTTTATTGACAACCATGATGTTCTGCGTGTGATGGATCTGGTACAGGGGGATATACGCCGGTTCAAAATGGCTCTGCAAATATTGTTCACGCTGCGGGGTATTCCCCAGATTTATTACGGCACTGAAATCGGATTGCGCGGAGGAACTGATCACGGACTGATCCGCGCTGACTTTCCCGGGGGGTTTTACCAACAGTTCAAGAAATGCCTTCGGCCGGGAGGGTCGGAACGATCTGGAGAACGAGTTATTTGACTTTCACCAAAAATTTATTAAAATTACGCCGCAGCTTTCCTGCCCTGAGCCAGGGTGAAATGATTCATCTGCCGGCCTTTAATGAGTTTTATATCTATTTCCGGATTCTGAATGATGAGAAAATAATGATCGTGGTCAATAATCTGGACCAGCCGAGGAGTATCGATACCGGACTGTTTGAGCATCATTTTAAAAATACGAAATACCTGCTGAATATTGAAAACGATTCGTTGATTACATACAGCAGTGGTATGGATCTGCCGCTGGATGGTTTAGATGTTCAGATGTATCAATTAAAATAATCAGTTCTTTTTCTTGCCGAACTCCGGATCGATTTGGACAAACTTCAGTACGGCGAAGGAAGGAATAGTAGCAAGCTATGATATAGACGAAAAAGTGCTGGTAACCAAGGATTGTCTGAATGTACCCGCTGATCAATCCCGGAATCATCATGCCCAGGGCCATGAAAGCCGTGGAAATGGCATAATGGGAAGTCTTGAATTCTCCCTCTGAAATATAGATCATGAACAGCATATAAGCCGTAAATCCAAAACCGTAACCAAGTTGTTCTATAGCGACACAGGTGCAGATCACGGAAAAATTCTCGGGTTGTACATAGGCCAGATAGACATAGACCAGATCCGGCAGATTTATGGACAAAGCCATCGGCCATAGCCAGGCTTTCAGTCCGTGCCGTGAGGCCAGGAATCCGCCGCTCAAACCGCCGATAATCAGTGCGATCACTCCGATAGTACCATAGACCAGACCAACCTGGGAGGTGCTCAAAGCCAGACCTCCGGCTTCCTGAGCATCCAGCAGAAACGGAGAAGCAAGTTTTACCAGTTGTGATTCAGCAAAGCGGTACAGTAACAGAAAGGCAATCATACCTCCTATGCCGGGTTTGTTGAAATAGGTTCGGAAGACATGCAGATTGGCAGCCAGGAAGTTCCTGGTATCCCTGGCCGCATCGCTGACAGGATAGGGTAATAAAAACCGATGATACAGAGCCAGAGGCTAAAAAGATAATCCCCAGTACCCAGAAGGCCACCTGCCAGCTGAAAAATTGTATTGCCTGCAATGGCTGCAAACACCGTCTGGCCAGGTTCAGTTAATTTCTGATCGACTTTGATAACCAGTTTAACAGGTTTATTCCAGTTATCCTGATCAAATTCGAGTTCTACTTCAGACGGTATGTATATATTTTTATTTCCGCTCTGGCGACCGAAACGAACGATAATCTTTTGCCCCTCCTGCGGCGGGGCAGAGAGAGTGATATTTACCAAAACAGAGTCAGGTGTGGAAATTCCTGGCTGAGGAAGGGGGATTTCCAATTGATCTGGAAAAACCACAATCTCAGGTTTACCCCCTGCCGCGACATTATTCATTTTTTCTTCGGCAGCCAAAGGTTTCCATTGATCATAAGGAACTGCAGTTACCCGTACCTGTACCGGTTCCAGGCCGGTTTTTGATTCAACGTATCCGGCCAGCATGACAATCAATCCCGAGGCGGTAATCATGGCCAGACGGTAGAAAGTGCTGCGGATTCCCACAAACCAGGTCTGCTGGTGAGCATTCAGACCCAGCATATAAAAGCCATCGGCCGCGATGTCGTGGGTGGCAGAAGAGATAGCCACGATCCATAATAAACTTAGACTGATTGTAAAGTACCAGGGCAGTGCAAGCATGAATCCAATAGTGATAAAGGTACAGGCCAGGATTAATTGCATCCAGAGCACCCAGTTCCGTTTGGTGGAATAAATATCAACCAGCGGGCTCCATAAAGGCTTGATGGTCCAGGGGAGATATAGAATACTGGTCCAGAATGCGATTGCAGTGTTTGAGATACCCAATCTCTGGTACATCACAACCGAAACTGTCATGGCAATTATAATTGGAATCCCTTCGGCATAATAGAGTGAAGGTACCCACCACCAGCCGTTACGCTTTTCGGTTCTCATGACATCCCCTGTTTATTATCCCGCTAAGAGCGAATCACTGTCTATGTACATCCGATCAGGATTGTTATTTATAAATCGTGGTTAAGTGACTGCCGGGGTAATAGTGCTTTACAATTTCTTTGGTCTGATATCCCCGTAAAGCCATTCCCAGGGCTCCGATCTGGCAGAGTCCCACTCCATGCCCCCAGCCGGCACCATGGATGGTGAATTGGACCGGAATATTATCTTTGCCTTTCTTCGAACTGAAATAGATACAGGAACTGTACAGGAATCCCTGCTGCAGCGCTCTGCGGATCTGGACGTCCCGCTGAACAATAGTTGTGCACACTTTTCCCGCGGCATCAATGTATTTCACCTGCAGGCGGACAATCCGTCCTGAACCACCCCGTTCCAGGGGAACGAAATCGAGTATAGATTTTGCTTTTAGATTTAATTTTGCATTTAACAGACTGCATATTTCCTGTTGAGAATAAACTACCTGCCAGCGGAAATATTTTCCTTCTTCATCCACATTACCCAGATATTTTTTGAGTTCTTTTTCCGGGATGGTCGAAGAGCTGCAGAATGAAAGGGGAGTCTGGTTGATCCAATCGATCACCCTCTGTTCGGAATCCAGCTCGTTTATCGCTCCGGCAACAGCGGGATCGGTATCCGGTCTGACCTGCAGATAATCATGATCCTGGCCGCCCCAGATGGCCGAAAATCTCTCGGATATTCCGCCGCAACTTTTGGAATAGCGGGCATCGCAGATACGATCCTGAAAAAGCAGAACCTGTCCGCGGGTGTTTTCCGCCGCCTGGATTGATGGAGTAGTAAGGTTTCCGGTGCCCTGGTAACGCTGGCAGCAATCATCATTGCAGACATCGAATCCGTAGCGTCGCAGATGTTTTTGCTCCACGTTGGCCAGCATCCAGGAGCGGGCGGCGATAGTCTGGGCTTCCAGGAAGGCAGCCGGACAGCGGGCGCTCATCTCGGCAGTGGCGACGCAGATCAGGTATTGCTCCAGCGGCAGTTCATTGATCAGCAGCAGATGTCCGTCCTGCACGCTGACTTCCAGATTTCCCGGCAGATAAACATCGATAAATTTTTGCCAGTGAAATCCGCGACCGGCCGGAACGCCGGATACTTTTATACCACCGGCTGGTTTTACCGGAGAGGCCTGGGCAGCAGAAATCACCCAGGTCGAATCGATGCCCACGCCCGCGCAATTAACTTTTTCCTCCTCCTGTTGAAAGATAAATGGACCTTTTTTTAAAGATTTTATTAATTGATGCAGAACGGAGAGTATAGTTTCCATCTGCCGGGATTTCCAATTTTATCCGGTCGATTTTATCTTCGGGTAAGATGATGCCCACGCGGATATTCGGTTCGATTTTGGGAATTATATCAGTTTGCAGCATTATTATTTCCTCTGAAGAGGGCGCTCCTCAAAATGTCATTCTGACGAGTCTCGATTTTATCGGGACGAGGAAGAATCTTAATTTTAATTTAAAAAATTATCCGTTCGTCCGTCGTTCAGTTCCGACCTAATCTGCCAATGACGCCTTCGGCGACCTACTCCCGCTTTCGCGGGGGCAATCTTTAATTATCTGGCCAAAACTTGTCCCCGTCCCGTTTTTCAACGGGATAAACTCCGGTTGGGAACAGGTCGAAGATCTGCGACGAATTTAAACTCGCCCCACGATTTCATCGGGACTCAAACATAAATTCGCGAAAAAAACATCATTAATTATAGCCCCCTGTTTCACCATAGTGATTGTTCAAAAAAGCATCAATTCCAGCTCCCAGCGCAGGAGCTTCACGTAAACTGGAACAAACAATTAATTTTGATCGCAATCGTTTACCGCTCAGATAGTGTTCTTTGATCTTTTTGGGTAATGCGGTTGAATCCATGAATCAGTTCAGCTAGATTCCTGATCAGGGGATTCCATAATATCTTTTTACCTGCTCGGACTTTTCATCAACTCACCCAACCTCTGACCGATTACAATCCTGTCGAAAACTTCTCCGCGAAAAGGATGATCCGCTGTCAACGGTGCGCGGGCAGGATTGACAAACTCAAGCAGTGCTTGCCAACCTGAATACAGGGTGGTGATCCTCTCCACTAAAAGCAAACTCAGATATTTAACCACCTGCTGGTAGGCTAAGACGGCCGCCGGATCACCTTTTACTGCCCGCCGGGCGATCTGCAAAGGAAATATTTTTTTCCGGTTTAATTCATCAACGGACAAGCCTGCTAATTGACTATAGATAAATTGCATTCCGGAAGCTGAAGCATATCTTTCCATGGCCAGGCCCAAATCGTTTTTCATTTCCCAGGTCTTAATCAGCCAGTTTTTTGTCTGATCAAAAGGGACCAATTGCCTGTGCATTAATAAAGCATCGGCTGCACCGGTACCGCCACCAAGATAATACGCATTGTCGGTCTTCTGGAACAGACCGTCTCTGGCGTACAATTCGCCGATCCCGCAGTAATCTGCATCGCTGCCCAGGTGACTTACAGGTGCGAGGAATTGAATACCGGCCTGTTTAACTTTTGCTTCAACCTGCGCGGCATAATCAGGAATTCGCGGACCATTGGCCATAACGTTTATTCCCCGGCGATCTGCGGTTTTAAGTCCCGGCATGCCGATCCCCACCAGGACAGATGTGCCTTCACCTTTTTGGGCTAAATCAATGACCACGCGGGCGCAGGCCTCGATAAAAACCGAACCCTGTTGAGTTTCTTGTTCGCTTAAAACAATTGTATTCTGCTCCGCTTGCTGCAATTGGACCATGACCGGAAAGGGCTTAAAATCGCTGATGAAACCGGGTACAGCATCCATAACTCAATTCGGAATGGGCAGAAGTGAGAGTAAAATTATTTTCTTTTTCAGCATGGCGGACTATCCAGCCGCTTACTTTAGTGGCACCGCCATCAATTCCGATTAAAGTATATTTTTGGTCCGGGTGTTGTTTTTTCATTTTAAGAATAAATGAATAAATGTTAATTCCATATTCTATAATGCGGCATAAAAAATTTATTTTCTTCTTTTATTTAATTTAATTCTCCGCTCGATGGCCTGATAACGCATCTGATCCTTGGCTTCATCATTCCGGTCAATCGTTTGCTGGTCTATGCTGTGATCCGTACCCCCTTTATGTCGTACCACATCATATACCGGTTCCCAGATGCGTCCAACTTTGTACTTTTCGCTTATTTTGAGCACCATATCGTAATCTTCGCCGTAATTCCGGGCATATGGTTCGTCATTGACGGCGAAGTACCCCAGTCTCTTTAATAATGTTGATCGGTATTGAGCGTGGTGCTCCGGCGCCGTTGATACGCAGCAAATTATTGCGGCCGTTTTTTTCAGTCCATTCATCATGAGTAACTACCGGAATACCCTCCACCCGTTCGGTAATACCCGTTGCGTCATTCAATTGCCAGACTTCATAGGAACCGATAACAATACCTATCGCCGGATCACTCTTAAAAACTTCCAATATTTTTTCCACCCCCTGCGGTTTTAAGCGGTCATCGGAATCAAGTTGTACATAGATCTCTCCACGCGCTGCCTCAATACCGCAATTCAGAGATAATCCGATATTGTTGATATCGAGAACAATTAAGCGCACCTCCGGCCGGCCGGAGATATATTTAATTCCGCCTGCCATGTAGGCTTTAACGGCATTGATAGTGGGATCCTGCTGCCCGCCATTGACCACCACGATCACTTCCAGATCTTTTACGGTTTGATTCAACACACTCTCAATGGCCGTACCGATGAACTCCGGCCGGTTATTGACCGGGATAATCACCGAGGTTTTTAAACGAGATTTGGGAACGGTTTTCGGCCGGCGCTGATAGAATGAACCAGCTTTTAAATATGCACCAATCCGTTTCAGATGCCGACTGACCACCTGTTCTGCTTCCAGTTGACTCTCTTTCCCGGCCAGCAGATAGTCAAAAACATTATGTCCTTTTTCAGCGGCAACTACTTTATACAACGATCCGGCATAACGGTTTGATATATGGATTAATTCGGACTTCTCGGATATTTTCAAACGCAGATCATATAAGGTATTGAATTTCAAATCCGCATCGGCACCCCTGACTTTTGTCCAAACCGCTTTGGTTATAAAATATACCGCTCCATAGTCCTGATTATCCCGCAGTCGTCCTCGATGATGCGTCAGTAAATGTATTTCTTTGGCGGTACTGTTATTTTCGATTTCATAATCGGCATAAATCAAGCCCGCTGCGGGATGGCGCTGAGCGGCCAGCAGAAACAGGGCAGTGGCAGTGTTTTTAAGTTGAACTTCGGTCCGCTGGTTATTGATCAGCAGAATATATTCTCCATGGCAATGCCTGACTGCCGCATTTAGCCAGGCCCCCATGGTTGAATATTTACCATGAATGCAGCGCAGCGGATTACTTTCCGTATTCAACTTGCTTAATTCAAGGTGTACAGCTGGATCATTGAGTTGATCCATAATGATGACTTCTACTCCCTGACCATACTGTTGAAAAATGGATTTTATCATTTGATAAAATTTTTCCAGGGGATAAGGTGAATCAGAATTCAAAAAAATTAAGGCGCTTACTTTCGGTTCTGGGGAGTTTTACCGGCATATCTTTCCTCATCATTGATCAGTAGATCAAGTATTTTTCGCGTATGGAGATAAATTTAGTTAAATCTTCCTGCCATGATTTTTCAATTTCGCTGACCGGAATTTTTTCTTTTAGCATTTTAGTAATTTTGTCCGTACCGAGCACTTTATTGAACATATCTACACGATCCGCTTTGGCAAATAGATCCTGGTCTGGGTATAATTTTATAAGTGTCTGCAAGATATATAACCCGGTAACATAGGGGGAAAAATGTTTGGTATCGGTTAGATGCAATTGTACACCCTGGCAGATCTGTCCGGCATAGGTCAGATAAAATGGTTTAAAATACAAAGGCCGGAAATGAACTCCTTTAAGCTGCAATAAATTCAACCTACCCGCAAATTCGACTCCATCAATCCAGGGTGCACCGAGCAACTCAAAAGGGGAGGTATAGCCGACTCCGTTCGAAAATGTGTATAATTCACCCAATGGTCCGGTGGCAACCATATACAGAGCGGTTTCCCAGTTCGGAATGTGAGGCGAAGTCGGTACCCAGTTGAGTCCGGTTTCGTCCCAGTACATCGATCGCTTCCAGCCCCGCATTGGCACGACCTGCAATTCGCAATGGATTCCGTATTCTTCATTGAATAAGCGGGCTAACTCGCCTATGGTCATACCATGCCGGTAGGGGATCGGATACATGCCCACGAAAGAGAAAAATTCCGGTTCGGCGGGATTGCCTTCAACCTGCAGCCCGCCGATAGGATTAGGCCGGTCCAGGACGATTACTTTTATATTATGTTCAGCAGCAGCAGACATCACTTTCGCCATGGTGTAGATAAAAGTATAACCCCGCAAGCCGATATCCTGGATGTCTACCAGAATAACATCGACATTTTCCATAGCTTCCCGGGTTGGTTTTAATCTGCTACCGTACAAACTGTAAACCGGCAGACCGGTTAAAGAATCTGTTAAATCCGTAACTTTTTCTCCGGCGTAACTGGCACCGCGGATACCGTGTTCCGGGGCAAAGTAAGCAGTGAGATTGATATTCTTATGCTGAAATAACAGATCGGCCGTAGCCTGCAAATCTCTGTTCACACCGCTGGGATTGGTTAATAATCCCACTCGTTTACCTGACACCTGGGTCAGATAGTGTTCTAAAAAGTTATCTATGCCGAGCAGCAGTGTGTCGGCCTTGGCAGGTGGTGGGGTAAAGGGTAAAGCAGATTTAACTTGCGGCCGGCAGGCGGCTAACAAAAGTAAAAAAAAAATCTGATAAAAGTATCGCAACATTTCCGCTTCTCGCTTCTGCAGGAGGTCCAGATTGACTGGCTCAAAAATACTGATTGAGATAACTATATTCAAATATAAAATATAACGGCAGCAGGGATCAAGGTCCTGCCTGCTATCATGCCGGTTCGACTTTCGCTATAAATTAATATTTCTAAAAAAGAGTATTTTTTATTAAAATATCACAATTTTCAGGTATCTTTCAGAATACCGATTCTAAAGGCAATACATTGTATATTCATAAGAAATCTAATTGAATTGATGTTATTTTATTAATTTTCAGGGAGAACAGTGACTATGCCAATCTATGATTATCAATGCCAGGGGTGCAAAAAGAAATTTACCGTAGAAATGACTGTGGAAAAGTACAGTAAAGGTCCGCGGGTGAGTTGCCCTAAATGTAAAAACAAAAAAGTACAACGGATTTTTTCCAATGTATCGGTAATCACGTCAAAAAAGAGTTGAAAGGCTTGATTTGGTGATAAAATGCAGAAAATCGAAGAGGTTTTTGCCAGACAACAGTCATACCGTGAGCAATCGGGTCAACCGGATTATGCCAGGCGCGTTAAGGTCCTTAAAAAATTAAAACGCTGGATTCTCGACAATCGTACTGCCATATGCTCCACGCTTCATGCAGATTTTGAAAAACCTGTTCCGGAAACAGAGGGGATGGAAATTTATCCTGTACTGTCCGAAATCAACCACACGCTGCGCCATCTTAAGCGCTGGATGCGCCCGCGTAAAGTCAGACGCCTGTTAACCCTGTTTACGGCCAGGGGGTATGTGCAATATGAGCCCAAGGGAATTGTGCTGATCATTGCTCCCTGGAATTATCCCTTCATGCTGACCGTTGAACCGCTGATCTCGGCCCTGGCGGCCGGGAACAGTGTCATGATCAAACCTTCCGAGCTGGCACCGCACACTTCCGGTTTGATCAAGAATATGATCACTGAAATATTTGAAGAACATGAAGTAGCCGTATTCGAAGGGGATAAACAGGTGGCGATTGAACTTTTGAAACAGCCCTTTGATCATGTTTTTTTCACCGGCAGTACCAATGTCGGCAAACTGGTCATGCAGGCAGCGGCCGAAAATCTTACTTCGGTCACGCTGGAGTTAGGGGGCAAGAGTCCGGTGATTGTCGATGAAAGTGCCGATCTGGCCGATGCGGCTGCCAAGATTACCTGGGGCAAGTTTTGCAACAGCGGACAGTCCTGCATTGCTCCTGATTATGTCTTTATCCATCATACCCGTTTTGATAAATTTATCAGCGCAATGCGCCAGGCGATTCATAACGTTTACGGCGATTCCACGCCCAGGCAAAAACATTGTCCCGATTATGCCCGCATGGTCAATGAGGTGCATGTACAGCGTATGAAAAATATCAGGGACAGTTGTCTGCAGCTGGGGGGTAAAATTGAAATCGGCGGGGAGATCGATGTGGATGAGAATTTTGTAGCGCCGACAGTGTTGAGCGGTGTCGATAAAAATTGCCGCATCATGCAGGAGGAGATTTTCGGGCCGCTGCTGCCGGTTTTTACGTACCGTGATTTACGTGAACCATTACGTTACATTAATTCTAAAGATAAACCGCTGGCATTATACATTTTCAGTCGTAATAAAAAGAACATTCAGACTATTTTGCACAGTACTTCAGCCGGCGGCAGTTGTATCAACGATGTGGTGGTGCATTACATCCAGATCAATCTTCCTTTTGGCGGAGTACGGCACAGCGGTATCGGCAGTGCTCATGGTCTGTACGGTTTCCGGGCTTTTTCGCATGAGCGGGCGGTGATGCACAATACCTGGTACAGTCCGATCAAATTAATGTATCCGCCTTATACCAAACGCACTAAAAAACTGATCGATTTGCTGATAAAATATTTTTAAGACTAATTTTTATTAATTCCGGTCAGGATAATAGAGTTGGAATCATTGGTGAGTATATACAGAACATGTCTGAAATTGAAAATTATCTTTTTGCTGTCTTTTATATGCTGGGATCGATATTCTCATATTGGGTTTTACCATATTTAATCATTCAAGTAAAATATAGAAAAAAAGTAGAAAAATCGCTTAAGTATCTTTTTTATAGGGATTTATTATGGCCATTTTTAAGCAGAAATTATAATGTCGTACAACAATATTGCACGGCTGATGAGATGCATGACATTATTTGGCTATTAAAATATGGACGTTGGATATACCTGATATCTTTCTTTATTTTAAGTATAGTAATTTTTATTGTATTATTCAGGTAGGAAAAAACCTAATTATATGCCTATAAATATTTAAATGCAAGCAGTTCATTCAAAGCGCATAAAAACTTATGGGGTGTGAAATGACCTTGGAAAAAGTATCTGAAGTTTTTGTGGTATTGGAAGATCGTCCCGGCAGTATCGGCGAATTATGCCGGGTTTTAAAGAAGAAGGGGATAAATATTCTGGGCATTGGTGTTTTTTTTGATACGGCCCGTTTGCATGTTGACAATACATCCAAAGCGATCCAGGTTTTAAAGGAGTATGATTATCAGACCGAAGAACGGGAGGTATTGCGGGTGACCATGCCGAACAAGCCCGGGATGTTGTCGCACTTGACGGAAAAGTTGGGCAAAGCCGGTATTAATATTAAGTATTTATACAGCACGTTGACTAATGAGCAGAGCAACGCCATAGTCATTTTAGAAGTGGACCAGCTGCAACTGGCGGTGGATATTTTCACGGAGCATGGCGACGGTGGTTGATTAACCCTCCCCAAGCCCCTCCCTATCAGCCAGGAGGCTGATAGGGAGGGGTAAGGGGTGGGTTGTACAATTCATGGGCAGAATGGGGTGAAAATGTCGGGCAGAAAATTATTGAATTGTGCGGTCTGGCTGAATTTAATATTCATTTTTTTAATTCTGCTTCTCGTTTTCTCCCCAGGGTGTCAGGGGGACTGGCCCACGGATCAGAGACGAAGTGATCAGGTAAAAACCCTGAGCAGCCTGCAAAAGATAAACGATTATCCGTTTTATACCTTGACCTACTACGGCGACTATGGTTTTAGGGAATTATCTGAAATACTGGCAGGATGCCTTCATCCTTCGCCGCAGTAAAATCAGCAAATAATAAATATGCCTGCACCTGTTTTGCCGCCATGGGCTCCGATTCCTGCCGGTTGTTCGGCCGGAATTTTGACTGGACAACTCATATCGCTTTATTGCTGTTCACCGATCCGCCGGATGGTTATGCTTCGGTTTCCATGATTGACCTGGAACATGCCGGATATTCGGATACCAATACTCCCGATGCCTGGACTAATCGATACAATCTTCTGCAGGCTCCGTTTTTACCCATGGATGGCCTGAATGAAAAAGGTCTGGCGGTCGCTATCATGGCGGTTCCACAGGCCGCAGCACCACTATGTTCCGGGTAGAGTCACTCTTTATACAGCATTTGTGGTCAGGCTGTTACTGGATTATGCCGCAAACGTCGCAGAAGCCATTGAATTGATCGATGACTATAATATCAGTTTTGCTACAGGTACTCCCTGTCATTTTCTGGTTGCAGACTCCAGCGGTCACACAGCAATTATTGAATTTATTGACGGTACCAAGCAGGTTACCCGGCCGGACGAGCAGTGGCAGGTTTGTACAAATTTTATTGTTCATGGTTCACAGGCTCCTGATAGCGTGACCTGCTGGCGGTATAATACTGCCTATGATCTATTAAGCGGCGATGGGGGAAATGTAGACCAAGACAGAGCCATGTATGTGCTGAGTCGGGTTGTGCAAGGACAACCTTATCATACCATGTGGTCGATGGTCTATAATCTGAAAACACTGGGGGTGGATGTAGTGATAAATGCGGAGTTTCAGGTGAAATATCATTTTCAATTATAGGGTAAATGGTAAAGTCGGAGGCATGGCGCAAGCCAGGCCGTAGATCTGCCGGTAAGGCAGAGGAAAAGGGTAAAGGGTGTTGAATATGGGTAAAGTCAACCCTGATGGAACAATATGGGATGCAGGAGTGAATATACTTAAGTAAGAAAAGAAAGATAATAAAATGTCAAAATACTCAGTAGCATTGAAGAATGATCTTGCAGACAATATCCGGGAAGCGATTAAATATTATGAAGAATCAATTACTTTTGGTGAAAATATTGCTGATGCTTATAAAAATTTAGCATTTATCTATTGGATTTTAATAAATGATTATGGTTTTGTTACTGAACATAAATTTAATCCACAAGAAGATTTATTTGACAAAGCATTCACTGGATGGAAATATATTTTAGAAATTGGTAAAGAAAAATTTCCCAATGATATTGAATTTGATTTTTGGTTAAAATATATGTCACATATAATGAATGGCGAACAATTCACCCCGGATGAATGTGCTGATCTATTAAGAAAGGATAATACTAATTTAATTCCTTATTTCTTTTTGCAGCAGTACATAAGGCAATTTGAAGATAAAATAATTTCATTAAAAAAAGTGTTATTAAATTCACCAACTCAAAAAAATAAATATATCTTATCAATTATAACTGCAGCATTATATTGATGTAATATAAATATTTCTAAAAGGATGAAAAGATATGGGGTCGAATCAGAAGTGTTTATTATTTTTTAGTGTCTTGATATTGTACCGGAAACTAAACAGTTTGAAAATTGATTTCTCCCGGTTTATTTATGCAGTCAAAATTAATTATTGAAAATTGGCGGGTCGATTACAATTGTAATCGACCACATAGTTCTCTGAATTATTTAACACCACAGCAGTTTAAACAACAGGAAATACTCTCAGATCGAGTTGTCCAATAAAAGGGAGAAGGTCAGTTGTATTCCATGTCTATATTTAATCAAATTAAAGCAAACATTAAATTAATTATTGGCAGTTCTATTATTATTGTAGTAATGATACTTGCTGATTTATTCTCAGATTCAAGTAAAAATATATGGCAAGATTTTTATGATGCCTCATTTTCTAATATTGTTGATTCCGTACGTGTTGGCTATAGAACTCACAGGATTTTAGTTAATAATAAATGGTATGAAATTGATGCGTATGATTACACTGACTTTATTACATTCGTATCTAAAGGAGATAGTATATACAAAAAAAGTAAGAAGTGGGATATTATTGTGATGAAAAAAAGTGGAAATCAATGGCTACAAAAATATTTTAAAGGAGAAGAATATAATTATTGAATAAAGATTTAATTGTGATACTTCAGACCCTGCCGAACAATTTTACTATTTACTTAAGAGCGATCGTAATCTTTCATAAGGTGTTTTTCCATCAAATGCTCCATGCGGTCGGTTGAAGTCATAAAACTGTTCCCAACTTTCCAATTTATTATTTAAATCAACATCGTCTGTATAGGTTAATAACTGATAAAATTCTTCCTGATCGATGCGATGAGATCTTTCAACTTTACCATTCAGGTTTGGTGAATGTGGCTTAATATAAATATGTCTCATTCCTTTATCTTCGACATGCCAGTGAAATCGGGCCTGAAATTCATGTCTGCGATCGGTTCTAATCGTATGAATCCGGAATGGGAATTTGCTCTCTACGTGATCGATAAAATCTATGGCGTTTTTCTGGTTATGTTCTGCATATATTTTTAACGTTCTAATTCTGGTGGCATCATCAACCGCCGTATACTGAAAACGTTTGATCCTGTTTCCTAAAGGATCGTTAAGTGTAATAAATTTAACATCTACCTGGACATGATGACTTCGTACGTCTTTATGGTAACGCTTCATGTGGAGTGTCCTTTTTGAAGCGGTTTTAGGTAGTCGGTTAATTTTATATTTCACCAGCGTTCGTGTAATACTGGATTCATAAATGATGATATTATGGTACCGCTCAAGATAGTACTTAATTTTTTAGAACCGATGACCTTTCCCCCGAAAACTGGACGGTTTGAATTTGGAGTTCTCCTGTTTAAATTAGCCCAAGAAAGGAGAGCATCTCATGAAGAGCTGGTATATTACACTCCTTTAGGAGGAGACACGAAACAGGTTGAGATATACCAGGGGGTGGGTCACTCCAAATTCCTTTTTCCCCTTTTCTCATTACCCATTACCCTCCAAACTTTCGTTATTATTTTTATACCTAAATATATAAATAACAAGGTTATACCTCCCTCAAAAATGGTACTATCTTTTTGTTGACATGCAATTCTTCATGCGTAAATTGAAGGCGAGTATGTCCAAAACTTGTCATTTTCTGTCAAACGGAATTTACTTTTTACCAAAAACTGAATCAAAATTCCTCATGATGATCAATATATAAGCGCAACCGAAATAAAGACTACTTAACCCTCCCCACACCCTCCCTTTTCCGGCAGCTGCCGGAAAGGGAGGGGCAGGGGGTGGGTTATTAACTTTTCATTTATTTATACATATTAATGTATATATTTATATACATAATTTTATGGATAAATATGAGGGTTGTAATATGAAAACTATCCAAATGACTATCGATGAAAAACTATTGGATAAGGTTGATCGGACCAGTAAAAAATTAAAGAAGACGCGCTCCGAGTTAATCCGAGTATCTTTAAAAAAAATGCTGCATGAATTAAGCGTAAGGGAGATGGAAAATAAGCACCGGGCAGGTTATCAAAAGAAGCCTGTGCAAGATGCTGAATTTGATCTCTGGGAAGACGAGCAGGTATGGCTATGAGAATAGAACGCGGAGAGGTTCGCTGGTATACTTTTAACCCGCCCGATAAAAAACGGCCAGTTGTTATCCTAACCCGTGATTCGGCGATAGATTATTTAGGAGAATTGACTATCGCTCCCATTACTTCTACCATAAGATCAATACCGACTGAAGTAATTCTGAATGAAAAAGATGGAATGCAGAATACGTGCGCAATTAACCTGGATCATATTCAGACAGTATCGAAAAATAAAATAGATAAGCTGATAACCAGACTGTCTCCGGCCCGGTTAAGGGAAATTAAAATTGCTGCAAATTTTGCGCTGGGATTTGATTAATAACGACCCTCCCCAGCCCCCTCCCTGTCCCCTCGACTTCGCTCGGGGACCGGAAAGGGGTAGGGGGTGGGTCATGAACGAGGATACTTTTATTTGTGAAATTGTATCCGGTATAATGAATCAGTATATTCAAAAAGGTCTAAAAAGGTGGTTTATATGGAATATACATTTACAGCGATATTTAAAAAGGTGAAGGAAGGATATGTAGGATATCTGGCGGAATTACCCGGGGCCAATACTCAGGGAAAAACTATTGAAGAAACCAGGGAGAATCTGAAAGAGGCTGTGGCTATGGTGCTGCAGGCTAATCGTGAACTTGCCGAACGTAATAGCGATGCTCAGGCCATTCGTGAATCGATTAAAGTTATTGCCTGATGAAACGGAAAAAATTAGTTGATCATCTCAGGCAAAAAGGATGTGTTCAATATCGTGAAGGAAAGAAGCATACACTTTTTATAAATCCCGGCACCAGTAAGATCACTACTATCCCCCGTCATAACGAAATTAATGATTTTCTTGCCGAAAAAATCTGTAAAGATCTGGATATCGAATGCCCAGATTAATCTTGATGCTCGTCAGGTAAGAAATCGTAATATTATCCAGTGTATTTTTTTATATGCAAAAATTCGAAGACTACGGTATCTAATCCTTCTCACACCCCTCCCTTTCAGTCTCTTGACTGAAAGGGAGGGGCAGGGGGTGGGTTGGTCAGGGAGGGGACGCGGGGTGGTTCAGATTCCCGCCTGTATTACTACCAAGCATGCCATTCGTTCAGCGGGAATGACGCTGGTAGGATTTTTCTCAACTACTTTCTTAAAATGTTGTTAATCTAACCACCTTCACGGTTATAGAAACCTTGAATGTGTTTCTTTGCCTTAGTGTCTTTTAAAACAACCCCCTAACCCCCTTTATTAAGGGGGATTTCTTTTTGCCTTGCTTTGTCCCTCTGTATCTTTGTCCCTTAGTCCCTATTAATCCTATTATTTTTCAAAATTCATGGAGTAACCTTGAAATAAAAATTTTATTCCCTTAAATTAAACGATTCACGGGGAGGTTGCGGAGCGGTCAAACGCAACAGACTGTAAATCTGTCGGCTCAGGCCTTCGGAGGTTCAAATCCTTCCCTCCCCACAGATGTTGTGCCGAAGGCCCTGTTAACTATAACAGGGCTTTTTTTCATGATCAAACAACTTATTTCCATTTAATCCGTCTTATTAATTAATATCTTAAAATGGGAGTACAGACTATGAAGATGAATATGTTCTTTGTTTTTTTATTGTTAGTAGTTTTACCCCTCTATGCCCAGGAAGAAACCCTGCTGGGCGAAGGGGAAATCACCCACGGTGGATACGGCGGACCGGAGGTAAAATTCACCAATATCAATAATCAACTTGGTGTACTGGTGGGCGGACGCGGCGGTTGGATCATCAATCATACCATAGTTCTCGGCGGTGGCGGGTATGGCCTGGCCAATGCGGTCGATGCAAAAGTTATGGGCCCGCTGGCAGAACCCTACCTGGCTTTCGGATATGGCGGATTTACACTAGAATGGATTATAAAATCGGATAAACTCGTTCACTTTTCGGTTAACACCCTGATCGGTGGCGGCGGAGCGGGATTCCGCCAGGATCTGGACAACGATAATTCCGAAGACCGCGATGATGCCTGCCTGGTGATCGAACCCGGGGCCACGGTCGAGTTGAATGTGACTAATTTCATGAGAGCAAGCTTCGGAGCCTCCTATCGTTATGTCAACGGGATAGAAAGCCGCTATGCCGAAGGCGTAAAATATGATGCAACCTCCGATGAAAGTCTGAGCGGCCCTGCAGTATCGATATTGCTGCGCTTCGGTAAATTCTGAAAGGGGCAAAAATAAACCTGAATCGGATTAAAAAATAAATTGATTTTAGCGAGATAAAAATTTAAATTTAGTTTCTGTTTTTCAATAGTTTAGGGGACGGTAGCTCAGCCTGGTTAGAGCGCTACGTTGACATCGTAGAGGTCGTGAGTTCAACTCTCTCCCGTCCCACATAAACCACGGGATAACCGTGGTTTGTTGTATGGAACACCTGGTAAGAATTAATTAACATGGTCAAAAAGAATAATAACGTATCGATCCATTTTCCCGACGGGGGCACCGGCGAATTTCCCGCCGGAATCACCGCCGAAAAAATTGCCGAGGGAATCAGCAGTAAACTGGCCCGGCAGGCTATAGCAGCCAAATTCAATGACCGGATTATCGGGTTGTATGATCCGATCAATGAAGACGGTAAGATTCGCATTCTAACCTTCAATGACGATGAGGGCCGTGACGTCTACTGGCACTCCTCGGCACATCTGATGGCCCATGCCGTGAAACGCATCTTCCCGCAGGCCCAGCTTGGTATCGGTCCGCCGATCGAAGACGGTTTTTATTACGATATCGATCTGGATCATGCCATCACTCCTGAAGATTTCCAGTCGATCGAAGCGGAAATGGGTAAGATCGTGGACGAGAATATTAATATCACCCGCCAGGAATTGAGCAGGGAACAGGCAATCGATTTGTTTAAAAAACAGGGCGAACATCTCAAACTGGATCTGATCTCGGGCATCGATGAAAAACTGAGTACTTACAGTCAGGGTGATTTCACCGATCTGTGCCGCGGTCCGCATCTGCCTTCCACCGGTAAAATCGGCAAGAATTTCAAACTGCTCTCGGTGGCCGGCGCTTACTGGCATGGCGATGAAAAAAATAAAATGCTGCAACGCTTGTATGCCACGGCTTATCCCGATAGCAAGATGCTCAAGGATCATCTGTTCCGTATCGAGGAGGCTAAAAAAAGGGATCACCGCAAGTTGGGACGCGAACTGGATCTCTACTCGATCCAGGATGATGTCGGCGGGGGATTGATCTTATGGCATCCCAGGGGAGCGATAATCCGCAATGTCATTGAAACTTTCTGGAAAGAAGAACACTTCAAAAACGGCTATCAACTTGTCTATTCTCCGCATATAGCCAGGCTGCAGCTGTGGGAACGCAGCGGGCACACCGGTTTTTACAAGGAGAACATGTACCAGCCGATCGAAGTGGAAGAAGTGCCGTATCAACTTAAACCGATGAACTGTCCTTTCCATATCACTATTTACAATTCGCACCTGCGCAGTTACCGCGATCTGCCCTTACGCTATGCGGAATTGGGTACGGTCTACCGCTATGAGCGTTCCGGCGTACTGCACGGACTGATGCGCGTGCGTGGTTTCACCCAGGATGATGCCCATATCTACTGCACTGCCGAACAGTTGACCGCCGAGATTCAGCGGACACTGAATTTCAATATGTACATGTTAAGTACTTTTGGTTTTAAGGAATACCAGGTTTTTCTCTCCACCCGTCCGGAGCATTATGTCGGTACACCGGAAAACTGGGACAAGGCCACCGAAGCCCTGCGCCGGGCCCTGGAACTGAATGGAGTCCAGTATAAGATCGATCCGGGTGAAGGGGTTTTTTATGGTCCGAAAATTGACGTGAAGATAAAAGATATGCTGGGCCGCTCCTGGCAATGTTCGACCATCCAGGTGGATTTTAATCTGCCTGAAAGGTTCGACATACGTTACGTGGGTGAAGATGGCGCTCATCATCAACCAATTATGATTCACCGGGCTCTGCTGGGATCACTGGAAAGATTTTTTGGCGTAATGATTGAACATTATGCCGGCAATTTTCCGGTGTGGCTGGCGCCGGTGCAAACTATCGTCATGCCCATCACCGAGCGGCACCATCAACGGGCTGCGGAGATTCATGGCGCCTTACTGGAACAGGGTATCCGTGCCGAACTGGATCAGCGTAACGAAAAGATAAATCTTAAGATCCGTGAGGCGGAATTACAGAAAATTCCGTATATGGTGATCGTTGGTGACAAAGAGATCGAAAGCGGCACGGTATCCATCCGCCGCAAGGGCAGTGGGGACCAGGGATCGTCAGGTTTACAGGAATTGATCGCCAGGATTACCGCTGAAATTAAGAGTAAGAGTATAAACTAAGATAAAAGGAGTGAACTATTAAACCAGAAAAAATCAGGGTAAATAATCAGATCAGAGTGCCTCAGATCAGACTGATCGGTGCAGACAACCAGCAGATAGGTATTGTACCCACCGCCCAGGGCTTGCGTATGGCAGAACAAGAGGGTTATGATCTGGTTGAAGTTGCCCCGGATGCGGATCCGCCGGTGTGCAAACTTTTGGATTATGGCAAGTACAGATACGAAATCAGCAAGAAAGAAAAAGACAGTAAAAAGAAACAGCATGTCATTGTAGTCAAAGAGATCCGTTTCCGGCCCAGAACCGAAGAACATGATTTTGATTTTAAGGTTCGTCATGCCAGAAAATTTCTGGAACAGAGAAATAAAGTAAAGTTCACCGTACTGTTCAGAGGCCGTGAAATGGCCTACAAGGAATTTGGCGAAGCGCTGCTGGAAAAAGTCACGACCACCCTGAGCGATATTGCCAAAATTGAGGGTGATAAGAAGTTTGAAGGAAGAATATTAACAATGACTATGATTCTAAAATAGAAAAGAGGGGAATAACCTATATGCCTAAAATGAAATCAAACCGGGGAGCTGCCAAGAGATTCAAGACCAATGCCTCAGGTAAAGTCAAGCGCCACAGTTCCCATCACCGTCATATTCTGACTAAAAAATCACCCAAGCGGAAACGTAACCTGAGGGCTGAACGTACCGTTTCCCCGGCGGATGAACTTCGCGTACATAAAATGATACTTAAATAATAATTTGCATCGTAAGGAGAGTTGTAGTTATGCCCAGAGCAACAAACAATGCCGCAGCGCGACAGAGAAGAAAAGGTATACTTCATGCGGCCAAGGGATACCGTCTAAGTAAAAGTCGCCTTTTTAAGACGGCCAGTGATCAGGTACATAAGTCCTGGAGTTATGCCTACCGTGACCGGCGGGCCAAAAAACGGAGTTTCCGGCGCCTGTGGATCGCCCGGATCAATGCCGCTTGCCGGCTGTCGGGGATGTCCTATTCCGTCTTCATGCATAAATTGAGCGAGAAGAATAACGAATTGAACCGCAAAGCCCTGGCTGATCTGGCCATCCATGATCCGCAGGGATTCGAAAAAATAGTTAAAGAAGTAAGCAGCTGAACGGATTTAAATATCTGAATCTGAATATGATAATGGAAGTACGTCTCGACCTGCGTCTCGACGTACTTCTTTTTTAATGGTGTAATCGATATGTATACCCGTGTTACTGAACTTAAAAATAGTTTTTTGGCCGAGTTGCAGAAAGTTGTTTCCGCTGATCAACTGGAAGAAATCCGGACAAAATATCTGAGCCGCAAGGGGTTGCTGGCTGATTTATTTATTGAATTAAAAGATATCGATGCTGAGATCCGGCCGCAGATCGGCAAGGAACTGAACGAGTTAAAGAATTTTCTGCATCAGCACTTCCAGGATTTTTCCAAAAAGTTAGGAACCGGCCGGAGCGAGGAAAGCAGAATCGATCTGACTTTACCCGGCCGCAGACTTTTCTATGGCCGCAAACACCCGCTCACCCTGGTGCTGGAGCAGATTAAATCCATTTTTATGGGTATGGGCTTCCGGGTGGAAGATGGCCCGGAAATTGAAACCGATTATTATAATTTCGAAGCCCTTAATATTCCTAAAAATCATCCGGCGCGCAACATGCAGGATACACTATATATCACCGATGATATAGTACTGCGTACTCATACTTCGCCGGTACAGGTGCGGGTGATGGAAGCCCATAAACCGCCGATTCGTATTATTGCCCCGGGACGCGTTTACCGCCGGGACACGCCCGATGCCAGTCACTCGCCGTTCTTTCATCAGGTCGAGGGACTGGTGGTGGATCAGGGGGTCAGTTTTGCCGATCTGAAGGCGGTGATCACTTCCTTCGCCCATAAAATGTTCGGCGCGGATATCAAAGTGCGTTTCCGTCCCAGTTTTTTCCCGTTCACCGAACCCAGCGCTGAGTATGATATGTTGTGTGCCTCATGCCGGGGCAAAGGTTGCCGGGTTTGCAAACATACCGGCTGGCTGGAAATTTCCGGGGCAGGTATGGTGGATCCTGAAGTATTTAAAGCGGTGGGGTACGATCCGGAAAAGTACACCGGGTATGCCTTCGGTATGGGTATCGACCGTATCGCCATGATTAAATACGAGATCGACGACATCCGTCTTTTCTTTGAAAATGATCTGAGATTTCTGGCCCAATTTTAATATCTAAAACGATAATGGATCTTTAAAATGCGTGTTTCATTTAAGTGGCTGCAGGAATATGTACAGGTGGATTTGACTCCACAGGAATTGGCCCGCAAACTGACCATGGCCGGCCTGGAAGTGGAAGAGGTAGAATCTACCTTGCCGGCTTTCAATGGAATTATTGTGGCCAAGGTATTACAGGTCAACAAGCATCCCAATGCCGACCGCCTGTCCATATGTGAAGTTTCTACCGGCCGGGAAAAATTACAGGTCGTCTGCGGAGCACCTAATGTTGCCGCCGGACAGATCGTGGCTTTTGCACCCGTAGGTGTGTCTCCTGCCCAACGGGATCCAGATAAATCAGGTCAAAATCCGCGGTGTGGAATCTTCCGGGATGATTTGTTCCGAAGCCGAATTAGCCATCTCGAGCCGTGCTGATGGTATCTGGGAGTTGCCGGCAAGTTATAAGGTTGGTCGCGATCTGCATAAGATTCTGGAAAGCAGCCAGGACTATATTCTGGAAATCAATATAACTCCCAACCGGCCGGATGCCATGAGCATGATCGGTATTGCCAGGGAAGTTGCTGCGCTGACTGCAAAACGCTACCGCTATCCTAAAATTGTGGTCAAAGAAAAAAAGGAAAAAGCAGCGGACCATATCGGAATTAAAATACGCAGCAAAGGATGTCCGCGTTATTCAGCCCGGATTATCCGGAATGTGAAAATTGCACCCAGCCCCCAATGGCTGGCCGAAAGGCTGATCGCAGCCGGAATCAGACCCATTAATAACGTAGTTGATATTACCAATTTTGTATTGATGGAATTGGGCCAGCCGTTGCATGCTTTTGATTTAGCAAAAATTGCCGGTCGTAAAATATTAGTTCGCGATGCCAAACCTCACGAGAAATTCGTAACCCTGGACGGGAAAGAACGCGAACTGCCGTCCCATACCGTGATGATCTGTGATGCCGAAAAGGCAGTGGCTATAGGTGGAATTATGGGCGGCCTGAACTCGGAAGTTTCAGACAGTACGGTTGATGTGCTGCTGGAGAGTGCATATTTCAGTCCTGCTTCAATCAGCGTTTCCTCCAGGCAATTGGGCCTCACCTCGGAAGCCTCGCAAAGATTTGAAAGAGGAATCGATCCGGCCGGTACCACCCGCGCAGCCGACCGGGCGGCAACCCTGCTGGCTGAAATTGCCGGCGGTGAAATTCTACGGGGAACCGTCGATGTTTATCCGCAAAAAATAAAAGCGAAAAAAATAACCTTGCGTCCTGCACGGGTGAATTTATTACTGGGTACAGATCTTAATAGCACTACAATCAACAGAATTCTTGGCAAACTGGAGATCAGGGTAACAGGGCAGACCGCCGTGATTCCCACCTTCCGGCCGGATCTGGAGCGGGAGATTGATCTGATCGAAGAAGTGGCCCGTATCTATGATTTTGAGAATATCCCGACCAGCAGCCAGATCCCGGTTGTTTATGAGCAGTTGTCCAATCCGGAAGATCAATTCCTTTCGTATCTGAAGAATCAGGTGCGCGAATTGGGTCTGACCGAAGTGATCACCAACAGTATGATCGCCAGACGGGATCTGCAGGCGATCGGTGATCAGATTACCGTTACGGTGCGTAATCCGATCAGTGATGACATGAATGTCATGCGGCCGTCCATACTGCCCGGTTTGCTGAAAACTGTTTTATATAATCTGAACCGCAATGTGGCGGATATACGGATCTATGAACTCGGCAGGGTATTCCTGAATTCTGATCCGGGTGATGATAAATGCCCAACCATATTTCCTGAGCGGAGTTATTATTGGAGCAGGGATATTGCCACGCTGGGACCGGCAGAGCTTACCTGTTGATTTTTATGATATTAAAGGACTTGTGGAGTCTTTTCTCTCAAAAATATCTCTTGACAATGTTGATTTAATTTTATATGATAATCACGTCTATTTTGACCCGGAACAGAGTGTGGCGATTCGCCGGAATGATGAGATCGTGGGATGTTTTGGACGGATCAGAGCAGAAGTAGCCAGGCAGATCGGGATCGAAAATACAGTATTTGGATTCGAGTTTAATGTTCAGAAATTATATAAGCAGATTGATCCGGACCGCCGCTACCAACCGTTTTCAAAATTTCCCTATTCTGAAAAAGATCTGGCTATAGTTGTAGAAAAAAATATCTCTGCTGCTGATATCCGGAAAGTTATTTCGGAAGCAGGGGGAAGTTTGCTGACCTTCGTTGAAGTTTTTGATGTATATGCCGGGGAGAGTATTGAAAAAACGAAAAAAAGTCTGGCTTTCCGGTTGCGTTTTCAGTCGCTGGAAAGGACTTTAACCGATTCTGAAATCAATATTATTTTTAATAAAATTATCAAGGCGACAGCGGAAAAACTGAACGCCAGGTTGCGTGAATAAGAGGTATCATGCAATTAGCACAGTTCGATAAACTCCAGCAACTGGTCAAGGATAGTGCGGATATCTTAATCCGTTTAAAATTTGAGAATCGCAACCTTAAAAAAGAAAATGAACAGTTAAAACAAAAAATTAATACACCGGAATATCACGTCTCTCCGGAAATATCGGAGAAAATAAAAAAATTAGAAAGGGAGAACGACGAACTCCGTGATCGCGAGGTATTATTTCGCACCCGGTTGTTAAATCTGTTAACCAGAATCAAATCCCTTTCAGCAGGTGTTGATTCTTAAAAGAAGTAAAAATGTCAGCCGATCAAATGAAGGTAAACATATTTGGCGTTGAATATACATTGAAGGCAGATGAAGATGAAGCCTATGTACAGGAAATTGCTAAATATGTTGATAAAAAAATGCGCGAGATTAACAGGTCACAAGCTATCAATTCAAATTTAAAGATTGCTATTTTAGCAGCTCTGAATATAGCCGATGAACTATTTCAGGGTGATAAATATCGGGACCGTATGGTGCAGCAGATCAACGAAGAGTCCCGAAAATTAAACCGTTCTTTGCAGGAAGCTTTGGACCTGTAACATACTTCTTTAAGCACTGCCCTGTATAGGACAGTGGTGTTTATTATAGAACCAACACCTTAAACTAGGGAACCCGGCTCTGGGCGGCAAATGTAGGCCCCTCGAGTGGAAACGTGACCCGTTCAGGAGGGTACCCATTATACTGGTAAACGGTTCATTCAAATAACCCACTGCGATACAGGGCTTTTTATTTCCAGTGATGTCGCCTCAGGCCTTGATCGCATGATAAGGAGAAAGTTCGTGACTACTGTCCTACTGATATTTCTTGCCGCTCTGGTCCTTCTGGTTATAGGCTGGATTGCCAATTCCGTTTTTGGTAAAAGATCACTTGCGCAGGCTAAACAGAAAGTTAAAGTATTACTGGAGAATGCCCGGACTGAAAGTGATAATTTAAAGAAAGAAAAAGTACTGGAAGCAAACGAAGAATTCTATAATCTTAAACAACAACTGGAAGAAGAATTCAGGAGCAAGAAGCAAAATTTACAGCAATACGAACAAAAATTAATTGAACGGGATACCACGATTGACCGCAAGGCAGACTTCATTGCCAAGAAAGAACGGGAATTAAGCGATCAGGAAAAAGAGATTAAATCTGTTGAACAACAGAATCTGGCCAAGCAGGATAAGTTGAACAAGGTGCTGCATGAACAAAATCTGATGCTGGAAAAAATAGCCGGACTTACTGCTGAAGAGGCCAAAAATATCCTGATGAATAATTTAATCGGTGAAGCCAAGCAGAATTCAGCGAAAATGATTCATAACCTGATCGAAGAGGCCAAGAAAGACGCCAAACGTAAGGCTCAGGATGTCGTGCTGACCGCCATTCAGCAATCGGGTATGAACATTACCGTCGAATCGACAGTTTCGACAGTTAAATTGCCGTCGGATGATATGAAAGGACGGATTATCGGCCGTGAAGGGCGTAATATTCGTGCTTTTGAACTCGTCACCGGGGTTGACGTCATCGTCGACGACACACCGGGATCGATTATCCTCAGCGGCTTTGATCCTCTGCGGCGGGAAATTGCCCGGATAATGATGGAACGCCTGGTTACTGATGGACGTATTCATCCCGGCCGCATCGAAGATATATTTGAAAAAGTCAAAAACGAAATGGATGAATATCTCAAGGATGTGGGCGAACAGGCTTTACTGGACTGCGGGATACATGGTATGGTACCGGAATTGGCAAAATTGATCGGCAAACTCAGGTTTAAAGTCAGTTCCGGGCAGAATGTCCTGCAACATTCCAAAGAAGTTGCGATCATGGCCGGAATTATGGCAGCCGAATTAGGTCTGGATATTAATCTGGCCAAACGTGCCGGTATACTGCACGATATCGGCCGCTCAGCCGATCACGTCACCGGCGAAAGCCATGCCGTAATCGGATCGGAGTATGCAAAAAAATTCAACGAACATCCGATTGTGCAGAATGCCATCGCAGCTCATCATGGTGAAGTCGAACCGGCCTCTCCCATCGCGGTACTGATCAGTACCGCGAATGAAATCAGCGGCGCCCGTCCAGGAGCAAGACGGGAAGCCATCGAAAACTTTATCAAACGTCTGCAGGACATGGAACAGATTGCTTTATCTTTCGACGGCGTGCAGACTGCTTATGCTATCCAGGCCGGGAAAGAAATACGGATCATGGTGACACCGGAAAAAATTGATGATATAACTCTGAACCAGTTGGCCAGAGATATCGCTAAGAAAATTGAAGAACAAGTCGAATACCCCAGCCAGGTTAAAGTTGTGGTTATCAGGGAATTTCGAGGAATTGATTTCGCCTGAGTATATGATCCGAGTTTTATTCATTGGAGATATTGTCGGCCAGGATGGATTAGAACTCACCCTGGATCTGCTGCCGCGTATGCGCCAGGATTTAAAAATTGATTTTACCCTGGCTAATGGCGAGAATCTCGATAAAGGTAAAGGTGTATCAGAAATATCCGCCCGCAAACTGCTGGATAGCGGTGTACAGGTTATTACTACCGGCAATCATGTCTGGGATGGTAAGGATTCCGAACGCCTGCTGAATAAATGGAATTGCCTCCTTCGTCCGCATAATTATCCGGAATCAACTCCGGGCTCAGGCATCTTTAAGACAGCGCTGAAGGATAATTTAAAAATTGTCGCAGTCAATCTGCAGGGACTAAGTTACCTGCAGCCAATCCGTTGCCCCTTTAAGACCATTGATGAAATTCTGGCCGGACAGGGGAGCCTCGGGCCAGCCATTTTTATAGTAGATTTTCATGCGGAGTCGACTGCCGAAAAACAGGCGCTGGCCTGGTATGTGGATGGAAAAATTTCGGCTGTTATCGGTACCCATACACATGTACAGACTGCCGATGAAAGGATTCTGCCCAGGGGTACAGGTTATATCACCGATGCCGGCATGACCGGTCCCTATGATAGTGTCATCGGCATGGACCGGGAGGTGGCTATCAAGAGATTTATTGAACACCGCCCTTACTATTACAAAATGGCCGAAGGTAATATCCGGTTCAATGGGGTTTTAATAGAAATAAATGAACGGGAATTAAAAACTGTAAAAATAAAACGATTAAATTATTCGAAGGCGGAATATCGTGGAATCAAAACTGATTAAAGGTACGGAAATTGCCAAACGTGTCCGGGAAGAAATAAAACAGCAGGTCGCAGAGCTACGACGAGGGCAGGACCTGGTGCCGGGTCTGGCCGTTGTACTGGTCGGAGATAATCCCGGTTCAAAAATCTATGTGAATAATAAGAGCAAAGCCTGTCAGGAGGTAGGTATATTTACCGAAACCCTGCGCATCCCGGCTGACGTGCCTCAACCCGCTTTACTGGATACCATTAAAAACCTGAATCAGGATCCGCGTTTTCATGGGATTCTGGTGCAGTTGCCGCTGCCTGCCCAGATCAAAGAACAGACCATTCTGGAAGCAGTCAATCCCGACAAAGATGTCGACTGTTTCCACCCGGTTAACGTGGGCAAACTGGTGATCGGCCGGCCGTATGTTGTACCATGTACCCCGGCGGGTATCCTGGAATTGTTAAGATCGTATGATATATCCACCCAGGGCAAACATGTGGTGGTGATAGGTCGCAGTAATATCGTAGGAAAACCGCTGGTGAATTTATTGCTGCAAAAAGCTTACCTGGGCCAATGCCACGGTCACCGTTGTACACAGCCGCACCCGAAATATTCCCGATCTTACCCGTCAGGCCGACATCTTGATTGCGGCCATGGGCCAACCGCGTTTTGTTACCGCTGATATGGTCAGGGACGGGGCCGTACTGATCGATGTGGGCACGAACCGTGTTCCGGCAGATAATGAAAAAGGTTATATCTTGTGCGGCGACGTGGATTTTGAAAATGTATTGCCCAGAGCATCAATGATTACTCCCGTACCGGGAGGCGTGGGCCCCATGACCATCGCCATGCTTCTACGTAATACCGTGACTGCGGCTAAATTCCAAAGTCAGACTTTCCTGAATACGATATGTTCAATCTCGGGATTGCCAGCAGTATCGCCAGGAAATATGATTATTCCTGGGAATACACTGTCGATTTTTGTGCCCGCTATAAACTCAGCCTGATTCAATTCTACTGGCAAAACCCAATGCCACGGATTACAAAATTGGAAACCCTGAATATCCCGCTGCGCTATTTGCATCTGCCGGTCAAAGCAGATACGACGATAGGTTTCCCGGCAACTTTCGTCGAAGATCTGCACTGATTTTTCTGAATTTTATAAATCCAGAAACCTGATCCTGCATCATCAGGCAGAGCAGACCTGCGAAGAAGAAGAAGAGGGAGCAGAAGGAGGTGCTGATCAACTGATTCGTCAACTTAATGATCTGCATTTCCGGCTGGGCCTGGAAAACGATTATAGTGAATCCTTGGCCGGTTTTCAATCCGGATTAGATATCTGCCGTCGTCACAATTTTCAGATCTTTGCGGTTTTTGATATCCATAAATTCTTTCACCGTTTTTACCGGACACATTCAGTCGAGCAGATAGTGCAGGCTTGCGCAGACATTCTGCTGTACTGCCGGAAATTGAATTTGACCCTGCTTTTACATATAATTGATTCAAGATCGTTCGATGCCGGCCGGGATTCATGGTGCCCGGTTTTCGCAGGTGTAGTACCATACCGGCGGATCTTTAAACTGCTAAAGGCGAGCCAGGTCTCCTGCGAGGGTATTATCCTGGAATATGAAGATGAACTTATGGCCGCAGAAAGTATTCGGCAGTTGCGCGAGATCAGCATTTGAAACCGGGCCGGTCATTTTTATGAAACATTTAAACGTTACAGCTGTAAAATAAAAGAAGAAGTCTGGAAGATCTATGAGTTTTGATAATTCTACATTTGTTTACCTGCTGTTAATTATTCTGATTTCTCTGGCTTTGATTCAGATTTTTTCTTTCAGCAAATTAATTCAGACCATGCGCCAGATCACTAAAATGTTGCTGGAAATACGACTGGTCTTTAAAAAGTCCGGAATTTATTACGATCAGCATGCGCAGCGGATCGTGGCCCATAAATCCTGCCAATTCTGCCGGCATAGAATTTCCTATATCAAAACCAATGATGAAGAGGAAAACGAAGGATTCTATTACCGCTGCCGGCACCGTAATGTGGAAATTATGCTTCACGATTCCTGTGAATACTTCGACCGGGATTTTGGATCAGTCTAAAGATAACAATACTTGAATGGAAAATAATCTATACCGGGAATACCTGCGACCGGAAATCCTGAGCAAGATCAATAATCTGGAATTGCGTGCAAAACTGGTTGTGGAAGGTTTCATTACCGGTCTGCATCGCAGTCCTTTCCATGGTTTCAGCGTGGAATTTTCACAGCACCGCCCATATAACACGGGGGACAGTCTGCGCTTTATTGATTGGAAAGTTTTCGGCCGTACCGATCGTTTTTATATTAAACAGTACGAAGAAGAAACCAACCTTAAATCTTATATCCTGCTGGATTGCAGCCGGTCGATGACCTATGCGACCGCCGGAATCAGTAAATTGCAGTATGGCAAGTTTCTGGCCGCCGCTTTGACCTATCTGATGCTGCTGCAACGGGATGCCGTGGGCCTTATTACTTTCGATTCGCAGATAAAAAAATTGATACCGGCCAGGTCGACCTCCCCTTATCTGCAGGTATTGTTGAGCGAATTAGACAATGCCGCGCCGGGCAACGATACGGACATCGGAACGGTACTGCATATTATGGCAGAGCGCCTAAAACGAAAGGGATTGATGATCCTGATCTCCGATCTTTTTGATCTTCCGGAAAAAGTTATTTCCGGTTTACGCCATTTCCGGCACAATAAGCATGAGGTGCTGGTCTTTCAATTATTGGATCCGCATGAGCGGCAGTTAGACTTTAAAGGTGATATCCAGTTTGAAGATCTGGAAACAGGCGAAAAAATTACGACCCAACCCTGGTATATAAAACATGCTTACCAACAGAAGGTGGAAGAGTTTATCAATCAGCTGAAATCCCAGTGCCGGAATAATAAGATTGATTACCAGTTGATTGAAACAAGTAATACACTGGATCTGGCCTTGATGGAGTACTTAATCAAGCGCAGGAAACTGATCTGATACCCGGCAAAAAAAACGGCGCCGGGTTCAAAATTATCCCGGCACCGTACAGCAGAATATCGCCGCAGCACCTGTTTCAGAATCGATGCTTACAGGCCTCTCGGCACTTTCAGTAATTCCAGCAGGTAGTTCCAGGTTTTTTCCACTGCCGGAATATGAACCCGTTCATCAGGGGAGTGCGCACCCATGATGGTCGGACCGAACGAGAGCATATCCATCCCCGGGTATTTTTCACCGATGATTCCGCATTCCAGGCCGGCATGAATTGCTTTAACCTCGGGCTTTTTACCGCTGTAGATCTGTTCATAAGTCTGCACCGCTGATTTCAACAGTTGAGAATTCGGATTCGGCTGCCAGGCCGGATACCCGCCGCCCTGTTCTACGTCAAAGGTTGCCAGTTCGCCCAGTGCTTTGACCTTGTCGGCAATATCCAGTATGGCCGAAGCCACAGAACTGCGCTGGCTGGTGGTCAACTCAAGTTGTTTTTCCCTGGTTTGTACGATGGCCATGTTCGTGGAAGTCTCGACCAGTCCGGCAATGGCCTGGCTCATGGCAATAACTCCGTGCGGCATGGCATAGATCAGGTTGATCAGATTGCGTTGTAATTGCGGTGTGAAAACCGCTCTGATCTTTTCGGCCGGTTCTAATTTTACATATACACCGGCATCGATAAATTGCAGTTCGTTTTTAAGAACAGCGGACATTTCTTTGACGTAGTTCTGCAAAATCCGGACTTTATTGGCCGGGACACAGATCAAACCTTCGGCATCGCGGGGAATAGCATTGTGTTTACTTCCGCCATTTATGGCTGCCAGGGCAAAATCCAGTTTATTACTCAACTCGTACAAAACGCGGCTGAGCAGTTTGATTGAATTGCCCAGGCCCTGATGAATATTCAGACCCGAATGACCGCCGCTTAATCCGCCCACTATTACTTTATATGATTTCCAGCCGTTCTTCGGCTTTTTCCAGTTCACTTTTTTACGCAGAATTGTATGTTTGCCACCGGCACAACCGATATAAAATGCACCTTCTTCTTCTGAATCCAGATTTAACAGCAGACGGCTTTTTACAAAATCCGATTTCAAAGCTACAGCGCCGGTTAAACCGGTTTCCTCATCAACGGTAAACAGGAATTCCATAGGCGGATGGACCAGGGATTTATCTTCCATGACTGCCAGGGCATAGGCCACCCCGATACCATTATCTGCACCGAGGGTTGTGCCGTTGGCTTTAATCCATTCACCATCCCGCAGCAGGTCGATGGGATCTTTGCTGAAATCATGAGCGCTGTCTTTATTTTTTTCACCTACCATATCGGTGTGTCCCTGCAATACTACGGACGGGCGTTGTTCCATCCCGGCGCTGGCAGGTTTGGATACGATAATATTGCCGCATTTATCTTTTTTACAGGGCAGGTTATTTCTGGCGGCCACAGACATGATATATTTACCAACCGCTTCCTCATTGCCGGAGCAACGCGGAATCTGGCTGAGTTGGTAGAAATGTTCCCAAACCAGAGCGGGTTTAAGATCGGCAATTGCTGCTTTCAAACTGAACTCCTTTCTGTACTCTATTTTTAGGACATGGCTTGCGGCGGCGCCGGTTGATCGGGACTACCGGCATTGTTCAGCGGAATGCGCACCAGGATCCAACCGATGATCAGGAAAACCAGTAAGGTTGGTGTAAACTGCAGCATCGATTCTGTTTGCTGGAATACTGCTGGTATTTCCCAATTCATCACCGCAAAAAAGGCGAATAATAGTCCAATTAACGCCTCGCCGGCAATAAGTCCGGCTGATATTAGAATTCCTGTGTTTTCTACCCGTATTTTTTGAGCCGTATTAAATTTTCTCCGTTCCGTGAAGAAATCGACTATACCGCGAATGATGCCACCGATAAATATAGCGAATGATGTTTCCAGGGGCAGATACATGCCCACACACACCAGCATCGGACTTTTCACCCGTAACAGAATAAAACCAACTGCCATCAGTATACCGACGATAATCAACGGCCAGGCCATATCGCCGCCTACAATACCCTCGGCCAGGACAGCCATCAAACTGGCCTGGGGTGCCGGATATTTTTCACCACCCAGCCCGGTACCGCCCTGATTAATATCGCCCTGGTGCAGGATCAGCAGGGGAAAGAACATTACTGCCGATGCCAGTAATACTCCAATCAGATTTCCGGTCTGCATCTTCCACGGTGTACCGCCTAAAATATGGCCAACTTTCAGATCCTGCAACATTTCTCCGGCAACTGCAGCGGACACACAAATTACCGCCGCAACACCAAGCACCGCGGCCACACCGGGCAATCCGGTGACGCCCAGAGTTACCATCAGGATAGCAGCCACAATCAAGGTGGAGAGGGTTAATCCGGAAATCGGATTATTGCTTGAACCTATCAAACCGACCAGATAGCCGGAAACAGCTGCAAAAAAGAAACCGGCAATGATCATAACGATTGTGGCGGCCAGAGCGCCGACCATCAGTGCCTGCGAAATAATAATAAATGAAAAAAGTGGCGATGGAAGCCAGACCTATACCGATAAAAACCCATTTAAAATTCATATCTTTTTGTGTGCGCACTTCCTGCTTGCTGGTCCCGCTGGCCGCAGCACGAACATCTTTAACAGCCCGGCCCAGTCCGGCTGATAAACTTTTACGCATGCGGAACAGGGTATAGGCTGCGCTCATTAACATGCCGCCAATGGCAATAGGCCGGACAATATTTCGCCAGACGCTGACTGCCATATTGATCCCATCCTCGCTGGCTATCTCACTGCCAAGCAGTTGCGGTCCAAGAAAATAAAGTAACAGCGGCACGAACAAACCCCAGGCCAGCAAGCCACCGGTAAAGTTCAAGGCGGCCAATTGCGGCCCGATGATATATCCGACCCCCATATATGCCGGACTGACACCCGGTGTACTGATCAGCGCACCGCCGCCTGTCTGGGCGGAAGCGGAACCGATACCAAGTGTTTTTTTACCGAATGAGATAAAGGCTTCTCCTTTGCTGGCGAATACCTTGAATTCTTTAAGAAATTGAGTTAAAGCACCCAGGCCCATTGCTCCAAATAGAAATTTGGCGCCACTGCCGCTGGATTGACCCGCTTTGTGAATTTCTGCAGCGGCAACAGATTCCGGAAAGGGCAGTTCTGTGTCTTCCACCATTACCCGCCGCAGGATCGTAACGAACAGGATTCCGATTACCGCGCCGACGAACATGATCGCTGTGGCCTGCAGGTAATGCGATACCGACCAGAAGTCACCTTCCCAGACTTTCCGGCCGGCAACTTCGGCAATTATAAAAGCCGGGATAGTAAAAATGGCCCCGGCAGCAACCGATTCACCGATCGAACCCACCGTTCTGGCAATATTCTCTTCCAGAATATTTCCGCGCATCAGCCTTAAAACAGCCATACCGATCACGGCAGCAGGATAGGTTGCCGCGATCGTCATCCCTGCTTTAAGGCCCAGGTAAGCATTAGCAGCTCCCAGAATAACTGTCATAAATAATCCAAGTATCACAGCCTTGAGTGTAAATTCTTTTAAATTTGTTTCTGGGGGTACATACGATTTAAAGTCATTTTTAGCCATTTGGACTCCTCGCTATATTATTTTGACAGGCCCCGATAATTCACTCTAAAAGAAGAGAAAAACTAATTTTTCGCTCCGTAAAAGTCAAGCCTTAATTCTGCATTCTTTCTCCGGTTTTTAAAAATAATCATATTTAAACCTGATTTTGGCGTTTTTTAACATAAAATAGCCGGTTTTTCGGTTTTTCCGGGCCGGAATGGGGTCTAAATAGATTTGCAATAAACATGAATATTTATTAAGTTTAAACCTGTTTTTATTTATTTAAAACTGCATGAGATTTCGCCTGGGCATAGAATATGAAGGTACGGAGTACTGTGGATGGCAGTTTCAGGCAGGACAACGTACTATCCAGGGTGAAATTGAACGGGCATTACTGATTGCTTTGAAGGAGAAAGTATCTGTAACCGGTGCAGGCAGAACAGATAGCGGTGTGCATGCGCGGGGACAGATTGCTCATTTTGATTCCCTGCGGGAATTTGAATGCGGGATAATGGAAAGATCGCTCAACGGCATTTTACCCCGCGATATTCGGATTACCGAAGTTACACCCGTGGATAACACTTTTCATGCCCGTTACAGTGCCCGGCAGAGAGAATATTGTTATTACATTACCAGGAAACCAAGCGCCCTGTTGCGTGGATTCAGTTGGTTTATTTCCATTCCGCTTGATGTTAAGGTAATGCAACTCGCGGCACAGGAAATACTGGGAATTAAAAATTTTAAAAGTTTCAGCCGCACGGATACCGAGGTAAAAAATTTTAATTGTAATGTCAGTAATGCTGACTGGCTGGAACAAGAATAGTCTGTTACTGTTTAAAATCAAAGCTGATCGTTTTTTATATGGAATGGTAAGGGCTCTGGTCGGTACTCTGGTCGATATCGGTAAAGGCAAGCGCGGCCGCTCGGATTTGTCCAGAATATTGAATGCTGAAAACCGGCAGATGGCCGGTCAGGCTGCTCCGGCCAGAGGTTTAATTCTGGAAAAAGTATATTATTAGTATAGAAAAAAAATATAAGGAGTCGGAAAATGAAATTTTTCATCGATACCGCTAATCTGGATGAAATTCGTCAGGCTGCATCGATTGGTATTCTGGATGGGGTAACCACGAATCCCACCTTGCTGTCCAGAGAAAAAGGGGATCCGGAAGAGATCCTGCGTAAGATCTGTGAACTGGTCAATGGCCCGATCAGCGCCGAGGTAGTTTCGCTTGATGCCGAGGGTATGGTGCGCGAGGGCAGAAAGTTGGCGAAGTTGCATAAAAATATCGTGGTTAAAATCCCGATGTGCGCCGAAGGCTTAAAAGCGGTGAAAATCCTGACTGCAGAAAAAATCCGCGTCAATGTGACCCTGATATTCACGCCGGTCCAGGCGCTGCTTGCTGCCAGAGCCGGTGCAGCATATGTCAGTCCCTTTGTAGGCCGTCTGGATGATATCGGTGCGGCCGGAATGGATATCATATCGCAGATTGCCCAGATCTTCGGAAACTATGATATCAAAACCGAAATTATCGTGGCCAGTATCCGCAATCCTGTACACGTCCTGGATTCAGCACTGTTAGGTGCAGACATTGCCACGATTCCCTTCAAGGTAATTGAACAATTGACCAAACATCCCTTGACCGACAAGGGTATAGAAAACTTTTTGAAAGACTGGGAAAAAGTAAAGAACCGTTAAACGCAATAAAGTACAGGAATGTAATTGATGCGTACTTTAATAAAAACCATACTTTTAATCGTTTTTGGATTTTGTGCCGGGGCAATATTTTATTCATTGTATAAACATCAGGATTCCTTATCCATGCCATCGGTCGATTCCCTGTTGGCCAGTAAGGCAGTAGCAGCTGGCCAGAACCTCTCCGCGGCCAACCAGCAAATCGCCGCGTCCAGGATGAACAGCATTACTCAGGCCGTGGATTTAGTGAGTCCGGCCGTGATCAGCGTGAATGTGCTGCAACTGCGCCAGATCGTACAGCGCAGCCCGTTCTCTTCACGGGATCCATTTTTAAGAGAGTTTTTCCCTGAACTTTTTAAGGACAGGAGATACCAGCAGGAAATTCAGGAAATTGGTTCCGGTTTTCTTATCTCTGCGGATGGATTTATTCTGACCAACCATCATGTGGTGCAGGATGCCAATCAAATCGTGATCACCATGCCCGGCGGCAAGAAGGCTGATGCACGCATAATCGGCACCGATCCGACTACCGATATAGCCTTATTAAAAATTGATCTGGAAAATTTACCTTATGCCCGTTTCGGGAATTCGGATCAGGTTATTCTGGGCGAGTGGGTTATTGCCATCGGTAATCCTTTCGGATTGTTTGAGATCAACAACCGCAATACCGTGACGGTCGGTGTGGTCAGCGCAGTTGACCGCGACTTTGGCGAAATGGAAGGTCGGATTTATCAGGATATGATCCAGACCGATGCCTCCATCAATCGGGGCAACAGCGGCGGACCGTTGTGCAATGCCCTGGGGGAGGTGATCGGCATGAATACTTTTATTTATACCGGAAGCCAGTACAGTGAAGGATCGGTCGGTATAGGTTTTGCCATTCCGATTAACCGGATTTCCCGCCTGCTCGATGACCTGAAAAAATATCATAAAATAGATCGTGATTTCTGGGTCGGTATAAAAATCCAGAATCTGGATAACGTTATCGCCAAAAAAATGGGTTTCAACGGCACCGATGGCGTACTGGTCCATTATATCGACCGCGGCAGCCCGGCGGAAAAAGCGGGTATGAAACTGGGCGATATTATTACCGAGATAAATGGTCTTAAAATAACCAGTGATAAGGATGTTTTCGAGATCGTTTATGGCACTGATCTGCGGGTGGGGGATCAACTGCCCTTCACGATCTGGCGGGATGGCGAACAGGTTAAATTAAATTTAGTACTGGTAAGTTTAAAGAATAATTAAAATGATCGATCGTTATACCTTACCCGAGATGGGCCGGATTTGGAGTGATGAAAACCGGTTCACGATCTGGTTAAAAATTGAATTACTGGCCTGTGAAATACACCAGCAGGCTCGGTTTAATTCCCGCAGCTGCCTTAAAGCAGATTAAAAAACAGGCCCGCTTTGAGGTGGCCAGAATACTGGAGATCGAAGAGGAAGTCAAGCATGATGTGATTGCCTTTTTGACCAATGTCGCCGAATATGTCGGCGACGAATCCCGCTACATACATTATGGTCTGACCTCTTCCGATGTTCTGGATACTGCCCTGGCCGTGCAGATGGTTGAAGCCGGGGAATTGATCAAAAAATCATTGCAGTCGCTGATTGCAGTGGTCAGGCGGCGGGCTTTGGAAACAAAGCACCTGCCGATGATCGGCCGGTCTCATGGAGTACATGCTGAACCGATCACCCTTGGTTTTAAATTGGCGATCTGGTATGATGAACTGAATCGTCAACTGCTGCGCCTGGAGCAGGCCATCGAATCGATCAGGGTTGGAAAGATCTCCGGTGCAGTCGGGACCTATGAACACATCGATCCGCGCGTGCAGGATTATGTTTGTGAAAAACTGGGTTTAAAATCCGCCAAGATCTCAACCCAGATCCTGCAACGTGATCGCCATGCGCAGTATATGACCACCCTGGCCCTGATCGGCTGCAGTCTGGAAAAGTTCACGGTGGAAATACGGCATTTACAGCGTACCGAGGTGCTGGAAGCGGCTGAATACTTCGGCAAGCAGCAAAAAGGTTCATCGGCCATGCCGCACAAACGTAATCCGATAATTTCCGAGAGGATCAGCGGACTGGCCCGCCTGTTGCGTGGAAATTCCCTGGCAGCTATGGAAAATGTGGCGTTGTGGCATGAACGTGATATTTCGCATTCATCGGTGGAACGGGTAATCCTGCCGGATTCCACCATCACACTCCACTATATGCTGGAAAAAACCGTCAAACTGATCGATACTCTGGAAATCTATCCGGACAAAATGCTGGAAAATCTGAACCTGACTAAAGGTTTGATTTTTTCTCAGGCTATCCTGCTGGCCCTGACCAGAAAAGGGGTCAGCCGTGAAAGCGGATACCGGCTGGTTCAGCGTAATGCCATGCGCGTCTGGGGGGAGAAGATCGCATTTAAAACTGCCTTACTGCAGGATGATGAGGTCAGGCAATATCTCGCTGAGACAGAAATCGAACAGATTTTCGGTATGGAAAATAGACGGGAGAAAATAGATTATATTTTTAAGAAAGTCGGATTAGAACCGTAGTGTTAAGGAGGCGTATGGCCAGTAAAAAAATTCTCTGGGACAATGGAATTAAAAAAGTGTATGAAACTAACAATGAGGATCAACTTCTGTTAGAATTCACGGATAATTTTATCACCGCCGACGGTGAGAAAAAAGGTAAAATCAAAGGTAAAAGCCGATACAATACCAATCTGTCATCGCGCTTATACGAATACCTGGAGAGTTATCATGTGATGACCTGGTTTATTTCCAAAGAAAGCGAAGATGAACTGCTGGTTAAAAGATCTGAAATTCTGCCGGTTGATGTCGTGATTACCAATATAGCCAGCGGCAGCATCTGTCGCCGTTTTGGCCTGGAGGATGCCACAGAATTTGAAGCGCCCATGATCGAGTATTATTATGTTAATGACAAAATAAAAAATCCGCTGATAAATGATACGCACCTGCTGGCGCTGAAATTGGCCTCGGCCGAAGAGGTACGCTCCATTGTCCGTATTCTGCCGAAAATAAATGCCCTGTTAAAATCATTTTTTGAACGCCGGAAATTGAGACTGGTAGAATTGCGCTGCAAATTCGGCAGATATAAAGGGCATATGGTACTGGCCAGTGATCTGACCCTGGAATTTTTTAAAGTCTGGGATGCCGAAACCAATGATAAGTATGATGTGGAACGATTTGCGGCTAATCTGACCTAAAATCGAAGAGATTTATCAAACCATTCAAAACCGGGCTATGGGTGAGGTCGAATAAACAATGTTTGCCCCGGATGGATATAAAATTATTGTAATCGTGGCAGCAGCATTTCTTTTTTTAGTCTTGCTGGCCTGTCTCTTTCCTCTGCTGATATTCAAGATACTGGCCGTGCTGGCCGGAATTATTACTCTTTTTAATTTCTATTTCTTCAGGGATCCTGAGCGTCAAATCCCCAGCGCTGAAAATTTAATCCTTTCTCCCGCCGACGGCACTGTAATAAAAATCGAACAGATTTACGAACCATATTATCTTCGTGATACCGTGACCTGTGTCAGTATCTTCATGTCGGTGCTGAGTGTTCACGTCAACCGGATTCCTGTTTCGGGGACCGTGGATTTCATTAAATATATTGAAGGCAAATTCCGCGTGGCCTATGTAGATAAAGCCTCCGAAGAGAATGAACAGAGTATTATCGGTATCCGAGGTCCCGCACAAAAGGTTTTATTCAAACAGATTGCTGGAATCGTGGCCAGGCGGATTGTTTTTCATCTGCAGGCAGGTCAACAGGTCCGGGCGGGTGACCGTTTTGGCTTAATCCGTTACGGTTCCAGAGTAGATATATTTTTCAGTCCCAAGGTGCAGATAAAAGTGAAGCCCGGTGATAAAGTTTTTGGTGGCACAACGATAATTGGAGAGTTTAACTGAATATGAAAATACCACGCGCGGTGATTCCTGGACTGATAACAGTGGGTAATCTGTTCATGGGTTTTTATTCGGCGATCTGTGCTTATACAGGACGGATTTCCCTGGCCTGCTGGTGTATAATTATTGCTGCAATTTTTGACGCCGTTGACGGTAAAGTGGCACGCCTGACCAAAACATCGAGTACTTTTGGCGTTGAGTATGATTCACTGGCGGATGTAGTTTCGTTTGGTTTTGCTCCCTCCTTTTTAATCTATATCCTTTTTTCGGAAAGCATGAGTTTACTCATGAGTTTACTACTGTTACTGATAAGTTTTTTACCCTTACTGGCCGGGAGTATACGTCTGGCCCGCTTCAATATTCAGCAGGGCGGAGTTGATAAAAAGTATTTTGTCGGATTCGCTATTCCCAGTGCGGCCATCACTCTGGCAAGTTTTATTTTATTTTCACTCCATTTTTATGATCAACCACTGCAGTATCCCGCAGTGATGCTGATCCTGGTGGTTACTGTTTCAATCCTGATGGTCAGTACCGTCCGTTATGAACTTATGCCGAATCTGCTTAATATCAGTTCGTTAAATCAGAAACTGCAATTGTTCATTGGTGTGGTAGTGCTTATTATCCTGGTACTGTTTCCACGGCAAACGCTCTTCCCCCTGATGATGGTCTATATGCTGTCCGGAATAATCCGCTGGATTTTACACCTGCTTTTCTATTCAAACAAAGGAGAATCCTCACTTGAAAGCAAAAGTTAAAGTTGTTTTGAAACAAGGTATATTGGATCCTCAGGGTAAAGCGGTTTTGCACGCTATCAGGGAGTGGGCTTTAAGAATATTGCCGATGTTCGCATAGGCAAGTTTATCGAAATCGAAGTCGCGCCGAATAAATCAAAAAAAATACAGGAAGAGGTAGACGAGATCTGCAAAAAGTTACTGGCCAATCCGGTTATGGAAAACTACCAAATCGACTATGAGGAGTAAAAGGTGCGGATAGCGGTCATCGTTTTTCCCGGTTCTAATTGCGACCATGATGTTTATGTGGCGTATAAAAAAGTATTGAATCAGCCGACCGATTTCGTCTGGCATAAAGAAACCAATCTGAACGGTTATGATCTTATTGTCCTGCCCGGCGGTTTTTCCTATGGTGATTATCTGCGCTGCGGCGCGATTGCCCGTTTCTCACCGGTAATGAAGGAAGTATTCGACCTGGCTCAAAAGGGCGTAAAAGTGTTGGGCATTTGTAACGGCTTTCAGATTCTAACAGAGTCGGGCTTGTTACCGGGCGCCCTGATACGGAATGATCAGCGCAAATTCAGTTGTAAAAATGTGTACTTGCGGGTTGAAAACAGGCGAACCTCCTTCACGCATCTCTGTTCAGAAAATTCAGTTCTGCAGATACCCATCGCTCACAGCGAGGGTAATTATTTTTGCGATGCGGAAACTTTATCCACCCTGCAGGCATATAATCAGATAGTTTTTCGTTATTGTGAGCAGGACGGAAAAATTACACCTGCGGCTAATCCTAACGGATCCCTTGATAATATTGCGGGCATTATCAACAAGACTGGAAATATTCTGGGCATGATGCCGCATCCGGAACGAAGGGTTGAAAAATTACTGACTAAGGACGATGGTTTAAAAATATTGGCATCGACCATGGAAACTTTTATGAGGAATATCTAGCTATGCGTAGAAAAAGTTTTGGCTATTTTCTACTGGTGATTATAGTGGGTGCACTGATCGGAACTGTATTAGGAGAGATCATTGCCTTTGTTATTCCGGACGGTGTGGTCAAAGATTTTTTTCTTAAATCGGCGACGGCCAGTCTGGGTCCGGGTACTTTGAATATAATTGTCATGAGTTTTACACTCGGTTTTTCCATCAAGTTAAATATTACCGGCGTGATAGGCATTCTGGTAGCAGCCTATGCTTTCCGCTGGATAGATTAAACATCACCGCAAGGAGATATATATGTTTGGTATCGGCACAACTGAATTGATTGTAATCATGTTCGTTATTTTACTTCTGTTCGGTGCTAAGAAATTACCCGAATTGGCCCAGGGCCTGGGTCGTGGTATTCGCGAGTTTAAAAAGGCAAGTAATGAAATTCAGGACGAATTTCGTCTAAATTCCGATTCACCAACTGCGAAACCCAAAACACAAAATGACCAGATCAACGGCAGCGGAACCCAGAATAATTGATTGCAATCGGTACTCTTCATTTCCAGTCTATTCATTTCTTGTTATAATCGTCACGGCTACCGCCGCCGCAGGTATCCTTCTGGCTCAGCCAGCCGCGAGCGGGCCAGATTCAACTAAGAATCTGCCGGAAGGATTATCAGTTTATTTTCCTGCCGAAAAATTATCACGGCATTATGGTTCGCTCAGATTTGATCTGCATGAAGTGGAACTGAAATATCCGCTAAATTCATACCAGACATTTTTAAGCCGTTCCATAGCAGATATGACGGCTAATCCGTTCACCATCGAATTACGCGAGAGTTCCTATTACGTTCCGGTCAGAGTACGGGACGAACTGAACCTGATCATGAACAGACCCAGGGATAATGCCTTTTTCCCGTTACTGGGAGTTGCCTGGATTGCCTATCAGCTGGGATCAAAGTACCTGGAAATTCAGCGGAAGAATATAATTGACCATGATGAACTGTTAAAGGCCTGCCAGGCTTTACCCCTGTTGTATTTCCTGTGGCAGAAATATCCCCAAACAGCCGGGCAACTATATCACCGCCGCGAAGTACAGCAGGTCATGACCTTTAAACAATTACAGCAAGAACTGGACCTGTTGCAGCAGAACAATTTGATAAAAAGCCGGTTCTACAGTCCTGATTCGGTGCAATACTTTCCAAACTTGTTCAGGGAGGGTATGATTGCGATTATAAATTCGGCCGAGGGTAATCCTGTTATCCCGCATGATGCAAAAATAATCCTGCAGGCTATCCGCAATTCCATCCCGGATATAAAATAATATAAATCAGAAATGGCCTCGCTGCTCCATGTCAAATCTGTATAAAAAAATTTCTGCTCTGTTTGAAATCTCGCGCCCTCTCAACGTGCTCATTGCTTTTCTTACGATTTTCATTGCTGCGGCCGTGGCCGCCGGGGGTTTACAAATAAACCGTGAGGTTGTCCTGGCTGCAATTTCCACTGCCCTGATTACCATCGGAGCCAACGTAATTAATGATATATTTGATGTAGCAATCGACCGGATCAATAAGCCTTACAGACCTTTGCCAGCCGGAAAGTTATCCCGGAATGAGGCCCTGGTCTATTTCCTGCTGGTCTACGCGGCAGGCTGGTTAATCGCCGCACTGATTAATGTAACCATGTTTCTGATCGCCTTGATTATTGGTATCTTACTGGTTTTTTACAGTGTCTGGTATAAAAGAACCATACTGTTCGGAAACCTGGTGGTAAGTTTTGCCACCGCGGTGGCCTTTGTTTATGGAGGTCTGGCTGTGGGCAGAATTGCAGAGACCTTTTTCCCCGCTGTTTTTGCCTTTCTCTTTCATTTCGGCAGAGAAGTTATTAAAGATCTGCAGGATACCAATGGTGACCGGCAGGCGGGTGCGGTCACGTTTGCTGTGAAATACGGACATAAACCTTCCTTTTATTTGACCCTTGTTGTGTTTCTGGTCTTGATAATTGTTACTTTAATTCCTTATATTTTAAGGATTTATAATCTGGCCTATCTGTTAGTGGTGATCTTTGGAATTTATCCGGTGATAGGTTTGGTTTTATATGTTACCTGGAAAACAACCGAGCAAAAAAAACTGGGCTGGATGAGTACGATTCTCAAGATCGATATGCTGGTGGGTTTATTAGCTATATATGTCGGATGATTCAATGATATCATTGTTGAAAAATATTGATCGTTTCGAGGTGGTCCTGGCCTCCGAATCGCCAAGGCGTTACGAATTATTAAGAATGATTGGTATGGAATTTAAAGTCCAGCCCAGTCACTTGCACGAAGTTTACCGGGATCATCAGACCCCGCTTGAGTATGCCCTGGAAAATGCCCGGAAAAAGGGCCGGATGGTCGCAGAAAAAGCGGAGCAGAGTCTGGTCCTGTCTGCGGATACTATTGTAGTGCTGGACAATGAAGTGCTGGAAAAACCCGGTGATGAAATGCATGCTTTTACTATCCTTAATAAATTAAGCGGCCGGACGCATCAGGTAATCACCGCCTTTGGCATGATTATAAAAGCACTGAACCGCTCAGTTTATGATTATGAAGTAAGCGAGGTAACTTTCAGAAATTTATCCCAACAGGAAATTAAGGCCTATATTGATTCAGGCGAGCCTTTTGATAAAGCAGGAGCATACGGTGCTCAGGGTTCCGGTGCTTTATTGATTAAAAGTATCAATGGCTGCTTTTATAATGTCGTGGGATTACCATTGGCCAAATTTTTTAAAACATTAAACGAATTTTTAGTACAAATTTAAAACCGAAGTGAGCTGCAATTGGAAAAAACTGATCAATCCCCCTGTAACATCCTGATCATTGATGATGATGCGAATATTTACAAACTGATTAAACTGAATTTGGAATCTGCACAGTTTCAGGTTTTTTATGCTAAGAATGGCCGGCAGGCCCAGACCCTGATGGCCGGCAACAAGTTCGATCTGATTCTGATCGATCTGCTGATGCCGGAGATAGACGGCCTGTCGCTGTTCCGTTCGCTTAAACAGGAGTTACCGCTAAACACACTGATTATATTAATTACTGCTCATGTCCTCGAACAACCGCTGATGACGGCTGTAGAGGAGGGTATCTACGATATTATCCAGAAACCATTCACGGCCAACCGGTTGAGACTGACCATCCGCAATGCCTGGAATTATAAATTGTTGCTGGATGAAGGCCTGAAAAAATAAAAACGGTACCTGTATGAAAATTGAAACAGATTTTTTAGTAATCGGCAGCGGAATTGCCGGTCTGATCTTTGCGCTGGAAAGTGCAAAATACGGACAGGTAACAATTATTACCAAGAAAGATGACAAAGAGTCCAGTACAAATTATGCGCAGGGCGGCATTGCTTCAGTAATCGCTGGTTCTGATTCCTTCGAATCCCATATCCAGGATACTCTTAAAGCAGGCGCGGGATTATGCCATGAAGATACGGTGCGCTTAATGGTTGAAAAAGGACCTGCGGCAATCCGCAAACTGCTGGATAGCGGTGTTGAATTCTCGCTGACCAGGAATAAGGAACTGGAACTGGGCAGGGAAGGGGGACATTCTCAAAATCGTATCGTTCATGCTAAAGATCTGACTGGTCGGGAAATTGAGCGGGCCTTGCTGGCCGGGATTAAGCAGAATCCGGACATCCGGATTTTAGAAAATCATATAGCCGTCGATCTGATTACCGAACACCAGACTCCGCAACCCGATTACAGCAGGGGTATTCACTGCTGGGGTGCTTATGTACTGGATATCCACCAGAATAAAGTCAAAACAATTGTCGCTAAAACCACTGTATTGTGCAGCGGCGGCTGTGGCCAGGTTTATTTGCATACTTCCAATCCTGCCATTGCCACCGGAGACGGGCTGGCTATGGCTTACCGGGCCGGTGCCAAGATCGCCAACCTGGAATTTATGCAATTTCATCCCACCATCCTGTTTCACCAGGAGGCCAACTCATTTCTGATCTCCGAAGCGGTGCGGGGATTTGGCGCAATTTTACGGGATAAAAGCGGCAGGGCTTTTATGACCGAGTATCATCCGGATCGTGAATTGGCTCCGCGTGATATCGTAGCCAGGGCCATTGACCGTGAAATGAAGAAAAGCGGCGATGTTTGTGTGTATCTGGATCTGACTGCACAAAAAAGCCAGGATATCCGCGAGAAATTTCCTAATATTTTTAATACCTGCCTTAATTTCAAGATCGACATAACCAAAGAGTGGATACCTGTTGTTCCGGCTGCCCATTATATGTGTGGCGGAATTGTGGTGGATATGCAGGGCTGTACCAACATTGAGCGGCTTTTTGCCTGCGGGGAAGTCGCCTTCACCGGGGTACATGGTGCAAACCGGCTGGCCAGCAATTCATTGCTGGAAGCGGTTATATTTTCAGAACAGGCAGTCGAAGCAGCGAAGAATCACCGGCAAATGTCAAAGGTGCAGATTCCTGATATTTTACCCTGGGACTATGAGGGTACCTTTAATCAGGATGAATGGGTCTATATTGTTCATGACCGGAATGTTATCCGCAGCGTAATGTGGGATTATGTTGGTATAGTCCGATCTGACTTCCGCCTGGCCCGGGCCTGGCGCCGAATTAGTATGATCGCCCAGGAAGTTGAGGAATTTTACAAAAAAACTATTGTACACAGCGATCTGATCGAACTGAGAAATATTGCCACCGTTTCACAATTAATAATTCAGTGCGCCATGACCCGCAAAGAAAGCCGTGGTCTGCATTTTAACACCGATTATCCGCACCGGGATGATAAATATTGGCAGCATGATACACTGGTATCCAAACCGGTAACCTGATGGAATTACTGATAGGTATCATAGGCCTGCTTTTATCATTTTTTTGCTCCGGGGCCGAAACTGCCTTTATCACCAGCAGTAAAATACGATTCGAAATCTGGCTACGCCACAAAGTACCGGCGGCCAAAGCTGGCCGAAAAATATTTCCGTAATCCGGATATTTATCTGTCGGTCACGCTGGTCGGTAATACGATTGCTACTATTGTTACTACTTCCTATGCCATGGTTTTTCTGATTCGCTATGTGGACCGGAGTATTGCCTGGATAATCATCACCCTGACCCTGCTTATGGTGGGAGAGATTCTGCCCAAACTGATTTTCAATATCCATGCCAACCGACTGATTCTGAATCTGATTTACCCGATCCGTATCCTGCATTTTCTGTTAAATCCACTGGTGATCCTGGCCGTCAAAATAAGCAAGTTTATACTTGGCCGCTTTAAAATCGACCGGCCTAAAGACAGCCCCTTATTTGATAAGCGTGATATTGAAAGCATGATCCGTGAAGTTAAAGTAGCTGGCGTAGTTGATGAAGCAGAACATAAAATAATTAAACGGATCCTGTATCTGTCCGAAAAACTGGTCAAGGAAGCGATGGTGCCCCGTACGTCCATGATTGCAGTAAACTCTGACATCGGTCTGGACAGGTTGCGGTCGCTGATGGCCAGGACCGGGTTCACCAAATTACCGGTATATAAGGAAACGCTGGATAATATCATCGGGATAACTTCATTGTATGACCTTTTTCTGAATCCGCCTTCGGTCGAGGGCATTATAAAGCCGGTATTATTCACACCGGAGAATAAAAAGTGTGATGAATTATTGCGTGAATTCTGGCAAAACAAAACCAACCTGGCTATCGTGGTTGATGAATACGGGGGTACCGCAGGCCTGGTCACTATCGAGGATTTGATGGAAGAGTTGTTTGGTGAAATTGAAGATCATGCCGCGCCGGGTTCTAACCGGCTGCAGGCTTTAAATAAAAATACCTTCAAGGTTTCCGGCTCCTCCACAGTGGAATTTATAAACGATTCATTACAATTGAATATTCCGGAAGGGGATTATGAAACGATAGCCGGCTTTATCCTGACTAAATTGGAAAGGGTGCCCGTAGTCGGTGAAAAGATAATGCTGAACGACTGCCGGATTATTATTACCAAATCAAGCCGGAAACGCATTGAGGAAGTCAGGGTAATCAAAAGTCTCGGATAATAACTCTGCAGCCGGATACTGGAAAATAAAAAGCCCCTTCAATTTTAAAAATGAAGGGGCTGCATTCGGCAGGTTTAATATTATAAATTATACATATTCCTGTTGTCTTCGATATCAGCCTGCTCCTTTAAATATGTAAACCAGTTGTTGAAAACCTGATTTCTTCTCTGGGCAAAGAGGCGCTGCCGGATTGACTCCTTCTGGTTATTGTATAGAGTCGAGTCAAAATTGGATTTAGATAGTAATGATTGCCAGTAAATTCCACGATTGGTTTCGATCAGCGGGGAGATCTGGCCCGGAGTGAGTGAGAAAGCCATGACATTGAACTTCTGATCAAAGCCCAGACCGGGGATGGATGATTTCATGGAAAAATCACCCGTGGTGCCGATGCGCAGGATTTTTGACGTGTCGCTCAGGACAATCTGCTCGAAAGAATTATTCTGATTGATTTTCGCCTGAATTATTTTACTGAATTCACGGGCTCTTTCCTTTTGTTTTTCCAGGCGAATTGATGCGATTATCAGAGTTTTAACATCTTCCAGGGGACGTATTCCCGCTTCTTTTATTTTAGCCAATTTAAATACGGCAATACTCTGTTCGCTATAGACAGGATCGCTGATAGTTCCGATTTTATTCTTGAAGGCAAAATTATAGATCGCATAATTTCGTCCAAAGCCCGGAATGAATTTGCTGGTCTGGGTAATATCGCCGGTCTGTTGAATAGCATATTTATTTTTTCCGGCGGCAGTCTCGAATCCATCTTCACCGGCATCGTTTTGGAATTGACTGGCCATGCTCTCCACCCGCTCGCGGGTAGAAGGGGAGTACGATATTTTACGCAGGATATGGCTTACTTTTACCTGCTCTTCACCATTCTGAACCCGTTTGTCTTCGATCTTGATCAGATGTAAACCGTATTGACTCTCCACCGGTCCGACTAATTCACCGACCTTTCCGTTAAAGGCTGCGTCTTCAAAGGGTTTGACCATGGCACCCCTTTCGAAAAAGTCGTATCTCCCATGGTTAGTTTCTTTGCCGGGATCTTCACTGTATTCATCGGCTAATTTATTAAAATCTTCTCCCGCGGCCAGACGGGTACGGATTTCGTCAAACTCACGTAGAATCGCGTCGGTATCGTTCCTGGTCGGTGTCAGGGTAAAGGCTACATAGTCCAGATTCCGGGTTTCTTCCTGTTTATACTCCTCGCGGTGTTGATCATAGTAATCCTTTACAACATCATCAGAAACCGGTACGTCCGCGGTCCTGAATTTGTTGAACAGTATCTCCAGATAGGTGGCATTGGCTTTCAGGTAGTCATCCGCAAATTCCTGCTCGGTTTCACTTTCACTTACCCTTACCGAGGAAGTAATGATATTTTGTAATTTCACATAAGGTAGCTGCTGGCGATAGAAATCCTCAATCTGGTACCAGGGAATCTCCGGATTGGAAAAGGAAGCATAGTACTTGTTCCAGTCGAATTGTCCATTGGTCTGAAAACCCGGGCTATTTTTGATCTGTTCCAGGGGATAGTTTTTTATCTGATACACGATTTCAGAATCGCTGACAGTGATATTCAATTTCTTCATTTCTTCTTCGAATAACACTTTCTGCACGAATTGTTCCCAGACCTGCTCACGGATTGTCTCCAGTTGTTCTTCATTTAATTCCTGGTCCGAGTTGCGTTGACGTTCAGTCTGGTACATCTGCTGATACGATTCTGAAAACATTTCATAGGTGAGTCTTTGACCGTTTACTTTTCCGATAATATTAGGGCGTTGACGTACTCCCAGATAATCCATACCCCAGTCGAAAACCATCAGGCCGATGAAGGCCACAGCCACAATCACAATAAATATCTTACTGTACTCCCGCAATTTGGTCATCATATATGATAATTCTCCTCTGCTTTGATCACAATAAAAGTATTAAATTTAAGCCATCTTTGGCTATATTTCAACTTTGATCCGTGTTATTTTAATAAAATTTCTTTGCCTGAAGAATATGATTTTACTAAGTTTAAATTAATGGAACAGATTGAATATATTCTGGTAAGAATTCTGTATGGTATCGTGGGCCTGATCCCGTTTTTATATGGCGGGATTTTTTCCAGGATACTGGCTTTCCTTACCCGGAAAATATTTCTATACCGCCGGCGGGTGGTTCGTTCTAATTTAAGACGTGCATTCCCTGCATATGATCGTCCAGCGTTGAAAGAAATCGAAAAAGATGTATATCTTAATTTCATGATGTTATGGATTGAAGTTTTGCAGAATTTCCGCCTGAGTAAAGAATTTTTTGCCAGGCATTTCAAGATCTGTAATTGGGATGTCGTTGAACAGGCCAGGCGGCAAAATAAAGGGATAATTTTCCTGTCCTGTCATTTTGGGAATTACGAATGGTTGGGTGGTTATATCGGCCATACCCTGGGGGATTTTTATGTAATCTCGCAAAGGATAAAGAATCCCAGGGTAAATGCTTTCTTACTGGGTACGCGGGCCAAAACGCGTGCCCGCTTGATTGACCGAAAAGAGGGCAGTAAGAAAGGGGTCGAATTACTACTGGAGAAGAAGAATCTGGGCATTGTGACCGATCAGGATGCCAGGGCCAGGGGTATTTTTGTGGATTTCTTCGGCATTCCGGCTTCGACCGCAGTGGGCACGGCTTATTTTCATTTAAGAACAGGTGCAGCTATGATTTTCTGTACCAGCATCCGTAAAAAATGGGGTGAATTTGAACTGCATTTTGAACGCCTGCCCGATTTTTATGGTCAACCAATTAATGACCGGACCCTTTATCAGATCACTCAATTGCATACTGCCTTACTGGAGAAATGGGTCCGTGCTTACCCGGGTCAGTATTTCTGGACGCACCGGCGCTGGAAATCCAAACCAACAGTAGAACAACAGGCACAATATGCGGCTAATAAAGAATAAAGTTCTGATCATTCAGACAGCATTTCTGGGTGACGTGATACTGACCACACCTCTGATTACAGCTATCAGAGAAAGTATACCTGACAACCAGATTGATTTCCTGACCATCCCCAAATCCATGAATGTTGTCGACACAAATCCGGCGCTGCAGCAGGTGATTATTTTCGATAAAAAAAATCGGGATCGTGGTTGGCGGGGACTGCGTCGCCTGGGCCGGCTCCTGGCTGAAAATGATTATACGCTATGTCTTACTCCTCATCGCTCCTGGCGCAGTGCCTATCTAACCCGCAGTACCGGGGCGCCGGTCCGGATCGGGTTTAGCAATTCGGCCTGGAGCAGCGTGTTTACCCATCAGATCAAGTATAAAAATAATTCTCACGAAATTACCAGAAATTTATCATTACTGGAACCGCTGGGTATTCAGCCGATTCAACGGTTGCCTGCGCTCTATCCCACGATTGAAGATCAGCAGACTGTCGACGCACTTATAAAAAACCTGGCCGGCGCAGCACCCCGGGCATATTTTGCCCTAGCTCCCGGATCCATCTGGCCGACCAAACGATGGCCGGCTCAGTATTTCAGAACCATTGCGGAAAAATTAATAGCGCACGCTTTCCACATTTTCTTAATCGGTGGCAGTGAAGATACCTCTCTCTGCCGGAGAATTGCGCTCAATCTGGAACACTGTACGGTGCTGACGGGAAAATTATCACTCCGCCAGACTTATCGACTCTTACAGTCATGTTGTAAAGGTCTATTAACCAACGATTCCGCGCCTTTACATTTAGGCCTGGCTGCCGCGATTCCGGTTTTTGCCGTTTTCGGTGCCACCGTTCCTGAATTTGGTTTTGCTCCGTTCGGTAAAAATGGATATATTTTTGAAAATCATGAGATCTCCTGCAGGCCCTGCGGTATTCATGGCGGAGCAAAATGCCCGGTCAGAACATTTGCCTGTATGGAGCACATTGATCCGCAACAAATCGCCGATCAGATAATTAATATTACTGTTCCGGGCAGATTATAATCAGTAATATGCACTATATTAAAATTGATCCGATTAATCCTTTATCAGCCTCAATCAGGCAGGCTGCGCAGGTCATTCGCAGCGGAGGTATAATTGTTTATCCTACCGATACGCTTTATGGATTCGGGATTGATCTGAATAATCCCCGGGCCCTGGAAAAATTAACGCTGCTGAAAGGTCGTGATGCACAAAGACCCCTGTCGGTCCTGATCAACTCGCAAGCACAGGCTGAAGAATTGAGCGGAGCATTAAATCCAGACGAGTCATTATGTTTTACAAAATTAATGCCCGGGAAAATAACCTTGTTATTACCGCGGAGGATTACCGCTCCTATTGCCATTCTGAATGATTATGACCGGATCGGAGTGCGTTATCCGGTCAGCAAAATTTGTGCACTTTTGATTGCTGAACTCGGTTTCCCGATCAGTTCCACCAGTGTGAATTTATCCGGCCAGGCAAATCTTAAAAGGGTCGAGGCGATCAGGGATATTTTCGGTGATCATGTTGACCTTATTCTTGATGCCGGGCCGGTCAAATCTTCCCGAGGATCGACGGTATTGGATTGCTCTTCCTTCCCCCCCCGGCTGGTGCGCCTGGGTGAGGTTAGTGCTAATCAGCTTACCCGGATGCTGGGCGCACAGGTCAAACCACTGCCCAAGAAATTCATCATCTTGTTTATCTGTTCCGGTAACATCTGCCGGTCGCCAATGGCCGAGGGAATTCTAAAACGCATTTTTAGAAAAACAAAATATAAGGACATGGTCGAAGTCAAATCTGCCGGGACATTAAAGATAGAAAATGCTCCCGCTGCAATCGAATCGATAGAAATTACCCGGCAATACGATATACCATTGGCCCAGCACCGTTCCCGGGCACTGAACCGGGAACTGCTGTCGGAGGCCGATCTGGTCTTTTGTATGTCCATGAATCATTTGAATTATATCAATTCACATTTTCCGGAATTTAAGGACAGGGTTTTTCTCTTAAAGCAATGGCAGGAGAAAAAAATATTGTCCAATCCTTCGATCGCAGATCCAATCGGACATAATCTGGACTTTTTTAAAAAAACATTTAACCAGATTTACATAGAAATAATGCGTGTATTACCTGAAATATTTAAATTACTGAAAACAACTGCTGAACAAGCGGAAAATAAAAATCACATTAATCCGTAGTTGTACGTAAATTCAGTTTGGAAATAGTGGTGATAGATATGATGATGCAAATAAAAAATTTTATGAACAGCCGTCGCCGCCGCCGCTCCACTTTAGTGTTCTTGCCGGGATTGCTGATTTTCACCGTATCCGTAACCGATACAGCCAGGGTAGTGCAGGATACAACTGATGTCGATTCTCTGGTCACGGCTGTCGAGACGGATCCGGATAGTTCCGTCGGGTTTATGGTCAAACCTGCTGCAAATGTAAAACGGAATTCTGCACCACTCAGCTACCCTGCAGTGGAAAACATGGCTTTTGCAGTCGGAGAAAAATTGACTTTCGATATCAGTTACGGTTTTATCCATGCCGGGACGGCAACTATGGAAGTAAAGCAGGAGGTGAACTATAACGATCGCAACTGTTATCATATCCAGACTGCGGCTAAATCGGCTTCCGGTTTTAATTTTATCTACAAGGTGGAAGATGTGGTTGATAGTTTTATGGATAAGCAGGGCTTATTCAGCTGGAAATTCAATAAAAAGTTGCGGGAAGGCGGATACAAAGCGGACCTGCAGGCCACATACTATCCTGAGGATTCTCTGGCCTGTGTTTCCTTCACACGATATAAAGGCAGAATGAAAGTGCATAAACAACAGAATTACAATGTCAAAACTCCTCCATTTGCGCTTGATATACTGGCCTCTCTTTATTATACCCGTACACAAAAACTGCAGGTAGGTAAATCCATTTTCATCACCAACCATGATAATAAAAAGATTTATGATCTGGAAGTCAAAGTGTATAAAAAAGAAACTATAAAAACAGATGCCGGAAATTTTGAATGCTTGCTGGTCGAACCTGTCCTGAAAGGGGAAGGTTTATTTAAGCAAAAAGGCAAAATGCTGATATGGCTGACCAATGATCCGTACAAGATTCCTGTACGGATGACCACCGAGATTGCTGTTGGCCATATCACGACAGAACTGGCGAAAATTGAAGGTATCAAAGGAAAAATTCCGGCGAGACGAAATTCCGATGAGTAAATATAAAAAATTAGATTTTAAAGGGATAAAAACTTACTCCATCCAGGACCGCATCAGTAAAGTCCATACCGGCGTGTTTGCCGGGGTACCACCGGATAATCCCTCCTTCCATGATTTTTTCACCAGTCTGCCCCAGATTTTGGTCGGGAAAGATTTCACCAACTTTCTGGCAGATTATCAGCAGGCTATTTCGGCCTCTGCCATGATCATGGCGATGATCGGTGCACATGTCATTAAAGTCGGCTTGAGTCCTGTGCTGATAGATGCCCTGCAGCGGGGCTGGATCAGGCATCTGGCCCTCAATGGTGCCGGAGTAATTCACGATACGGAAATCGCCCTTTATGGTTGCACTTCGGAAGATGTCGCCCAGGGACTGACGGATGGTACTTTTGGCATGGTCAAAGAGACTGCACAGTTCATTAACGGCGCGGTGAAAAAGGGCAAAGGTAAACTGGGTTATGCTGAAGCGGTTGCCCGGGCTCTGGCAGAGTCAGGCGGAAAATATCTGCAGCTAAGCCTGCTGTATCAGGCTTATAAACTGAATGTTCCGGTTACGGCACATCCGGCTCTGGGTACCGAGATAATCCACCAGCATCCGGATGTTGATCCGGAGGCTGTAGGTGATACGGCCTGGAGTGATTTTCAGATTTTTACCGGGAGTGTCAGCCTGTTAAATAGAAATTCAATTGTGATGAATATCGGTTCGGCAGTAATTCTGCCCGAAGTATTTTTAAAAGGTTTAACAGTAGCCAGAAACCTGGGACACCAGGCCTTCGGCTTCACTACCGCCACCTTTGATATGATCCGTCAATACCGCTCCGCCTTAAATGTTGTAGAACGGCCCACTGCCGGCAGCGGACATGGTTTTTATTTTATTGGCCATCATGAAATCATGCTGCCTCTGCTGTTTGCTGCCCTGAAATCCTTATAAATAAAAACTCCAGCATCTTTCCGGAAGTATTTTCGCTGTATTTGCGTTAATATCTCCTGTATGAATACATTTAAAAATGTCATGATAAAGTAAAAAAATAGAATAAGGAGGTCAGAGATGTCGTACCGTTTGCCCGATTTACCTTATGCTTATGATGCGCTGGAACCATTCATCGATACCCGTACCATGGAAATACACCATCAGAAGCATCATGCTACATATGTCAGTAAATTAAACGCCGTGCTGGAAGGTTCTCAAGATTTACAGTCCAGAGATATCAAGGATTTGCTTAAAGGATTGAATTCATTACCCGAAGGCATTCGCCAGGGCGTACGCAATCACGGCGGTGGTCACTATAATCATACTCTTTTCTGGAATCTGTTAGGCCCGGCCAGGGGCGGAATTCCCGTGGGCGAACTGGGGAAAATGCTCGATAAAACTTACGGAACACTCTCCAAATTCAAGGAAGAATTCAGCACGGCCGCGGTTAACCGCTTTGGCAGTGGCTGGGCCTGGTTAGTTCTGGACCGCAATAAAAAACTTGCTATAACTTCAACGGCCAACCAGGACACCCCGGTCAGTGACGGAAATGAAGTAATACTGGGTCTTGACGTCTGGGAACATGCTTATTATTTAAAATATCAGAACCGGCGGCCGGAATATATTGAGAACTGCTGGAATGTCGTTGATTGGGAGAAAGTCAATGAGCGGTACCTGCGCTTGGTAAAATAAGATTCAAACTCGCGGGAAGTTGGCAGGTTGCGCCAGGGAGGTATACAGGGACGTATAGAAGATATAAAGTCTTGAAAAATGATGATTTATTATCTTGCTAAGAGAAAAATAAAAGATTATATTTGATGCTTGGAAAGTGGGTTCGTAGCCCACTTTTTTGTTATGGGAAAGTTAAGAAACTATGAACACCCTGGACGAAGAAATAGTGGATCTGGTAAAAACGGTTTGTGCCGATGAATCGGTTATTTTCCACAGAGTTGTGCGGCAGCGGCAGGGCCGGACCAACCTGATAAAAATTACTGTCGATACAGAAGGCGGTATCACGCTTGGTCAATGTCAGAATCTAAGCCGGAAGATCGCGGATTTGTTTTTCCGGAAAAACATTCTGGAAGGGAATTATCAACTAGAAGTGTCTTCACCGGGTGTGGAAAAATCCCTGGAATTTCCGTATGAATACCGGCGCAATTTAGGCCGCATTCTGGAGGTAATCCACGAAACAGCGGGTGTGACCACCAGCAGCAGTGGCGAGTTGGTCAGGTATGATGAAAAATCACTACGCTTAAAAGGAAAAAGCGGGGAAATCGAGATTCCCCTGAATCAAATAAAACGTTCACATGTGAAATTACAATGGTAGGATGATTATTTATGAATAATGAAATTGTCGAAGCCATCACTCAGATTGCCCGGGAGAAGAAAATTGATAAAGATAGTTTACGGGATATGCTGGAAACTATCTTTACCCAGATTATTATTAAAAAATACGGCAAAGCGGATAATTTTGATGTAATTGTGAATATCGATAAAGGTGATATCGAAATATTTCAAGAGAGAACTGTTGTGGAGACGGTTGAAGATCCGGTCACCCAGATTAACATGGAAGGTGCCCGCCGGATTGATCCGGATGTGGATATGGGCGAAGAGGTTGTGGAGGTAGTTACACCCGAGTCGTTTGGGCGGCGTTTAATCATTACGGCAAAGCAGGCTTTAAATCAGAAGATAAGGGATTTTGAGCGGGAGAATATTCTGGATGAATATCAAAACCGTGTCGGTGAAATTATAATCGGGGATATCCGCCAGATCAACAAGCGCGGTATCTTCGTCAACGTGGAAAAAACAGAAGTATTCCTGCCCCGCGAGGAACAAATTCAGAATGAGCGATTGCGGCGCGGGGATACGGTACGGGCTCTGATCAAAGAAGTCCGGGCCGATAATAAGGGGTCCGATATCATTATTTCGCGGGCCGATAAAAAGTTCCTGATCCGTTTATTCGAATTAGAAGTACCTGAAATATATGATGGTATTGTGGAAGTGAAGAATGTTGCCCGCGAAGCGGGGGAGCGTTCCAAGATCGCCGTAGAGTCCATTGATCGCCGGGTCGATCCGGTCGGCGCCTGTGTGGGAATGAAAGGGGTGCGTATTCAGGCGATTGTCCGGGAATTGAATAATGAGAAAATAGATATTATTAATTATTCCTCTGAACCGGCCATCTTTATCAGCCGGGCCATGACCCCGGCTAAGCCGGTAAAAGTGATCGTCAATGAAGAGGAAAAACTCGCAGTGGCCATTATCTCTGATGAGCAGATGTCGCTGGCTATCGGTAAAACCGGACAAAACCTGCGCCTGGCTTCTGCACTTTGCGGCTACCAGATCGAACCGGTTAAAGTGAGCGAATACGAAGCACAGCGGGATGAGGAATATGTAGCCCTGGAGGAGATTGAAGGATTACCAAAAAGTATGATGAAAAAACTTGCTGACGGGGAAATAAAGAGCAAAGGTGAAATTATGAAACTCGGTCTGGATGGTCTGGTTGCCTTGCCGGGCATAGGAAAAAAATCAGCTGAGAAGATCCTGGAAATCGTCCAAAAAAATAGCAGTAAAAACACACCGGTGAAACAAGCAGAGACCGAACCGGAATCGTAAATCCGGAAAATATAGGAATGGATCAGCTGAATGATCGACACTATAAACAAGCCGCGATTTTGAGTTAAGGGAGAATACATGGCTGTTGATGCAAAGAAATATAAACTCTTCAAAGTGTGCAAAGAGTTGAATGTAGGTTTGGAAACGGTGACTTCCTTCTTGCAGGAAAAAGGAATCAAAGTCACAGGCCCGAATACCGCCATTTCAGAAGAAATATATCAGGAAATCATCACCAATTTTTCACGCGAAAAAGAAATCGCCGATAAAATTCACCTGCGCAAGACGAAAAAAGACGGAGAGGGACTTGCCGCAGATAAAACAGCAAAAACTATTGAACATAAAATCCCGGAAAAATCGATTTATATTAAAACTATCGAAAAATCAATCGAAGACCGGGTGGAGCAGATTATCCGGGGTGAAGAGGAAGTTGAGGTTAAGCCTGTTCCCAAGAGACGCGGCCGGCGCCCGGTTAAAGATATAGAGGCAGAACGAATCGACGAAATTTCACCGGTTGAAAGGATCATTGATAAAGCGCCGCTAGGTCCAAAACCTGCAGATAAACCGGCCAGAAAAGAAGTCGTACATGACGAGGCCAAGCCGGGGATACCGGAACTGACCGAAAGACCTGTTCACGAGGATAAAAAATCGCCGGTTGCCAAGGCCGAAGAGAAAAAAGAACTCGATGAAGCAGCGCTGGCAGCCAAGGATCAGGCTCATCCCAAAGGGGTACCGGTCACTGATGAATTTCAGAAAACCAAAGATGAAAAGCGCCGCAAGGCACTGGAAATGATCCGTAAAGATGAACGGCGTAAAAAACATCTGCTCAAAGCAGGGGATTTGGAATCAGTTGATGAATTCAAACGTCCCCGCACCCGCAAACCGAAGAGAAAAGCAGTCGACAAAAAAGAAGTGGAACAAACGGTAAAGAAAACTCTGGCCAGTTTGGATGACCGGTTGCGCCGCACCAAGAAACGTAAAAAAGTCAAAGAGGAGACCGGTGAAGTCATTGAAGAAAATGTGATCTATGCCAGTGAGTTCATTTCGGCTAACGATCTGGCCAACCTGATGAATGTTCCGGTCGGTGACGTCATAAAGAAATGCCTGGACCTGGGTTTAGTCGTGTCCATCAACCAGCGTCTGGATAAGGATACCATAGAACTACTGGCGAATGAATGGGGTTTCTCGGTACAGCAGGAGAAAGAATACGCCTCCGATTTTCTGGAAGAACTGGAAGATCAGGAGTATCAGATAGCGGATACTGAACCACGCGCACCCATCATCACCATTATGGGACATGTGGATCATGGCAAAACTTCCTTGTTGGATTTTATCCGTAAAACTAATGTAGTCGGCGGTGAATCGGGTGGAATTACCCAGCATATCGGTGCTTACGAAGTCGAAAAAAAAGGCAGGAGTATTACTTTTTTGGATACACCCGGCCATGAAGCATTTACAGCCATGCGGGCGCGGGGTGCCCAGGTAACGGATATTGTAATACTGGTGGTAGCGGCCGATGATGAAGTGAAACCGCAAACGATAGAAGCCATCGATCACGCCCGGGCCGCCGGGGTTAAAATTATTGTGGCCATTAATAAGATGGATAAAGCCGATGCCAATCCGGACCGCATAAAAAAACAGTTAGCCGATCAGAATATCCTGATTGAAGAATGGGGGGGGTCCCATCAAAGTGCACAGATTTCGGCCAAAAAGGGAACGGGTATCGATGAATTACTGGATAAAGTATTAGTGGAAGCAGATTTACTGGAATTAAAGGCGAACCGGTCTAAAAAAGCGCGCGGTACGGTGATCGAGTCCCGCCTGGATAAAGGCAAAGGCATTGTGGCTACTATCCTGGTTCAAAACGGCGTATTGCATATCAGTGATCCTTTTATTGCCGGCAATAGTTCCGGAAAAGTAAGGGCGCTGCTTAATGAAAAAGATGAAAAAGTGAATGTCGGAGGACCTTCTCAACCGGTACAGGTATTAGGATTTACCACTCTGCCACAGGCAGGCGACCGGTTCCTGGTTATGGCCGATGAGCAGACTACCAAGATCATCAGCGCGCGCAGGCAACGGATCAAACGCGAACAGGATATGCGCCAGGTCCACTTGCGTACGCTGGACCAGATTTCCGAAAATATTAAGATTGGCGGAGTGAAGGAATTACGTATTATCGTTAAAGCCGATGTGGATGGCTCAGCTGAGGCTTTATCCGATGCGTTGTTAAAACTGGCTACCAAAGAGGTCAGTGTGATAGTTATACGTAAAGCCGTGGGCACTATTACGGAATCCGATGTGCTGCTGGCAGCCGCATCCGATGCCATTATAATCGGATTTCATGTACGTCCCAATGTCAAAGCCAAAGAACTGGCGGTTAAAGAAAAGATAGAAATCCGTAATTATAAGGTCGTTTATGATGCCATTAACGATGTAAAATTAGCCCTGGAAGGATTGCTGGGCACCGAAGAACATGAACAGGTTCTCGGCAGTGTGGAAGTCCGCGAAATATTTAAAATTTCACGCCTGGGCACCATTGCCGGTTGCCAGGTCAGATCCGGAAAAATAATTCGCAATGCCAGGGTGCGCCTGATCCGTGATGACGAAGAAATCTATGACGGCGCTATCGCATCGTTAAAACGCTTCAAGGATGATGTGCGGGAAGTTAGTGCCGGATTCGAATGCGGGATTCAGATACAGGATTATAATGATCTAAAAGTCGGCGATGTAATTGAAGCATACGAAATAGTTGAGAAGAAACGAACGCTGAGTATGGCCTAAATGATCATCGGTGTCCTGACATTTGAGATATTTATCCCGGCCAGTCAATCATTGAAGGAAAAAAGGTTTGTTTTGAAAAGTCTGAAAGACAGGTTGAAAAATAAATTTAATGCATCGGTAGCCGAGATTGAATTTCAGGATAAATGGCAGAGAGCGGCTATTGGAGTTGCTGTAATCGGCAATGCACAAGCTCATGTAGAGCAATCACTGCAGCAGATATTTAAATTTATTGACAACTCGGAATATTACGAAATTACTTCGTACCAATTTGAGTATCTGTAGTATGCCGGAAGAAAACAGACGAATACGCCGCGTGGCGGATCAGATTAAGAATGAAATGGCCTGGTTTATCGATCACAAGTTAAAGGATCCGCAGTTGGGATTTGTAACCCTGACCAGAGTAAAACTGACTTCCGATTTAAAACTGGCCAGTGTGTATTTTTCGGTTTTCGGCAAAAATGTTGATCCCAAGAAGAGCGCTGAAATTCTGAACAGAGCCAGTCATTTTCTGCGCAAAGAATTGGCGGAAAAAATCGAGCTGAGATTCATTCCCAATCTCAGGTTTTTTTATGATGACAGCCTGGAATATTCAGAACACATCCAGAAATTGTTTAAAAAAATACATGAAAACGATGACAATCGATAAAACCACAGTCCGGCAAGATCTGAATCGCCTGGAGGATCATATCATTCTGATCGATAAACCCGAAGGCTGGACTTCGTTTGATGTGGTAAAAAAAGTTAAAAATATCGGCAAATTTAAAAAAGTCGGCCATGCCGGAACACTGGACCCGTTCGCTACGGGGTTGTTAATATTGGGTACCGGACGCCGAACCAAGGAATTGACCGGGATCAGCAAGTCCGTTAAAACATATGTGGCCAGGATCATTCTGGGCCGGACCACTGATACTTATGATCGTACAGGTACTACTGTCGGGGAAGGTAATTTAAACCAGTTTGATCGGGCGAAAGTGGAAGGGATTCTGCCGGACTTTATCGGTGAAACCGAACAATATGCTCCGCCATTCAGCGCGAAAAAGATAGCAGGAGTACGGTTGTACAAATTAGCCAGAAAAGGCAAAACCGTCACAGTCAAACCGCATAAAATAATTATCGATCAGATAAAGATACTGGACTGGGATGGTTGTGAAGTGGAACTGTTTATCCAGTGCTCGACAGGAACTTATATACGCAGCCTGGCCCATGATATCGGAATCAAAACCGGTTATGGTGCCTGCGTTGGTGAACTGAGGCGTATTTCAGTGGATGGTTTTTCATTGGAACAGGCGCTGCAAATATCCGAGTTCGAAAAATACTGGCATGGGCAGGATTTGAATTGATCAGAACGATATGCAGATAATTAAAAATCTGGAAACGATCCGGATGAGCCAGACCACAACGGCTACTATCGGTACCTTCGATGGGGTTCATACGGGTCACCGCAAAATAATTGATGAAGTGATACGTTTAGCCCGTGCTGAAAATCATCTTTCGATTATCCTTACGTTCGAACCGCATCCCCGAACGGTAATCGGCCAGAAGTCAAATCAACCACTGACCCTGCTGACCACTTTCGGGGAAAAAATCAATATACTGCAGAATACCGGTATCGATCAGTTGATTATCATGCCGTTTACCCGTGAGTTCGCCGGAATGGAATATCAGGATTTCGTAAGAAACATTTTAGTTGAAAAAGCAAGAGTGGCCTGGATCGTGGTAGGACATGATCACACTTTTGGTAAAAACCGCCGGGGAAACTTTGAGGCATTGCAGCGCTTGAGTCTGCAGTACCGCTTCCGGGTGAAGGAGGTAGGACCGCAGCAGTACCAGGGTCAGACCGTCAGCAGCAGTCAAATCAGGGATTTACTGCTGGCCGGAGATGTAAGCAGAGCCGCAGCCATGCTTGGATATCCCTACTCCATGCAGGGGCGGGTTGTAACGGGTGCCGGGCGGGGCCGCAAACTTACTTTTGCCACGGCGAATATCGAATTGCCCGATCCGCAGAAACTGATACCGGGCAATGGCGTGTATACGGTGGAATGCCGGATTAAGGATAAACTGTATCGCGGCATGGCCAATATAGGATTCAGGCCGACTTTCGGCGGAAATACCCGTACGGTTGAGGTGCATGTATTCGATTTTACCGATATAATTTACGGGGAGCAGATAGAGATTTCCTATCTCAAACGATTGCGCGGAGAAATTAAGTTTAAAAATGAAACAGAGTTGATACGACAATTACAGCAAGATAAGATCAATAGTATTCAAAATTAATAATATTTATTCAAGGAGCATATTATGCCAATGACTCAGGAAAAAAAGCAAGAACTGATCAAGAAATTCGGAAAGGACGAAAAAGATTCCGGGAAGACCGAAGTACAGATTGCCTTGCTTACGGAACGCATTCAGTATTTAACGGAGCATTCAAAAATTAATACGAAGGATAATCATTCCCGCCGTGGTTTACTGCAACTGGTCGGTAAAAGACGTCGTCTGCTTGATTACCTGGCCAAGAGAGATATTAACCGCTACCGGGAATTGATTAAAGATCTCGGGATCAGACGGTAGGGAAAGGGTAAAAAATGATAGTTACAAAATCCGTTCCAATAGGTAAACAGAACTTAATCATTGAAACCGGCCGTCTGGCGCGTCAGGCCGATGGTGCAGTGACTGTTCGTTACGGGGACACGATGGTCCTGGTAACGGTGGTGGCTGAAACTGAAGCCAGGGAACAGGCTGATTTTCTCCCGTTGAGTGTGGAATACCGGGAAAAAACTTATGCTGCCGGGAAAATACCGGGGGGATTTTTTAAAAGAGAAGGTAGACCTTCCGAAAAAGAAATTCTTTCGGCGCGGTTAATCGACCGTCCGCTGCGCCCGCTGTTTCCGGAAAATTATCGCTGCGAAACACAAATCATGGCGACTATTATTTCAATGGATAAAGATAATGATGCCGACGTGCTGGCCGCGGTCGGCGCTTCGACAGCATTATGTATTTCAGACATTCCTTTCAGCACTCCGATCGCCTCTGTACGGGTCGGAAAACATAACGGTCAATTGATTGTCAATCCCACCCTCAGCGAAGTCGAGCAATGCACTCTGGAAATTGTGGTTGCCGGCAGTGAAGAATCCATCGTGATGGTGGAAGGGGAGGCCCGCGAGGTCAGCGAAAGTGAACTTCTGGAAGCAATTCAATTTGCGCATGGTGAAATTATTAAAATTGTGCAATTACAGAAAGAGTTGGTGCAGCAAGTCGGAAAAGCCAAACGGCCGATTGTCGTTCCGGAAATCCCGGCAGGCCTTACGGCACAGGTCGAACAAACAGGCCGGCCCGGAATAAAAGAAGCCATACGCATCCGCGAGAAAAAGGAACGGCGCACGGCGATTAACACTTTAACCGCTGAATTAATAAAGGCGACGGAAACAGAATTTCCGGAAAGCGAAATGCTGGTCAGGGACTTATTATATAATATCGAGAAAGAAGAAACCCGCAGCATGATGCTGGGCGAAGCGATCAGGCTGGACGGCCGCAGGGAGAATGAAATCCGGCCAATCAGTTGTGAAGTCGCCTATTTGCCGCGTGCCCATGGATCGGCTCTGTTCACCCGTGGTCAGACCCAGTCACTGGGGACTGCTACGCTGGGTACCAAGATGGATGAGCAACTAATCGATGCCCTGGAAGGTGAAAGTTATAAAGCGTATATGTTGCATTATAATTTTCCTCCTTTTTCCACAGGAGAAGTTAAACCCCTGCGGGGTACCAGCCGTCGTGAGGTCGGACATGGCAATTTAGCTGAACGCTCCTTTAAACCCATTTTACCCTCGGAAACGGATTTTCCTTATACCATCCGCATCGTATCGGACATACTGGAATCCAATGGTTCTTCCTCGATGGCCACCGTTTGTTCTGGTTCGCTGGCCTTGATGGATGCGGGCATACCCGTCCGTACCGCCGTGGCCGGTATTGCCATGGGACTGATCAAGGAAGACAATAAGACCATGATCTTATCGGATATTCTGGGCGACGAGGATCATCTCGGAGACATGGATTTTAAAGTTGCCGGCACCGACCAGGGGGTCACAGCCGTGCAAATGGATATAAAGGTCAAGGGACTCTCGTATGAAATTCTGGCTACTGCGCTGGAACGGGCCAGAGACGGCCGCTTGCATATTTTGCAGATCATGAATCAGACCTTGGCTGCTCCCCGAAAAGAATTATCACGCCTGGCTCCCCGGATTGAGATCATTCGTCTGCCGATTGATAAGATCGGCATTGTTATCGGTCCCGGCGGCAAAACCATCAAGAGTATTATTGATCAAACCGGGGTTAAAATTGATATTGAACCCGATGGCAGCACGGTGATCGCTTCCGAGCAGGTGGAAAATCTGGAACGGGCCAAGAATATGATCATGTTGCTGATCAAAGAACCGGAAATCGGAGAATATTATAAAGGTGTAGTCAGAAGAATAACCGCTTTCGGTGCTTTCGTGGAAATAGCACCCGGAAAAGAAGGGCTGATCCATATTTCGGAAATGGACATCGGTCGTGTCAATAAGATCACCGATATAGTGAATGTGGGCGATAGTGTCGAGGTACTGGTCAAAAAGATCGATGCAGAAGGTAAGATCGGCTTAAGCAGAAAAGAGTTTTTATTAAAAAATTCCAAGAAGGATTAGCAGATTTTCGGCTGAACCGGCGTGAAAACAGTACATAACTATAAACATAATTCTTACCATAAAACCGTTCTGGATAACGGACTGACGATTATCAGCGAAAAGATAGATTCAGTCCGTTCTGTAACCGTTGGGATCTGGGTTAAAATTGGCAGTCGTTTTGAAAAGGTCAGGGAAAATGGGATTTCCCATTTTCTGGAGCATATGATCTTCAAAGGAACACCTAAACGGACGCCTTTTAAAATAGCCCGGAGTTTGGAATCATTAGGTGGCACACTTAATGCCTTCACCGGCAAGGAAGTGACCTGTTATTTCGCCAATACACGGGATCGCGATCTTCGTCAGGTCATTGAAATTCTGAGTGATATTATCTGCCATTCGGTTTTTCCCGAGAAAGAAATCGGGAAAGAACAGATGGTTATTCTGGAAGAGATCAAATCGATCAAGGATACACCCGAAGAGTATATTTTTGATATCTTCAGTGAACAGATTTTTCCCGACCAGGCGCTGGGCTGGCCTGTGATCGGACGTGAAGAAAATATCATTCGCTTTAACCGGGAGGTCACCCTTGATTTCTGGAACAGGCATTATAATCCGAAAGAGATAATCATTTCTGCAGCAGGGAATTTGGAGCATCAGCATCTGGTTGACCTGATTCAAAAATATTTTACTCTGAACGGCAAAAAAAACAGAAAACTGCATACACCGGCAAAAGCCGCCAGTTCAAAATGTTTTATTTTTAATCAGCCGGTCAACCAGGCTCATATCTGCCTTGGCGGAAAAAGTTGTTCGTATCTGTCAGCCGACCGCTTAGCGGTACAGTTTATAAGTATTTATTTAGGCGGCGGGATGAGTTCCTGTTTATTTCAAAAATTGCGCGAGAAAAAAGGATTGGTATATAATGTATACTCATTCATTGATTTCTTTTCTGATATCGGGGTCCTGGGAGTCTATGCCGCGGCCGATCCGAAAAAACTGAATACCGTTCAGCAATTGCTGCTTGAAGAAATGAAATTGCTGTGTAAAAATTCCATCTCAACCAAAAATATCAAAATGGTTAAAGAACAATTAAAAGGCAGTTTTGTTCTGTCGCTGGAGAGTACCTCCAGCCGGATGTCCAAACTGGCCAAAAATGAATTGTATTTTGGAGAATATATTTCCGTTGATACTCTGTTACAGCAGATTGACCGTGTCAGCACTGCAGAGATTGAACAGGCGATTCAAAAATATGTTTGCCCGTCAAATTTTGTTACAGTCATACTTCAACCGGCCCATTAAGCGATCTGATAATTATGAATATCGGCATTTTACGTGGAATAAAATTTCTGGAACCGCGGGTGGCTTTGATCCCAGCCGATGTCAAAAAATTGGTCGAAGCCGGGCATAATGTTTACGTGGAAAACGGCGCCGGGATCATGAGTAATCATGATGACTATGAATATGAGAGTGTCGGCGCAGAAGTATTACCAACATCTGAAAAAGTATATGATGTCGCTAACTTGATTTGCAAAGTGCAAAATCCCATGTCGGTAGAATTCGAATCACTTGCTGCTGATCATATCTGCATCTCTTTTTTAAATCTGGCCGATAATGTTGATTTATTGAAAGCCCTGTTAAAAACGAATTCAACCTTTATCGCCAGCGAAATGATCGGCAATCCGGAACGCGGCTTTCCAATTTTCGATGCCATGAATGAAATCGCCGGAAAACTGGCTATTATCGAAGCAGGGCAGTACCTGCAGCAAAATTACGGCGGTAAAGGCATCCTGTTGATGGGCACCAATCTGACTAATCCCGCCCACCTGCTTATTTTAGGTTCGGGAGTAAGTGCTCAATCGGCAGCCAGCTGGGCTTTGCTCAACCAGGCACACGTGATCATGATTGATAGTGATTTTGATAATCTTCGCCAGTTCCAACAGAGTCAGAATAATAAGAATTTAACGATTCATGAATATTCACCGGTAATCCTGCGGGAATTATTGCTGGAAGTTGATGTTTTGATCGCTGCTAAAAATACGGCAGGACTTAAATCACCCATTCTGGTAACCCAGGCCGATCTTAAATTGCTAAAGCCGGGCAGCCTGGTTATCGATCTGGCTATCGATCAGGGCGGCTGCCTGGAAACTTCCCGTCCCACCACTGCGGCCAAACCAGTCTTTATTCAGGATAAAATTTTACATTTTTGCGTCAGCCCGCTATCCGCTGTTGTCCCTCATACCTCCAGCGCAGTATACTCGACACTGTTGTTACCTTATGTGAAAGCAATTGCTGACCTGGGCTGCCGGGAAGCAGTAGCGGTCAATTCCGATTTGCGCAATGGTCTTAACATATACCAGGGCAAACTGGTCAATCCGGTTCTGGCCGATACTTTTCACCTGCAAGGCTATGATATACTCGAATTATTCGAAATGATTATTTAGTATGTTTTCCATCCCCATCCTGACTTACCATAAGATTTCTTATCAAAAAGAATTCGGCCTGACCACCATCAATCCTGATATATTTAAAGTACAACTTGAAATATTAAAAAATCAACAGTATCGCTCGAAGATTTTTAAAGATTTAGACGAAAGCAATACCGGGACTGCACTCAATTTGATTCTGACCTTTGATGACGGTTACGAATCGGTTTATCAGCATGCATTTCCGCTCATGCAGGAATTGAATTTCAAGGGTGTAATTTTCATAATTACCGATTATATAAGTAAAAAGAATGATTGGGAATCATATCCGATTTTGAGAAAATTCACCCACCTGAGCAGTGAGCAAATTGTCGAACTTCACCGGGCTGGTTTCGAAATCGGTTCACATTCCAGGCGTCATCTATATTTAAGCAATAAACCGGACAGGATTTTAAAGACAGAAATAGAAGATTCGAAGAAACATATTGAAGATCTGACTGGAGCTGTGGTACGGTCTTTCTGTTACCCCTTTGGCCGTTATAACCAACGGGTGGTGGACTTTGTGCGGGAGGCCGGTTATAAATATGCTCTGGGCAGGACACTATATGATCCGCAATACGGCAAATGATCCCTGGCATTTGACACGGCGGACCATTTATTCGCTGGATGGGACGAAATCTTTTTTAACCAAGGTCACCGCGGCGAAATCAGCTCGGGGTAGTTTTATAGCAGAATGGATTATTCAACAGGGTGCTTTGATTAATATCTTCCGACAAAACTTGAATAAATATGATTGAACATATTTTTATTGCATCCAGTCTATTAAAATGTATATTTTAAGTTAAACTTTAAATATAAAACTATTATGAAAGATGACAGATTATCCATCGGCAGAGTAAGCCAGATGGTAAAATTACCATCGTCGGTTTTACGTTATTGGGAATCGGTTTTTGAACAACTGAAACCGGAGAAGACTCCGGGTGGAACCAGAAAATATACCATGCAGGATGTGCAGGAAATCATGAAAATAAAGGATCTCCTGTATAATAAAAAATATACTATTGCCGGAGCCAAGGTTGAATTGCAGCATGGACCGCCAGCAAAAATTTCGGGGGAAGATAATACTCTGCGCGATTACGTGGTCACCGAATTGGAGAACATTATCCATGATCTGGACCATGGGCCTGAACGGCACCGGCAGAAAAAGAAATGAGGTGTCCGGCCTGCAGGCACTTCCTTGATTTTCTTGTACCTGGCAATTAAATTAAACCAGTTAGTCCGAACGGAGCGTAGCGCAGTCTGGTAGCGCACTTGAATGGGGTTCAAGGGGTCGCTGGTTCAAATCCAGTCGCTCCGACAATGATGGGGATTTACAACAAATCCCCTTTTTTATAGAACTGAAAATGTTTTCATATCAAGTCTTAATACCAGCATATAACGCTGCCAAAACGTTGCCGGCACTGCTCGGACAATTGGAGGAGTTGCCGCAAAAACCCACCGGCATCCTGGTAATTGATGATGGTTCGACGGATTCGACCGGTGCCGTGGCTGCAGGCGGGAATGCACAGGTGCATCGCTTCTCCTGCAATCAGGGTAAAGGAAAAGCGCTGCGGCAGGGATTTGAAATGCTCAGGGATGATCAGCAGGCAGGATACATCGTCTGCCTGGATGCGGATTTACAACATCCGGTCAGTTCCATACCGGTCATGCTCACAGCAGCAGAAAAACTGCAGAGCCGTTTTATGATCGGTGTCAGGCCACGTTCCTCATCCAGCATGCCGCTGTCGCGGCGATTGTCGAATTCTATTACCTCCAGGGTGATTTCGTTGCTGAGCGGACAAAAAATCATGGATAGTCAATGCGGGTTCCGGCTGGTGGCTAAAAATGTACTCAGGGAAATATCACTCTCTGAAAATGGTTTTCAATTAGAAAGTGAAATGCTGTTGCGGGTGGCCGCCAGAAAAATCAGAATTGATCAGGTACCCATTCCGACAATTTATAATTCGGCAGGTTCGCATATTCATCATGTGCAGGATACCATCAGATTTATAGTTTTAATAATTAAAGAAATCGGACACCGTTTAAGATGGAATTTTCAAAGCAAAAAGCAGATATGATTGAGCGTTTGATGGCTCAGGGTATAAAAGATCCCCTGGTACTGCGGGCACTCGATACTGTACCCAGGGAAAAATTTGTACCCGTTGCTTTTATGCATAAATCTTATGCTGAAGAGGCTTTACCGATCGGTTTCGGGCAAACCATATCGCATCCGTATACGGTCGCCAGAATGACCGAACTGCTGGCGGTAAGCAACGGTATGAGAGTTCTGGAGATCGGTACCGGTTCTGGTTATCAGAGTGCAGTTTTGTGCGAACTGGGAGTGCAGTTGTACTCAATCGAAATCAACCGGACCCTGGCCCAGCGTGCTCAGAAAATTTTACAGCAACAAAAATATTATTGTGCTGCCAGAAGCGGCGATGGTAACCTGGGCTGGCCGGCCATGGCCCCCTTCGATGCCATTATTTTTACGGCCGGGGCTGCGGCCATACCGGAACGTATTACGGGCCAATTAAAAGAGCAGGGGAGATTGCTCATTCCCCTGGGGAGCGGGCAGGAGAAAATACTGACTCTTTATCTGCAGGCCGGAGGAAAACTCGAATCACTGGCCAGAGAAAAATTTATTTTTGTCGAATTAAAGCAGCAGCAATCCGACTGAAAAATTTATGGACAGGATAGTTTAACGGGTAGAGGAAAGACAGCGTATGGGCATAACGGAGATTTTAATAGAAAAAATTGTCAGTTTTATTGATAGCACCGGCTATAGCAGTGTGGCTTTCTTAATGATGCTGGAAAGTATGGTAGCCCCGGTTCCCAGTGAAGCCGTATTGCCTTTTGCCGGATTCCTGGTAGCCAGCGGCAGATTTACGTTTTGGGGCGTAACACTGGCCAGTACCGGCGGCAGCATAGTAGGATCCTGGTTATCCTATCTGATGGGTTATTATGGCGGGAGACCGCTGATAAATAAATTCGGGAGATATCTTTTACTTAATCAGCATGATCTGGAGGTAACGGAGCGTTTTTTTAACAAGCACGGATCATGGGCAATCTTTGTGGCCCGGTTTATACCAGTGATCAGGCATCTGATCTCTATTCCGGCAGGTATCGGCAGGATGAAATGGCTGCCTTTTACGATTTACACAACCATCGGTGCCGCTCTGTGGAATATGTTTCTTACCTGGCTGGGGTATCATTTACGGAACCACTGGGATCTGATCCAGCGCTACAGTAAACCGATTGATATTATCATGCTGATCCTGCTGATCGCAGCCCTGGTCTATTTCATCCGTTCGCACCTGCGCTATAATAGACAAGGGTCAAATTCAGCTGAGTGAATTGATTTATAGATTTTGATTCCTTAAATTCTGAAATTTGAATCAACTTTTTCGGGGCGTAGCGCAGTCTGGTAGCGCGTGCGGTTCGGGACCGTAAGGTCGGAGGTTCAAATCCTCTCGCCCCGACTATTTTTTGCGGATGCAGGAGCAGTTCAGAATGGCCATACCTTTTACAGATATTCAGAAAAAATGGAGAAAATACTGGGAAGACAATAACCTTCATCATCTGGATCTCAGTCAGGTGCGCAGGAAATTGTACTGTCTGGTCATGTTTCCCTATCCTTCCTCAGATAAATTACATCTGGGTCACTGGTTTAATTACGCACCGGTAGACACCTGGGCCCGCTTTCAAAGAATGAATGGATTTGATGTTTTTCAACCGATGGGTTTCGATGCTTTCGGATTACCTGCGGAAAATTATGCCGTAAAATCCGGCATTCATCCTCAGATAACCACCCGCGCTAATGTAGCTTTCATACGCAATCAATTAAAAGAAATCGGCGCCATGTATGATTGGTCCTATGAGGTGGACACCAGTGCTCCGGAATATTATAAGTGGACTCAGTGGCTTTTTCTGCAATTTTATAAACATGGCCTGGCCTATCGTGCTGAAGCGGCGGTAAACTGGTGCCCTGGTTGCCAGACAGTGCTGGCTAATGAACAGGTAATCGAGACACGCTGTGAACGGTGCTCCAGTCCGGTTGAAAAGAAATTTTTAACCCAGTGGTTCCTGCGCATAACTTCTTATGCTGATCAGTTGCTGGAAGGATTGGAGCGGATCAACTGGCCGGAAAAAACAAAACTGATGCAAAAAAACTGGATAGGTAAAAGTCACGGTGTCGAAATCACTTTCCAGATCAAGACTGCCGGCCCCCAAAAGGTGACCGTGTTTACCACCCGTCCGGATACTCTTTTTGGCGCTACCTATCTGGTACTGGCACCCGAACATCAGCTGGTCGAAAAAATAACCACCGCTGAACAAAAACAGCATGTCGCCGATTACATTAAGGCGACCTCCAGGATAAGTGAAATTGACCGTACGTCAACAGTCAGGGAAAAAACCGGTGTCTTTAGCGGTGCTTATGCTGTCAATCCGGTCAATCAGCGCCTGATACCGGTCTGGATTGCTGATTATGTTCTGTTGACTTATGGTACAGGGGCGATCATGGCAGTGCCGGCCCACGATGAGCGTGATTTTGATTTTGCCCATAAATATAATCTGCCGGTGGAAAAAGTTATCCTGGAAGACGGACATACGGCCGATGAAACCCTTACAACAGCCTTTTGCGGTGAAGGAACCATGATCAATTCGGCCAAATATAATGGTTTACCATCGGCTGTGGGTATGGAACGCATCAGTGCTGATCTGGAACGGGACGGGGTGGGGCAGCGCACAGTAAAATATAAATTCCGTGATTGGTTGATCAGCCGTCAGCGATACTGGGGAGCCCCGATCCCCATGATTTTCTGCGAGACATGCGGTGAAGTACCGGTACCTGAAAGTGATTTGCCTGTCTTGCTGCCGTATGAAGTCGATTTTAAACCCAGAGGAGTGCCACCCCTGGCCACAGCCGAAAAATTTGTGAACACAACATGTCCCAAATGTTCCCAACCTGCCCGGCGGGAAGTGGAAACCATGGATACTTTTGTCGATTCTTCCTGGTACTTTTTGCGCTATACCAGTAATAAACTGACGGCGAAACCATGGGATGATAAATTGGTGAACAAATGGCTACCCATTGATCAGTATGTGGGTGGTGTTGACCATGCCACGATGCATCTGCTGTATGCCAGGTTTTTTATTAAAGCATTAAAAGATATGGGTTTGCTGAAATTTGATGAGCCTTTCAGCAAGCTGGTTCACCAGGGCGTGATCAAGGGACCGGATGGACAGCGAATGTCAAAATCAAGGGGTAATGTCATCAATCCCGAGCAATACCTGGACCAATACGGCAGTGATATCTTTAGATGTTATCTGATGTTCGGTTTTGATTTCCAGGATGGCGGACCATGGGACGATTCAGGAATCGCTGCAATAGATAAGTTTATCAACCGCCTGTGGCGCCTGGTAGAGGATAACCGGCAGATTCTGACACATGAAACCAACAGCGACAAGTTTCAGGAGTCTGAAAAAGAACTGAATACGGTAATGCATAATTCTATTAAAGGAGCTACGGCAGACATAGAACGGTTTCACTTCAACACTGCGCTCAGCAGGATAATGGAACTGGTCAATGCCTTATATCATTATCTGCAAAACGTTGAAGTGGGCCGGCAGAACACCACACTGTTAAAAAAGGGCATTAAAAATGTAATATTGCTGCTGGCGCCGTTTGCACCTCATTTGAGCGAGGAATTATGGGAAATGCACGGAGAAAAACCGTCGATTTTCGATCAGACCTGGCCGGTGTTTGATCCCGCAGCCCTGCATAAAGAGGAAATAACCTGGGTGATCCAGATTAATGGTAAGATCAGGGCACGTATATCGGCGGCAATTGATCTGAACCAGGAGCAGGCCAGAGAAATAGCGACTACCAGCGGCCGGATGCCGGAACTATTGACCGGTAAAAAGATTCAGAAGGTGATTGTCGTACCGAAAAAACTGATTAATATTGTCGTAACTTGAAAAATATTCTGCAAAATGTACTGTCTATCCCGGTGTCGGACTGGTTCTGGACGGCGGCGGCCCTGTTATTCATCAGCGGCTTATTAATATTTATTGAGCTGGCCACAAAAAAGTGGGGCTGGGACCGCACGATTTCCCGCAAGGCGGTACATCTTATTGTCGGCCTGTCAATTTGTTCCGCGCCCTGGATCTTTGTCAGCAAGATACCGCTGATCATTCTTTCGTCATTATTTATCGTTATAAATTACTGGGCCATCAGGACGCGGCATTTGACCGGAATTCATCTCAATGATCAATCCTATGGTACAGTTTATTATCCAATCTCGATTTTACTGCTGGACATTTTATTATGGCCCGCCTATAAGATCTTATTTGTACTGGCTGCACTGATCATGGTCGTTGCCGATGCCATGGCCGCACTGGTTGGCAACAATTTCGCCTCCAAGTTTTATGTTTTTTATGAAGAACGGAAATCGATTCCTGGTTCCATCACCATGTTTATCACCAGTGTTATTTTATTGTTCGCCGGTACGCAATTATTGATTGTCCAAAACCTGGGTCAGAATCTGCTGCTGGCCATCCTGGTGGGCATAGTGGTTACGGCAGCCGAACTCATATCCCGCAGGGGTTCTGATAATCTTTCAGTACCGCTCATCGCAGCTTTATTTTTATACGGTTTTTTGGGGCCGGCGGCCGAAGGTATGCGCCTGCAGTTGTCCCTGGGTATAATCCTGGCGGGTATGGTAGCCATGGTCAGTTACCGGTTCCATTTTTTAAAAATGAATGGGGCAGTGGTGACATTTCTGCTGGGCAGCATTATTTTTGGTTTTGGCGGCATTAAATATACGATACCCATACTGGTCTTTTTCATCCTTTCCAGTCTGTTATCCAGGGTCGGCCGTAGGCGAAAAACCGAAATGGAAAGTTCTTTTGAAAAAAGCGGTGTACGTGATATGTCCCAGGTATTGGCCAACGGAGGAATCGCCGGTATATTGATGATTTTTATTTTTATTTTACAGCGAGACGATTGGTATCCTGTTTATCTGGTGGCAGTAGCAGCAGCTACAGCAGATACCTGGGCTACAGAAATAGGGATATTTTCCCGGTCCAGGCCGCGGTTAATCACCAATTTTAAGCAAGTGGCAGCGGGTTATTCCGGTGCAATTTCGATTTTAGGCAGTCTGGCCGCGGTATGCGGCAGTACGGTTATTCTGCTGGCCGGTTTGTATTTTCTACGGGATTTCGGGCAGTGGCAGGCCGCGATAATATGGAGTGTGATCGGTTGTGGTGTTTTGGGCAGTTTTATCGACAGTTATATCGGGGCAACTGTTCAGGCGCAATATCAATGTAAACTCTGTCATAAGAGCACAGAAAAAAGGATTCACTGTCAGCAGCAAGCGCATCTGGTCAGTGGTAAGGCCTGGTTAAACAATGACTGGGTCAATTTTTTATCGATAGCGGCAGCAACTATAATTAGTTTTATCTTACTCAATAATTTCTAAGACTAATGGTCTGGATATGTGGTATGCCTTGACGGCCAACACGTCAGTTCGTGGTAAAAAAGAAGCGCGCAAGGAATTTTACAGCAATGCTCATGAATTGGTGGTATCTGCGGAGAGCCGGGAGTTACTGGAGGTAAAGATTCAGGAGTGTCTGAAGGAATATCCCGAGCAGGCTGAGAAGTATTTGCGTGCCGGGATCAAGATTGTCGAAGCAGATTCATTAAAAGCCGCCAAGAAGAAAGCCCTACACATAACAACGTATTTTAATCATACCGGCCAGTACAGTATCTTTTAATACCATATATTTGTTCTATAATATATATTATGTAAACTAACATATATACGAAATTATCCCCTATTTAAAATAAATATAACAGGTTAAGAAAATGTTCAATCAGTATCTTTTTTAAAGTGTTCAATCTGCTATAATGGCAGGATAATTATTACAATCGTTATAATTGCATGATGGAAAAGATTTCTATAAATTTGGCCTGGCAACAATCGATCCGTCGCGAAAACAGGGTAATAACTGATCGGCACTGCCCTGCTTTAAACAGAAGATGGAAAGAATATAAATTCAAATAATAAAAGGAGGAAGAGATGGATAAGGATATAATGGTCAGTGAATATATTAGAATATATTTTTCCTGTCACCCGCAAGAACTGCCTAAAGATCCGGAAAAAGCCTTCCAATTGATGAGTCAACTGCATAAAAAATATAAAAATATCTTCATGGATGACTTCAAAGCAAAAAGCAGCAAATTCGTTGATAAATTCATGGATAAAGACGAGAAAGAAAGATATTATTAATAAAACATTAATACAATAACTTGTGTATTAATAAATAGTAATTGGTAATTAGTAAAATTTAATTCAGCTGCCATCTTCGCTATCTTATATCTCTGTATCAAGCAAATAGTTGCTTTATAAAATAATAGTATCTCCCGACGCTCATAAATAAACGCATTATAAATATTAGTAAAGTTAATGCAGCTATCGATTAGACCGCTGAAAAATTTAACCGCTAATTTAATATATCTAGAGTAGTTTTAATATATTGCATATATAAAGTAAAAGTTTAGATTTGAAACTTAAAAATATAGTTTAAAGAATATCAGCTGTGCGCAGACAGGTGTCTCAGAACTGTTTCCAGTACCCCGCCGGCAACGGCGCGGCAATTTGCCGGCAGCGTAACAAGTGCCTCCCTGGATTTCTGGTAACTGATCAACTCAAAAAGCGGCTGTCCGGCCAGCACAAAATGACCACTGTGCAGCAGTCCGGTAATATAACCTTTGTTCGGAGCCATTATGTTTATATTATTGAGTATACCAATGGTTTCGCGTTCCTTTACCTCATCCCCTATCCTTTTTTCCGTCTGAAAAATCCCCTGCAAAGGAGATTTTAAGACATTATCAGCTGCCGGATATTCGGGAACAATCTGATGCCGGCTGTTGAAAACCATGCCATAATATTGCTGGCTGTCACCGATAATATAATGACCGTCCTCACCCACATTGTAAATAAATCCAATACGGATCACACAAGGAAAATCGCTCCAATTCAGCTCCGTCTTTTTAGTTTTGGAAAATGAACGGGTACAGTCGACCAGAACCTCCGGTCTCAATCGTTCCAGTATCTGCTGGTCACCGGCAGCCATTGTATTGATCACCGGTATGATCCGGTTAAGCGAACATTCCTGTATTTGTTCGTGCAATAAATTATCAGCGCTTGCCGCTAAAACTACGGCAGCCTGAACGTTTTCGACTGTCTTTCGCTCACAATAAATCACATCAGAGAAATTGCGGACAAAATGAAGATCGCTGGGCTGCCCCTGTTCCAGCAGCACAGGCTGGAATCCTGATTGGAACAGGCGCAGGGCTGTGGCAGTTCCCCGATCCCCTGCCCCCATAATCACGATCTTGGAGTTCCAGGGGTAAGCGATCATTTGAGTTGCAGCAGGGTTGAGTTATAGATACTGCCCATGACCACTTTTTCGATTCCGCCCAATCTTAATTTCTTGGTCAATTGAATTGCTAAATTTTCTACCAGCAAATTTTCAACTTTGTTCAGGAAAAATATCTGCGAGCTGCAGTGCTTTCTGATCTTTACAAATTTCGGATGCGCTAGATACATGGAGGCCAGATTTTGCGGAGTCATGAAAGAGTCCTGTAACAGGTATTTATTCCGGGATAAGGTCCAGTTTTCATTACGGCGCTGGTTAATTACATCGGCACCTACCACGTTGATAACCGAATGGATTTTAAACGGCAGGGTTGGATCCACCTTTTCAAAACCACTGAGCGACCGGCCGCGGGTATTATCCGCTTCAATAAAAAAAAAGTCGGCCGGGTTGCTCCGCATAATTTTTTCCAGTTCCGTTTTAGTGAATGGCAGTATATAATTTTTATCTATCTTTTTACCGATAAAAACTATTTTATACTTGGCTAATTCACCGGCTAGTTGTTTACGCATCAAAACAGGATCTTTGCTGATCAGCGTACTCGATTCATATGGAGCAGCCAGAGGAAAAAGCGAAGCAATGACAGTTACTTTGTTGTAATATTTGGCATCAGCGGCCAGTTTATTTATCAGTGCTGATTTTCCACCACCGCCGATAACCAGAATATTTTTATCCTGTTCGCTGAGAAACGTTTGATAGAATACAGACTGCATACTAGATCTGGGGCATTAAGGGTATTGCCAGTGTTTTAAGCGCATCATCGAATGAAAAAATAATATTTATTCTTTTCTTTTTCACTTCCTCAAAAATATAGCAATGCTGGAGATTTACTGTTGAATCTTTAATTGAAAAGAACTGTTTTAAACTATTCCGGCGCAGACGCCTGGTAGGCCAGGATAAACGCAGATTGGTTGATAATACCGCATCCTCTAACAAACGTGTAAATTCAACCGCCAGATCAAGACCACAATCTTTTTTTATCATGGTAATGGCAGTATCGATTTGTACCAGGTTGGAATATAACCTGGTACGCGAATCCAGCAATTGCTGAAAATATTCTCTGGCCTGGCCGTGGTAAGGGTGATCGGAATTGATCAGCGCATACCACCCGGAATAATCGATGAAAACTTTAATCATATTTTGTCGTGGATTCCTTTAATTCAGATAAAAGTAAAAGTTTATGCAAAGGATTCTTGCGAATTATTACCTCCAGACGCTTACTGCGAATTTTTTTCAGAGAAATCTCGACTTTGTCGCCTGCGGTGAGACTTAACCGGTCACGGATTTCAACCGGGATTGCAATTTTACCGGCGGGATCAATTTCAGCCAGAAACATACCTGTTTTCATTGGATTAGTCCTTTAAATACCAATTTTTAAATTCGGTCAGATCAAATATACCGTCTTCAGTGATCAATTTGCTTAACAAACTTAAAGGCACTGATTCATAATAGATATTATGGACTTTTAGATTTTTATTCCGGGGAGTATAAATCTCACCTGAATAATGCTTGTAAAAGCGTACGGCATATTCCCGTTCGGCTAATATCTTATCCGTATCTGCGGCCAGATAAAAGGGTAATTTCAGAGAACGGGTCAGCAGGGCCAGCGGCAAAGTACCGATTTTGTTGATGAAACCTTCTTCATAAATACGGACTGCACCGGATAAAACCATTGTGGCTTGCGACAGGATGACACCCATAGCGGCATCTGCGTATAAACAGGTCGAGATGCCCTTACGGGCCAGTGTTTCAGCAAGAGTGACTCCTTCCCGTGTCGGTGTACTTTCTAAACAGTATACTTCAAACTTACGTTTTTGATTCAAAGCGGTAATTAAAATTTCAGAAACCAGGGTACTATTACCGATGGTTACGACCCGCGCGTTGGAGGAGATCAATTTACTCCCGGCCACAGCGATTTTTTCCTTGTTTTGTGCAGCCACAGCCAGCATATCCGCGATCTTCTCCAGGGTGTATTCGATTATTTCGGCATTGGTCTTTCTGGTTTTCATGGCCTTTTTTACGACATAAATCACCGTGGATATTTTCTTTTTCAGATTAGCCATGTTCGGTTGCATTTTGACCAGGGCATGGCCCTGTTCATTCAGCGACAACAGAAAATTATCCATTTTTTTGATCGGAGCGTCTTTAATAAAATTCTGCAAATAACGCAAGGCCAGCAAGCAGAAATCAAAGGAACTTGTCGCTTTTATCTGCTGCAACTGGTTCATAGTTGTCTTCATTTATTCATCCCGGGGTATCGACATTCTCAATCAGCCAGTCTACATATGCCGGCGAGGCTTCTTCAATATTTACGGCAATAATTTCCGGAACCTCGTAGGTATGTAACATCTGTATCTCTTTTTCCAGTTGATTATACTTTTTTTGCGTGGTCTTGATCAGTAACAGGGTTTCCTGAGATTCCTCTACCCTGCCCTGCCAGTGATAAAGTGAAGTAACTGCCGGCATGAAGGTACAACAGGCCGCGAGTTTTTTTGAGAGTAATCTCTGGGCCATATGCCTGGCGTCTGCTTCACTGGCAACGGTACAAAAGATGAGTAAAATCTTTTCTTTCATGAATCATCATTTAGTCTGATTTTAATTGTAACGAATTCCTAAAATTAAAGCAAGTGCAATTTCCCTCGCGCCTAGCAATACATTCTCAGTCCAGCCCATGGCCGTGATACCAGTCTTGTAGATTTTTTATGATTTCAATACTCAGGTATTTATTTTTGGGGTGCACATGTCCGCTCGGGAGCCAGATTACAGTTTTAGTAAAGGGAATGGCTTCATGTAAAGCCTGAGCCGATTCTCTTGGTATCTTGGCGTCAAACTCACCATTGATACAGATAACCGCTAATGGTTTCAGCCGGGCAGCCTGCTCTGCCGGTTCGAAATCGGATAGAAAGAACCAGAAAACCTCGATCATCAGCGCGTTAAGATATGAATTATAAAGTTTGAAATTAACCTGCAATAAATGTTTTAGCCCGGCACCTCCATAAACTAAGGCCAGTCCTTTAATATTTTGATCCAGGGCTGCTGTGGCACAGGCCAGGGGAACTCCGAAACTGTACCCGATCATACTTATTCTGGACGTATCCACCCGGTTCCATTTCCGCAGATAATCGAGCAGAACAAGATTATCCCGTATCTGTAAATGCAGGGCCTGATGAGCCAAAGGAATATCACTGAGAATGTCTGGAAAACTATAATGTGTTCTTACTTCGTAGGGATAATCCGGTGCGACTAACAAAACACTGTCCACATTATAGGCGTATTCAACCGCCTTTTTACCGGTCATCATGCCGCCCAGAAGCAGAATCGCCGGAAGTTTGCCGGGAATCCGGGGATCTTTCAGTTGCACCTGTAGATTAAAATTACGGTCATCGAACAGGCGCAGAGAGTACATTACTGCTTCTGGTTTGTCTTCGATTATCTGAAGATCGCTGCTGTAATGGCTGGGTACCAGACTGGTAATATATGCCGAAAATTTCAGATCACCCTGTTTAAAGAAACAAATAAAGCAACTGCAAAACCAGATCAGCACCCCTAGCAATAACTGCAAGGTTTTGATCATGCTATTTATGATTAATTATTCCGACTTACTCCGGCAGGCAGGTTCTGTCTTTTAAGCAAGGTCTTGATAAAGTAATTATGAATCCGCGTATCATCGGTCAGTTCAGGATGGAAAGTACAGACCAGAATGTTATCGGCAGCAGCCATCACGATATCATCATGATGCCGGCCTAATATCTGTATATTCTTGCCGTATTGCCCTATCTTAGGCGCGCGAATAAAAACACCGGTAAAAGTTGAAGAACTGCCGTTCAGGTTAATCTGGATCTGATCGACGAATGATTCCCGCTGCCGGCCATAAGCATTACGTTTAACTTCAAGATCAATGAGCCCTAAAGAATAATCCCCGGTACTATCAACGGTCCTGGCCAGAACAATTAAACCTGCACAGGTGCCCATCAGCGGATGATGTGTGGCATATTGCCGGATAGTCTTATCCAGGCCGAATTCCTTAAAGAATTTTATCAGGGTGGTAGATTCTCCCCCGGGGATAATCAGAGCATCAGTTTGCATAAGTTGCTCGCTGGTACGGACTTCCACTACTTCCTGACCGAGACTCAGCAACATTTGCCTGTGTTTTTCAAAATCACCCTGAATAGCCAGAACACCGATAGGTTTCACTACCAGCCCCGGGTCTGTAAAAGTTCTGCGGCAGGCAACTTGGCGACATCAATGCCGCGCATGGCTTCCCCTAATCCTTCGCTGGCTTTGGCTACCAGTTCCGGATCGTTATAGTGCGTAGTGGCCAGCACGATTGCTTTGGCCCGCAAGGCCGGATCGCTTGATTTAAATATACCAGAACCGACAAAAACCGCTTCAGCGCCGAGTTGCATCATCAGCGACGCATCAGCCGGCGTGGCAATACCGCCTGCGGCGAAATTGGGTACGGGTAACTTACCATGATCATGAACGTACTTAACCAGGAGCGAGGACGCACCGAGCGCTTTAGCATGTGCCACAATTTCTTCATCTCCCAGGGTGGTAATATGTTTGATCCCCTGCTGCACTTTGCGCATATGGCGGACGGCTTCCACAATATCCCCGGAACCTGCCTCGCCCTTGGTGCGAATCATGGCTGCACCTTCATCGATACGGCGCAAGGCTTCACCGAGATCGCGGCAGCCGCAGACGAACGGAATTTTAAAAGGGTGTTTCCAGATGTGGTGCTCTTCATCAGCCGGTGTCAGTACCTCACTTTCGTCAATAAAATCAATAGCCAGTGCCTCCAGAACCTGAGCTTCGGCAAAATGTCCGATACGGCACTTAGCCATTACCGGGATAGAAACATTATCCTGTATCTGCTTGATAATTTTGGGATTAGACATGCGTGCCACACCCCCATCCGCGCGAATATCAGCCGGGATGCGTTCCAGAGCCATAACGGCAACTGCTCCGGCATCTTCAGCAATTTTTGCCTGTTCCGGGGTGGTCACATCCATGATTACACCACCTTTGAGCATTTCCGCCAGCCCTACTTTTAATAAAAAATCTTTATCCAGCATAAGAATTCTCCTAGCATTTCTAAAACCGGTAATTTACCATCTAAGCAATGTAAAGTCAATTCAAGGCACGGACATTTAAGTTCGTAAAACGGAGTAAAAAACCGGATTCTGATACTCAGAATAAAACAGTACTTAATATACCGACAGGTTACTGTGCAGTGTTACTACACAGTAACCTCTGAACGGATACGCTCATGAATAGTATCAAGTATTCGGGGAATATCCTTGATAAATCCGTGAATGAACAGACTACCCATACCCCGGTAAGCCAGGGGCCCGGCGAAAAACAGATTCTTTATTCCGCGCGCTTCTCCGCTGGCGGAAACAGACGGGAATTGAGTCTGACGATCCAGTTTTAATGGCAAGGCTGATAGCAGGTCTAACACAGGCTGGTACCCGGTGGCACAAATAATCCGGTTAAAATGTATAATGCTGCGGTCAAGGTGAAGCGAGGTTCCTTTAACTCTGCGAATATCCGCCTGCTGTACATGCCGGATTAATTTCATCGCGATCAGTTCCAGTAAATAACTTTCCGAAATACCGCGGATATCGCACAGATTTCTGGTGTCACTGAAGAATTTCAGGCGGTCACGGGTTATCAGGAAGACCTGGGCTGAACCGGCCAGTTCAATGGCAATCTCCGCTCCGCTGTTTCCGCCGCCGATAATAATTACTCTCTGACCTTTAAATGAGTCAGGAGTTTTATAAAAATGCGAATGCAGTACCTGAGCATGACCACGCAGGCCGGGAATATCAGGGATATAGGGATTACCAAACATACCGGTACATACCAGAATAATTTGAGCTCTGATTTCGGCCCGGTTGGAAGCCAGTTTAAAATAGTTTTCTGTTTTTTCTATTTTATAAATCGCGGTATCGGTGGCCAGATGCAGTTTAAAGTGTTCTGCATAGGATTCCAGGTAGTTAACAAATTCCTGCGCGCTGCAGTAAGGTCGTTTTACCCCCAGTTTCCAGATTGGAAAAGCGGGAGATATACTGGTCCAGTCACGCTGGGGATGACCGGGCGACAGCATAGGCATAGTGGCTCGTATTTCCCGCCAGGCCTGGCCCACTTTGCCCCGCTCCAGGATCAGATAATCCAGACCCAGCCGCTGTGCTTCTGCACCGGCCCGCAGTCCTGCCGGACCGGCACCGATTATAATCAATTCTTTTTGTTCCATTGCTGATTGTCCGTTTATTTTTTATCCTGCTCTGCCCCGGCACTCTGATTCAATAACCCGATTATTTCTTCCCGGCCGGTTTTATCTTTTGTCGAGAAAGGTATGATGATTGTTTGCGGGAATAAAACATTAATCCTTTGCCAGGCCCGCTTAAATTCATTGTACGACAGTTTATCACATTTGGTCAGGATAATAACAAATGGGATGCGGTTGTGCTGCAGCCAGTCGATACTATACCGATCCGAATCTAATTCCGGATGGCGGCTGTCGATCAGGGCTAAAACCAGTCTGATTTGCCGGTTTTTCAGCAGAAAGTCGCCCAGCAGGTCATCCCAGTTCCGGGCGGAATCATCTTTTTTTTTGATAAAACCGTAACCCGGTAAATCGACCAGGTAGAGTTTATGATCAATATCAAAATAATTGATCAGCCTGGTTTTACCGGGTGTCGAACTGGTTTTCGCCAGGTTTTTTCGCTGGAGTACTGTGTTAATTAACGAAGATTTGCCTACATTTGACCGGCCGATAATCACTACTTCCGGATGCATGGATCCTGGTTTATCCCGCCGGCTGAGAACACCCTTTACGTATGAGCTGTTATGAAGATTCATTTTAAAGGGGCAAGGTTGTGTTTTTATAGATGTTTTGACAATTTCGATTCTAATAAGGATTTCGGTACAGCGCCAAGAAACTTATCGACAATCTGTCCGTTTTTAAATACCAGTAAGGTGGGGATGGAACGAATCCCATATTTTGTGGCCGTTTGCGGATTATGATCTACATCCAGTTTCACCACTTTTAATTTATCTTTTTTTTCAGTGGCCAGATCTTCAATTATCGGGGCAATCATCCGGCAGGGTACGCACCATATGGCCCAGAAATCCACCAGTACCGGAAGTTCCGCTTTTAACACTTCGGCATCGAAGTTAGCATCAGTCACGTCCACATAATTTCCCATTTTTCCTCCACACTTGTGTACAATCCATTCGGTCTTATATTTTCATGTTTCAAATTTTAAATATTAAATTTAAACAGCTTTTGGATATTCTTCAAATCTAAATGAAAACAAATGTCCAGGTACCAGGCTTGATATAAAATAACAGATAATCAGTTTCTACCCAGGCTGATGATTCTTATGACAGCCCGGGTCGTACCCGTTGCAATCAGATCAATTTCTTTAGCTGCCTGATAAGATAAGTCCAGGATACGGTCCGCCTTAAACGGACCACGATCGTTGATCCGCACTATTACCGATTTACCATTACTGCTATTGGTTACCTGCAATACTGAATTGAAAGGCAGATACAAATGAGCAGCAGTTTTGTCGTACATATTAAAGATTTCACCATTGGCAGTTTTGCGTCCATGGAACTCATGAGCATAATAGGAAATGATACCGGTCAGGGTCTGCCCTTGCCGGTATATTTTCTCCACGCCGTTTTTTGTTTCAGGTCCGGGTGCCGCGGAATATCTCACGCTTGGACTGCAGCCGGCCAGGATTAAAATAAATAAATTCAATATAAGAAAACCTGGAAAGCGTGAATGGCCTCGGGATCTGGTTGGTACAGGCATAGTCAACGCGCTAGTCGTCAGGTCTGGATTCAGGCGGAATGAACCGGGTTGAATCGTCTGTTGGTACCGTTATTTTCTCCGGTTCCTGGATCGAGGTAGTGTCAGCAGCAGGGATTTCTTTATCTATTTCCTCTGTTTCGACAGGTATTTTAATTTTATTTTTAGCAATCTGAGCTGTCTTGGACTCAGGATATTCCTGGGCCAGTTTGGTATAGGCTTCAACAGCCTTAGCTGAAATTTCCTAATTTCCGTTCATAGATCCAGGCCACCGCATATCGTGATTTTTCCGCCCAGAGTGTGCCGGAATCCTGTATGGCAATCTGATTAAACAGTTCAATGGCATCATCATATCTGTCGGTAAACAGAAAAGATTCGGCGCGCAAATATTCAGTTTTTATCGAATCGGTTACCATGACTTTTTCCGGTTTCATAGTTTCCGCTTTTACCCGTATATAATCAGCATATACGGATGAAGGAAACTGAGTCAGAATGATATTTCTATATTGTTCGGCATTATTAGAGTCAGCCTGAGCGTAGGTAGCAATATAATATAAAGCATAGTATGCTTTGGCGATAAGGGACGAATCAGCGGAGTGAGCAATGAAATTATCGTAAGCCACCCGGGCACTGTCATAATATTGAATGTTCAGTAAAAAGAACTCGGCCAGCGCGAAGCGGTTCTTATCCAGTGAAATTTTTAGCTGAGCAAGCGATCGATTGGGTTGCGGCGCTTCGCTTGCTTTATCATCCTGCTTCGCTTTAAGTGCTGGTTTCGCCGCCAGGGTATCCGGTCTGGCGACGGACGAGTCTATGGCAGTATTAATCAATAACGAATCTGCTGAATTTACTGAAGCCAGTTCAGCTAGATCTTTGTTAATACTATCCTTGATTTTTAAATATGTTTGCAATAACTGGGCTTGTTTAACTGCCTCATCCTTATATTTTGAGTTTCTGTCTTCCCTTTCGACCCGCAGGTATAATTTTTGCGCCGAATCGGGATCTGCAAAATATGTTTCCTGTAATTGGGCCAGCCGGTAAGCAGCCATCCCTGAGCCCTCGCTGCGGGGATATTTTTCCAGGATAAAGTTGAATTTCTCAACTGCCAGGTCATATTTGTTTTGCAGTGTGAAACATTCGCCTAATCTGGCTTCAAAGTAAGCATAGTAGTCGACGAAACGGCTCTGGGTCAACAAGCCGCTTAGGGTTTCACCAGCCTGTGCATAATCTTCCATCAGGATTAAAGTAGATACTTTTTTGGACTGAGCATCGAAATCAATTTTAAGCGGAGCAGAATACTTGCTGACCAGATCATAATTATCAATTGCTTTAGCGTAATCTGCTCCGGTGAAGTAAATATCCCCGATTAATAATTGAGCAGACGAAGAAAGATTATCGTCGTCGGACCTGGCAATGCAGTTGCGGAGATTGTTCAGAGTCGGTTCATAATTTTTCTGCTGTAAAAAGATTTCGGCCAGGTAATAATAAGCCTGGGCGGTTATATCTTTCTGGTGGGATTCGGCAATGATCGAATTCAGATATTCACTGGCCTGGTCGGATTTGCCCAGTTTGATCATCGATTTGGCCAGCCATAGAGTCGCCTCGGGTATGAGTTTGCTTTTTGGATAGCGGCTGAGGAATTGCGTCAGGTATCGTTCCGAATTGGTATATTCCGCTATCTGGTAATGACTCTTGGCAATCAGCAGGAAGGCATCGTCGGCGTATTTACTGCTGTCACTATAGAGGTTGATTAATTTCCAGCATTTATCGATGGCTGAATTAAAATCTTTACGCACGTCTGCAGGAACCTCGGTTTCTTTACTTGCGCTTAACTTTTTATTGGCGGCATCATATACTTCAAGAGCATTAAAGAGTGTATTATAATAGGCACAGCCGGTAATAAGCAGCAGGTATAAAGTAAAAACCAGTCTGTTTATTTTAATGGTTCGCAACATAATCCTGATTGAATTTTATAACTTTATACTGGGCAAGGCTGGATTGGTTTCCGCTAAAAATCATTTTAGCCTGCGGGATTTCTATGCTTAGCCCTGTTCACTTGATATGTATTTTTTCGATGACCATTGCCATTTGCGGCAGAATTTTTCCCGAGGGTCCACGCAAAGTTTCGTTGCTATGTACCGAAAGTGGTGTCTCTTCTTCATTAATCTCCACCAGATAAGCGCCGTTGGCTTTGGATAACAGGGGTAAGGAAGCAGCCGGTTCGACGACACCTGAGGTGCCGATGGAAAGAAATACTTCGCATTCTGCCGAGGCGTGCTGGGCTTTGCGCAATAACGTTTCATTCAGATTTTCACCGAATAGAACCACATCGGGTCTCAGCAAGGCATCGCATTTAGTGCAGGTGGGAATTGCTCCAACGGCAACTGCTGACGGGTACAGAGTATTGCACCTGCTGCAGCGGTTACGCAGAATGTTTCCATGCAGTTCAATTAATTTTTTACTGCCGGCGATTATATGCAGGTTATCAACATTCTGGGTAATGAGTGTAAAATCCTTGAAATATCTTTCAAAATCAACCAGGGCATAATGGCCAAGGTTTGGCTTTATATTTTCCAGTGCTTTCCGTCGCCAGGAATAAAATTGCCAGAATAACATGGGATTTTTTTGGAAAGCCTGGATAGTGGCCAATTCTTCCATTTTATGATTCTGCCATAATCCATCTTTACCGCGAAAAGTGGGCACACCGCTCTCTGCTGAAATACCGGCGCCGGTCAGAACCGTTACATTGGTTGCATCACGAAGTCTGGCTAATAATTTGTTACTGAACATATTTTATGGCTTTATCTTAAGGTTTGTTACCATGATTAATAAATGTTCAATTCATATTTTTCAATAATGAGCCGGAATTTTCTAAATCGAAAAAATGAAGATGCTCAAGTGATAAGTATAATGATAAATTTTGATTGACAGCCGCCTGAACAGTTGCCGGTGCACGTACGGTGAACATTTGTTCATTCTTTGAAAAGTAGAGAAAAATTTCGTTGCCCATTGGTTCGACCACTTCCACCCTGGCCTGCAGGTGCACCTGAGGGGTGCACCTCAGGACGATCCGCTGCGGGAACCAGGCTGAAATGTTCCGGCCGGACTCCCAGGACAACTTTTTGTCCGGAACTGAATGCATATCTGGCCGCGATCGGCTCAGGTATTACAAATTGCATAATATCGGCTTTAAATTCCAATTGATTATTACGTTGCAGCTGGCCTTCAAAAAAATTCATTGCCGGACTGCCGATAAAACCGGCTACAAATCTGTTTTTTGGTTTTTCATAAAGAGTCATCGGTTGATCCACCTGCTGCACGATGCCGTCTTTCATCACAGCGATACGATTACCCATGGTCATCGCCTCGACCTGGTCATGGGTGACATAAATCATGGTAGTAGCCAGACGCTGGTGCAATTTGCTGATCTCAATCCGCATCTGCACCCTTAATTTGGCATCGAGGTTGGACAGGGGCTCATCAAATAAAAAAACCTTGGGTTTGCGGACAATAGCCCGGCCAAGCGCTACTCTTTGCCGTTGTCCGCCGGACAATGCTTTGGGCCGGCGCTCCAGCAGATCACTCAAACCCAGGATTTCGCTGGCATCATGTACACGTTTTTTTATCTCTTCCCGGGGATATTTGCGCAGTTTCAGACCAAAAGCCATATTTTCGTAAACCGTCATGTGTGGATACAAAGCATAGTTCTGAAAAACCATGGCTATATCGCGGTCTTTGGGAGGTAATGTATTCACGCATTGCTGGCCGATATATATTTCGCCACGGGTTACCTCCTCTAATCCGGCAATCATCCGCAGGGTGGTAGATTTACCGCAACCGGATGGACCGACCAGCACCATAAATTCAGTATCCCGTATATGCAGTGACAGGTTTTTTACAACCTCGGTTTTTTCATCATAGATCTTAAATATATTTTTTAAAACCACTTCGGCCATGACTTTTTATCCTGTTGAAAAAGAAAGATTCTTCCTCGTCCGAATGACATTTTTAAGTGAAACTTAAAATAGACTGGTTATTGTAACACCAGTAATTGTGTTTCGGCATCTTTTGTTCTCTGCCCCGACTTGGATTCATCCACCAGTTTTTTAAATTGTTCTTTAGCCTGTTCAATATCGCCAGCTTTCTTATAACAGATACCGGACAGATAAGCATAATTATCCGCTTCAATAAAGTCTCCGGCAATTTTTGACGCTTTTTCGTACAGATTTGCTGCTGTGGCGAAGTTATGTTCGGTTTCATAACAAGCAGCCAGGCCGGCATAACCGGAAGCCAGTAAAATGTCACTGCCGGAGTATGAGTCGATAAATTGCTCAAAATAATCCTTGGCTTTAGTATAATCCCGGTATTGATAGTATATGTTAGCTAACAGAAACAAACCCTGTTGGCCTTCGGCCGTACCATTAAAATTCTGGATGAGATTTTGTAAACGGCTGGTGGCATTTTCATAATTGCCGTTGGTGTATTCGATTTGGGCTATGCCGAGCAGAGCGCTGGCTTCCTGACTGGTTTTTTGGCTGGAATGGCGATACCACATTATGAGTAGAATTATGACAAATAAACCAGCGACGACAAAAAATACCTGCTGGTTATTCTCTTCTAAATAGTTCTTGACCTGCAGAGTAGTTTTGACCAGTTTATCTTCTTTCAGTTCCTGTCTGGTTATTTTGCGTTTCGGTTTGAGCATAAGTTAACTCCGTTCAAATGTAATTCATCTGATTGATTGTATATTTTATCTGTGATCCTTTCTCAGTAAAATACCTTAACTAATTTATTAAAAATATTGAGTATATACAAATGGTACCCCAGAGAGGATTTGAACCTCCGACCTTTGGTTTAGGAAACCACTGCTCTATCCTGCTGAGCTACTGGGGCAAAAAACAAGGATTTAATGTATTGATTCAGAACTAACAAGGCAAGGAATTGAATTAATAAATTTTTGTAAAAAAAAGGGGATGTCATTGACATCCCCTTCATTAAATTTAAAAAAACTATTACTGACCCAGATGAATTACTGCACCCACGGTAACACGAAAATCATTGTAGGTGTAATTTACCGGATCGCCGTCTACTTCATCGCCTTCAAAGGTTTTGAATAACCCATTCGAAAGCTCCGTCAAGAATAATTCTGTCCATGATCAATCCGACACCAGCACTCAGACCAGTGAATGTAACCTGGTCATCATTGATGTCAAAATTTGTGGTGGGATTTGTAAAGAATCCCAAACGCACCGGCATCATATTATCACCGGCAGCCATCAGATATTCCAGACCTACATGGAAAGAATTACCGGTAATGTCGACATCTTCGAATATTTCAAAGGATTCGCCGTCAAATTCCAGTTCAACTTTATCTATCGGCCGTAAACGGTAATCGGCAGCCAGGGTCAGATTGTCACTGGCGCGAAAAGCCAGACCGAAGTCCATGAACATCGGGAATTTGATACCCATTTCTTCACCTTCGGACTCAATGGTCAGGGTGTAGGGCAGTTTAAAGGCAGCGCCGATTGAGAATTGCGGTGATGGTTTTACCAGTGCTCCAAGTTCAATGGAGGTGCCGGAATAATCTTCGGATGAAGTATATTCCTCATCGGTATAAACAACTCCGCCGACTTCATAATAATCTGTCTCTTTATAATCTGTACTGCCCATGAGTATATTCAGGGTGGCACCCAGGGAGATCATTTCATTCAGTTGAAATCCAACCGCCGGTGAGATTGCATCCACACCGCCTTTGTTATCGGTCTCATATTCGGAAACAATAATCCTGCTCATCGATGGTCATGGTCATTTTTTCGGTTAGATTATAAATCCGGCGGTAGGCTATTCCACCAACCAGATTAAAATCGCTCAACTTGAACGGTATTACGAAACTGGCAAAATTAAGATTAAAACTGGAACCGACTTCGGTTTCAGGATTAAATTCACTGTAATCAGTGGAGAGTGAACCGAATCCTAATTTACCGATCACGCTGGCTTCCATACTCATCAGCTGAGTTAAACCGGCCGGGTTCCAGGATATGGCGGTCGCATCATCCGCTAATCCGGTAAAGGCATAACCCATACCTGCAGCCCGTGCACCGTTACCATAGGGATTAAAATTGAAACCTGCCCTGAGCAAATGCTAACTGTGCCAGACAAATCATGAATACAACAACAAATAGTCCACTACGCTTCATAGTACCCTCCTAGGTTTGTTAAGGTTTAATAAGATTATTTAGTTATGAATTTATCACCGATTGAAATTACACCACCATAGATCTTTAAGGCTTTGGCCACACTGTATTTATCAAAATCTTCGGTAACAATAATTTCACCCAATTCCTGGGTATCCTTGCCTAAAACTTCTCCGGTAATGGGGTGCTTGACCACCTCCCCTTCCTTATAAACCACGCATTTCATTCCTCGCTTCAAACCTGCTCCGCGTCCCTGATCCAGCATGATTTTTTCACCATCGATGCGGATAATATAACCCTCAACCAGCGGCAATGATTCGGCAATTTTACGAGACAGATTTTCAACGGCATTCTTGACACTCTGGGCGTCCGAACTGCCGGAATAAGCATCCTGAGCTACGATAATAGTTGCCGATTCGGTATCGATCACCCGGGCATCTATACTGATTGCACCGGAGGCGGCAGCGGCAACACTACCGATAATAATGGCATCCACACCAATCCCTTTACCGATCTGGGCTGCTGTGTTAGCATCCACCACACCGGAGGCACCTAAACTCTGTTCGGCCAGAATTTTATCCAACTGGGCCCGTTCCATTACTTTAAAGCGTTGCTGGTTCCACAGCACAGTGATCATTTTATCCAGTACGATATTACCCAGATCCTTACTGGCCCCCTTATTTTCAAACGGCATTACCGCTACACCCATACGCTCACCGACTTCTTTAATCGTTTTTTTGCCGATTATCAGATTGCTGTCTTTAGCAGGTGTATCCACTACCGGCTGGGTTGCTGGCTGAGTAATTACCTGCGCTGGAGCGGTGTCAGTTTTAGGCGGAGGGGCATTACCGCTGACCTGTCTGATATATTCATCGGCACGCGCTGAAGGTGCCTGATCGTTGGATAATTTTAATTCTCTCAGGGCTTCGGCATTTTCACCAAGATTGTACAGACAAATACCCAATTCACGATGTGGATAATACTCAATAAAATGCATACCGTACGTGCGTACTTTCTTATTTTCATTGGGATTACCCTGGATAGCCAGCCTGAGGTACGAGGCTGCTGCCTTATAATCCTGGTTACGCATTGCGCTGAGCCCGTTTTCATATGATTTATACCACTCGATGGCCCAGACAGAAGTCACATAAACCAGGAAAAGAATCAAAGAGAACAATTTTATGTTCGGATACTTTTTCATATACAATCTCCGTTACTTATCTATCATATTGAATTAGTGATAATATAGTAAAATTTTCCAATAGTTGCCGTCCTTTTAAAAAAGATAATTCGATCAGAAATGCTAAACCCACTATTTCCCCCTGCAGGCGCTTTAGCAAATTACAGGCAGCCCTGGCTGTTCCCCCGGTTGCCAGCAAATCGTCAACCAGCAAAACCCGCTCGCCGGGACGTAAAGCGTCCTGGTGAATTTCGATCCGGTCCGTACCATATTCAAGCTGGTATTCCTCGCTGATTTTCGCTGCCGGCAATTTTCCCGGTTTACGAATGGGAATAAAGCCGCATTTAAATTTATAGGCCAGCGCCGCAGCCAGTATGAATCCCCGGGATTCGATCCCGGCGATCTGATCAATCCGCTCAGATCTGAAATTATTATAAATATTGTCGACGGCTAATTGTAAAAGTTCAGAATTTTTTAATAAAGTGGTAATATCTTTAAACATGATTCCCGGGCGGGGAAAATCCGGCACATCGCGTATGGCCTGGCGTAAACGTTCTAGAGATGAAGTTCCCATTTTTTCAGTTCTCAGAATTCGATCTCAAAATTTTTATATTTGTCTTCAGATGGCAGCGTGGTAATATTCAGATCCTGTACGTGTGAAAAATGTGGCCCTGTTCTGAGCACCTTGATGAAATGCCCTACCAATTCTTCTTCACCTTCAGCCAATACTTCCACATCGCCATTGAGAAGATTTTTTACATAACCGGTTATACCCCGGGCCGCAGCTTCGCGGCGGCAGAAGAAACGATAACCGACACCCTGCACCATACCGCTGATGATTATATGTTTAGCCACTTTCATGTGTCGCGACCAGTCTGCTGATTTGCTCGACTGCCTGCTGCGCTGATGTTGCTGTAATTATTTTTTCAGAGATATTCCAGGTGCCCAGACCCACTACCGGTTTGTTCAATTGCAAAGCAAAAGCAAGTTCGGATAATGTGCCATAACTTCCATTTATCGCCAGCACTGCTTCAGCCGAATGAATGATTATCAGATTACGGCCGGCTCCCAATCCTGTAGCGATGGCAATATCCACATATTGATTGGCAGTCATGGGATCAACTCCGGGCAAAATACCCACGGTCCGTCCGCCGGCACTACGGGCGCCCTTGCAGGCTGCTTCCATGACACCCCCTAATCCGCCACAGACAACGGTATACCCTCTCCTGGCCAATTCCTGACCAGCCTGAAAAGCCAGTTCATATACCTGTTGATCACAACTGCGTGCCCCGATGACAGCGATCATCAATTGCACCCCTTCGGCCGGCCGCATCAGGGATAAATCCGCTGCATCAGCCTGGGAAACGGAATCGCTTCCCGTAAATGCTTCAATCCGCAGATCCAGGAAACTGTACGTTCAATACCCAGACCAAAACCTGAATGCGGAACCGAACCGTACCTGCGTAAATCAAGATACCATTGAAACGCATCTTCAGGCAATTTATGCGCACGGATTCGCTGCAGCAATGCATCATAATCATCTTCGCGCTGGGATCCGCCGATGATTTCACCATACCCCTCCGGTGCCAGCATGTCCATGGCCAGGGCATACGACTCGTTCTGCGGATCACGTTTCATATAAAAAGCCTTGATAGCTGCGGGATAATGGTGCACGATAACCGGCCGGTCAAATTTTTCAGAGATAACTGTCTCGTCTGCTGCACCGAAATCGCCGCCGTAGGTAAAGTCGGCATTAACCTTTTTCAGAATTTCCACGGCCTCGTCATAATGTATTCGTGGAAATGGCGTCTCAATTTTTTCCAGTTTACCGACATCCCGTTCCAACTTCTGCAATTCCGGCAGCCTGTTTTTCAATACGCTCTTGACCATATGTGTGACAAATTCTTCGGCTAATTTCATATCGTCGTTCAGATCATAAAAAGCAACTTCCGGTTCGATCATCCAGAATTCTGTCAGATGGCGGCGGGTCTTTGATTTTTCGGCGCGAAAGGTCGGACCGAAACAGTATATTTTCCCAAAAGCCATGGCCGCCGCTTCCCCGTATAATTGTCCGGACTGAGTCAGATAGGCATTGCTGCCGAAGTAATCGGTGGAGAATAATGTGGTAGTACCTTCGGCTGCATTGGGAGTGAAAATCGGAGTATCGATCAGGACAAAATCACGGCTGTCGAAGAATTCCCGGGCGGCGCGGATAATTTCATGGCGGATGCGTAAAATAGCATGCTGTAAAGAAGAACGAATCCACAAATGCCGGTGATCCATCAGGAAATCGGTGCCATGATCTTTTTTGGAAATAGGATAATCCTGGGCCAGTTGCAGGATCTCCACTGCAGTAGCCTGAATCTCATAGCCGATTGGAGCACGGGGGTCCTTTTTTACCCTGCCGGTCAGGCGACAGGAACTTTCCTGCTGGATCAAGTCAGCGTTCTGAAATGTTTTTTCAGATACATCCCCTTGAAACACCACACATTGAATAGTTGCCGTACCATCCCGCACCAGTAAAAATCTTAGTTTACCGCTGGACCGTTTGTTATAAAGCCAGCCCTGCAACGTCACTTCCTGATTTTCATATTGAGCTACATCTTTAATATAGATATTATCCGCCATGTCTGGTCCACCCTGCTGTCTGATTGTCAGAATCGTTAAAGAATATTCTTTAGTATTTTAATTTAGCAATTAGCCATATTGTATTCAAGGGATTCTTAAACCGCCGTTATGGTCGGTTTTGCTGCTCGATATGAAAGAATCGCAAATCCGCTGATTTTATTTAGTCAGTATGATCGGTTTCAGCGCTTTACGCATTACCTGCACCGTCGTACTGCCAATGATCGCTTCGCGGATACGGGAATGGCCGTAACTGCCCATTAACAGCGCTGTAGGTTGCGGACTTTTTTCAGTTATCTGTATGAGCACAGTGGCAGGGTCTCCGCCTTCCGACCGAAGATTCATGGTGATTTGATAAGGCTGCAAATAATTTCTGGCTTCGCTCAGGATATTCGCACGCTCGAGTTCTTCCTCGTGTACCGAGACCACTTCCAGTGGTAGTTTTAATTCCTGGGCCAGATATGCGGATAGTTTGAGCGCCTGGGTACCCGATTCACTGCGGTCATAAGCACAGGTGAGAGTTTTGAACGGCAGATAAGTTTTATCCACAATCATTAAAGGGGTCTGTATCTGGCGTGAGACCGCCTCCAAGGTAGCGCCAAGTAACCGGTCACCCCAGCGGGCGTAATCACCTCGCGCACCCATGATGACCAGGTCCACCTGCCTGGCCAGTTCACAGATCATTTCAACAGGTGAACCTTCCAATTTACCGCTGTCGAAACTAAGCCCTGCTTTTTGTATCCTCTCCCCTACTTTGCCGAGTAAAGTATCTGCACGCTCATTATGAAATTTATGCGATTCTTCATGAAACATATTTGAAGGAATCACCGGCATATATCCTTCGGCACCCGTGTTCAATACCCAATCATAGATGCGCACATCGACAATGCTATAGGCACGGATATGTGCTTTTAACTTCTGAGCCAGATCCAGCCCATAAGTAACAACTGCAGCAGTATAAACAGATCCGTCGACAGCTAAAAGTATGGATTTAATCATGGCCTTCTCCTCAATTAATTAATCCCTGTTTTCGATCTTTGATTCACGGGTCATTAATTCCTGCACGGCTTTGAGGGGTGATTTATCTGCATATAATGTTTTATACACTTGTTCAGTTATAGGCATCTCTACCTTTTTATGCTGAGCGAGTTCAAAGGCCGACGCGGTGGTATAAACTCCCTCGGCCACCATGACCATGTCTTTTAATATATCCGTCAATTTGCGGCCCTTGCCAATTTCTTCGCCGACAAAACGATTCCGGGAATGCCGGCTCATGCAGGTCACGATCAGATCGCCCATCCCGGACAGACCTGCAAAAGTATCCGCATTAGCTCCACATTTAATCCCCAGACGCGTAATCTCAACCAGTCCACGGGTCATCAATGCTGCTTTGGTGTTATCGCCAAATCCGGCACCATCACATATTCCGGCAGCCAGAGCTATGATATTTTTAAGTGCACCACCCAATTCGACTCCAATGACATCGAAATTAGCATATACACGAAATGTTGGAGTACTGAACAGGTTCTGGACCAGTTTGGCTACATTCTCTGCATTACTGGCAGCAACTACTGCGGTGGGAATATTTCTGCTGACTTCTTCAGCATGACTGGGACCGGATAGTACGGCAATCTTGTCAACGGCAATACCGCCCACCCGCTGTAAAACTTCTGACACCCGCAACAAAGATTTTTTCTCGATCCCCTTGGCCACACTCACCCAGATCGTTTCGACCGGGATATTCTCACGGATCTGTTCTAAAACGGGACGAATAACCTGGGAAGGTACAGCGACGACAATAACTTCAGCCCGGGTTAAACTATCTTCCAGCGAATTGCTGAAGGCAATTGATGCCGGGATATCTACACCGGGCAGAAACCGTTTATTCTGACCGGTATTTTTAATATTTTCGATATCCTCTTTTTCATAGGACCAGCAGGAAACCTGGTGGTGATTCTGGTTGAGAATCAAGGCCAGACTGGTACCCCAGCTACCGGCACCCAGTATCGAGACCTTCAAGCAGAACTCTCTTTCTTAGTGAATGATATTTTATTTTCATTACCCTGGATCAATCGTTTGATATTCTGGCGATGAGTGAAAATGATCAACAGTGCTAATAAGATACTCAGGACGATCATAGCAACAGGAATTTCCAGATGCAAGAGTAATTTATCAGCCAGTAAGATAATTGGCAGTAAAATGGCACTGATTATTGAACCCAGGGAAACATAGCGTGTTTTTGCTACTATGAGTATAAAAACTATCAGGCAAATTAAAACTGGAAAGGGTTGCAGACCCAAAACGACCCCGGCTGCTGTACCTACCCCTTTTCCTCCCCGGAATCCGGCAAAAATAGTCCAGATATGGCCGAGTATGGCTATTATCCCGGCCATGATTTGCCAGTAGATGCGGGAGTCCGTATCGGACCATAATTGTGGAAACAGACGTATAAGCAGCCAGGCGGCTAAAAATCCCTTCAGGATATCAATTATTAACACAATCAGGCCGGCCCGCCAGCCCAGTACCCGGAAAACGTTAGTTGCACCGGCATTACCACTGCCGTGTTGGCGTATGTCAATGTTTTTTAAAACCTTGCCCGCAATGATTGCGGTCGGTACAGACCCTAATAAATAACCGGCAGTGGCCAGAATTATTATGGCAAATACATTATCCATTTCCTTGTCCTTAAGAGCAAATCCTCAAGAATCAAAACCTGTCAAAAATATAAGGAATATTTAAAAGAATTTCTTATTATTTAATTTATCCAGTAAAGTATTCAAAAAGTGGCCGGGCCGGCAGGCCAGATCAGTAATTGATGGTCTGGCCTGAGCGGAATAATATTGATTACCAGGATTTAGAATTTATTTATTGGTTATGGACAGTTGTTTTAATTTTCTGCACAACCATTCCCTGCTGATTCCCGCCTCCTCGGCGGTCTTTTTCATATTCCAGTTATGCTTATTCAGCAGTTCGGTGAAGTATATTCTGTTGAATTCGTCAAGGGCCTTCGGATGTTTGCTCTGCAAAATCGCATCGATCTCCCTGTGTCCGGTTATCCGGTTCCGGTTATGAAACTTGCGCTGTTGTTTGAAGCGTAAATCGGATGGATGTATTATATTTCCGGTACAGAATACGAAAGCATCTTCAATGATATTCCTTAATTCACGGACATTTCCGGGAAAAGTATAATTTTTCAACTGGGCCAGGGCCGGATTAGAAAGCACCAGTTGTTTATTGCGCTGGGTATTGAATTTTTCGAGAAAAAATAAAGCCAGCGGTTCAATATCTTCCGGGTGTTCACGCAGGGGCGGAATGGTGATTTTAATGACGTTCAACCGGAAAAAAAGGTCTTCCCGGAATCTGTTACGATGTACGAGTTGTTCGATATCCCGGTTCGAGGCAGCCAGGATCATGACATTGACGCGGATGGGGCGTTTACCGCCGATACGATAAATTTCTTTTTCTTCAAGTGCCCGCAGCAACACTCCTTGCAGCGGCATGGGCAGTTCACTGATTTCGTCCAGGAACAAAACACCTTCATGAGCCTGTTCGAATTTTCCCTGCCGGCTGGCATAGGCTCCGGTGAAAGCTCCCCGCTCATGCCCGAATAACTCGCTTTCCAGGAGATTGTCCGGAATCGCAGCGCAGTTGATCGGTATGAAGGGGGCATAATTGCGTTTACTCAGCATATGGATAGTCCGGGCAAACAGGTCTTTACCGGATCCGCTTTCTCCTTCGATTAAACAGGTCGCATGGGCGTCCTCGGCGATCTTCAATACCTTGCCCATCAGTTCCTTGATTTGCCTGGACAGGCCGATTATCTGGTAGTCGTTGAATTGCTGGCGCACGGTCTGGCGCAATATCTCATTTTCAATGGTCAGATGCTGGAGTTCTTTCTTTCGTTTAATCAGATTTTCAACGCGGATCATCAATTCATCGAGAGTGAATCCCTTGACAGCGAAATCATCGGCACCTGCCTGTATGGTGGCAACCGCATTTTCCACCGACTCATATGCAGTCATAGCCAGAATAAGCGGCCGGTACATTTGATTGCGGGCGCATTTGATTACCGCTAAACCGTCATTTGCTTCGGGAAACATCAGATCGATAATCACTGCATCGAATTCATCAGTTTCAATAAAATTAAGAGCTTCCTCTTTGGTATCAGCGGTTATGATTTCGAGCCCCTCCTGTTCCTGCAAATGAAAGCGGATACCTTTGAGGATCGTCTCGTCATCATCACCAATAAGAATCCGGTACATATGTTCTACCTTATCTGCTGATACTCGTTAAACCGGTAAAATGACCTTGAAGATGGAACCAACACCCGGTTGGCTGTCAACCTGGATTTCACCGCCATGCAGGTTAATGGTTCGTTTTACCATGGCCAGGCCCAGACCGTGCCCCTGGTTTTTCATAGAAAAAAACGGGCGGAAAATTGCCTGCAATTTTTCCTTAGGGATACCGCAGCCGGAATCGCTGACAATAATATAAATCTTTCCGGACCATTCCGTGCTGACCGATACTTCGCCCTTCTCCCGGGTTGCTTCCAGCGCATTCACAATGAGATTTTTTAGCGCCATGAATAACAGGCGGGGATCACCGTTAAATATAGGTATATTAGGATCATAATTTCTATTTTTTATTACAGAATTGTGGTTGCTGACCTCGTCGATTGCCTTATTGACCAGGGTGTTGATATCAATAGCTTCCCTGTTCAATTCTGACGCTTTAGCCATATCCAGAGTCCGGCGTACAAAGACTTCAACCTTTTGCGAAGCCGAGAGGATTTCCTCGCTGTATTTACGTAAAGGACTGTTTTCCTCTAATCGTCGATTCAGTCCGTCCGCCAGCAAGTGGATTCCGGTCAGAGGATTTTTCAGGTCATGAATTATGTACGAGGCAAATTCGCCGATCATGATCAATCCCTCGTGGGCGCTGCGCTCATTAATCAGATTCACCAATTGAGCGGATAATTGATTCAGCGAATGAATCATCTGGCCGATTTCATCTTCACCGTAACCGGTGATGGCCTGATCGAATTTACCCTGGCCATAGGCCCGGGCCAGATTAGAAACAGCGGTAATCGGTTTAACCACCCGGCGGGCCAGATAATATGAAAGAATTATACTGAAGATAATGGCCAGCAAACCTATACCGGCAATGGTACTGAAGAGTCCGGTAAACAGATTCTCAGCCAGATATTGAATGCGGACCGTACCGATTCGTCTATTCAATTGCAGCACGGGTACATAGGTTTCCCAGACAGTTTGATCGCGCTCATCGGTCAGACGCATGAGTTGCAGTTTGTCTGTCTGCATCGCCTGCACAGTTAATGAATCGCTACAGGTAATACCGCGTTGGCCGGGATCATCGGCGGCAATGACTTTTCCGCTGGAATCCAATAATACGATGGATAAAATATCCCGGCTTTCCATCATGCTGTCGATCAATAACTGAATCACGGCATAGTCATCGAGCAGGATGGCATTTAAACTGGTATAGGCCAGAGTTTTAGCTAAACGGAATGCTTTATCTTCTGCCTGTTTGCGTATCGTATTCTGCTGAAATAAATAGATGGCCATGGAAATCAGCATAATAATCAATGCGGTCAGACCGGCAAAATAAAGGAAAAACTTCGAGCGCAATTTCAGCTTTTGCCAGATATTCATGATATTTAATTGTGTTTATTCAATATAACTGAATTAAAGTCTAAAATTTGATATGGTGACATGGATATATGCTTGATCCTTTCTGAATCTACTGCGAAATGCGGTATAACATGGTCCAGAAAAACTGCCGGCGTCTCGGCCAGAATTATCGAGACGATTTCTTTGTAGATTTGATTTCGTTCGTTCATGTCATATTTAGTCTCGGCCAGGTCTAATAAACTATCGACCTTGGAATTATAATACTTCAGTGAATTCGCCGGAGATTTCGAATGGAACAGTGTCCATAAAAAATACCAGGGATCGCCGATTATATCGCTGTCATAGGCGTCAAAAAACATCTGTGCACGATCCGACATAATTGCGCCTATATGTTGAGGCCAGTTTTCGGATTCTTCGGTCTGCAGATATATTCCCGAAGTACGCAACTGTGCTTTTAATAGTTCAATCCAGGTATGGCGGGAACTTTTATTGGATAGCAAGAAAAAGCGGGTAACCAGGTTACCCTGAAATCCAGCTTCCTTGAACATCTTGCGGGCGAGAGCGAGGTTCTGGCCTGCCTGGACCGCTGTCCCTAAATTATAAATGGGCGGTAGCGGTCCCACGGCTGGAATTGCATTCCCGCGGTTGGAGTTATAAACCAGCCGAGGAATATTCAAGGCATATAAAATAGCTTTACGTATACGGGGATCGTTAAAAGGGGCCGCCCGATTATTGAAGCCAATAAAAATTACGTTTAAGGGCTTATTCGACACATAGTCTATCTTGCCGGTCCATTTCAACCGGTCGATGATCGATCCTGAAATAAGATAAACAATATCTACTTCCCTGTCCTCAATCGCATAGGCTGATGATTCATAGTTGCTGTACAGAATGAATTCAATCTTTTTTACCTGTGATAATTTCTGCCAGCATTCCGGATTCTGTTTGAGGATTATTCTGGTACTGCCTTGCTGCTCATGTATAAAATAAGGGCCGGTTCCGTTACGGTTTTTATTTTTTTCTGTCATTGGCGATTGAATCAGCATGACATAAGGCGAACACAGCGCATATAAAAACGGAGCAAAATCATTCTTTAACTGTATTGCAAAAGTCAGGGAATCAATCACGGCTACCTTTTTAATCCGGCCCTGCAGTAACCAATTACTTTTTTCGCTGCGGTAGCGTTCTATGCTGTAGAGAATATCATCCACACTCAGCTGATGCCCGTCCTGGAAACGGACATCAGGCCTGAGTGTGAAACGATAGATATTACTGTCAGGATTGACGGTCCAGCGCATAGCCAGATTGGGTAAAATAGTCTGGTAATCTGAATCCAACCGTAACAGGGTTTCATAAATCTGGCTTTGGATTTGCACATCATAAACCCCGTCATGATAGACCGGGTCAAATCCGTGTGGCATCTCCTCGATAGCCATGCGGATAGTTTCCACATCTGCGCATGTCCAGGCCAGGACACTACTGCTAATAAATAAAAATATTTTCGTTATTTTTACTTTCACCTACCAACAAATATTTTTAAGTATACACGACTATCATTTTACTAATGCTGGAGAGCCTGTTTCTACTCAATCGTACGTGCGGCTATTCTCTGACATTGAGCCAGCACTTGTGGTGTAAAAGTAACGAACATGAAAAGCAGAATCCATGCTTTTTTGATCCGGCGAAATAATTTCTTGTACATATAAACCTCCTTGTTTAGATGGGTTAAAATGTTAAATTAATTTTTGGATATCTTCAGCAGTTGTCTGCTAAAATTATTTCTAAGTCCGGCTGCAGGTCTGCTGTGCGACCGGTTTGAGAGATTTTTTTTCCAGCCGGAAAATTTCTTATAAATTTTATTTTCCAGCCGGGCCAGTTTCAGGCGCCAGGCGGTCAATTTTTTCAGACGAAAATCGTAGCCGTCGTACCAGTGATCAGAGGTTAACAGACCCGCCTGCTTATATTGTCGGTAAGACAAACTGCCCCGGTACAATTCCAATCGTTCATTGATGGAAATCCTGCAATTCTTACTGTTGAAATATTTTTTCTGGACCATGAATAACACGAAGTACTGTTTGATCAGATCGCGCAGGCGGGTATAAGCGTCAGCCAGGATCACCGAGACGATACAATCAATTTTCAACCGCTTTAAAGTGATCAAGGCCTTCAGATTCTGCCGTACCGTGGTTCCCTTGCCAAAACGGTTCAGTTGATCCTGATCGAAAGACTCAACCCCCAGAAAAACACGTTGTAAACCTGATCTTTTAAGATGTATCAAGACCTGGCGATCGATTGAATCCACCCGGCACATCATTTCAAAACTGACCGACAGGTTCCGCCGGGCCAGTTCGGCGGCCAGAATTTCGGCACGTTGACGGTTGTGTACGCCGCGGGTTAAGAAATTATCATCATTCAGAATGAAATAGGTGCAGCGATAAGTTCTGGCCAGGTGCTCCAGTTCATCTACAAATTTTGCGATGGAACGGCTGCGCCATTTTTTACCCGGACTGCTGGTGTAAAAAGAATTGATGTCGCAAAATGAACAATTCCCCCAGCAACCCCGCGAAGCATAAACCCGCAGGTGACCTGTTTTTTTAATCAGCCTGTCGGCATATTTGCGATCGACCATGGGCAGACTGTCCAGATCGTAAATAAGGGGCCGGGGAGGATTATGCCGCAACTGCCCATTAAGACTGATATGAAATTCCCGGAATCCCGGTCAGAGGTTTATGGCCCCGACCTGCAAGGGAATACATCAAGTCCAGCAGGGTATACTCCCCTTCTCCACGTACAATAAAATCGATGGCAGGTACATTTTTTAAAAGTTCATCGGCATGAAAAGTTGGGAAATATCCACCAGCTAGCACAGGTCCGCTGAAACCGGTCTGTTTTATCTGTTGAATCAAGGACAGCCCCTGCTCTTTAGTCTGATCCAGCATGGAAATCCCAATAGATTTTGGTTGTATGTGACGCATTTTTTGTATGACAGCCGGGATATCCAGATCTTCCAGTACCATATCCAAGGTGTCAACCTTGAAACCGTATTGAGTAAGAAAGGCCTTCAAACTGGCAATACCCAGATGTTCACTGATAACATCGCTCTTAACACCAGGATGAATTAACAAGAGATCCATAATAATCCCTCTAAAAGATGAAAAATACATATGCCATATTCATGCCATTTTATTGTAAAAACGACAACTCCAATAATATGAAGTAGTTAGCCAATCCAGGCTTTCGAGCATAAATTATAAGATCAAAAAAAGTGTGAACGATCGATCAAAAAAATTGACCGATCGTTCACACTCGGTATGAACAATCGGTCAAAAAATGAGAACAATCGTTCACACGGATGGGAAGTCCCGCACTTTTTTGCAACTTTTTTGAGATAAAGCTGAATATACGATATTAGAAATTCGGCTCTTCACTGATATTTTGAGTTGTTTTTGCAGTTCAAAGAATGCTCTCGGTCAATTCCAGGGCAAAATAATTCTTGTATATAAATATTTAATAAACAATATCTTATATATTTATTGTCTTATCGGCGATTTAAAAATTCCGGGAAAAATTAAAACGATTCAATGGAGCAGATATCTATCCGAAGGGCTTAAAAAAAATTATAAATTTTTTTCAAAATATTTAATAAAAATTAGATCAATTTAATCGCTTAACTTCCGGTAAACTTAAGCAGTGTGAACTTTTGTTCACACTAGCCGACGTGAGACACAATTTATCGGACAATTTGATGGATTAGCCGGCTTAAATAACCCCGCCAATGAGATAAGGTTGGAACTTGTCGGCTTTAATCAGCCTGTAAATTGCCTCAGTATCCACTGCCCTGACAATAAAGACCAGGCCGATCCCCAAATTAAAGGTATTGCGCATATCTGATTCAGGGACCTGGCCCAGACGCTTTATCATCTTGAATATCGGAGGCCAGGACCAGGCCTGCCAATCTACCTGCAGTGATAATCCTGCCGGTAACAGGCGTTTGGTATTACCTATGATGCCACCACCGGTAATATGGGCTATCCCTTTAACCTGAACCCTTTTTCGTACAGATTGGATCAGGTGAAGATAACTCAAATGGACCTGTAACAATTCAGCGCCCAAAGTACACCCCAGCTCGGGAATATAACTATCCACTTTTAATTTTTTAAGCAATATCCTGCGGGCCAGGGAATAGCCATTGGTATGTAAACCGCTGGAATTAACTCCGACCAATACATCTCCCCTTTTTATTTTTTTACCGTTAATGATATTCAGCTTTTTCTACCACACCGATAATGGTACCCGACAGATCATATTCGCCCTGGCGGTACAGGTCGGGCATCTCCGCTGTCTCGCCGCCGATCAGGGCGCAATGATTATACTTACAACCGCGTACAAAACCTTTAATTACATTTTTAAAAGTTGCTGTTTCTAATTTTCCGGTGGCGAAATAATCCAGGAAAAAAAGCGGCTGCGCTCCGCCCACGGCAATATCGTTGACGCAATGATTTACTAAATCCTGGCCGATCGTATCATGTTTATCCATCAGGATAGCGACTTTTAATTTGGTCCCCACGCCATCCACGCTGGAGACCAGCACCGGTTGCCGGTACATACCCTTGTTGAAACTATACATTCCCCCAAAAAGACCCAGTTCAGTCAATACCTGGCGGCTATAGGTGGAATGAACCATTTTTTTAATCTGTTTTATGGCCAGGTTCCCCTTTTCGATGTCAACACCCGCCTTACGATAAGTCATTTTCACCTGCAGTATCCTCAGCAATTATTCTATTATTAAGTCCAATGGTAATTTTAACTGTCGCAGATACTCATTACGGACCTGGTTAAAAAATTCCAATATCTGCGCTTGACGATAATCCGGATAAGTCCAGGTCTGAATTTGAAATGATTGCTGCCGATAACAGAGATGCACATCTCCGTAAATGCCCTGCCCTAAATAGATCCGGTGTGAATAATCTTTGGTGGTGGCTAATAATACTTTAGCCGAAGTAATATAACCCGGATCGACATTGACCAGGCGCTTACCCTGCGAATTCTGTTTCTGCTCAAACTCATTGGTACTTAACTTAATACCGGGTAAAGATTCTGGTATTATCATCCCGTTAAAAGCCACAATCAGCTTCGAAAGATCCGGGCCCATTTCATCTTGATAATAGTCAGTGAACCGGGAAAAATTATATACTTCTGATTTAAACTCAATGGCAGCCAGGAGGCCGGCGATCCCGCTTAACAGGTCATCCCTTTTCACAGTACTGGCATATGTTACGGCAGCAAAAAGTTTAACCGGTACATGAGGTTTTACTTTTCCCATTAAAATTTCAAGCAGTAATTCAAGTATGGATTACAATGCCGCTTCAGACCTGGTACATCTTTTCGATTTCATTCTTGAATTTTTCCAGAACCACTTTTCGTTTTATTTTCAGAGATGGGGTAAGTTCACCGGTCTCAATGCTGAATGGTGCATCGGTGAGAATGAAATCTTTGATCGATTCATAACTGGCCAAACCATTATTAATATTATCAATATCGCTCTTAAATAATTGCCGGACAGCGGGCAGGCTTATCAATTGACGCCGGTTTTCAACGGTAATACTATTATCTTTGGCCCATTTTTCAAGAGTTTCAAAAGCAGGTACTATCACGGCTGCGCAGAAACGTCTTTTATCACCTATAATTATAGCCTGCTCAATAAATTTACAGGTCACGAGTTGGTTCTCAATGGGTTGTGGAGCGATATTCTTGCCTCCGGATGTAACAATTATATTCTTTTTCCTGTCGGTAATGGTAAGAAAGCCCTTTTCGTCGATAAAACCGATATCACCGGTATGAAACCACTTTTCCTCATCGATTACTTCCCTGGTTTCATTCTCTTTATTAAAATAGCCCAGCATCACGTGGGGACCCCTGGTCAATATTTCACCATCCTCGGCGATTTTTACCTCGATGCCCGGTATTACCTGACCTACCGTACCAAACCGAAACTGCTCTTCTTTATTCACAGTAATCACCGGCGAGGTTTCGGTAAGGCCATACCCTTCGTAGATCATCAGGCCGGCAGCTCCAAAAAACTCGCCGATTTCCCTGGCTAAGGGAGCACCGCCCGATACAAAAAACCGCAACCTGCCCCCCACCCGCTCGGCTAACTTGCTGAAAACCAGTTTGTAGGCCAGATTTCGTTTAAATTGCAGGGTGGCACTGATCGGTTTTTTATTCATTACACATCCGATGTACTCTCTGCCCACCCCGATAGCCCAGTAAAAAATTTTGCGCTTTAAGTGGGATCCGCTTTCGACACTTTCCAGGACCCGGGCATAAATTTTTTCATATAACCTGGGTACGCTGGTCATTACCGTAGGTTTTACTTCCCCCATATTCTGGGCTACCGTATCGATGCTCTCGGCATAGGCAATAGTCGATGCGCTGTAACAGGCCAGATAATGACCGGCCATCCGTTCAAAGACATGGCATAAAGGTAAGAAAGAGAGAAATATATCTGTCTCATCGACATGCAGGCATTGCAAGGCACCTTCGATATTACTCATAAAATTACCATGGGTTAACAGGGCGCCGCGTGGTTCTCCGGTAGTGCCGGAGGTGTAGATGATGGTAGCCTGGTCGGCTAAACTGGTTTTGGCAATTTCATTTTTTATAAAATCGGGATTTTGTTTTAATAAATCTTCGCCCTGATTCATCAATTGCGCCAGGGTCATATACTGGCCATTGCCTGCCTCGGCATCGAATAAAATAATGTTTTTCAAAGCCGGACAGTGGGCTTTAACTGATTCCAGTTTGGTCAACTGGATCCGGTTGGAACAGAGTACAGTTTTTGCCGCTGAATCTTTGAGCAGGTATTCCACCTGGTTAGGCAGCAAAGAGGGATAAATGGGGACATTGATCGCACCCAGCATAAGGATAGCGTAATCAGCAAAAGCCCATTCATAGCGGTTTTCGGAAAGCACGGCTATTTTTTCACCGCGTTTTACACCCAGAGTATTAAGTCCGGCGGCGATTCTCTTTACTTGCCCTAAAGATTCATTAAAACTGATGGATTTATATTGACCTTCATGTTTGTACATATAGGCGCTGCGCTCCTGCATCCGCTCAGCATTTACTACAAACATTTCTGCTAAATTTTTAAAACGCATAAATCCTCCGCATATTTTGAAAAGGAAGGAAGGCTACAAAGAATTATTTTTTGAAAATATAGGTAAGCCTGAGAATTGAATCAATACTTATGTATTTTTCTTTTGACCTGCAATCTTTTGCCTTAAGCGCTGCAGGCGATGCCGGAATTGGTTTTGTTCAACATGATAAGTATCTGCATCCGCAGTGCTTAATTCAGCCATCAAATCCAGATATTCCAGGGCTTGTTCGGTATGGAATTTCGCCTGAACCAGATCGGCTTTATAATGTTCATAATATTTGGCCAGTTCTTCATGGGCGAACAGGGTATTTTTACCCAGGCGTATCAATTCATGCCAGATTGATTCAGCCTGTTCCCATTTACCTGATCGTTTCAGCAACAGGCTGAACGCTGTCAAGGTCAGGTCGGAAGGAAGATTGCCCCTGTTTCTGATTTGCTCCAGGAAAACCGCCGAACGATCCAGATCCAGGTTTCTGATTGCAACGTTGCACAGGTTCTGCAATTCCTGCTCATGCAGCGATTGCTGATCAGCAATATTTTCCAACCAGTTAAAATGAAATAATAACCGGCCCAGGGTGAGAATGTCCTGCTGATTATGCTCAATTACACGCAGTATATCCGCGGTGTTTCCGGCGCGGATGAATTCGAAATAAACCTGCGGGATCAGCGCACCGGGAATGTCATTTACCCGGGAAAAATTAAATATGCGGGTTTCAATATTGTTCAAGCTGCAGGATTCTAACAGCGTTTTCCAGACGCGCCGTGCCGGATGCAGCAGGTCCAAATGCCGGTACGCTCTGAATGGATTCTCAAGTCTGTTCATGATAAAACGGTTATTCAGTACCGGATAATCAAAAGACTTGCCATTAAAGGAAACCAATATATTTTTTCCGCTAAATGAGCGGATCAGTTCCAGAAAGGCCGTATTCTCCAGGCCGTAATCGGGCAGGAAATATTGAATGATTTCGAGGCCATGTGCGCTGAAGACTCCGAATCCCAGCAGGAAAGGAAACGTGCCGGTCCCGCCTGCTAAACCGGTGGTTTCAAGATCAAATAAAACGGTATCGCTGAGTGAAACCTGTTCAGTGAATTCTCTCCGCGTCAATACCGGCAAATGGATGGACGGACTGCTGCCGGAGGCAAAGTCCTGCTTTGCTTCAGGCCAGAAGGAGGCATAAGGGTATTCCTTTACGATGCGGATTACTGTTGGAGAATCCGGATTGAGCGGGTATCCCCCCGATTGCAGGCATAACTCTTTGATAGGAATCGCTGCTTTTGGTTGTGGAACAGTACCGGCAACTTTGTATCTTTTCAGTTTTTCGATGATGTCCATGACATAAGGAACTTAGTGCTTCTTCGGTGTATCCCAGGTTCAGAGCAGGGCTTTCAATATTTTCTGTGCGCTGGCTTTTCCATACAACCCCGCTTCAAGCGGCGGTCCGATACAGGAAGGACAGCCATTCTCACAACTGCAGCTGCCGATGTGATCGAAGACGGTCTGGAAGATCAGGTTATCCAGATTATAGACTTTTTTACTCAGTCCCACTCCACCCGGATACTTATCATAAACATAAATAGTCGGCTTGTTGGAGAATGGCGAACGAACCATAGGTACCACGCTGATATCGTTCCGGTCGCACATAATATACAATGGTATCAGGTTTTGCAGAACATAAGCGATACCCTTAATGCCCTCCCCGATCACCGATTCCTGAAAGTAGGGATCGGAGAACAGTTGTTCGGGAAATTCAAACCAGGCTGAGGTGGAATGCATTTCCATTTCCGGCAGAAAAATTCTACCCATCCCGACGTTCTCATGCGTAAAGAATTTTACTTTTTTAAAAGAGGTGGCCACGGTAGTAACCGCAACTTCACCCAGACATTTTTTATAGCGCCGGGCTATCAACTCCTCCTGATCAACCTGCAATACTTTAAGATCGGTTTTGGCAATTGCATCCGTATAATAATCGCATTCGGTCTCGCTGACATAGGCTTTCTTGCCTTCCCAGTCCAGTTCGTTCACCTGGAACTGCCGGCTTTCATGCAGGTAGATTGCTTCCTTGTGGACTAACAGCGGAGCAGAAAACAGATCCACTTCACCAATGATCCGGTTATTATCTGATTGATTGATGATGACCACATTATTGGGATTGGCATTGCGCAGGCTTACTTCATCCGCAGGAAAAACTTCCTGCATCCAGAAATATTTGCCCGTCTGTTTCTCTCAGGATGCGTTCATCACGGAGATACTGCAATAGTTTCTGGGTGGCATCGGTACCAAAATGTTCCTCGGTGGTAAACGGCAGTTCGAAGGCGGCACATTTAAGATGACTCATCATCACCAGCAAATTATTGGCATCGATATTGGCGGTTTCGGGATTTTTACCAAAAAAATAGGAGGGGTGCTCAATAATGTACTGATCCAGGGGTGCGCTGCTGGCCACCATTATTGAGACTGAAGTAGTCTGACGCCTTCCGGCTCGTCCGGCCTGTTGCCAGGTACTGGCAATACTGCCCGGATATCCGGATAGTATCGATAAATCAAGTTGACCGATATCGATGCCCAGTTCCAGGGCATTGGTACTGACGACTACCTGGATACTGCCATCGCGTAATCCGCGTTCGATCTCCCTGCGTTCATTGGGCAGGTAACCGCCGCGATAACCCCGGATTTTATTGGGTTCAATTTTCAAGGATTTGGCAACTTCCTTAAGATAGGTTACCAGAATTTCAACATTAAGCCTGCTGCGGGCAAAGACGATGGACTGTATGCCTGTCGGCAGGAACAGCCGGACTATTTTTCTTATTTCATTCAGTACCGAATTGCGTATGCCCAATTCCTTATTTACCACGGGGGGATTATAAAAAATAAAATGTCTTTCCCCGCTGGGAGCGCCGTTTTCATCCACAAGTTCCACCGGTGCTTCGATAACTTTCGCAGTTATTTCTTCCGGATTGGCAATAGTAGCAGAGCAACAGATAAAGACGGGATGACTGCCATAGAATTCACAGATACGCTTCAACCGCCGCAGCACATTGGCCAGATGGCTGCCGAAAATACCTTTATAGGAATGTATTTCATCGATGACGATATATTTTAAATTCTCAAACAATTTGATCCACAAGGTATGATGAGGCAATATTCCCTGATGCAGCATATCGGGATTGGTCACGACTATATGCCCGGCCGAGCGGATGGTCCGGCGCACATCTGCCGGTGTATCTCCATCGAAGGTATAGCACAGAATGCGCTCCCCTAATCTTTCGATCAGATCGTTTAATTCATGCACCTGATCCTGGGCCAGGGCTTTGGTCGGAAACAGATACAGCGATCTTTGTTCGGGATTTTTCAGCAAATTGCACAGAACGGGCAGATTATAGGTCAGGGTCTTGCCCGAAGCGGTGGGGGTGACGACCACAACATTCTTACCCTGCTGAATTTTCTCAAAAGTCAGGACCTGATGCCGGTAAAGTGCAGAAATTCCACTTTGTTTCAAAACCTGAATAACCTTATCCGGAATAGAGTCCGGAAAGGGGGCATAAACGGCTGACTGGGCGGGAATAGTTTTCCAGGAAGTTACATTGCGTGTGAATTCAGGTTTGGAGCCTAAATATTCAATTAATTGGGCAAGGTTCATTCAAACCCTAATAACAGCATAAATTTACCTGCTTACACCCGCAGCGATCGACGTGCAAGGTTGTCGGCAGGAATATCGCTCGAAGATAATTTATAAACTCGCCATAGCGGCGTCGATCTGTTCAAGTACTTTGGATAAACTAAAATCTTCGTTTTTCTGATCCAGATCGAGTTCATAGATATCATAATTTCCACGGCGATCACTGTGAAATAAAATTTTCCGGCCATCCGCTGAAAAAATCGGATTTAAATCATCAGCCGGATTTGCGGTCAGCTTTTGTTCATTGCTGCCATCACTATTCATCATATAAATTTCATAATTGCCGTCACGGTCCGAGAAGAAGACCAGGCGTGTGTTGTCAAAATTAAGATCCGGAGCAACATTATCAGCAGGCATACCGGCACTGATTTGCTGAACGTCTGCAGTATTTGGAGTCATTTTATATATGGCATAATTCCCGTCCCGGTTGGAATCATAATACAGGGCATCTGTTTCGCCGCCCGACATTACGGGTCCGCCATCCATTTGTTCACCCTTGGTGAGTTCCTGTTGAAAACTGCCATCCGTTTCCATTATGAAGACATGGCTGAATAATTCAACCGGACTTACATCTCTCAAGTCATTTCTCTCTGAAACAAAGGCAATAAACTTACCATCGGAAGAAAACCGCGGGCGCCAGTCATTGGAACTATTGGCGGTTAAATTGATTTCGCGGTTGGCCGAACGGTCATATACATAGATGTCTCTTAATTTTTGATTATAATCCACATCCCGATGATCATCCTGGTTGGAAGTGTAAACAATTAATTTAGAGTCGGGCGAATAATCCGGATTTTCTTCATCCGAAGTTTTGAAAGTCAACTGGGTGCTGCTCTGGGCGGCCAGGTTATATTCAAAAATATCCCAGTTGTTTCCCTGGTAGGTCTGATACAGTATTTTCGTGCCATCCGGCGAGTATACACCGAAAGCTTCCGGCGCAGGACTGGCAATAATGGGAGTCACTTTATACAAGTCCAGGAATTTAGGCGCAATGCGAGACAGGTACTGCTGGCTATCCAGTCCGAGTAAAATTTCTTTATAGGCCTGGTATGCTTTTTTTCTTTCCCCGATTTTCAGTGCTAAATCCGCATAATTATATTTCAGGTCTGTCTGGGTGGGATTAATGCGCAGGGCCTCTTCATAGGTTTGCAGGGCTTCCGTATCGCGGCCGATCTGCTCATATTCTTTCGCCAATTGATACCGCCATTCCATTTTATTCGGTTCATCCTCAATATGCTTGCGCAGTTCAACGATACGGGCGTTGGATTCTTTTTCCAGAACTTCACGGGACATGGCCTTCACTACCCTTCCTGGCATTACCGCAGGCCGCAATCACAATCATTAGCAGACAGACTGACAAAAATTTTTAAATATTTCATGACTCCTCCTGAGGAGAAATTTATTATTATTTTATCTGTTCTATCCGTTTTTGCGCTTCTTTTTTCAGAACCATATCAATTCCCGGCCTTTTGATGATCTCTTCGTACATGCGAATTGCTTCATCATTACGGCCTAGTTTCTCATACGACTGCCCGGAATAATATAAAGCACTTGCTTCCCATTGTAATTTGGTTTTACGGGAAAGAAATGGTATTTTAACAAATTCAGTAATGGCTGTTTCATACTGCCCCACCTGGAAATAGGCCTCGCCGATATAAAATTGAATCTCCGGTTCCTGTTCACTGTCCGCCAGTAATTTGGTCTCTTTCAGTAATTCGACAGCCTGCTCCACCTGGCCCAGCTGAATATAGGCTCTACCCATCAGGATCTTTTTATCAACCAGGTCATTAGCCTGGGGGTAATCGCGGATATAATCCCGGGTCAGCGCCAAAGCCGCATCCCAAAAATTAACAAAAGTATAGGCTTTAATCAAGTTACTCATTACTTGCGGCTTGAGATCTGCGTTTAATGGTTTATCCAGGGCGCTTTTAAAACTGGACAAAGCACTTTCATATTTTTCAGAGCGGAAGTAGATGGTACCCATCGTATTCAAAACTGCACCCAGATTATCGCTGTTGGGATAAAGACTGGCGAATTGAGTTAAGATGGCCAGAGCATCCTCATGCCGGTTCAGCGTCAGATAGGTTAAAGCCAGCGCATAGTCGGCGTCATCGACATAACTGGTTTTGGAGTATTTGTCTTTAACGGTTTTGTAATGCTTGACCGCAGCATCATAATTGTTATGTTGCCGGTAATACTCGCCGAATTCATACTGGAATTCAGCCAGAGTATTCGGTGCTGTCTTTAAATTTTTTATTATAGGCACTGATTGCGGTTTCGGCCTGCTGCTTCTTGCCGTCTCTGATTAAAGCAATGACATATCTGGCGGCAACATTTATTTCTTCCGGTTTTCCCGCGACCAATTTTTGCAGGTCAGCATAACTCTGGGCAGCTAAATCATTTTTCCCGGTGTTCAGATAAGTCTGAGCGATATTACTTAAAGCTTGTTGATAGCGTTCTGCATCGGAGGCAGTGACTTTGTTAAAACTGGTGATAGCGCTGCCGGGATCATTGAGGGTAAGATAAATTTCGCCCAGCAGAAAATGGGCGGCATCGGAATATGGTCCCTGCGGATCCCAGGCCAGATAAGTGGCTAAATATTTCTGAGCGTCATCCCACTTTTTCAGAGCTGAGTAAGCACGTCCCAGTTTATATATTACTGATTTTTGAGCCGGTGATACAAATTCCCGGTTTAATACGACGTCGTCCAGCGCAATGGTTTTCAACTGGTTTTTATATAATCCGATGGCTGCATCATACTGACCTGAAAATAAATAAGTATCGGCAATCAGAGATTGATCTGCTTCTGCCTGCCGCGTATAATAATAATCATCCCGCAACTTGCTGAATAACTGGCCGGCTTCCTTATAACTGTCCTTTTCCATATAAATCAAACCCAACTCATGTACAGCCCGGGCAGCAGTGCTGGAATTGGGATAAGAACTGATAATGCGGCGGTAATCATCCGCAGCATTACCGGTTTTTAATTTCTGACTGATCATCGCCCGGTTATAAAGATAATCGGGATAAGCCTGGCTCACGCTGTATTGCTTGCTCAGCAGGTCATAGGTTTGATAGGCATCCGTCAGGGTGGAGTCATTCTGGGCATATAGTGCGGCCAGTTGCGCGTACCAGGTTTCACGATTCTTGCTGGTTTTATATTTTTCCAGCAGTGTCTCCAGATAACCAATTTGTTTGCGCCGCGGCGATTTTTCGGCGGCAATTCCTATCTGCACAAAATCCCAGGCCAATTGGTCCGGCTGACTGGAAGTACCGATATTGCTCATCGCCTCACTCAGATTATCCTTGGCTTTTTTCAGGCAGGATTCAGTTTCAGCTGCACTATTTTCCCGGCGCTCAGCCAGGTGCCAGTAAGTAAGACCGATCTGCTGCAGCACATCAGTGCGCACGGACTGACTATCGGCACTGTTCAATGCATTCTGAAACTGGAGCAAAGCACTGTCGTAATCTTTCAGATTCTCGAATAATTTGCCCAACTGTACCTGCAGTTTACTGTCTGCCTGTTTGTTGATCACATTACCCAGCAGTACTGCCAAATTACTGAAGCCGACACTCTGATCAACAATTTTATACCTTTCTAAGTAGGTCAGATTCTGCTGAGCCTGGGGCAGGAAATCACTGCTGGCATACTTTTCGACTATTTCCCGGTATATCCTGGCACTTTCGGCATTTCGTGACAGTTTTTCACAGGCTAGTGCATATTCGTAAAGCAGATCGTCCTTCTCAGCAAATTTTTCCTCGGTATATAAATCAGGCTCGATATCGCGGATAATGGACAGCCAGTCATTTCTGCTCTTATAAAAAGCAATCAGAGTAATCTTATCCTGGCGGTTAAAATGCCCTGCCGACTTAAGATAATTTAACGCAGCAATACCCTGCTCATATTTGTTGAGATTCAACAGCCACTCGAAAAATAATTGCTTGGCTTCCTTAAATCCAAAACTACTATAATAACTGGAATCGCCGAGAAGTTCTTCGAGATACTCGGTACCTTTCGACAGATTTTTTTGATTGGACCAGCATAAGGCACCTTTCAGACGGCGCACCACATAAGCGGTTTCCTGTTTGTCTACCGCACTCTGATCGTATGCTTTTAAGGCCAGGCCGAATTGTTTAGCCAGATAATAAGCATCACCTAACTTCTCCTGCAAGCTGTGCTTTCAGGATTGCCGGCGGATTTGAATTGATGCCCTGATTGAGTACTTTCTGGGCGTCAGTGTGCCGGTTTTGCACCAGATAAACCTGCGAGAGCGCCAGGGCAGTTGATTGATATACAGAACTTTTATTATAGCGGTCGCAGATCTTCTGGTAGTACTCGACAGCGCTGCTCAAATACCCACTGGTCCGGTCCATCTCACCCAGCGCATAGAGTGCCTGTGCTTTTAACTGATCGCTGCTATTACTATCCAGCACTTTGTTCATCTTTTCAATAGCTTTGCTGCGCTCCCCTTTCTGGATGAATATCGTGCCATGATCCAGCACAGCAGAAAAATATTCCGGAGATTCTAAATAGCGGTTCTGGATTAAAATGTAAAGTTGCTCGGCTTTATCCAATTCCTGTAACTTCTGATAGGCCTCACCGGCGCGCAGAATACTCTTGGCAGCCACCGCATGATCCGGATGCAGATTCTTTACTATTTCATAGGACTTGGCGGCTTCTTCATATTTACCCAGCAGGGTGTAACATTCACCCATCATGTACCAACTGTCGGCAGCCCGCGAACTGCTGGGATAATTGACAGCCACACCCTGAAATTCCACCCGGGCGTTGGAATAATCCTTGAGGTTATAGAGGCTTAAGCCGGTATAGTAGGCTGCCTCAGCCACCCGGTTACTGTTGGGATAACGATTGGTAAAGCGGGAAAATTGTTTAGCGGCTAATTCGTAAAATTGTTCATCGAATAATTTCAGGGCATATGAAAAATCATCACTTTCTGAATTTACCTGGGCAGAAAGTATGGTCAGGCCCGAGAGCAATACAATAAACGTAATAAGATTAAACTGGCATTTGCATAATTTCATAAGTTACTCATCAAGTTCCACGGGAGTTAGATTTGCATACTGGGCAATTAATTTTTTATGAATGTTGCCCTCGAAGTTAACCGAAATTTTCATTTTATCGCCATGCCCTTCGATACCGACTACCTTTCCCCGGCCGAACGTTTCATGATAGACCAGGGTGCCGATTGCGAAACCGATATCACTCTCCTGAGACATTTCATGATGCCGGAAATAGTCCAGTACCTTTTTACGGTGCGATTGTTTGCGCTTTTTGGAATAAATACGCTCTGTTTTGCGGGAAGTTCGCAGTTCGGTGAATTCCGGAGGTATTTCATCGAGAAATAGAGAAGGTTCATTGCTTACTACACTATTGTACTTTCTTCTGCTGCGGGCAAAACTGAGATATAAATTATCCTGAGCCCGGGTCATGCCCACGTACAACAAACGTCTTTCTTCTTCAAGTTCAGCATGCTCGGCTGTGTTGCGTTGCAGTGGAAACAGACCCATTTCCAGACCGGTGATAAACACTACCGGGAACTCGAGTCCTTTAGCCGAATGCAGGGTTAACAGAGTGATTGCATTTTTGTCTGTTTCATATTCATCGACGTCGGACATCAGGGCGACTTCTTCCAGGTATACGCTCAAGCTATTATCTTTCTTTTCCCTGGTTCTTTCCGCGGTAAAATTTTCAATCGAATTGAATAATTCATAGATATTTTCCAGACGGTTCTCGCTCTCATACTGATCGTATTCATTTTTAATGTGAGTCATGATTCCGGTTTCCTGCGCCAGGGATGAGGCCAGTTCCGCCGCCGAGATATCTTTACTGAGCGCCCGGTACTTCTTGATCAGATCGTAAAATTCAACCACCCGGTTGGACATTCCTGCCGAAATTGAAGCTATTTCAGTGACCCGGCCCATACCTTCGAACAGGGATATTTTTAGTGTCTCAGCATATTTCTCAATCTTGTTGACTGTAGTCTCCCCTACACCCCGCAGCGGAAAATTGACTATACGACGCAGACTCACGCTGTCGGCAGGATTGGTGATTACCTTGAGATAGGCCAGGATATCTTTTATTTCCTTGCGCTCATAAAATTTTAGTCCCCCCACCACCGCGTAGGTCAGGGCATTCTTGCGCAATTCATCTTCCAGGGCTCTGCTCTGCGCATTAGTCCGGTATAAAATAGCGATATCCCGGAAAGTCCGTTTGTTGGAGTACATTTCATTATGAATGATTTCGACCACCATCTTCGCTTCTTCCGTTTCATTCTCAGCTTCCATGATAACGATGGGATCGCCTTTTTGTTTGTTGGTAAACAGGGTTTTACCCAGTCGTTCCTGATTATGCGCTACAACTGCATTGGCCCCTTGCAGTATGTTCTTATTCGAGCGATAATTTTCCTCCAGTCGGAATATACAGGTATCGGGAAAATCTTTATCAAAGTTCAGAATATTATTTATATCGGCGCCGCGCCAGCGGTAAATGGACTGATCTTCGTCTCCCACCACGCAAATATGGTTATCTTTATGCGCCAGACGGTGGACAATCTGATACTGGGGTTTATTGGTATCCTGGTACTCATCGACCAGTATGTACTGAAATTTCTTTTGATACTTGCGCAGCAGTTCCGGATATTGATCGAACATTTTTAGCGGTACCAGCAGCAGATCATCGAAATCCATGGCGTTATTTTCAATTAAATAGTGATTATAACGCCTTAATACCTCGGCCAGACTCTGTTCGAACTCATCTTTGGCCTTTTTTTCGATTTCTTCCGGTGTGGCCATCATATTCTTAGCATGGCTGATCCGTGTCTGATACAATTTGGGCGGATAAACCTGTTGTGGTATATTGAGGGAACTCAAAACCTTGCGCACCGCGCTGACCTGGTCGTCGGTATCGTATATCACAAAATTCCGGTTGTACGGCAAGCGCTCCGCTTCCACACGCAGAATACGGGCAAAAATCGAGTGGAACGTACCGATCCACAATTTATTAAAATCTGTTTTAATCAGGGAGGTCAGGCGGTCACGCATTTCCTGGGCTGCTTTATTCGTGAAGGTCACGGCCAGGATACGTCCGGCATCTACTTTTCTTTTCTGTACGAGATGAGCAATGCGATAGGTAAGAGTACGCGTTTTGCCGCTACCTGCTCCGGCCAGGATCAGCAGATGCTTTTTCTCGCTGGTAACTGCTTTTTGCTGTTCCTGATTCAGATCTTTCATATTGAGCAACATGGATCATCTACTCGGTTTAAGGGTTCGATTCCGTTGATAGACTTCACGTCTTATTTTATCAAATTTTGCTTTTTCCTGCACATGTTCCACAGCACTTCTGGTAAAAGTATGCCGTCCATCTCCCCGGGCTACAAAATATAAATAATCAGTTTGGCGCGGGTAAATCGCAGCCATGATAGATTTTCTGCCAGGATTATTTATCGGACCCGGAGGCAGACCGTGATACTTATAGGTATTATAAGGATTATCTATCTCCAGATCCTTTAAGAGTAAACGTCGAGGTGAATCCTGAAGAATATACTGAATAGTCGGGTCTGCTTGCAATTTAATTCTGTGCAACAGCCTATTATGATATACCGAAGAGATAGTCGCTCGTTCATCATCGAAAATGGCCTCGCCTTCAATAATCGAAGCCAGGGTGAGAATCTGGTGAGGCGTAAAATTTAAACGGTCTAATTGAACCTGTACCGTATCGGAAAAAATCTGCAGGCACTTTTTGACCAGCAGATCAACAATTTCCCTTTCAGACGTATTCCAGTAGAAATAGTATGTATCCGGTAAAAGATAACCTTCAAGTGACCGGGCGGCCACTCCCAACCGGGCAATTACCTGCTGATCATAACACAGCGCTTTGAATTTTTCCGGATCTATGTTGAGTTCCTGCTGTAACTCAGCAGCAATCTGAGGGATGCACCACCCTTCCAGCAAGGTGACCCGCAATTCTTTATTATGTGCAGTGGATAGGAAAGTGACCAGTTGGGGATAATTAAGATCAGCCGGTACCTCAAAGTATCCTGCTTTCAAGGAGCGGTCCCGCTGCAGGGTTTTGGCCCAGAACAGGAAGGTCTTTTTATCGCCAATCAACTGCTTGCTCAATAATGTATCAGCTATAGCTTCGATATCCACCCCTTTGGGAATCTTCACTACTTTTATCTCTGCGGACCTGATCTGAGCCGGTAACTGGAAATAATCCACCAGCCGGGCTACCACAATGGGGATCAGCAGTAAAGTCACAATTAACAGATACCATGCAATTTTCCTGATTATCAGTTTCACTGGCCCATCCGCCGTAGCAGCACTTCCTGCTTTTTATTCCTGAATAAGGTTGACACGGTTGGTGAATTCTATCAGTTTTTCCAGTTTGTTCAGGGCCGCTCCGGATTCAATCGACTGGCGGGCGCGACTGATACCTTCCCAGATAGAATCAACTTCGCCACCCACCTTTATAGCCGCACCGGCATTGAGCAGAACAATATTCAGGGCGGCCGAAGGAACTCCATGCAATACATCCATCAATAGGCGTTTGTTGTCTTTAATCGATTGAGACTGGATGTTTTGAATGGGAGCAGTTTCCATGCCAAAGTTATCAGGACGGATCATGTATTCATAAATATTGTCATCAACCAGTTCACAGATGATGGTAGGACCGCTGATCGAGATCTCATCAATGCCTTCACAGCCGTGCACGGCCATTACCTGTACAGATCCCAGTTCCTTTAATACTTCCACCACCAGTCGCACCAGACCCCGGTCGTATACTCCGATCAACTGCCGCTTGATACCGGCCGGATTGGTCAGTGGATTGAGAATGTTAAAAATGGTGCGGACACCGATCTCTTTCCTGGGTCCCAGGGCATAACGGCCGGCTGTCTGCAATCTGGGTGCAAACAGGAAGGCAATGCCGATTTCGTTCAAACAGCGGGACAATTCGCCCGGTGATACATCAAGGTTGACCCCCAGAGCCATTAATACATCAGAACTTCCGCATTTACTGGAGATCGACTGGTTGCAGTGCTTAGCTATGACCACACCGGCACCGGCGGCTACCAGGGCTGCTGCGGTGGATATATTAAAAGTATTGAGATTATCCTCTCCGGTGCCACAGGTATCAACCATGTCATCAATTTTTGCAGGCACACGCAGGGTTTTAGTATTTATCGCCTCCACAACACCCGCGACCTCTTCGACAGTTTCTCCCTTCATTCTTAAGGCAACCAGGAAGGCTGCAATCTGTGCATCGGTAGCCTCCCCGTTCAAAAGTTTCAACATCAGTTTTTTACTTTCAGCCCGGTTTAAATTCTTACCCTGAATTAAATTATTGATGGCGGTTTGCATGATGTTGGACATAGCTTTTACCCGGTCTTTATTTTATATTAAACTTTTGTTTATACTGTTTAACTAATAAAGACATCTGTTCATGTACAGGTATGGATTCTGTCAAATTAATGCAGGTTTGATCTATTTCCCAGCCTGCGTTTGATCTTGTAACCTGCAGTAAAGCTACACCTTCGCCATCCCGGCCCGATCCGAGAATAGTAGTATTACCAATCAACTGGGCTGAAGGGTATTGTTCATGCCCCAGCAAAATTAAATCTAGTCTGGGATATTGCCGGGCTAAGGTATTGGCTTCCGCTAAGGTTCCGTGGTAGATCATACAATTAAACGTATTTGTATCGTCTTCCGGAAAGACGGGAAGTATTTTGTCCAGCTGCAGGTAATCCGGTTTGGGTATAAAAGAAAAACATGCCGGAGATAAGTAGGCGGAGATATTAATCCGCTGTGATTTAAAGTTAAAGGTCCGGACAGCCGATCTGGATTGTCCGGTATTGGCTGCAAACCAGCTCTTGCCCAGCAAAGTCTGAATCCGGGCAGTGAATTGCTCATTCTCCACAAATTCCTGGTCACCCGGTACAAATAGATCAAAATGCAATAACCGCAATGCTTCCAGCATGGCGGTATTCAGAGGTAAGAAAGAATAAGAATTGAAGTAGTCGCCGCCGCTGAGCACCAGAAGATCCTGATATTTTTCACGGGATTGTTCAATGACCGTCATTAGCCGGTCCACCCCGCCAAGCGGTTCTTTACCGCATCCGCAATTTTCCAGTGTACCGTTAATATTGGCAACATAGAGAATGGTAAATGAAGCCTGAGCCGGCAGTATCAGCGGGATCAATGAAACGATCAGGATAATAATTACTTTGTACATGCCTCTGGCCTGTTTTACCTAGATAATGATCATCTCTTCACGCTCGACGCCGACGGAAATGTACTTGATCGGTACATTACAAACTTTTTCCAGATAACGGACATAGGCCTGGGTTTCCGGGGGGAGTTGATTAAATTTCCGGCAGGCCGAGATCGGTTTCTGCCAGCCGCTGAATTCTTCATAGACAGGCTGACATTCGTCCAATATTCTGGTATTAGCGGGAAATTGTGTCAGTGTTTGATTCTGATAGCGGTAGGCGGTGCATACTTTGATGGTGTCAAATTTGTCCAGCACATCCAGTTTAGTCAGAGCAATAGATGTCAGACCGTTGATCCGGGCTGCAAATTGTGCGGCCACGGCGTCGAACCACCCGCATCTGCGCGGGCGGCCGGTAGTGGCGCCATATTCCGATCCTATTTCGCGCAAGCGCTGGCCGGCCTGTTCATTATCTTCCGAGGGAAAAGGCCCGGAACCGACACGCGTGGTATATGCCTTAAGTACTCCTATTATTTCCCGGACCGCGGTAAGAGGTAAACCTGTCCCGCAGATTGCTCCGCCGCCGGTCGGATGGGAGGAGGTGACGAAGGGGTAACTGCCGAAATCCACATCGAGTAAACTACCCTGGGCGCCCTCCAGCAGAATATTCTTGTGTTCCTGCCAGGCCCGGTAAAGAAGCAAAGAAGTATCTGTTACGAAATCATGTAATTTTTCCGCATAGCGGCGCAGGGTATCATAAACCTCCTGGAAATTCAGGGGGGACTGGTGGTAGGTTTCGACCAGGATTCTGTTTTTAATTTCTAAATTTTCTTTTAATTTTTCACTTAATAGTTTATCATCGTACAAATCGACCAGGCGTATACCGCAGCGGTCATATTTATCTACATAGGCCGGACCGATGCCCCGTCCGGTAGTACCGATTTTTTTGGTCTGCAGTTCCTTCTCCCGTGATTGATCCAGTAATTTATGATAAGGGAGAATAACATGAGCACGATCCGAGATGAATAAACGGTTACGGATATCGATGCCGTTACGGATCACCAGACTCGACTTCCTGAAAAAAGGCCTCCGGATCGAAAACAACTCCGTTGCCGATCACGCAAATTACCTTGGGCCAGAGAATTCCCCCCGGGATCAGATGAAATACATATTTTTGACCTTTCAGGTAGACAGTGTGCCCGGCGTTTGCTCCACCCTGGTACCGGGCTACCAGATCCGTGCGTTCGGACAGGAAATCGACCAGTTTGCCCTTCCCTTCATCACCCCACTGTCCGCCGATTATGATTGTTGCTGACATGATCACTCGCTGGATTTAATTTATTTCCCGCAAAAAAACACCCTCCGCTACTAAATTGCCTGACGCTCTATAAAACTTTTTCGCACATCGGAGGGTTATAGGATAAAATAGTACGTCTAACTTCGCAAGTATATGTAGTATATGTGCTTTATCCAGTCAGAATGTACAGTTAATCCCGGCGGTCAGAACGAAGCAACTGCTTCTTCGAACGTACCGCATATATGAAAAACCGTATTTAATTTTGTCGATTTAAGCAAGGCCAGCACTTTATCAGGAACATGGATCAGGCGAAGTCCGCCTTTATTATTTTGCAGCAGGGTAACTGCACCGATCAGAATACCCAGGCCCGAACTATTCATCAATTCAACATTTTTCAGGTTGATAATTATCTTGATCTTTTTCTCATCGATCAGCCGGTTGATGGCATCGTTTATTTCAGTCGCTTCGGGCCCGCCCATAATTTTTCCGGTCAGGGCCAGGGTAACCAATCCTTTTTCTTCGCTGACAGTATACTTCATACCTTATCCCTTATTTTTGTTTGGCAGGCCGTAAATGCCAATCGACTACCAGGGCGGTGGCTATCCAGATACTGGAATAGGTTCCGATGATGATACCGAAAATCAGAGCCAGCGAGAAATCACGCAGTACTTCTCCGCCGAAAAAGAATAGTACCACCACAACCAGCTAAGGTAGTCGCAGAGGTGATGATCGTCCGGCTCAGGGTTTCATTAATACTGCGGTTGACAATCGCCACATATCCTGCCGAATCTTTGGCCCGCACTCTCAGATTTTCTCTGACCCGGTCAAATACCACAATTGTATCGTTAATCGAATAACCGATCAGGGTAAGCACGGCCGCGACGAATCTGGGAAGATATTTCGATATCGAGTACAGAAAAGAATTCCAATGGTTATCAATGAGTCATGAAACAGAGCCAGGATGGCAGCCACTGCCATATTTGAACTGAAACCGCCACATGATATAGATCAGCATCAGCACCATCGCCCAGAGTACAGCATATAATGGCATCTGTGATCAATTCTTTACCGATTTTAGGACCGACTTTTTCAACCCGGGCCTCGATAAACGGATTATCCGGTAAGACTTCTCGGATAATAGGTTCAATGATCGGAGCCAGTTCCTCGCCTTCCTTTTTGATATTGGCCCGAATGACGACTTCGTTCTAACGCACCATAATGTTTTATTTCACTATCGCCATACCCCGCGGCGGAAAGTCGCGGAACGGATTTGTTCGATCTGTACATCCTTTTCAAATCTTAATTGAAGCAGAGTACCACCGGTGAAATCCACATTATAGCGCGGACCACCGTGCATGATCAGGGAAATAATACCGATTAACAAAAGAGTGGCACTGAAAATATATCCATATTTTCGTTTACCTATAAAATCGAAATTAGTATTCAGTAGAAAGTTGCATTTTAAATAGGCTCCCTGGCTAAATCAGATACTCAATCGTTGAACATTCCATTTTTCAATTAAATAATCATAAATCAATCTGGTAATGATAATGGCGGTGAACATACTGGTAACAAGTACCAATCATCAGGGTCAAGGCAAATCCTCTTATCGAGCCGGTACCGAACTGTGTATAAAACCACTCCGGCAATAAAGGTGGTAACATTGGAATCCAGGATAGCCCGGAAAGCATTGCTGTAGCCCTGATCGACAGCTGCTTTGATTGTTTTGCCGTGACGAAGTTCTTCCCTGATCCTTTCATTGATCAGCACATTGGCATCGACCGACATACCCATGGTCAGGATGATACCGGCGATACCGGGCAGGGTCAAAGTGGCGTTAAAGTAAGCCATAACAGCCAGTATAAATAAAATATTGGCGAACAGCGCTAAATCGGCTATGACACCGGACCAAAGGTAATATATAATCATAAACACAGCGACAATGATGAAACCCAGTAACGCTGAAAAACTGCCCTGATTAACGGAATCCCGTCCCAGCGAAGGACCGACAGTCCGTTCTTCAATTGTTTTCACCGGCGCAGGTAACGCACCCGCCCTCAAAACTATGGCCAGGTCCTTCGCTTCCTCCATTGAATTTAATCCGGTGATCCGGCTGCGACCGTCGCGGATCTTTACCTGGATTTCCGGAGCCAGGTACACTTTATTATCCATGATGATCGCCAGGCGTTTCTTGATATTGGCACCGGTTACGCGGGAAAAGATACGGGCACCTTCATCGTTTAAGGTCAGGGATACTTCAAATTTTCCGATGGCATTGGGATCCATCTGGCTGCCGGTCATGGGATCTGCTTCGGTAATGGTTTCACCGCCCAGTTCCGTCTGGCTGAAAACCAGGTAAAGTTCATAATAACGATCATACTTGGCTTCGGATCCCCACAGGTATTCAGCGGATCCGGCTTCATCACTGATAATTTTTTTGACTTGCGGTAATAATAATAGCTGTCTGAATTTTGCTTCCTTCTCGATAGGCACCAGGATTACCTGCCGGTTGTTAGGATCCTGGAAAAACATATTTGCTTCAAAAAATGCAGATTGACCCGATACAGAATCTATGACTGTCGTATCACGCCGGGATTCGCCGAATAATTTATCCAGATTGACCGTACTGTCGCCGGTGGATTCTTCTTCCTCCCCCTGGATCATCGTACTGTCCGAGGGTGTTACCTTCGACTGAATAAATTTAAACAGTTTATCCGAAACATTAGCGCAGATTTCAGGATCACGCAGCAGACGAAATTCCAGTTTGGCTGTTTTACCGATCAGTTCACGCACCCGTACCGGATCGGTGATCCCTGCCAATTCAATGATAAGACGGGAATCCCCCTGCCGCTGAATAATTGGTTCGGCCACGCCGAATTGATCAACACGGTTAGTAAGAATTTCCAGGGCCCGGGTGACGGTTTCGGAGGACTGGGTGCGCAGATATTCAATAATTTTTTCTTCCGTATTCAATTCACGGCTGCCGTAATAGCGCATCAGGTTGCTGCCGGCAACCTGTAAATTGGTATTCAACACGCCTATGAAATCTTCGTTACTGTCCTCGGTCTCAGCAGCACTCTTGTCCAAGGCGGCAGTGAAGATTTCATTCTTGTTTTTAGCCAGTTGATTCAGCAATTCTTTAATATCAACTTCCATCACAATATGCATGCCACCCTGTAAATCCAAGCCCATATTAATCGTTTTCGACCTGAGTTTAATCATGGCCTTCTTATCCTTAACTTCCATGGCAGCAATCTGCTCTTTAGTCATGGAGGATAATTGATAGGTCGGATAAAGCAAGTAAATAGCTAACAGTACTGCCAGGGTGATAAATATAAATTTAACTGTAATACTCGTCCGCATTCAAACTACTCCTTTTTTCTGCTTAGGCGCACAATATTTTATATTAAAAAGATTTAAAATTTAATTTTATAGTCTATTAAAGTCAATGAAAATAAAGATTTCTTTCTTTGGTTTATCCGGGTTTTTGCTGTCAGGAGCTGAGTTTTAAAAATTCTTCCTCACTGATGGCCGGAATACCCAGACGTTTTGCCTCCCCTAATTTTGAACCCGCTTTAGCGCCCAGCAGCAGGTAACTGGTATTTTTACTTATACTCGCGGTGACTTTTCCACCATTACGCAATATTATGCGTGTAGCCTCTTCCCTGCTTAAATTCGGTAAAGTACCGCTCAAAACAAAAGTCAGACCCTGTAACTTATCTGTTCTATCCAGGACAATTTTTGAAAATTGAACACCGGCCTGCTGTAATTTCAGCAGCAGTGCTTTCGTGGAGGCTGATCTGAAAAAAATATGGATCGCTTCAGCCATTTTAGTTCCGATGCCGGCAACGGATTCCAGTTCCTCTTTGCCGGCTTTCTGGATTTTTTTCAGATCCCCAAAATGTTCAGCCAGCAGCCGGGCGGCAGTAATACCGATATATGGGATACCAAGAGCGAAAATCAACCGGTCCAGGCTCTGCCGCTTGCTTTTTTCAATAGCGCTAATAAGATTCTGCGCGCTCTTACGACCCATGCGTTCCAGATCAATCAGTTGTTCTTCCTGTAAATTATACAGGTCGCCGTAATCATGGATCAGGTTTTGTCTGACCAGCAAATCAACCAGGGCTGTGCCCAGACCTTCAATATCCATGGCACCGCGACCGGCAAAATGTTCGATCCTCCGGTTGATCTGGGCTGAACAATTTGTATTAGGACAACGCAGCGCCGCTTCTTCCGCATTTCTTTCCAGACGGGTGGCACAGACCGGGCATATCTCCGGTACTTTATACGGCCGGCTCGAACTTATCCCGCAATTCAGCCACCGTACGTACCACCTTGGGAATGATATCACCCCCCTTTTCAATTAAAACTTCGTCCCCCTCTCTGATATCCTTCCTTTCTATTTCGTCCGGATTATGCAATGTTGCCCGGGAGACCACTGTCCCGGCCAATCGTACCGGTTTTAATTCGGCTACCGGTGTAACAGTGCCGGTCCGGCCCACTTGCCAGGTAATTTTTTCCAAACGGGTCTGGGCCTGCATAGCTTTGAATTTAAAAGCAATGGCCCAGCGGGGACTCTTGGCCGTCATGCCCAGGCGCTGTTGCTGGACTTGATCATTGATTTTGACTACTACACCGTCTATTTCGTAAGGTAATTGCTGGCGTTTGGTTTCCCATTCCCGGCAATAGACCAGAACTTCTTCCAGAGTGGAACATAACCTGATATGCGGATTGACCGGAAACCCAAAATCCTTTAAGGTGAGTAAATTTTCATAATGGTTTCCAGACTTGTCCCTGGACGTATGATCGAGCAGTTGATAACAAAATAGACCAAGACCTCTCTCGGCTACCAAACGGGGTTCCTGTAATTTAATCGTACCGGCAGCCGAATTACGCGGATTGGCAAACAGAGGTTCGCCTGACTCTGCGCGCTGGCTGTTAACTTTATCAAAACTGGCTGTGGAAAGATAAACTTCACCCCTGATCTCCAGCAGTGCCGGGATATTTTTCCGGTTATAAATCCGCAACGGTAAACTTTTAATAGTCCGTAAATTTTTAGTCACATCGTCGCCACTGACACCATCCCCCCGGGTCACACCCTGGACAAATAGTCCGTTTTCGTAAATTAAACTGATAGCCAGTCCGTCTATCTTAAGTTCGGCAACATATTTGTATGACTCTGCTGGATCCAGTAAATCACGCAGTCGTTTATCGAAATCCCGCAATTCCTGTTCGGAATAAGTGTTGGCCAGAGAGAGCATCGGCAAGCGATGCTTCACCGTGGTAAAGTCTTTGGTTGGTTCTCCGCTGACCCGCTGGGTTGGTGAATCCGGGCTTAGCTCTCCCGTTTCCCGTTCCAGTTTTTCAAGTTTTTTATATAATTGATCGTACTCATAATCTGAAATCTCCGGCTGGGAGAGAACATAATAAAGGTAATCATGACGCTGTATTTCACGGCGCAGTGCCTGCAATTCCTTTTTTGGATCCACTTTGAACTCCCTGCTATCATCAGTGCTGAGATGCGGCCGTTCAGATATTCCGGCTGTTTGCAGATACCGGCCAGCCCGGCATCCCTTCGGTTCGTAATTTATAGTGATTTATTTATCGTAACAAGACCGAATATCTGATGATTATACTTGCAGTAAAAGAACAATACCTGCGGCAGAATGGAATTCCGGTCAGGGAAATTAAAGTTGATTTTCCAGGTAAAATTTATTAGTTTTACAATCCGAGTAACATAATATTTAATAAATGTTTATAAAAAAAATAGTTCAGGGATTATCAATTGTAACCTTAATCGTTTGTTGCACAAATCCCTTCGAAACGCGGTCTGTGGAAAAACCCGACACCGATAAAAATTCCGATATTTTTAATCAACCGACCAGCTGTGAAGTCGTGCTGAGCAATTTCCGTTATGCTCTGATTCAAAAAAATGTATCCAATTATATGAGTTGTTTTATCGATACCAGTTTCGTTCAGTCATTTGTTTACGGGTTCAAGCCCGACGAAACTTTTCCTCCCGAACGATTTCAGGGTTGGTCTTTAATCGATGAAGAGAATTATTTACGTAATGTTATAACCGAAGCCGGTACGGGTATGGTCAGTTTTGAGTATGTCGATGCTGTCGACGACATCACGTTTACCCCTATCTCAGCAGCAATCGATTCCGTGCAAACTTCACCATTTGAATATAAACTGCAGGTGGAGCTGGACAGCCTGGTCACTTTTTCCGGCATTGCCAGAATGAAGCTGGTAAAAAACTCTAATTCATTGTGGGCGATCTATTATTGGGAAGATACACGGAATGCAGAGGGTAATCCCAATACCTGGTCCTTGCTCAAATCTATTTACAGGTTTAATTGATGATGCGCAGCGGATTTTTCATTGGCATACTATTGGTTATTTGCGGGTGTGACAATCCCTTTGCACCTGCTTTGACCAAAAGCAATCAGCAGGTGTTCAATATTGTTACCCAGCAACGCTCCCCGGTCGAGGCCCTGACTAATTTCCGCTATGCCTATGCTTTTAAAGATTCATTGATCTATAGTGATTTACTGGACAGTACATTTATTTTTTTATCCAAGAATTACGGCACTAATCCCCCCACGGATATTAACTGGGGGCGTGATGTAGATATTAAAACCACGATTGGACTATTCCGGCATTTTGAGATACTTGAATTGATCTGGGGTACCATTTTATTTTATGAATACAGCCTGGACTCTGCCCAATCCGAGATAAAAGTAACTTTTCAACTTACATTTGATGGCGGAACGGAAATCCCGACACTGAAAGGCGAAGCTTTATTTAATTTTCAGAAAAAATCATCGGGACGCTGGACCATCACCAGGTGGGAGGATTTATCAAGTTTTTAATTCAAGGGGAGGTATAAATGGGTAGGCTTGCTGTCAATATCGATCAGATTGCGGTGATACGGAATATGTTTGCTGATGTGGTACCTGATCCTGCTCATGCGGTTGTACTGGCAGAACTGGGCGGCGCTGAATCAATCGTATGTCATCTGCGGGAAGATCTGCGCACTGTTAATGAACGTGATATAAAAATTATCCGGGAGATCTCAAAAACCCATCTCAACATTCGCAGTGCGATCAATAATGATATGGTAGGGAAATTATTGAAAATTAAACCCGATATGATCACCTTTGTCGCTTCTGCCTCGGATCTCTCCTGGGAACCAAAACCTGTCTTTATTGAAAGTCAATCGGAACAACTGAGTAATCATGTGGCAGATCTACGGGCCAATAATATTTTATCCAGTATTTTAGTCGAGCCGGAATTGAATCAGATCAAAATGGCTGGTAAATTAGAGTTTGATTACATTGAATTGACAACTGAACGGTATACCGCAGCCGATGATCTGGATCAGCAAATAGCCGAATTAGAAACAATCAATAATGCGGTTCTGGCGGCAAACCGGCTGGGTATGGGTGTCAATGCCAGCGGCAAATTAGAACAGGAGAATGTCGGGGATCTGGCCAAAATCAGCAATATCGATGATTTAATAGTCGGACAAGCGATCCTGATCAAAGCACTGTCATTGGGCTATGAGCAGGCAGTGCGGGATTTCATTAATTTAATGAACAAATAAAATTGACTGTCTAACCAGCACAATAAACCGGGTTGTATGCCAGGAAAAAATAATTCACCGCTAGATTTTAAGGTACAATCCAGACCGTTAATCCAACAAGCAAATACTTTATTGCTTTTGAGCATCATCTTGACACTCTGGCAATCCGGTCAGGCCCGGGGTGCTTATGCGGATCTGCTACAGAAAAACAATCCCGATCCGATAGTCCTGCTTGATCAGGACTGGCAGGTCAGGATTGATGATAATCAGAATACACAAACTGTTGCCCTGCCCTATTTTGTACAGGAACCGGTGGAACAACTGTCTTTCTCAAAAAAGTTTTTAATTGCCGATACACTGCGGAATTATAATCTGCGCATCTGTTTTCTTGGTCTCAACGGCGTGGCTACCATAAAAATTAATTCCAAGTCAATCCGCAAGCATCTGAACCTGCTCTCCAGTTTTTTTGTAGATATCCCGGCAGATTTATTGCAACCCGGGGCAGAAAATATACTGGAGATAGTTCTTGTTCCTGCTGCTGAATATGAACAGAGTATTCCACAGGTCGTACAGGTTTTCCGGGCACCTTCCTGGCTGGGAATTCTTCGTGAAATATACCTGGAATTCATTCCTCCGCTTTCCGTTTCCAATTTCAAGTACGCTTTCACAGCTAATCGGTTGAATTATTCTTACACCGTTTCTTTTCCAAAAACCGATCGGAGCGAGCCTGGTACAAATCCGCAAATTAAAATACTGGAGAGATTACTTACTCCTGATTTGGCCAGCATGGCCCTGGGTACGGCAGAGATCATTATTTCCGGTGATCAAGAAAATGTCGAGCACGAATTCCTGCTGCCCAATCCGGTCAGCTGGACGCCTCAGACCCCGGGAATCTACTGGCTGGAACTTGTACTGAGCGTGTCCGGACAACAGGAAAAGATATACCGTTTCCCGGTCTATCGCCGCCAGTTGCAAATTGTCTCCGGCAGTATCCAGGTAGAAGGTGCGCCCTTTTTGATGAAGGGTATAAGTTACCGGGAAATGTATTCCGATCCCCGGGGTCGCCCCCTGAAATTCAATGAGTTCTACCGTAAACTGCAGGCGGACTTGCAGACCATTAAGCAACTGGGTTTCAATACCGTACGTTTTCCTGCCGAACCTCCCCATCCTTATTGTGCCTATCTGGCGGACTCCCTGGGATTATTCATTCTGGTAGAAAATGGAATCTGGCGATTGCCTGCCTCGAATCTGATTCAAGATTATTTAATCCAGGCCAGCTGGGCTTTGGCCGATGAGATTTTACTGACTTTCCAGCAACATCCCTGTTTGCTGGCTCTGGGGATCGGGCAGGAGATCCCGGTGCATTTGCCGGAGGCCCGCAAATATTTGACATATTTGACCGATTATCTGGATCAACGCAATAAAATCTTACGCTACATTGCTCCGCTGGATTATACACAATTGCCTTCGGCAGATAACCGTGTTGATTTTTACCTGATTGATAAGTATGATCAGGGCATCTTTGATTTACTTGATTCAGCACCGGTATTTAACCGGTTAATGACGGTCAATAAACCTGTTATACTGGGAACAGTAGGTTTCAGGGCCCCCCTGCCCGCGGATCAGGATTCTCAGCGGCAGAATGAGTATCAGATCAGCCGGGCTCAGCGATTTTTCAAACTCTACCAGCCCTATGCGGATAAATGCGGGTTCATCTGGGACAGTTATCAGGACTGGTGGGCAGCCGTACCGGTTTCAATCGGCCGTAAAGTCACAGAGAGCGGGTGGATCTATCCTTATGGCTTATTGACCTATACGGGAGAAAAAAGGGATCTGTATCAGAAGTTGCCGGCTTTCATGAATTTTGATTTTTCAGAAATCTTTGAAGAAGCGAAAGATTCCAAATCGTCCAATTTTTTCAGTATCTCCACTTTTATCTGTTCGCTTATATTTCTGCTGTTCTATCAGCGGAATTACCGTTTTAAAGAAAACATTAAAAGATCGTTAGCACATCCTTATGGATTTTTTGTGGATCTGCGGGACCGGCGTATTATCTCCATTTTAAATTCAACGGTTATCGGTATCTTCTCCAATTTAATGGTGGCAATTTTACTGGCGGCACTGGCCTTCTATTACCGCGATAATCTGTTATTTGAAGAGGTGGCTACCGTGATAACGGTTCCCCTGGGGGCAAAAGAAATCTACCTCACTATTCTGCAGAGTCCCCTGCGGACTATGCTGTTTATTTCATGCTGTCTGTATCTGGCGCAATATATGGTGGCGTTGCTGTTGAGATTCATGAATTTTTTTACCGAAACGAAACCGCGGTTCCGGCAATTAGTGGCCATGTGCAACTGGGCTGGAGCGCCGCTGATTTTATTGCTGCCGTTGAGCATGTTCTCTCTGCACCTGCTGCCTAATGCCGGCATGCCCAGTATGATCTATTATGTGCTGATCATCTTTTTCTGTTGGTACAATTTTCGCCTGGGCAGCGGGATCAGGGTATTTTTCCTGATACACTCTTATAAGGTACTGTTGATACTGGTCTTGATCTATGCAATCCCAGTCTGTATCTTTTTGTTTTTGAACGGAAATAATTATGAGCTCATTGATTATCTGAGTTTACTGCGCGAAGCGGGAAATTTATTTTAGGTAAGAAATCGATTTATGTATCTGTCAAAACTGGATATCTTCGGCTTTAAATCTTTTGCGCAAAAGACACATCTTAAATTCAACGACGGTATTGCCTGTCTGATCGGACCCAATGGTTCCGGTAAGTCGAATATTGTCGATTCGATTCGCTGGGTACTGGGCGAGCAGAAGACCAGCACCCTGCGTACCGATCGCATGGAAAGTGTCATCTTTAATGGTACGAACAGCCGTTCACCCCTGGGTATGGCCGAGGTATCCCTGACAATTCAAAACACTAAGAACATCATTCAGAGTCCCTTCAGCGAAGTTGTTGTCACCCGCAGGCTCTACCGTTCCGGGGAAAGTCATTACCTGTTGAATAAAATGCCCTGCCGGCTGAAAGATATTCAGGATTTATTCATGGATACCGGTATGGGCGCTGATTCCTATTCCGTGATCGAATTAAAGATGGTGGAGAGCATTATCAGCGAGAATCCCGGTGAACGCCGGCATTTATTCGAAGAAGCAGCCGGTGTTACTAAATATAAATTCCGCCGTAAATCCGCATTGCGCAAACTGGAAACAACCCAGCAGGACATGAGTCGTATCAGTGACCTGATCGCCGAAATCAACCGGACGGTCAACAGTTTATCGCGCCAGGTCGGCAAAGCCCGGCATTACCTGCGCTATAAAGATGAATTGAAAAAAGCGGAAACAGACCTGGGCCGTTATCGCTTCGGGCATTTCAATACCGAAGTAAATAATTTGCAGCAGCAACTGGATGAAGTGCACCTGATCAAAGAAGACACCAGTCAGCAGATTACACTTGAGGAAGCACTACTGGAGGATTATAAACGGGAAATTATTCAGAGTGAAGAGAACCTGAGAAAATTGAATGATCAGTTGTACCAACTGGATGAAAAAATTCATCAACTCAAGGAAGAGGAAGCCGTAGCCACTACCCGTAACCTGGCCATCCATGAAAATACAAAACGCAATCATGCCGATATTGCTGAATATACCCAGAAGATACAAAACGGCCAGCAACTCCTGCTGGAAGCACAGCAAACGTTGGGCCGGATCCGGACGGATTTCGACCAGGCGGCTCTGGGTTTTAATAATCTGGAACAACAGTACCAGAAAGATGCAGAACAGTTGAGGCAGGAAAAACAGAGTTTAGATCAGGAAAATAAAACCATCCGGGTCCAGGACGAGGAGATGCGTACCCAAAAGGAGTTGCTGCAGGAGAAAAGTTTTCAATATAAAGTGAACCAGGATAAGGTACATGCGATTAATCTCGAGGATCAGCACAAAATCACGCGGGAAAAAGAAATCGATTTGCGCTTGAGTGAATTGAATACCACGAAAACGACTCAACAGCAGGACCGGGACAAGATCCTGCTACAGATTAATTCTGCAGGCGAGCAACTGAACTCACTGGCGGAAAATATTACCCGGCAAATCGAACAACTCCATAAACTTGAAGTGCAACTGGAATTCACCACTACCCGCATCCATTTTTTTGAACAAATAATATCCAAGTATGAAGGACATGACCAGAGTACCCGTCTGGTTATGAATCAGCGTGCTGATTTTTCCGGAGTGCATGGTCCCCTGGCGGATTTTTTACAGGTGGATGACCGCTATCGGCCGGCGTTCGAAGTCTGCCCTGGGGGACATGCTGGACTATCTGGTAGTCGATGATGTGCAGACGGCCAAAACACTCCTGCGCCATATCGAAAAAGGAAAACAGGGGCGCATCACCTGTATTCCGCTTAATCTGGTCAGTAAATTTAAACTAAGCGAAAACTATATTCCCGGACAATTGCAGGCATTGAGTAACCTGCTGCAGTGTCCTGAAATATATCTGAAGATTTTTAAGATTCTTTTGGGGGATATGGTTCTGGTCGCAGACCTGGATGAAGGTATTGCCCTGGCTGAACAGTACCCGGAATTACGGGTGGTGACCCACTCGGGCGAGATTATCGCCCATTCGCATCTGATTTCCGGGGGGACAAAAACGAGTGATGAGTTTTCGCTGTTAGGCCGCCGCGAACAACTGGCCAAAGTACGGCAGGAAAAGTCGCAGTTGGAGACAGATCACGAGAAAATCCGTACCGGCATAAGCGAACTGAACGACAGGCAGGATCAGCAGCACCGCGATCTGGCCGGCCTGAATTCACAACTCGAACATGTTCTGGCGCAGCTAAAAGATCTGGAGCGCGATGAATTACAGTTGCAGTATGAAAAGGATTTTATCCGCCAGAATCATGATAAACGCAGTTTTGATCTCGCCGGTTTGCAGCAGCAGCTGCAAATTCTGCAAACTGAAATCGGACAGATGACAGAATCCTGCCAGGGACTGCAGGACAGTTTACAGGTTAAGGAAAACCAGTATAGTCAGGCCCTGGCCATATTGGAAAATAAAAACAACGACCTGCAACTGGCGGCTCTGCAGGTCCAGGAGGCCAGGCTGCAACTGGAAACGCAAAAAAACCAGATCAACAACCGCCAGGCGGATATTGTACGTACCGAACAGACGATAACTGAATTGAATGAACAGATCCGGAAACGGCAGGTCGAAATCGAAGAGATGCAGCTGCAGCTGCAGCAACTGGCCGAACGTAAATTACAACTGGAACAGGAAAAAATAGGTATCTGGCAAAACCGCGACCAGCTGGAAAAAGAAAAAGACAAAATTGCCCAGCAGTACCATGAACTCAAGGATAAAATTTTAAATCTGGAAACTCAGATCAAGCGTTTTCGTAAACAACATGATACATCGCTGGAACGTTCACGCCAACTTGAACTGAGCATCCAGGAATTGCAGATGAAATCGTCAGCGCTCAAGGACCGTTTAAAGGAAGAATATGAAGAAGACATCAGCGTGGGCATCGCTTTCGACAGTCTGAACGTTGAAGAAACTCAGCAGCAGATCGAGCATTTAAAATTGAAGATTACTCAACTGGGCCAGGTCAACCCCCTGGCGGTAAGTGAATATGACAAGGAAAAAGAACGATTGGATTTTTACACTAAACAATATAATGATCTGCTGGAAGCAGAAAAAACCCTGCGTGAGACGATTAAAAAAATAAATATCACGGCCCGTAATCAGTTTATCGAAACCTTCAATCAGATCAAACAGAATTTTGAAGGTGTTTTTAAGAATTTTTTCGAGAACGGTGAAGGCACCCTGGAATTGCAGCAGGAGTCTGACCCGCTGGAGGCGAATATCGAGATCCTGGTCCGGCCCAAAGGCAAGCGCTTGCAAACCATTGCCCTGTTATCCGGCGGTGAAAAAACGTTGACCGCTATCTCCCTGCTTTTTGCAATTTATCTTGTAAAACCAAGTCCATTTTGTATATTAGACGAAATAGACGCTCCCTTGGACGATGTGAATATTAACCGTTTTACCAACGCCCTGAAAGAATTTTCCAAAGATACTCAGTTCATTGTGGTCACCCATAATAAACGAACCATGGAAGCGGCCAGCACTCTTTATGGTGTTACCATGGAAGAAGAAGGACTTTCAAAATTAGTTTCTGTCAAATTTAACTGAACCTTAATATTTAATCGGGAAACATCATATGAAAAAACTAATCATCAGTGCCGGGATTATCATCAGTTGTTGCATACAGCATGCTCCGGCCCAGGTGGATTTTATTCCACTCCAGGTCGATTATGCCTGTTTTAAAGGCAGCACTAAAACCTATACAGAAATCTATCTTTCATTCGCCCAGAATTCGTTGATCTATAGTCCCAAAGATTCCCAATACGTTGCCCACTTCGATCAGGCTCTTGAAATAAAACAACAGGATTCTGTGGTTCAATCCATCCAGAGGAATTATAAGAATTCCATTATTAATCCGAACGAAATTAATCGGACGAACCAGTTCATAGATGTGTTTGCTGTAGAACTGCAGCCGGGAACTTATCAATTGCTGGCTGCCATCCATGATCAGACCTCGCAAAAAACGGGCGATTATGCGCTGGAGCTCACTATACCTGATTTTGATCAGGATTTCGCAGTAAGCCATCTGCAACTTTCCACCAGGATAGAAAAGACAGACCGTGAATCGAATTATAACGCCAAGAATAATATCGAGATTATGCCTAATCCTTCCTGTACCTTTGGTCTGGGCTTTCCCATGCTTTATTTTTATTTTGAAGTATATAATCTGAAAATCGACAGTGTGGGAAATAACAAGTATTCCTATCATTATTACATCACGGATGCCGAAGGCAAGCGCCTGAGAGATTATCCGGAGAAAACCAAATCAAATAAAACGAATACCGTTGCCGAAGCTACCGGGTCCAATGTGATCACCCTGAATTCCGACACCTATTACCTGAACCTGGAAGTCGCAGATCTTTTAGCAGATAAGACTTCAGCTACCAGGAAGAAATTCACTATCGATAAACCGGCCAGACAATCTGCCGAGAAACAAGGTGACGGAGCTGTGGCAGAATCCAACGAATATCTGAATTTTACGGAGCAGGAACTAAAAGCTGAATTCGAGCGGTCCCTGTACATTGTCCTGCCCGAAGAGAAAAAGATATTCAACAAGCTGGACCCGGAAGGAATGAAAAAATTCCTTTCTGAATTCTGGAAACGCCGTGATCCTGATCCCAGCACACCCGTCAATGAATTCAAGCGTACTTATTTTGAGAATTTGCAATTAGCCAATGCCCAGTTTTCTTCCAATTTTAAAGAAGGCTGGCGTACCGATCAGGGGCGCGTATTGCTGATTTATGGCCGCCCCGATGAAATTGAACGTAATCCCAATGCTATCAGTACCCAACCCTATGAAATCTGGCATTATTATTCACTGGAAGGCGGCTCCGAGTTTATTTTTGGTGATTTGAGCGGAAACGGTTATTTTGAACTGCTGCATTCGACCTATCGTAATGAGATTAAAGATTATAACTGGCAGTCACGCCTGGGTGGCTTAAGATCAGGTAGTTCAAGTTCGGGTTTTAATAATTAGCGGGTGGTATCCAGGATCAGAAATTTGGTTTATACTTTATTTCGCCCCAACCAAGTTTTTCGCGTAAGATCGTAAAAAATTCGTGCTCAGGGGTTTGTACCAGACGTACATAATACTCTGCCTTCTGTAACCTTATTTCAGTTTGCAGCGGAAAAGTGCCAATCATCTGTCCATCGCCAAAAATATTAAATTTACCATGTTCGCTTTCAATCTGGATGGATATTTCAAATTCATCCGAAATTATGATGGGCCGGTTGCTTAAAGTATGCGGGCAGATCGGATTGATGATGAAACTATTGGTCGAAGGCGCCACAATGGGTCCGCCGTTGGCCAGCGAATAGGCAGTAGAACCAGTCGGTGTGGAGATAATGATACCGTCAGCCAGATATGAATTCAACAGGTATCCGGCCACTTCCGTACGGATGGTGATTAACCTGGAAAAGCCCGCTTTATCGATCACAAAATCATTTAAAAAATACCTTGGTGCCTGCTGATTGATCGTCAGTTTTAATAAACTTCTCTGCTCCACCTTCAATTTAGATTGAAAGTAATCGTTGATATGCAGCCAGGCCTTTTCAATCGAAGAAGAAGTCAGGAAACCCAAGCCGCCTAAATTGATCCCTAAAATTGGTATTTCATAACTGCCGATTATCTGAGCAGTATGTAATAAGGTGCCATCACCGCCAAATGAAGTAATTAATTGGACTGATTTTAACATGGTGGTAGTGTTAACACACTCGATTGCCGCAGGGATTTCAGCGCCTAACCGGTGAATTTCCTTATCGACAAAGATCTTATAACGCTTAAGATCACCACCTGCGAAGAATGTTTCAAGCGCAGTTTTAATCACCGGCTTGTTGATGTTGGCAATTATACCAATTGAATGCATAACTTGAAATAAATAGTTAGTTAAAGTAATTATTTAAATAATTAAGTATCCAGTGGCTCAACTTTAAAATCAGATTCATCTTTTCCGCTGATTTTTTTAATTTTTTCTTCTACTTCTTTTAGCCTGGACATGCAAAAATTTATAATCTGCGATCCTTCTTCGTAATATTTAAGCATTTCATCAAGTTTTATATCACCGCGTTCCAGTTGATTGACGATTTCTTCCAGCCTGGTCAGGGCTTCTTCAAATGATTGTTTTTTTGTCATGGTATTTTTTTAACACTTTACTTTGTATTCCACCATCCCTTAATTTCAGTTCAACAGTATCATTTATCGATACTTCCTCTACAGAAGTAATCAGCAGATCATCTTTAAAGACCAGAGAAAAACCCCGGTTCAGTACATTCTGCGGATTCAAAGCCTGTAAATGAGCATGTACTCCGGTTAATTTATCCCTGGCGTTTGAAAGATAGATATCTAAGCCATTATAAAATCTATGAGTTAGCTCATCGATACGTTGATTATATTGCGATATCAGGTCGGCAGGTCGCTTGAATCCATAACTTTTCTTTAAATTTTTGACAGAATCTTTCAGAGTTCTCAATTGTTTAATAATCAGATTTTGTATGTTTCCTGCGGAATTGAGCAGATGCTGCCGGAGTTCTGCCTCATCGGCGGTCACTAATTCAGCCGCGGCTGAAGGAGTAGGTGCTCTTAGATCTGCAACAAAATCGGCAATAGTGAAGTCAATTTCATGTCCAACTGCCGAAATAATAGGGATTTTCGATTCAAAAATCGCCCTGGCGACGATTTCTTCATTAAAAGGCCATAAATCCTCCAGGGAACCACCACCCCTGCCTATAATTAAAACCTCAGCTTGGCCATGCCTATTCATCGCCCGGATGGCCGCAGCTATTTCAGCGGCTGCCCCGTCGCCCTGAACCTTTACCCCATAAAGCAGCACACCGCGTGAAGGCGAGCGGCGTTTTAATACTGAAATTATATCCTTAATCGCTGCACCGGTTGGCGAAGTGATAATGCCAATTGTATCCGGATAGGCCGGGATCTCCTTCTTGTATTTCTTATCAAAAAGACCTTCCTGTAATAATTTCTGCTTTAACTGCTCAAACTGAATCTGCAGATCGCCGATTCCGGATAAAATCAGGGACAGGATGTCGAACTGATAACGCCCGGCTTTCTCATAAACCTTCACATTGCCTAAAGCACGTACCTTGGCGCCATCTTTTATCTCAAAGCCGATACTTTCAGCCCTGTTTCGCCACATCACACAGGCAATCTGTGCATCCTGATCTTTGAGAGTAAAATAAAGGTGCCCGGAATAATGAGGTTTATAATTTGAAACTTCACCCTCGACCCATAAGGCAGGAAAACTATCTTCCAGCAGCACTTTTATATTGCGAGTCAGAGCAGAAACGGTATAAACTTGCATTAAACCACCACGGACCGATCTTCTTACAGCAGTGATGACGGGACCAAAACTTCCCGCCATCACGACTTTTTATCTTATTTTCTTTTTATGCCGATCTTTCCTCAAGCGTTTTTTTCGCTTATGCGTCGCCATCTTATGTCGTTTCCGTTTTTTACCACTTGGCATGGACTGGTTACCTCCTTTCCAGGAATTTAAAAACTGCCTTCATCGTTGCGGACTTTTAAGCGGTCGCCCGGTTTTATCATATTTGATCTTTTATTATTCCAGAGTTTTAATTTTTCAATGGTAATATCATAATGCTGGGCAATATCCCACAAAGTCTCCCCTTCGGTGACGATATGATAATTTTCACCGGTACTTAGTTCCGGTGGTTTTTCTTCCTTCTGGTCGGCAAACAGGGATGTTTCAGGTACCCAGATATCCAGTTTTTGATTCGGATAAATATATTGTCCATAATACATCCCGTTCCATTCGCGGATCTTGCCTGCACGGGTATTAAACCGCTCGGCGATTTCACCCAGGGTATCACCTGCTTTGACAATATATTTGACCTTTTTGTAGCCTTTTAAATCGACTGCCGCCCGGGCTTTTTTCTTTCCGGAACTGCTGGGAACTGAACTGGCCAGCGTATAATAATTCTTGTTCTTGGGTACTGGCAGTACGATATCCTGGTTAACCCTGATTCGTGTACCGTTCAATTTATTATATGTCTTCAATATCTCTAAGGTGGTACCGTATTTTTTCGCAATATCAGAAAGGGTCTCCCCTTTTTTCACGATGTGTCTGACCCAGGATCGCTTGCTTTCAGCAGGTATTTTGTTGTATTTTTCCCAGAACTGTGCTTTTTTACCCGGGGGTATGTTTAAAACACAGAACTCGACATCGGGAGGTGTGCACCAGCGTAGAATAGCCGGATTCAACTCTTTGATCACCTCAAAGGTAGTATCAGCGCATTGGGCTATCATTTCCAAATCGATGCACTCTGAAATCAGCACTGTATCCGTGATAACCGGTTCCATTTTTTCCACATAAAATCCGTATTTTTTGGGATTAGACGCCATAATACTGGCTGCGATATATGTCGGTACATAGTTCCGGGTTTGTCTGGGCAGTCTTTTTAATTGCCAGAAATCATCGGTATTATATTGCCGCATGCGGTTTTCGATCTTGCGGGGATTACAGTTATAGCCGGCCAGCGCCAGATACCAGTCGCCGAATCGCGCATATAGATCTGACAGGTGCCTGGCTGCCGCCTGAGTCGATAAATACGGGTCTTTGCGTTCATCGAGCCACCAGCTGGTACGTAAACCATAGGCGCTACCGGTTCCTTTGATAAATTGCCAGATACCGGCAGCCCGGGCATAGGAATAAGCTTTGGGATTCAAACCGCTTTCGATCATCGCCAGATAAAATAGTTCCTCGGGCAGGCCATGTTCTTTCAGTATCTTGCGTATTAATTGTTCATATCTGCCCGTGCGTTCCAGCCAGGCGGTAAAGACCTTGCGGCCCCGGGTCTGAAAATATTTGATAGCCAGTTCGACCTTGGGATTTATTTCCAGTGGAATGGCCGTTTGCAATGAATCTGACCCGAATGATGCAACGCCCATGCTGGTTGAATCACCGAATGTTTCCTCTTCAATATCTGACAACTCTTCCAGTACTTCTTCAGCCTGCTGGTCGAAGGCTTCCTGCGGAAAGACGGTATCATAATCAGCCGTAATCTTTTTGAACAGACTATCAAAGGTTGACCATTCGCTCAAAGTCAATTTGGTCTCCTCATCGAAATTGGAAACTACCCCGAAGGCATTGTCGAAGTAAATACGGGCACCCAGTGTATCTTTGAATTGCAGAGAATTCAGCGCATGCTGATAATAAAGGTATAAAGAGTCAATCGCTGTTCTGATCTCTTTGGATAGAGTATATTTTGGCCGGTACATTCTTATCAGTAAAACCCGCACTTTTGCTCTGCGGAACAGTGTTTATTCGCGGTGCTGCAACTCAATAACATGATCATGAGAACAATCAAACACACTCTATAAACCATAAACCATTCCTTCTGTTTTAGTCAATATTCTGCCCTGCTGGATCAAGACGATCTACTTGCTGTTGCGTATTTTTTCGATTAATCTCGAGGTAGATCTGTCTGCAATGACTGGAACAGTAATGACTTTACCGCCCCGGCGTTCTACTACATCCCTGCCTACGATCTCCTCAATTCTATAATCGCCACCTTTGATCAAAACATCAGGCAGAATTTCAGAGATTAATTGCAGGGGCGTATCTTCGCCGAAAATGCAGACGGCATCTACCATTTGGAGTTGCGAAAGAATATAGGCCCGGTCCTGCTCACTGGTGAAAGGACGGCTGGCGCCCTTTAGACGCCGGACTGACAGGTCTGAATTTAAACCGATGACCAGGATATCACCATATGTTTTGGCAGCGGCCAGATACTCCAGATGGCCCCGGTGCAACAGATCGAAACAACCATTGGTAAAGACGATCTTTTTCGCACTGGAACGCCAGACTGCGCTTTGTGTTTTTAGTTCTGTTAAACTATAGATTTTGCCCAAGACAGGCCTTGATTAGTTTCTGTTTTTCAATTGGCACAATGCCCACTTCTTCACAAACGATTCCAGCCGCATAATTTGCAATAGTCGCCGCTTCGGCATAGGAAGCTCCACCGTTCAGGGCAGCGGTCAGGGTGCTGATTACAGTGTCACCGGCACCTGAAACGTCGGCCACTTTTCTGACCCTGGTGGGTATGTGAATCATTTCACCTCTTCCCTCCATTAATGACATGCCGCTGGCACCCCGGGTGAGCAACAGGCAATCTGGTGTTAATTTTTGCATTAATTTCTGGCAGGCGTTCCGCAAATCGTATTCAGACCTGATTTTAACTGCCAGCGCTTCCTCGGCCTCTTTAATATTCGGTTTGAATACTGTCACATTTTTGTAGTGCAAAAAATTATGAAACTTGGGATCTACAGTTATCAATAATTGCTGTTTGCGGGCCAGGTTAATACTGCGCTCGATTAATTGCGGCGTAAGAACACCTTTATTATAATCCTGAAAAATAACTGCACTGCATCGAGGCATATGTTTTTTTAATTGCCGGTAGACCCGTTCTTCATCATATTCATCAATATTTTCATTCACTTCGCGATCGACCCGGGCAATGTGCTGAGTATGGCCGATGATCCTGGTTTTCACTGTGGTTGGACGGTTTTTATGCTGAATCACCGCAGAAACTTCAAGATTTTTTTGATGCATTAGTTTTTTAAAAGCCGCACCCATGGCATCAGTGCCAATTACACCGACAAGTACCGGGATACAGCCCAGATTTGATACATTCAAAGCCACGTTGGCGGCACCACCGAGATTTAAATGCTGTTCTTCGATTTCGATTATCGGTACGGGCGCCTCAGGAGAAATACGAGTCACCGATCCGACCAGATATTCGTCCAGCATAATATCACCAATGACCAGGATCCTTTTGCCCTGGAGTGTTTTGAATATCTTTTCCAGCCGTTTTCGAGAAATAGTGAGCAACCATAACCTCAATGTAAAATATGTACTAATTTAAAGATTGAATAGATCTTTCTCAACCATATTTTTTCCGTTAACTCTATATTTTTCCTTGTGTTCGAATAAAGTATGGAATCCGTGATGGCAACCGAGAATCAGTCGGTTGGTGGTATTACCAGTCAGTCCAGTTTACTGAACTTCTTCTTAAATGCTGTGCCAAACAATTCTATAAAGGCGAATAAAAGCAGATTGAATACGCCCAGCAAGAAAATAATTTTAACCAGGATAGCCAGATAGGGGAGGTCAAAATTAGGCAGGATTACAACCGCTAAAGCACTGATCCCGATAATCCAACTCATTATCTTTAATAATAAACTGAATCTTCGTTCGACCTGCTCTGATATTTTTACTTCCTGTTTTGCCGCTACGGCGCCGGTGCTTAATTTCTTATTTTTCTGCTTGTTAGACATATTTCCCTCTGCTCTATATCTTATAATCCATCTTTGCGCGGATCACTCCAGCCGCTCCATTCCTGGTAATGCCTGTCCCACATGATTGCCTGGACATCTCCCAGCACACTCACCACTTTAATGCTGTGCCCCTGCTGTGTTAATTTCTGCAGTACATCGCTGGAAAAACCATTTACTTCGACAGCAATCGAATCAGGCAGCCATTGGTGATGAAAACGGGGTGCGCAAACCGCCTGGCGAATATTCATTTGATGGTCAATTACATTGGAAATCACCTGGGCGACTGTAGTGATTATGGTGGCTCCTCCGGGCGACCCAAGGATGAGAATTGTAGAATCGGATCGGGTGACAATAGTCGGCGACATTGAACTCAGCATTCGCTTGCCGGGAGCGATAGCATTAGCTTCACCGCCTGTCAAACCAAATGCATTGGGGACTCCGCTTTTAAGCGCGAAATCATCCATTTCGTCATTTAACAGGATTCCTGTACCTGCGATTACCACACCTGAACCGTAAGAATCATTGAGAGTATATGTATTGGATACCGTCATTCCCCCGGCGTCTACTACTGAAAAATGGGTGGTTTGATCGGATTCTACTATTGTCGGGAAAGTGGCAGTGCTTGGCCGGGCATAATTAGGATTTATTGAATTAAATATTTTTTTCCCGGTGGATTTTGAGATGAGTGACTCGATCGGCATATTAATAAAATCAGGATCTCCCAGAAACTTGGCCCGGTCGGCATAAACCTGGCGTTCGATCTCAACCCAGTAATGAATCAGTTCTGAACTGTTATGCCCTGATTTCCGCACATCGATGTTTTCCAGGGCATTGAAGATTTCGGCCAGCAGTACCCCTCCGGAACTGGGGGGTGCGGCTGAATAAATGGTATATCCCCGGTAATCGATGGAAATTGGTTTACGCCAGACGGCTTTATATTGTTTAAGGTCCCGGGCAGTAATAAGACCGCCATTTTTTGCCATGGCAGTAATTATTTTTTCTGCCGTCAGGCCTGTATAAAATCCCGCGGCGCCCGCCGTCTGGATTATCCGCAAAGTTGAGGCCAGGTCTTTTTGAAACAGGGTATCATTCTCAGCCAGTGGTTTTCCTGCTTTGCTAAAAATTTCGCGACTTCCGGGAAACTGTTGCAGCAGGTCAAATTTTCTTTTCAGAGACAATGCCATACGACGGTCAATAATTATACCATTTCGAGCGAGATCGATAGCAGGCTGCAAAAGATCTGACCAGGGTAATCTGCCAAAACGCCGGTGGGCTTCATAAAACCCGGCAACCGTCCCGGGAACACCGCAGGCCAGGTATCCGCTCAGTGACGAATTCGGAATGACCTGGCCCAGGCTATCCAGATACATTGCGGGAGAGGCCGTCAGGGGTGCTCTTTCACGGTAATCAAGCATGGAGGCCTCTCCGTGCGGGAGCCGGATCAGCATAAATCCACCGCCGCCTATATTCCCGGCCTGGGGATACACTACTGCCAGGGCAAATCCTGTCGCTATAGCAGCATCAACCGCGTTGCCCCCATTTTTTAATATGGCGTTGCCAATTTCAGCAGCGCTGCTGCGGGTGGCCATGACCATGCCGCTTTTAGTATAAAGCGGAACAAGGGACTGTGACTGGATTTCGGTAATATATAAAAGCAGAATTGAGATATATAAAATATATTTCAAGACCTGTACCTTTTTATCTCAGTTTGAAAACAGATTTCATATCTTTTTCAAAAGTATCCTGCGGATATTCAATTATTCCGCACACTGTGCCGTCCTTAATTACTATCATGGGTACTGTCCGCGATACTATCCGCTGCTACTGGCGCTTTAAGTTGTTTTAATCTTCTGGCGGCAATTCCGCTTGAATCGATCAGTAAATAAGATACAATCAGGCTATCGGTACTGACCCGTTGGGCTGGTTTATCATTTAAGGTGAATTGAAGTCCATCAGCCCGGCCGATAATAAATTCAAAGGTTTTAGCGGCATTTGTGGTCATCTGCTTGCCGCGTTTCAGCATATATTCCGCGGTATCATGCTTGTCCCGCACAATCCTGAACCATGTACTGCGGAGTCCATATATCAATAAATTCAATTTTTTTTCGTCGAGTTGCACTGTAGCGGCGGTATCGACCGGAGCCGGCGGCTGCAGACTGGCGGCAATGGACTGAACATCTATTTCTTTGACCGGTGCAGTCGCTTCGGTTTGCACGTTTTCAGTACTGCTCAACAGGAATACCAGTATAATCAGTATTATTACAAAAGGAATAAAAACAAAAATATTTTTCGATTTGATTATTGATTTGTATTCCAGAATGGTTGCCCATTTCCCGGTTTTTCCGGCCGCTGGCGGACTGGTAATTGCCAGATCGCGCGGCTGATTTCTGATCTGGCTGCGCAAGCGGTAAAACTGCTCCATGTATTCTTCTTCGTCAAGTGCAAGCGCCCTCAGGTAAGAGCGGAAAAAAAGATGATCATAGGCAGCGGGTAATTCCTGTAATTTTCCCTGTTCAATCGCCTCCAGGTATTTAATCTGAATGCGGTATTTCCGGGCGATATCAGCCAGCGGTACGCCCTTTTCTTCCCGCTGTTGTTTTAACTTTAAAAATAATTCGTTTCCGGAAATAGTACCCATAGTTCACACTAAGTTCAGGTCCCTGATTCTCATCTGGATAGTCGTCTGACCATTCCAGGTATTTTCCTCAATGACATAAGCCGCATCCATCTTCTGGCCATACGGTTTAATCTCGTTTTTGAGTTTCCCGAAATTATAAGCAATGGCATCGATGACGATGCCGTCATTTTTCACCTTCAATTTTAAATGGTTATTGCCCAGGACTCCGACATCGCCTAAGATTTCAATATTACGGGTGACAAAAATTGGCCGCATATTTTGTGGACCATAGGGTGCCAGCAGTTTAAGCCATTTTAAAAATTTGGCATCCAGTTGTCGCAGAGATATTTCCGATTCAATTTCCAGGGTAGGGGTCAGATCGTTTTCATTTATCATCTGGTCAGAAAATATTTGCATCTGGTTGCGCAATAAATCTATATTTTCTTCGCGGACTGTCAGGCCGGCGGCAAATTTATGACCGCCAAAATTATCCAGCAGGTTGCGCATGGAATTCAGTGCCTGATAAATATCAAAATTAAGTGTGGAGCGGGCTGACCCTTTACCGATACCGTCTTTTAATGAGATTAAAATAGTCGGCCGGTTGAACCGTTCCATAATTCGTGAAGCGACAATACCTATGACACCCGGATGCCAGTCCTTTTTGGCCAGTATCAGAACTTTACTGATATGCAGGTCGATACTCTCTTCAACTAATCGCAGTGCTTCCTGACAGGTGGTTTCATCGATATCCCGCCGGGTTTTATTTTCCGATTCAAGTACTTTCGCAATACTGCGCGACTGTTGCAGGCTGGAGGAGGTCAGCAGGTGCACTGCTTTTTTGGCGCTGGACATACGCCCTACCGCATTTAATCTGGGCGCCAGTACAAAAACGATGCTGGAGACATTGACTTCCTTGCCCAGCATGGATGAACTTTCCAGCAAGGCGAAAATACCGTGACGGGGATTGGAATTAATAATTTCCAGCCCATATCTGACAAAGACCCGGTTTTCATCCAGCAAGGGAACGATATCTGCCGCTGTACCGATGGCTACCAGATCCAGATAAGGCTCCAGTTCCGAGGAGTGGTATCCCAGATTGGCATATAAACCCTGCAGTAATTTGTAGGCCACCCCGACACCGGCCAGTTCTTTAAACGGGTAAGTACATTGTTTTTGCTTGGGATTCAGGATAGCATAGGCTTCGGGTTTCGTTTCAGCAGGTTCATGATGATCACAGACGATTACATCGATTCCCAGATCCTTGGCTTGTTTTATTTCCAGGTTGGCGGTAACACCGCAATCGGTGGTAATAATTAGATTGATACCCTTGGAAGCAGCAAATTGAACACCATATTCTGATAAGCCATAACCTTCGGTGATACGGTTAGGGATATAAAAGGAAACTTTGCCGCCCAGTTTAAATAAAACATCATATAACAGCGAGACCGAAGTAATACCATCCACATCATAATCACCATAGATAAGTATATTTTCCCCTTCCCGCAGAGCCGTAATCAGGCGATTAACCCCTTTATCCATATCGTACATCAGAAAAGGATCGTGCATATGATCCAGTTTCGGGGCGAGAAAGTTATTGATACTTTCCGGGGTTAACAGATTACGTTCCAGCAAGAGCCGGGCCAGGATGGAATTGATTTCGTTCTGGGATTGAATGAGAGATATAGAATTTTCTTCACCAGGTTTCTTTAAGATCCACCTGTAATTCATATGATCTCCAATCTTTTTTTAAAGATTGGATCCGGAGAAATTCGATAAGCCGAATTCTGTATCCCGGTTACCCGGGACAGTAATCATTCATCTTGCCGGTCCATCACTGAACCGGTCACGCGATCTACCCAGGAGTCTGCTTGAGTTCAGCACGAAATGCGGCATTTCGTATTCCTCGATTAAAGAATTGCTCCTCTATTTGATCTTGCATCAGACAGGGTTTGTCGTGCCTTTGCCATTATGGTACCTCGTCAGAGGTATTCCCCGTGGAACAAAGCGGTGAGCTCTTACCTCACCTTTTCACCCTTATCCCGAGTTAACGGGACGGTATGTTTTCTGTGACACTTTCCGTCCTCGAATCAACTTCGAAGCTCCTGAATTTCTCAGGATGTCTGCCCTTTGATGTTCGGACTTTCCTCTCCTTTCAGAGCGATTACTTGAATTTCTCCGGATCTATTTATTTTACTTATTTATTCTGCATTTTTATCCCAGATCAGGATTCTGCCGCAGGATTCACAGTGGAACATCCGTTTCATCCCGCGAATCTCCACCACTGTCTGGGGAGGAATAAATGAATAGCACCCGCTGCAAACACCTCCATTGCAATAAGCGACGGCCATGCCCTTTTTAGCATCACGGATTCTCTCATAAGAATTGATCTGCTGGCTGGTTAAATGGTCGGCAACAATGCTGCGCTCCTGGCGTAAAAGATTTTCTTCTTCGGCCGATGCCGATATTTTTTCCTGCAATACGGCATTATTTTCATCAAATTCCTTCTTCAACTGAACCAATTCCTTCTCGATTGTTTCATTCGAACCTGATAATTTTTCCATGGTCTCCTGGGAATGCAAAATCTTATTTTCAAGTTCCCGGATATTTTTCTTCACATTATCGGTTTCATTGGCTATGGCATCGTACTCTTTATTGGTTTTTACCTTATATAACTGGTTCTCGTATTTTTCCAGCTGATTATTATGGGTTTTTAATTCTAATTCCAATTTTTTTATTTCTACTTTTAGTTTGCTGAATTCTTCTTTCTGCGCTACCACCTGGTTTTGCCGTTCACTTATTTTATTCCGCAATTCTTCGACAATTCTGGGCAAATCTCCTTTTTCCTGCTGTACCTTGTCCAGTTTGAGATCAATTTCCTGTAACTCGATAAGAGAATACAATGTATTCTGCAACTTTTTCCTCCCGCAACGCTAAAAAAAAAGTGCAACCAGCCGGTTTGCACTTTTTTTAAACTGTATACTGAATCAGATTACTTGTCTTGTTAGTTTTTGTTCCCATAAGTACAGTCAAAATTGTGGGCCCACAGGGACTTGAACCCCGGACCAGCCGATTATGAGTCGGCTGCTCTAACCAGCTGAGCTATGGGCCCCTTTTTCGTTATTTAGTGACCTCAAATCAGGCGATTGTTAATTTAATTGTAAACCCTTAAAAAATCAAGCCTTGCCTGATCTTTTACTGCTTTCCGGGTTGACCATGATCATGTTCTGCTCAACAGTGTTACTGAAACGCTTCAATTGTTCAATGCCCTGCTTTACTCCTACGACCAGATAGGGAGCCCTCATAACTTTGTTATCATTGCGGACTTTAATATCTTCAGTTGTTGCTGAAATATGTATCAAAAGATTACAATCAGCAGGCATTTTATTTTGTTCTGTAAAAAAATATTTTGGTTGAAAGGCAAAATACTCATAAAAAAAATCCTGTATATAAGAAAATTGTCCTTTAAGGACAGTAGCGATCGCTACCGCCAGGCACCCGGAACTGTTCATAACAGAATAATAAAAAAGTTTTTCCCAAAATGGATTAGGGCAGCAAGTGAACTCCATGGTCTGCTTCAGGTTTTTTACGCTGAAGGTCACTGCGCGCACCGTTGCCGGAATGTTTAGTGAACTCCGGATACCATGCTGATGGCTGCCACTCAGACAGTGCTGCCGCGAACCATAACTAAAATTGATCTGGTCAATAAACTGATTGTGGCGATTTTTTGACCAGCCCGCCAGTTGGATCTGCCGGACAGCGTGCCGCGGCCATAAATGCATCTCGCGGCCCTGCCGGTCCCAGATTTTTATCAGCATTTCGGGATCTGTATTTTTTACCTCGTGATAGTGAATCATTTTCTGATGGGCCGGCCAATCGCTGACCTGGCCATCTATGCTTAAATCTGCAGTACTCTTTCTTTTCTGAATGGTGATTTGGTACCGCCGCTTTTTAAATATCCACCTGAACCTTATGTCGCTGCACTGTACTTCTGCTTTAGGCCACAGCCAGGGCCAGGAAACTCTATAACCGGAACTGTGTATTTCCATGCGTTGGTCGGTCGGGGTATGCTGCGGATAAAATGGTACATCAGCATAAACCGAAATTTGGTGCTGACCGCTATCCACAAAACAGTGAATCCTTTTATCAATCCTGAAGCGGAATTTATCAGCTGAAACATACTGTACATAGAAACGTTGGCCGAATCTGCTCAGACGCAATGAACTCTGATCAAATAAATTTAAATTCTTGCCGGTATAATTTTGCTGGGACCCGTCCTTAAAATTAAAGGCTGAATCCGTATTAAAACGCTTTTGTATTTGTTGCTGCAAAAGAACAAACAGACGTAGAAGCGGGACAGTTACTTTCTCCTCAATCTTACCGGCTAATGTGTTAGCAAATGGGAAATCATGATAAAGACTGAGCAGATACAGAATTATAAATTTTTCCGGATTCGATTTTAATTCCCTGATCAATCTGCTTTCAAACAGCGGCAATGATAAGCGGTTCCAGCAGCGTTGAACAGTATCGGCTGTGATGTCGCTGGCGACTCCGCCTGAAAAATAACTCCGGTACAGAATCTGCTCTGCACTTAATTCAGCGCTGTTTGTTTCTGCGCAACCGGAATTCTCCAGGCAACCCCGGAAAAGATCGTCAGCATCGAATTCCGCACCCGGCAGGGCGTGTTCAGCAACCTCTGTACTTAAAGAATTTCTGAGGCGGTAAAATATAAACAGCAACCGGGAAGATTTTTTAACTGTATTAAAATTGTCCTGCAGCGCCTGGTGGATTTCCCGCAGCAATTTCCAGTTATTGAAATAGAGGGCAATTTCAACCGCCCAGGTCAGTATCAGTTGATAACGTTGTGGATTATTTAATATTGTCCGGGCGATGTTCCAATCGGGAGTTATCGCTTTTTGCCGTGTCCACCATTCATCAAGTTCACGCTGAACCGTACGATCGTTAGTGGAATAATAATTTCTGATATGTTGGTGATCTGCCGTCGCGGTTAAAGATTTAAGTAATTCATAAATGGGTGTGTCGAATGCTGTGCTGGCCGGATCATCGTTCAGAGAAATGGCCACCAGCAGATAAGCAATTTGCTTGGAAGCGGAGTGGGTTTTTAGTATTAATTCATTTTTCCCGCTCCCCAGCTGAAGGTCAGACTGAGTCGCCCAGCAATAATTACCGGTCTGAAAAACATTCTGACGAAGTTCCAGCACAGTTTCTGATTCGGGAAAAGAAATATGTACAGTCTGCTCAGATTCCTGTTTCTGTATAATAAACATCCGGTATAATTTTACATCCTTGCCCCAGTCATAAAAATCGATAATATCGGCTATAAAGGAAGGTGAACTGAGATAGGAATGATAAAAAGGAGTACCGGCAATCCTTTTTATGGAGCCCAGAACTGTTGCTGATCCATCTTTAACGGGAATAGAAAATACTGCCTGTTGGGGCGCTTGCTGATCCGATTGCAAAGTAACCTGCAGCGGATTGGTTATTCCCAGTGTATCGTGCTGCAGCAACAATGACAATTCAAGACCGCCGATTTCAATTTGATTGTTGCGGCAATCCGGACTGTTAAATGTTTTTTCTGCAATCCATTTTTGAATGGTTTCCAAATCCGGCCTGATTGAATTTATATTTTCGGCTATAGGAATATTGCTTATCCACCTGTTCTTTATAGCAGCAGGCGCCTGATGTCAAGATAAAGAACGTAGACTATCAGGCTAAATAATATTGCCATACCGATCTGTTGTACTACCAGTTTGACTTTTACTGATAACGGTTTCCGGGTAATAGCCTCGATCAACAAAAAGGAGAAATGCCCGCCATCGAGTGCCGGTATGGGCAGAATATTTATAACAGCCAGGATCGCACTCAGCGAAGCGATCAAGGTCCATAACGCTTCCCAGCCTATTTTGGCGGCTTCGCCGGCAATTTTACCGATAGTAATCGGTCCGCCGAGAAGTTCACTGGCTGGTTTGGCTCCGCTCAGTACCCACCAGAAACTTTTTATATTTAAGGCGATTAAATTAATTGTATCGTCTAGGCCATTAATAACAGCTTTTGGCAAAGTAACCTGATGGTACTCCACATACGCTTCCACACCAATTTTTCCAACGGTAATTGAATCACCTTCATTTACTGACTGTGGTGCGAGCCGGGCACTAAATGTTTCCCCGTTGCGGTACCAGCTCACCAGGATGGTGTCGGCGGGATGACTGCGAATAAGGTTGGTCATCTCTAACCAGTTCTTAACCGGAGTGCCGGCGATTTGTACTATTTCATCACCGTATCTCAAACCCGCCCGTGCTGCGGGCATACCCGGAACGACCTTACCCACTCGCGCCGAAGACATATAACCGATGTCAAGAAATTCCGCATTTTTATCTTTAAACCATTCTTGCTGATATTTGAGTTCCATATCCTGGTTAGCGCGACTGATTTTAAATACTATATCCCGGTTCAGGTTGTTAATAAATTCCCGGTTGACCGCTTCCCAGTTTTTGACCTCGACTCCATTAATAGCCAGTATCCGGTCTCCCACCTTAAATCCAATACGCTGGGAGATACCCTCCGATCCAACTATACCAATTTCAGTAAAGGGCGTAATTTTTTCACCCTGTACATAATTCAGAATGGTTAACACCAGGATCGCCAATAATAAATTCATGACCACACCGGCGACAATTATAATCATTCGTTTCCACACGGGTTTGGAATTGAACTCATAGTCTGCACCGGTAAGTTTGGTATCCATACTTTCATCGATCATGCCCGACATCTTGACATATCCACCGATTGGAATTGCCGAGATGCAATAATCGGTATCCCCTATTTTACGGCCAAAGAGCCTGGGTGGAAATCCGATCGAAAATCTTTCTACCCTTACCCCCATCCACTTGGCGGCCAGGAAATGACCCAATTCATGAATGAGCACCAGGATTCCAAAAACAAAAATGATCGCTAATATAGTTATACCCATCTCTAACCTGCTTTCAGCATAATTTCCTGTTTAGAATAACGTCAATTTTTGACATTTTGTTTCCGCGCGATGATTTCCCGGGCATTTTTACGGGCCTGCTGATCAGCGCTGATACAATCATCCAGGGTGCGGATTTCCTGCGCCTGATGAGCGGCCAGTACCGTTTCAATAATATGGGGTATATCAAGAAAACCGATCTCATGGCCGAGAAATGCAGCGACAGCGATTTCATTAGCAGCATTCATGGCCGCGGGATAGGTCTTGCCCGCTTGCAGGGCCTGATAGGCCAAGGCCAGACAGGGAAATTTTTCAAAATCCGGCGGCTCAAAGGTCAAAGGCTGCATGCTTGTATAAATCCATTTGTAATTGCTTCATTGGCAGGCGTTCCGGATAACTCAGAGCATACTGGATGGGAATTTTCATATCCGGTACACCCAGTTGTGCCTTAATTGACTGATCGGCAAATTCAACCATTGAATGAATGATCGACTGCGGATGAATGACCACCTCGATTTTTTCAGCCGGGACATTGTACAGCCAGTGGGCTTCGATCACTTCCAGCCCTTTGTTCATTAAAGTAGCAGAATCAATGGTTATTTTTGCTCCCATCTTCCAGTTAGGATGATCCAGGGCCTGTTCCGGTGTTACTTCTCTGAGCTGCATTCTGTCTGTATTTCTGAAAGGACCGCCGGATGCAGTCAGGATAATACGTTTAATTTCATTTTGTTCCTCTCCGCGCAGACACTGCCAGATTGCACTGTGCTCACTGTCAATGGGTAATAATTGCACCTGCTGACGTTGCAGCAGGGTCTTGATTAGTTGCCCCGCAACCACCAGTGTTTCTTTATTTGCCAGTGCTATGGCACTACCATACTGAATGGCCTGGATCGTCGGTCGAAGTCCTGCGAAACCGACAAAAGCATTTAAGAAAATATCCGGACGACAGACCTGTAAAACCTCGTCCAGTCCTTCGCTTCCGTACTTTAATATCGTCCGGCCGGACTGCCTGATCTCTCCGCACTGTCTGAAAGCGTCAAGATTATAAATGACCGCATATTCCGGCGTAAACTGTTTAATTTGTTCGAACAGCAGGTCGATGTTCTGATTGGTAACCAGGGTGCTTATCCGGAATTTATCCGGATGCGCCCGTACGACTTCAAGTGTACTTTTCCCGATAGAACCGGTTGAACCGAGTAGAAATATTTTTTTCATTATCATGTTCCAGTATGACCATGGGATAGCAGCGCTGATCCATCAGAATGAAATCATCAAGCCGCCGGCGATTGAATTATAAAATCCCAGATTATAATCAAGATGTACATTCAGGATCATCAGGGTGTAACTTAAACCCAGGCACATCCGCCAGATGTTTTCCCCATCCATCGAGATTACACCGATGGCATTGTTGCCGACCCCCTCCAGCCTGGCAGTGTCAAACTTCAAGGCGGTTATTTCATAACCCAATCCACCATAAAATTCCAGTGATTTATTCAATACAGGACCGGAAGCCTGGATATTCATACCGAAAGTAGCGGAATTCAACCAGCTTTCAACCTTCATCGTCTGATAAATCGCCTGGACACTGACATTAAGCGCCATCAGGTATTTGGGCAGCATATCGGTAAATCCGAATTTAATCCCGGTTCCCAGCAAACGAATATCACCAATTTCTTTCCAGTGGTACTGCGATCCACGGATTAAGAATTCCACATTCGAAGTCAGACCTAAATTTAACTGGAGTTGAGGAAGATAAAACTCCTTTAATCCGCTGCCTGAAATTCCACTTGTATCTGCGGCCGTCGAAGATTCACCTCCCAGGAAGGTCGGTTTCAGTTCTCCACTGAATCGGAAGGTTTTTGCTTCTGTTGGAATTTTCAGGTAAACAGCTGTCAGGCCAAGATCCAGATGTGGAAATTGCTTGATATAACCGCGGTGAAAAAGCCCTCCGGACATGGCTGAACCGAAAACATTTACCAGGGATTGTGTATAGCCGGTCAGGTAGTTTTGTCCAAGCCGGTTATTCAGAATAGCGGCTAATTCAGTTTCAAGATCATTTTGTTCCTGGGCCAGCAAGCTCCCGGAATTACCGGTAAAAAATATCCCCCCTAATACAATCAGTATACCTATGCGTTTCATAACTAATCTTTCCGCTCAGAAATCATTCAACTTTGCTGGATTAAAATTACAGTGGTATTATAAAATTCCGGACTTTTGTTCTTTCCGTTTCGGTTACATCTTTAAAATTTATAGAAATAGTAAGTGATAATTCAAGCTGTTTTATCATAGATTCTATTATTTTTTCAGTACTTATATGATCAGGTCTGATCTGCCCCAGTGTCATGGTCTTGGTGTCAATTTCTGCCATAATGCGTTCACGCTGTTGCGTTGAACTGCTGATGAATTCAGTCAGACGAGCGTGAGTGTTCCCGAGTAAAATAGAACCGTGCTGCAGAATGCAGTTCGGATAGATTCTCTGAGCACTGCCTGCCACTTTTTTCCCCTGGTATTGGATCTCACTGTAGGCTGAATGAGTAAAACATAAGAAATCCTCGGCCGCGGCCCGTGGAGTCGGGAGCTGAGTATGTAACTGCTGCGGAGTTACAGAAAAACCCAGTGATTGCAGAGCTGCAGTAATTACACCATGCAGGAATTCATATAATTCCCGTGGTGGCATAAAATCCGGAGCAAATACAGCACTGTAGGTCAATTCCTCGGCGTGCAAAATTGCCCTTCCGCCGGTTGGACGGCGGACCATGTCATATCCTGCCTGTGTTAACCGCTGTTTCAGACTAAGATCGGCGGCCTGGTGAAAACCCAGGGAAAGACAGAATGGCTGCCAGCCATAAAAACGGATAATGCCTGAATCGTGCCGGTCAAAACTGCTGGCCAGATAATGATCAAAGGCCATATTAAACTGACCGGTGTATGATTGGTAGGGTATGTACCGTATTTTTAAGACAGGAGTACGATCAGGTTTTGCGGATGACACCACGCTCACACGATTTGATAAAAGTCAGAATATACTGAATCTCAGGGCTGGGCGGTAATTCATCTTCGATTTTTTGCAGCGCTTCTTTAAGCAGCAGTTTGGATTGAAACAAAAAACGATAGGCCTTTTTTATCTGGTGCATTGTTTCCGGGGTAAAACCACGGCGGCGCAAACCGATCACATTCAATCCACCATAGCGGATAGGTTCGCCCAGGGCCAGGATATAAGGCGGAATATCCTTGGGTATTTTGCAGCCTCCGGCGATGAAGCAATGACTGCCGATTTTTACGAACTGGTGAATTGGTACTAATCCGCCGATTCCTACAAAGTCTCCCACGGTTACATGTCCGGCCATGTTCACGCTGTTTGCAATTATTGAATTATTACCGATACTGCAGTCATGCGCGACATGCGAATAGGCCATTAATAGACAGTTACTGCCGATAACGGTTTTCCAGTGATCGGTGGTACCGCGATTAAGGGTGGCATATTCTCTGACTGTGGTATTCTCGCCTATTTCCAGGATTGTTTTTTCACCTTTGAATTTCAGATCCTGAGGACGGGTGCCCAACACCGCGCCATGATGAATTATACACCCTTTACCCAGACGGGTACCGGCTGCGAGCAGAACATGGGATCCAATTTTGCACCCGGATGCGATCCGGACATCATCTTCCACGACTGTAAAAGGCCCGATTTCTACCTGGTCGGCAATTTCTGCACCCGGATTTATGATTGCTGAAGTATGAATACTCATAGATTTACTCCTCCCTGCCGGTCGATAATTGCGGCCATCATCTCGGCCTCACAGACCAATTCGCCTTTTACAAATGCCTTGCCGGCCATTTTGAAGGTAGCGCTGCGCGCTTTCAGCATGGTCAGTTCCATTACCAACTGATCTCCTGGATACACCGCTTTGCGGAATCTTACCGCGTCCAGTCCCATGAACAGAACCAGTTTCGTTTCTATATCTTCGCCGTCTTTAAGCAACAGGATGCCGCCGGTCTGGGCCATTGCTTCTACGATTAAAACTCCGGGCATTATAGGACGGCCCGGAAAATGGCCGGTAAAAAATGGCTCGTTAAAACTGACATTTTTAATACCTACAATTCGTTTACCCGGTTCGAATTCAACCACGGTATCCACCAGTAAAAAAGGATAGCGATGGGGTAAGATCTTTTGTACTGCCACGTTGTCGAAAATTATACCCTTTAGTGCTACGTCCCGGTATTTCTTGGTAAGTTTTTGTTTTTTATAAATTGCCCTGATCATCCGGGCAAATTCAATATTGCTCTGATGGCCCGGGCGGGCAGCCAGAATCTGGGCTTTAATGGGCGCACCGACCAGTGCCAGGTCGCCGATCAGGTCGAGTAGCTTATGACGGCATGGTTCATTTCTGAAGCGCAGGGGTTTATCGTTGAGAATACCCCCGCTGCTGCCGATTTGTACATCGGAAGTAATCGATAATTTATTTTTCAGGTTTTTAACCTCAGCCTCACTCAATTCGCGGTCGACAATCACGATAGCGGTGTCCAGATCCCCGCCCTTGATCAAACCCTGGTTGATCAATCCTTCGACCTCATGCAGAAAGCAAAATGTACGCGAAGGAGCGAATTCGGTGATAAATTCCTTCTCCAGGGAAAACAGGCCGGTATGCTGACTGCCCAGGGCCGGATTTTTATAATCAATCATTACGGTAATCCGGTAGTCCTCCGTGGGCAAAGCGGCAAATTCAATTCCTCTTTTTTCATCACGGTAGGACAACGGTTCTTCTATCACCACAAAATTTCTGGTTTCATTCTGTTGTTCGATACCGGCTTCAATTAATTTATGCACGAAAGGCATGGAACTGCCGTCACCGATGGGCGGCTCATTCGCGTTGATCTCAATGTGTATATTGTCTATCTGCAAACCGACAATGGCAGCCAGAACATGCTCGACGGTATGTACTTCCGCGCCGTTATTTGCAATTGTAGTTCCGCGTAAACTATCGACCGCGACGTTCTGCTTGACATTTTCGACCAGCGCCGGGATTTCCGGCTGATTGGGTAAGTCAACACGGAAAAAACGGATGCCGTAATTTTCGGGGGCGGGCTTGAAGGTCAGGATCGTATCATTGCCGGTATGCAAACCGCGCCCGCGGTAAGAAATTGCTTTTTTTATTGTCTGTTGTTTTTCAATCATCTTTTTGATTTAATTTTTTTATTTTTTCTTCCAGATCGAATATTACCTTTTCCAGGGCATGCATCCGTTTAACCATTTCCGGTAAATTATGTATGCACGCTTCAATTTTTTTCTGTCTCATCAGCGGATGAGCAGGATAGCCAAACCATACTTCTTTTGCCGGCACATCTTTGGATACACCGCTTTTAGCTGCCAGGATAGCGCCATCCCCGATTTTAATGTGCCCTACTACTCCAACCTGACCGGCTATAGTTACATTTTTACCGACTTTAGTGCTGCCGGATATACCGCTTTGGGCAGCAATGGCCGTATTTTCTTCAATTACAACATTGTGAGCGATCTGAACCAGGTTATCAATCTTGCAACCAGTTTTAATTACAGTGGCGCCCATAGTAGCCCGGTCAATGGTACAATTTGAGCCGATTTCCACATCATTGCCTATCTGGACGATACCCAGTTGCGGGATTTTGACATAAGTATCTCCGCTCGGAGCAAAGCCAAAACCGTCACTGCCAATGACAGTACCATTATGGATGATAACCCCATCACCGATTTCACACCCTTCCCGTACTGTGACGTTAGGATAGAGAATCGAATCGCTGCCGATCTTCACACCATGTAAAATCACACAACCGGGATAAAGAACGGTATTCCTGCCTGAGCTCAACGTTTTCACCGATATAAACCAGAGGTGCAATGGTTACATTTTCACCCAGCTTGATATTGGCTGAGAGAATGGCTGAGGAGTGGATCCCGTTGAATTTTGGTTTTTCCCGTGGATAAATTTTATTCAGAATGTTCAAAAATCCAACATACGGATCAGCAAGTTTAATATGCGGAATGGCAACTGCTGGCAGATTAAGCCCGATCAGGATCGCTGAAGCCTTGGTTGTTTCCAGATATTTCAAATATTTAGGATTAGAAAGAAAAGTAAGATCACCGGCCCTGGCTTCTTCGATCTTGGCCACTCCCTTGATAATCACATCAGGATCGCCGATCAATTCTCCGTTTAAGAATTGAGCAATCTCCTTTAAACGCATGTCGAATTAGTTCTTTGGGGGTTTGGTTACTAAACCCTTGTTCAGTTCTTCCAGTACCTGGGTAGTCAGGTCATGTTTGGGTGCAGCATGCAATAGTGCACCAGAGGAAGCGTCGATAATAAAGTCGTATTCTTCCACCGAGCCGATTTTTTTGATTACGGCATTGATCTTATCGATAACCGGTTTGAAGAGTTCCTGGTTGCGTTTATAGAATTCACCCCCTTCAGGATTGAGTTTCTCGTATTTATATCTGTCGATTTCAGCCGCTTTTTCCTGCAATTGACGCATTTTTTCCTGCTTTTTTTCTTCACTCAACAGTAAACTCTGCGATTCGATTTCCTGGGCCAGGGCCTGGTACTCTTTTACCTTATTATCATACTCCGCCTGGTATTGATTACGTATCTCTTCCAGTTTATTCTGCGCATCAACGGCTTCCTGGTATTCCTGCAAGATCCTTTGCGAATCGACATATCCGAATTTGAGTTGGGCATTGCCGTTGGTTATCAGCAGACCGATAAAAATCATCATAAGTACAATAGTAAATTTCTTCAAGATTTCCTCCTCAGTTTCTAACCATTATTGTTAAGAGATAAGTTTAATCTAATAATATGTCTAAAATTTTCCAAATTGAAAATGAACCTTCCACTTGCCCTGGCGTGATCCGTCGGAATTGATGTAATCAAAACCATAACCAAAATCAATGCCGATAATACCGACCATGGGCATGAATAATCTGACACCGACACCGGCAGAACGCCGCAGTTTAAAGGGATCCGTTTCCCAGACATGTTCCCAGGCATTACCTGCTTCTGCAAAAAACAAACCGAATATAGTCGGGTTGGGCGCAATCGGAAAACGCAGTTCCAGCGTATTTTTAACCAGTGCCCGGCCGCCGATCGGACTGCTGCTTGACGTCACGGGCCCGACCTGTCCATCATCATAGCCCCGTAAACTTTCGGCGTAACTGAGACCGCTGCCACCGAGGTAAAAGTACTCGCCGTACAATACCGCTGTATTGCGGCGAATTTTTTCCAGTACACCATACATGTTTTCCGAATACAACACAAAGCCCAGCGGCATGGGTACAAACCATTCCATGGAAAAGATGCTTTTCAGATAATCAGAATCTCCGCCCAGCGGTCCGCCGGAGAGTTGCATTGAGAGCGAGTGAACCGATCCCCGGGTTGGAAATTCAGCCTGGTCACGGCTGTCACGGGAGATAATCTGGGTAATACTCAACTGGCGTACATTGTTAAAACCAGACCCACCCATATATAGCGTTAACTCGGCATCGCTGATATTGCTGATCGTACTTTTTGAATAGCGCACGATCCAATCCCCGCGGAAATAGTTGTCAGGCCAGTAAAAGCGGCGGCCAATGTGCACCGAACCGCCGATATCCCGGCGATCCCAGGGCCAGTACCCTCCACCGGTGCGGGTATTATAAATCGAAAAACCTGCCAGAGTAGGGGTATTAAATAACCAGGGTTCGGTAAAACTGATTGAGACCGATCGATAAATAAGACCGAATTGCCAATCCAAAGCCAGGCGTTGCCCATCCCCGCTGGTAAATGGATGGGCGATTGAAAAATTGTTAAAAGAAAGACCTAAACTGCCGATGAAGCCATCGCGCTGACTGTACCCTGCCGACATATTGGCCATATCGGTGGATTTTTCTTCAACTTTGACTTCCAGGTTAACTTTCTTATTGTCATTTTCAATCAACAGCACATTCGGTATGGCATTCGAAAAATAGTTCAGTATCGTGATATCCCGGATAGAACGTTCCAGCCGTCCGCTGTTGAAGATATCTCCCGGCTGCAATTTAAACTCACGGCGGATAACCTTTTCATTGGTTTTAGTATTACCGATGATATTAATTTCATTCACGGTAACGACATTCCCTTCGGTAATATTAAAATTAACGTCCAGGGTATCTTTGCCGACGGGGGTTTCCATCGGCTGAATTTGAGCAAAAAGATATCCCTGATCGTAATACATTTTCTGCAACCGCTCGGTTATACCTTTATTATATTTTTTCTGATCGTAACTTTCCCCTTTTTTAATATCCAGGCTGAAGGCTAATTCTTCCTTGGTAAAAATCGTGCTGCCCGTGAAATTGATTGTACCGAAATAATATTTCTCACCTTCATAGATCCAGATATCGATGAACATATCCTGCTTATCAGCGCTGTAAGAAATCGAATCACGCAATATCTCGGCATCGCGATAACCGTTTTCACGACAGAATTCCAGTATCTTTTCCAAATCAGCGCTGTATTTTTTTTCATCAAAATCAGCCGAACGCCACCAGCGGTCTTCCTTGGTCTCTTCCATGGCTCCGCGCAGATCGTCTTCCTCCAGAGCGGTATTGCCGTGAAAACTGATCTTTTCGATCTGGACCTCTTTGCCCTCATTAATCTGTATACGCAGGTCTACGAAACCCGGATCGGCACTGACGGTATCCACACTCACCGTGGCCAGCAAATATCCTTCCTTGCTGTACATTTTTTCCACGGCCTGGCGAACCTTGTATATTCTGTAATCAGATATTTTCATCCCCTTATACACGGCAATCTCTTTTTCGATATCGTCCTTATCAAGTTCGTCATTGCCTTTTATTTCGACCTTGCGCAGGCGGGGATATTCGGCAACCCGGATAATCAGGTCAAGACCGGCTGAAGTCTGATTGGATACCAGGATTTGAATATCGGAAAAAATACCGAGCGCCCATAAATTTTTAACGGCGCCCTGAATATCTTCGCCGCCGATTTCCTGCCCGGTCGTCAATCCGGAGTTCAGACGGACGGAACTTGCATCTGCGGTTTTATTTCCTTCCACCGCGATCGATGAAATTCTGATCTTATTCACCTGGGCCTGAGTCGAGCTCAGCAGTACAAGCGCGAGAATAATAATTTGCAGCCACTTAAACACTAGCATCTCCTGAATTAAAATGAAAAAGAATGACGCAGCCTGACTTTAAAGTCTTCCAGATACGGTTTCTCCATATACAACGGAGTATAGAATAAAGTTTCCCGATCATATTCAAATTCCAGTAGCAGGTTATTAAAAAAACGGTACTCGACTCCGAATGAATGATTGAAACTGAAATCATTTTGATTGGGATTAGCATTGGCAATTATCTGCCCGGTATATGTTACATAAATATTTTTGGCTAAATATTTTCCCAGGGTCAATTCCGAACTTTCCAATAAAATCATATAGGGAGAAAAAGTATCCTGGTAACGGAAATTGTTACTCAGCATGGTTGGTCCATACCACTGGCTCAAACCGACCTGGAAAATATTTTTGGCGATTCTGGAATTAAAACGTACAAAATCAAATCCAAGGTAATTTTCCAACCTCCTCTCCAGGGGACGAAGCAATGGCCGGATCACATAATTTTCCGTAACCGCGCCACCGACGGTGGTCGCTTTTTCTTTTATTTTATCTACTGAATAACCCAGATAGGACAGAACCTGCTCCTGTGTTTCTCCTATGGTCGGATCTGTGCTGATCAGCCGGAAGCGGAAATCTTCCCAACGCGACCGGTAATTAGATTGACCGGTTTCCTTATCCACGGCATACAATTCCAGGTAGATCGTTTTCGGTATGGCTTCCACTGAATCGCGGATGCTGGTCCAGGCCCGGCCATAAACTTCCGGTAACCCGTCCGTACGGTCAAATGAGACGCCGTAACTTTCTACCCTGAAGTTCAGATCCAGATACTCCAGAGTGCCCCGTGAAGAAAATGCCTTGCCGGAGGGTGAAAAAGTATTATCTGCAATTATTCCCGTAAAAGAAATACCATCACTGGCAGGATCAACAACGATTTCGGCCTTGACATCGCCGATGAAGGCAGGAATGGTCCGGACATATACCAGATCCACACCCGGATTGACTTTTACATCCCAGTTAATATTTTTTAAAAACTGTACAACCACATCCGGTTCAGTCGAATTGCTGCTCGGAAAAGGAAAACTGAAACGGGAATTGGCAAATATTACTTTTCCCCGGGCAAAGGGGTGACGGACCGGTCCGGCAAAATAGAATGTTTCATGCTCAGTTTTCCCGGATAATTCCAGGTCGCCCTGCTCCCCTTCCACCATCAAGCCGGGAATTTGCAGGCGCACGCCGCCCGCAGAAGTTGCCAGAGCTAAAATACCAAAATCAAGATCAAGGTCTTTGAAATACCAGGATTCCAGTTTTTTCCCGTCGCTGCTAACGATATTCTCTACAGTATTGATCTCCAGCGCTCTATTGTTTACCTCGGCATGTAAATTTTTAAAAATAACTTTATTGGTCCCGGCGGGTTTTTCTATAATTCCTTTGATATTCTGTACATGACCGGCTACCGCAGCTAACCATAATTCACCGCGATCCAGTTCAATCTTGCCCTGTTCAATTTTTGGATTAGCCGGAGTGCCGCCGATCAGCAAGTTCATATTGCAAAAAGAAGCACCCTCGACAAAAAACCGGTCGAGTCTGGGCACGAAAGATAGAAGATCGCCGTTAAACTTGACATCCAGATTGAGCGGTCCATTTTCGGAAAATGGCAGAACGCCGCGGCTCTCGATATGATACAAGCCTCTTTTTATCGCTAAAAAATTTTCTAAAACCAGGGCATGATTTTTCAGGGTTGCATAATCAAGAGCAACTATCATCGAATCATGGGCGTTAAGGGAAATCTGATCGAAGGGGATATCGTATACCTTGCCGTTACTGATGTTGATCTGCATTTGAGTCTCAGGCAGGTTTACCCGTCCATTCATACGAATATTATAATCAGTGCTCCCGCTAAAGACCCCGGAGCGATTGTACAGGGTCTGGGTAATATCCTCGAAATTTACCTGCGCACCGGACATCTCCAGACGAATGCTGTCCTGACGCAGATCCAGAGCCAGATTTCCTTTCAGGGCTGGTACATTATTGAGATACACCTGGAGAGTATCTACCTGGACCAGGGCCGAATCTGCCGTCATGGCCAGATTAAAACTGTAATACCCGATATTATGTATCAAAAACCGGTCGCCGCTGACCAGAGCAGCAACCCTGGGATTGTCCGGGGTTCCGCTGATTCTTATTGATCCGGTAATTGTACCCAGCTCAGTTGTGCTGTCCTTTACAAAGAAATTATTCAAATTAAATTGATTGAAATTGATCAGAGAATTCAGCGTTTGTCCGGCTGTAACATCAAGATTGACTTCTACCATTAAATCTGTGCTGGAATACAGCGAACCGCTGAGTCGATCCTCCTTGAGCGTCAGGGCATATTTACTGGAAAAATTATGCACCGAAATACTTCCGCTTAATCGTTTTTCAAACCTGAACAGATCACTTAACTGGCCGGCCAGAATGAATTGCTCATCAGGTTGGTCCTGATCCTGGATGGTCAATTGCATATTCATATTGTTCAGGGGGCCGTTGACCAGACCTTCTATCTGTCTGTTGTCGAAGACCCGTCTGATAAAGGCCGAAGTAGTTAATTGCTGCAGGGGTGGATTTTCAATTAATCCATAGTTAATTAACGGTTCATTAAAAATATCAACTATATCGATCGAGAAAGAAAAATTTTCTGATGCTGATTTATTTTTAAGTAAATGGAAATGACCTTCCGCAAGTTTAATATCTCCCCAAAAATTGAATAGAGTATCCGCGGGAGAAAGAATTTCGTATTGCCAGGTACCGCTTAACTGTTTTTCTCTGAGTGCCCCCAGCAAATGGAGGTCAATCTGTTGAATTTTGTCGCTTAGCCGGTCGAATAATAAATGCTGGCCGAATTTTCTGGTGCCCCTCAGGGCAATATGATAGGTACTGGCAGGAAGGTCGATCTGGCCGGAAGCATTGACCCGAAAATCAAGATAGCGGGCCGAAAACTTATCAATCAGAAGAGAATCCTGAAAAAGATGCAAATCAGCCTGCAGATCCTGTATTTTTTGTGAACAGACTACAACATCGGCTGCCTGAATATTGATCGCACTTTCCAGTTTCCCGGCCTGCCATTGAAATCGGGAGGATAAGGCGAGTACCCCCTGGTTGTCTCCGGTAAATTGCATCCGGCTGCTGAGGGTTTTAACGTCTAATTGCTTGCTCCACAATTCACCCGATAAATCGTATTTAAAAATATCAGGCACCCGGATCTGAAATGATACTTCATCATTTTCAATTTTAAAAGATCCTGCCGGTACCTGTATTTCGTTGTCGAGTAAGGAGGCCCGGGCGGTGATATTCTGGACATACCATCCTGCCAGTTCAATTTCACCATTATTAATTTCCAGGGGACCATTGCACAGCACATTCTCCAAATCTGGTGAAAAGAGGTGAATTTTGCCGTTAATCAGCCCCTGCCTGATATTAATTTTATTGGCTGCCAGCCAATTGGCTGCCAGCCAGGATAAGTTTTTAAAATCAAAATTATGAATCAGCAGGTCCGCGCTGATCTGTTGTTTGTACTTGTTAAAATGGGCCAGTATGGAAAAATTCTGCTGAGTGCCAGAGAGTAATCCGCCGGCGGCTTCGATATCGAAAGAATCAGCAGTGGCAGTACCCAACCAGCCGTCAAGATTCTGTCCCAGAATCAGATTTTCATTATTGAGATTCGCCAGAATAATTTTGCCATTATTCAGATTGATCCGGTCGACATTGTCAAAATGGTCTAAGAACTGTACCAGAGAAAAACCGGATGTGTCATTTGAGCTGACCGCTGCCGAATCGCCGCCGGCTGCGGATCTGATTGTCATTACAGGATCAATTAATGAGATTTTGGTTATGGCCCGTTGCGGCTGATCTATATGCAGCAACAGACTAAAGATATCATAACTGAAACTCAGACCTTGTGCTGAAAACCGGATTTTCCCTGTCTGATTAGTCAGGGTCAAATCTCCCAACACCACGTCCCTGAGTCCGAAATGGACCTGATTCACGCTGATTTTTTGTTTACCATTCTCCTCCATTTTCGCCAGAACATATTTAATCAACGGTTTATCGATCCCCAAAAAACTGATAATACTCGGAGCAAAAAGTATGAAGAGTGCAATCAGTATAACTGGCAACAATATTGTAAATAGTATCTTACGCATACGTCCTGATTTAGATGTCACCTAAACAAACCCCTGAGCCGCAATATTGTTCCGCCAATTAGTTATAAATAAGCACGTAAATTTAATAAAAATATATAGAAATGTCAATTATTGACAGGATAGTTAAAGCGGATTTGTAACACCTAAAAGTTGTGAGATTGTCAGAAATTGATAATTTTTTCTTTGCAGCTGGTCAATAAATTTTACCAGGGCCGGATAGATAAAATCAGATTTACGCTCGGTGCCGAGATGTAATAAAATAATAGCGCCTCTTAATTTGCCGGCCTGCTCCAGACTCATCCAGTGCTGATATAGTTGTTCCGGTTTGAGATATAGTTCATCCTGCGGATCGGCGACCCAATCGCGGCTGTCACATTCGGCCGTCCAACCAATATGCCGGTAGCCGATTTCGGCAGCCCATTGCAATATCGCCGTATTAAATTCGCCATAGGGTGCCCGCCAGAATGGCTTCAGGTGCTGATTCAGCAGCAGATAAAAAAGACTGTCAGTCAGCTGTAATTGTTGCTGTACGAACGGACGATCGACATTTACGGCAGTGGTATGGCGGCGATCCTGTTCCCAGTTTGTCAGGTGCGGATGATTGTAAGTATGATTGGATAATTCGTGTCCCAGACCGGCCAGTTTTTTCACAATTTCCGGATAGGATTTGATGAAATCGCCGGTAAGGAAAAAGGTACTGCGCACCTTGCCGTTTTCCAGGACCCGCATAATACTGTCCGCACCGTTTGCCGTTGACCCGGCATCAAAAGTCAGCGCCAGGTAATTCTGCTCCGTGATAAATTTATCAACCGGCAGTGTCAGCAAGGCCAGGCGCGCAGAGAAATAGTTTATATAGATCGAGTCTACTTTATATACCCTGCCCTGATCTGAAAAAGCCCAGATCACAAATTCGTTCGAACCGGGATACAAATACTGTGTCTGAAAAATATAACGCCGGGTATAACTGATTGTACTGCTGACGAACTGGCCGTTGTGCCAGAGACCGAGAATGGTGTTTGCCGGTGCACTGCCGCGTATTTGCAGCATATTGGGTTGGGGACTGAATGACGTATCTACAGAGACAGCGCTGAATTGCCCGATATCGGCTGGCCGTACTTCCGTTCTGCCGGGATCCTGCCTGCTGAGCAGCTGTTTTAATGAAAAATACAGCACAACCTGCAGAGCCAGCACTATGACCAGCATATAAAGAAATTCGGGTCTGAGTACAATTTTCGCAAGATAGACGGATCCAATGTAACGGTAAACACACCATCTGCTGCAGAATATATGATGCCAGGCTGCCTGTTGACACTCAGTGCAAATATAAGCGCGGCAATAATAACATTTACGCGGGGACAATTTCTGTGGATGATTTTTACAGGGGGACCTGGGATTAGTCATTATTACTGATTATCTTGGAAAGCCGGGATAACTTTTCCGGATATTTTGCGTTACATTTATTATGATCTTTAATTATATTTTACTAATATATTCCTGATTCAAAAATTTGAAAACTTTTCTTATGATAAAATCTGTAATACGATTTTACAGCATTCTATTGTTACTAATCACAATCCCCGTGAATCTGGTCTTCGCTCAGGGTTATTACTTCGGCCGTAACAAGGTTCAATATACTAAATTCAACTGGCAAATTCTAAAAACCGAGCATTTTGATATTTATTTTTATCCGGAGATGAAGGATATTGCCGAAAAAGGTGCCAAATTCGCTGAAGACAGTTATACGCTGCTGCAAACTAAATTCAATCACACTATCACCCGCCGGGTACCCCTGATTTTCTACAGTTCGCACATGCACTTTCAGCAGACCAACATCACGCCGGGTTTTATTCCGGAAGGGGTCGGAGGATTTTTTGAATTCCTGAAAGGCCGGGTTGTCATTCCCAGTAACGGCAATCTTAACCAGTTCAAGAAAGTGATCACGCATGAACTGGTGCATGTTTTCATGCATAGTAAAGTTGAGCGGGTATTAAAAAATAAAGGCCGGCTGAATACCGGGACTTATCCACCGCTCTGGTTCACCGAAGGTCTGGCTGAGTTCTGGTCATCGACCTGGGATAGCCAGGCAGAGATGGTGATCAAAGATGCTGTGCTTTTTGATTATTTTGTGGGCCTGCAGAATATATGGAGCATCGAAGGTACCTTCATGATGTATAAAGAAGGACAGCATATTCTCGGTTATATCGCTGCTCAATATGGCGAAGAAAAACTGCTATTATTATTGGAAAATCTCTGGAAGCACAAAACATTCCAGTCCTGTTTTCAGGAAACAATCGGTCTAAGTTATGCAGAGTTTGACGATCAATATCTCTATCAATTGAAGAAAAATTACTATCCGTTACTGCAGGATAATGATCTCTCCAGTAAAATCTCTTCGACAATCGTCAGGGAGGGCTATAATTTTAAACCGGCTTTTTACGAACAGGATCATCAGCCCAGGGTAATTTTTACAGCCAACCGTACGGGCTATTCCAGTATTTATAGTTGTGCACTGAAACCGCTGCGGATCAAAGAAAAAGAAAAAAGTAAAATACTGATCCGCGGGGAAAAATCTTCTGATTTCGAAGCTTTCCATCTGTTCAGTTCAAAAATCGATGTTAATCGTAATGGCCTACTGGTTTTTGGTTCAAAAAGCGGTGAAAATGATGCGCTTTATTTATTCGATATCAAGACACAGAAAAATCAGTGCTAAATACCATTTTGAAAATCTGGTGGGAATCCTGTCCCCATCCTGGTCGGATGACGGGAAAAAAATTGTTTTTTCCGGATTGAATTTTTCCGGCAGAAACGACCTTTATGTTTTCGATACCGAAACCCGGGAGTTGCAGCAACTGACAGACGATTTTTATGATGACATTGAACCGTCCTGGTCGCCTGACGGCCGCTTTATTGTATTCTCTTCCGATCGTACGGATATGGGCAAGCAATGGGCTTATAATATCTTTACGTTGAATATTTCTACCGGTGAACTCGCCTATGTGACATATGGCCGGCAAAAAGACCTTGCCCCGGTATTCTCGCCTGATGGCAAATACATCGCCTTCACTTCGGATCGGGATTTAAGTATCAATATTTATCTGACGGAAGTCGATCAGCAATGTCGCCCCCGGGTCTACTATAAGATCACTCATTTTGCTAATGCTGCCTATGATCCGGAATGGACTGCAGATGGCGGACTGTTATTTGGTGTATTTGAAGATCGTAAATTCCAGATCCGTTATCTGCCGGATGTTGTTCAGAAAAAAGATACGGTTGCCGCCTTGGCGGTAACCAATATAAATAAAAGCAGCCAGCCATGGTCTTTTGAGAACCTCTCGATTCATGAACAATTCGGTCAATTGAATTATAAAAAAGACTACGATCTGGACATTGTCCAGTCACAGGTATCGCAGGATCCCATATTCGGCACCAGCGGCGGAGCACAGATTGCTTTTACCGACCTGCTGGGAAATGATCAATATCATATCCTGATTTACAATAACGCCCGCAGCAGTCAGGAATTTTTAAAAAGTTTTAATTTTGCCCTGACCAAAGTATCGATGGAAAGACGCACCAATTATGCCCTGGGTATTTTCCGTTATGCCGGCCGGTATTTTAATTACGATGAGTCATTTTTTTATGAAGACCGCGTCGGTGCTTTTTTAGCCCTGAGTTACCCCTTGTCGCAATTTACGCGTTTCCAGTATTCGACCAGTTTTAGTTATCTGGATAAAGAACGTTACGGCGATACCCGGTTTTTTTCGTACCTGTTTTCCAATTTTTTCAGTTATGTCAAAGACAACTCCCTGTGGACTCATGTCGGACCCATCGATGGACAACGGTTTAATATCACCCTTGGCAATACATTCGATATGCGCTATTCCAATATCAGTTACTATACCATCATGGCTGATTATCGTCATTATTTCCGCCTCACTTTGCGCAGCGCTTATGCGGTTCGCCTCTTATATTTACGAAATGAAGGACGTGAAGCCCGCCGGTTCTATTTCGGCGGCAGCTGGGATATGCGCGGTTATCCCAATTGGTCCATACGCAGCGACCAGATCCTTTTCATGAGTCACGAACTGCGTTTCCCTTTTATTGACCGCCTGGGCATAGGTTTACCTTTTGGCACTCTTGGTTTCAATTCCATCCGCAGTACCCTGTTTTTTGATGCCTGTTCGCTGGGCCCGCTCGATGTCGATAACCTCGATCGAACAGCCCTGGGCAGTTTCGGCATCGGTTTCCGGATTACCCCCTTTCCCTATTTTGTACTGCGTCTGGATGTCGGTAAAACAACTGATTTCTCGCGGGTAAGTAACGGCATTTTCACTCAATTCTTTTTCGGCTGGGATTTTTAGCATGCGATCAAGATCTGTTCTGTTTATTTCAGCACTTATGCTGATTACCATTGGCTGTAACCGGTTGAGAATTGCCGGCTATCCTCAGGAGCCTGAACCGGTTAATCAAAGTTTTCTGACCGCCCAGGTCAATTATCAGCGTAATGCAATTACCGACCGGGAATTAGCACCGCCTCTGGCCCAATCCTGGGAGCAAGAGTACCTGTTCTTCCCCGAAAACGGATTGACCACTGCTGAAAAAACATTTTTTTTCGGGACCGGTAATGGATTCCTGGTTGCTGCCAACGTCGAGAATGGAAAACTGTTGGGGAAAAAACACCTGGGTAAAGCCTGTATGTCACCCCCTACTGTATATGCCGGGATATTATACCAAACCTTTGTAGAAGGAAAAGCAGGATTGGTGGCTTATGATCTGCACAAAGGGATACATTCTATGGAGGATTCCTAAAAATTCTTCAAAATCTTCCGTGGTGGCCAGGGATAGAAAAGTATTCTTTCTGAATACGGCCGGTCAGCTGCAATGCCGCAATTTTCTGACCGGGGATTTAATCTGGTTTAAGCAAATTGATACTCAGGCTGTAAATTCACCGGCGCTTCATGAAAATATGCTGATTACAGCCGGTTTGAACGGGAAAATCAGTGCTCTGGAATACACCTCGGGTGTGGTGATCTGGGAAACAAATATCAGCTGACGCAATCCTGGCCGATCCGCTGATCCATGACGGCCGTATTTATCTGGTGACCTACCGGGGCGACTTACATATTCTGGATCAGAAGAATGGGGCTACTCTCCATTCTATGTCTTTTTCTACCCCTTTCTATTGTACAGCGGTGGTCGATCAAACCACAATTTTTTTACCGCTAAGTAATGGAAAATTACTGGCGGTCGACAACCAGTCTCTGGCTGTTAATTGGGAATTCCAGGCTGATGGTCCCTGGGCGGCTGCTCCGCTGGTCACGCTGAATTATATATATGCTGCCAATCTCGATGAAAAATTGTACATTCTGGACAAAAGATCAGGCAGTCTGTTACAGGAGATACAATTAAGCGGCCGGGCCCGCTCTACTCCGGTTATAGTTGACAATAAACTAATTCTTACCTGTGAAAACACAAAGGTGGTTGCGTATGCTCAGGAGCATTATGGTCAGGAGCATAAAGATAATTAAAGGACTGCTGCTTGTTTTTTTTATGCTGCAGCCTGTATACTCCCCTGCTGCTGTCGGCTATCTGACGGTGCGGATTGAACCGGGCACCCTGACCGTGCTGGATTCACAATTGGTCGCCAAGCAATCCTTCGAAAACCTGGCACTAGGCGCTGGTACTTACCTGCTTCATGTCTATGATCCGTGCGACTATAATTGGCAGGATCGGGGCTTCAGCGAGCAGATTACTGTCCAGGAAGCAGAAACATTGTATTTCGATCTGCGCCTGACGAATAAACTCAGGGTGATCAGTAACCCGGCAAATGGACTGGTTTATATCGATAGTTTGTTTATAGGAAAAACACCGCTGATTCTTTTAAATTCTGATCTGGATGGTAAACAAATTACGGTCAGTAAAGCAGGATATCAGAACTTCTCATTCATCAAGACGGCAGCTGAAAATAATTATTCTCTCCTGCTGAAGCCGGTCAGGACCATCCCCGGCTCCGCTGGTCGTGCAAAACCAGAATACTAATAAACTGAACTGGCTGGATGAAGGTCTGATTATCACCTCACTGGCCGGCAGCTGGCTGTCATTCCTGTTTAAAAGGACAGCCGATACTTCTTATGATAAATATTTACATTCCGCCAGGCCCGCTGATATTAAGAAATACTATGATCGTTCCGTTCGATATGATCGTTATGCTGAAATTTCATTCACCGTGTCTGTACTGTCCCTGGGCAGTTATTTCTATCTGCTGCTTAGTAAGTAGCGAGCTCATCAACGATTTGTTGTATATCGTCAGGTAAACTGCTTTCAAAGCTGATCCGTTCCTGCAGTCTTGGATGTATAAATGACAGCTGGCGTGCGTGCAGGGCCTGTCGATTTATTTTTTTCAGCAGCCGGGCCGCGAGGTCCCTGGCCGGAGCCGGCAAGCGGGATAACTGTCCCAGGCGCCCGTTGTATTCGGGATCGCCGAATACGGGATGGTGAATATGATCCAGATGAACACGTATTTGATGGGTGCGGCCGGTCTTTAGGGTCAATTCCACGAACGAAAAATAGGTGAATGATTTTAACACCCGGTACAGGGTTAGCGCCCAGCGGCCACGATTTTTTACAACAGTCATTTTCTGACGGTTCTTTTTGCTGCGATCAATGAATGATTCGATTTTACCTTCTGCTGCTGAAAAATCTCCCCAGACCACAGCCTGATAGGTCCGGACGATATCGCGCGACTCGAATTGCCGGCTTAAACTCAAATGAGCCTGGTCTGTTTTTGCCACCACCAGTAAACCCGAAGTATTTTTATCCAGACGATGGACAATGCCGGGTCGCAATGCACCATTCACTGTGGATAAGGTCTGGCAGTGGTACAATAATCCGTTTACCAGTGTGCCGTTGCGGTTGCCGGCTCCGGGATGAACTACTAATCCGGCGGGTTTATTCAAAACCAGCAGGTCACCATCTTCATATACAATATCCAGGGGCATTTTTTCGGCCACTACCGTGTCGGACATAGCGGGCAGATTAAACCGGATCAGGATCTGATCGCCGCTTTTCAACATGTAACCGGTTTTGACACTTTTATTATTGACCAGAATCAGTTGGTTTGTAATGAGATTTTGGAAATGTGAACGGGTAATATCAGGATAGGTCAGGTGTAGAAATTTATCCAGTCTCTCCCCAATTGCCGGATGACCGGATGTAACGAGTATATTTTCCTGTTCAGTGTTCAGGTGGTCAACTCCTGGCCGACCGGATCTTTTTGAAAAATTAATAACAGTGTCAGCAGGATTAATCCACAGGTAACAGCCGAATCGGCCACATTAAAAATCGGCCAGCGGGTAAGTGCATATCCCGGAAAGTGCAGAAACCATATATTAAATTGCGGTACAGTTATATCAAAGAATTCGACATCGATGAAATCCACTACCCTGCCGTAGATCAAACGATCGATCAAATTTCCCACGGCGCCTCCCAGAATCAAAGCCAGTGACAACCGGAAAAAAAAACGACCATGAGTAAGCCTGATGAGATAAACGGATACAATCAGGGTGGCCAGTACCGACAGTAATGTGAATATCAATCTGTTTTGTATCTGGATGCCGAAGGCCATGCCGGCATTTTCGATAAAAGTCAAACGTAAAAAATTTCCTATAACCGGTATGGAATCATAAAGGGTCATAGAGTTCTTAACGATCAGCTTGGTGACCTGATCCAATAAAACAATTAAACCGGCCAGACTGTATATGAGTATTGATTTCTTATCAAAATAATTTGTTTTGAAGGGAAAAATGCATACGGTTATTTGGCTTCCTTTGATTTGCAGTCAAAGCAGATGGTAGTGGTCGGTACCGCTTCCAGTCTTTCTTTACTTATTTCTTTCTGACAGGAACGGCAGACACCAAAACTCCCGCCTCGGAAATTCGTTGATAAGCGGCTTCAATCTGTTTCAGGTATTTTTCATCCCGGGAGGCGAATAAAAAAGCTTTTTCCCGTTCCATGGCATCGGTGCCCTGATCGGCCATGTGAAATGAATATGCCGAGTGATCTCCGGAAGCCTCCTGGGTCGTAGAATTCATCACTACATCCTTGAGATACTGGATATTCTTCAGCAGTTCCTGCTCTTTCTTCTGCAGAAGATCCTTAAAATACTGGAGATCCTGTTCCGTCATCTATATTCCTCCTGGCTATTTGCCGGCAGCCTATTTGCCGGCGGCCTTTCTTATACCGAGAGTAAACGTTTCAGTACCAATTGATATTTCCTTAGCTATCAGTCCGTCCACTCTTTTCTTTAAAACAGTGCGGGTCAAAGTTTCACTTTTAATATAATCAGTTTTAGAATTTACCGCACGCAGAACGGATTCTGCTGTGGTATCAATGAGAATATCAATCCGGTCGGTTACGGCCAATCCTGATTCTTTGCGCAGATTCTGGATGCGATTGATCAACTCGCGGGCGATTCCTTCATTGATCAGTTCCGCGGTCAATTCCAGGTCGATGGCTACCGTAATTTCGCCATCCGTATATGCTGCCAGTCCCGGCTGAGGTTGTGTATGGATTTCGACATCGCTCAACTGGATTTTCATTTCCTGTCCTTCGATCACCACGCGTTCATGTCCGTTTATTTCAAAATTTTTTATCTGATCTGCCGTCAAAGCCTGCAATACCGGTGCCACCTTGCCGATCATTTTTCCCAGTTTGGGACCTAATAATTTAAAATTGGGTTTGACGCTTTTCAAAACCAGTGCTTCGGCTGAATTGAACAATTCCATGCCCTTTACGTTCAGTTCGTCACATATGATATTTTGCATTTTTTCCAGGGCGGCGCGTTCAGTCTGATTTTTTGTATAGATCAGAACGCGTTTTAAAGGTTGACGTACGCGGATATTTTTGTCATTGCGCAAAGCCAGGGCGAATGACACTATCTTCTGTGCCGAGGCCATTCTTCCTTCGAGTTCCGGATTACAATGTTTCTGCTGATCCGCGGAGAGTGCAGGATAATCACATAAATGTACACTTTCCCGGTCCGCTTTCCTTTTCAGATTGGTAAAAATATCATCGGCCAGAAAGGGTATGTAGGGTGCGACTAATTGAGCAGTGGTCAGTAAAATTTCATGCAAGGTCTGGTAGGCTGCTATTTTATCTTTTGAATCACCGCTTTTCCAGTAACGGCGGCGGTTCCTGCGGATATACCAGTTTGATACGTCGTCGATTATGTAATCGCTGATCAATCTGGCTGCCCGGGTCAGATCATACTCGGCCATTAACTGATTGCACTGGTTAACCACGGTATAAAGCCGGGAAAGTATCCACTGATCTATTTCCGGTCTCTGCTCGAGGGGTAGATTCGGTTCTTCACCCTGGTAGCCATCGATATTGGCATAAAGTACAAAGAAGGAGTAGGTATTGATCAGGGTGTTGACAAATTTGCGCAGGACTTCCTTAATACCCTCTTCATCAAATCTTTTCGGGGTCCAGGGCGGACTGACGGTCATCAGGTACCAGCGCAGCGTATCGGCACCGTATTTGGATATAATGTCTTCGGGAACAACCACGTTACCTTTGGACTTGGACATTTTTTGTCCTTCTTTGTCCAGAATCAATTCATTCACCACGATATTCTTAAAGGCCGGTTCATCGAAAAGCAGGGTTGAGATGGCCAGCAACGAATAGAACCAACCGCGGGTCTGATCGATGCCCTCGCAGATGAAATCGGCCGGAAAATTCTTTTTAAACTTTTCTTCGTTCTCAAAGGGATAATGAAACTGCGCATACGGCATACTGCCGGAATCAAACCAGCAATCGATTACCTCAGGCACCCGCTGCATGGTGTGACCACATTTTTCACAGATCAGGGTGATGGCATCAACCGCCGGTTTATGCAAATCCAGCGGCTGCGGAATATGACTGCCCCTTTTCTTTAATTCAGCGATACTGCCGATAGCATGCGTAGCAGCACAATTTTCACAAACCCATATATTCAGCGGGGTGCCCCAGTACCGGTCACGCGACAGCGACCAATCGATATTATTTTTTAACCATTCCCCAAAGCGGCCGCTGCCGACTTCGGGCGGATACCATTTGATTTTATCGTTATTTTTGATCAAATCGTCTTTATGCCGGGAAGTGCGGATGAACCAGCATTCCCGGGCATAGTACAGCAGCGGAGTCTGACAGCGCCAGCAATGCGGATAACTGTGCTCAATTTTTACCTTCTTGATCAATTTGCCCTGCTGCTTTAAGTCAGCGATGATCTGTTCATCGGCATCTTTAACGAACTGGCCACGGTACGGTGTTACCGATTCTTCAAACCTGCCGCTGGCATTGACCGGACGCAGCAGCGGCAGATCGTATTTCTGGCCGGCCTGGTAATCATCTTCACCGAACGCCGGGGCAATATGGACAATGCCGGTGCCATCGGCCGTGGTGACGAAATCACCGCTGATGACATAAAATGCTTTTTTATCAACAGGTACAAAATCGAATAAACGCTCGTATTCTGAATTTTCCAGGTCAGATCCAGGTATACTGCGTTTAATTTTATAAGTACCTTCCTGGAACAGATCTCCGACCCGCTCCCGGGCCATAATATAGGTGGCATCCTCATTTTCTATTTCGACGTATTCCACCTTTGGATTTACAGCCAGGGCTACATTGGAGATCAGGGTCCAGGGCGTGGTGGTCCAGACCAGGAAGTAGGTATTATCCGAGTTTTTCCTTTTCAGGCGCACATAGATCGACGGATCCCTGACATCTTTATAACCCTGTGATACTTCATGGCTGGAGATGGGTGTTTCGCAGCGCGGACAGTAAGGCAGTATTTTGAAACCCTGGTACAACAGGTCCTTTTTCCAGATTTCCTTTAAGCTCCACCAGACACTTTCGATATATTCATTGGTGAAGGTGATGTACGGATTTTCCAGGTCCAGCCAGTAACCGATCCGTTCAGTCAGACAATCCCATTCTTTTTTATAATGGAACACACTTTCTTTGCACTTGGCATTAAAGGCAGCCACGCCCAGTTTTTCAATACCGTCTTTGCCTTTGATCTTTAATTCTTTTTCAACTTCGATCTCGACGGGTAATCCATGGGTATCCCAGCCGGCTTTTCGTTCGACCAGAAATCCTTTCATGGTCTTATAACGGCAGACCACATCTTTTACTGTTCTGGACATGACATGATGAATTCCCGGCCGGCCATTTGCGGTAGGCGGACCTTCGTAAAATACGTAGGCCGGCGCTGCAGATCTGGCCGTCAAACTCTGCTGAAAAACCTTCCGCTCCTGCCAGAATTTGAGGATTTTTTCCTCACGATCAGCGATATTTAACTCAGTCGACACTTCTCGGAACATTCAGTACTCCGGCATTCCTTCTTTTGATTTATAATGATTCAACCACTTGCCGCATCAACAGGGTCAATTTTGGTTCGGCCTGACTGGCGGTTTCAATGATTTCGGCAAGCGTAACCGGTTTCAGAGTCTCGATGAAACATTCATCGGTAATAACTGAAATACCCATAACCTGCAGTCCTGAATGCACGGCGGCAATGGTTTCAGGCACGGTAGACATTCCCACGGCATCGGCACCGATTATGCGCAGATAACGGTACTCGGCACGGGTTTCCAGATTAGGGCCGCTGACGGCGACAAATACACCCCGGTGAATCTTTATTTTATTTTTTCGTGCAATTTTTTCTACCAACCCGATCAATTTGCCGGAATATGGTTCAGACATATCCGGAAAGCGCGGGCCGAATTCATCGAGATTGGGACCAATCAGAGGATTAGTGCCCAGCAAATTAATATGATCCTCGATTACCATCAGATCACCGCGCCGGAACTTTGGATTCATGCCACCGCTGGCATTGGAAATAAGCAGCGTATGAATACCGAGTTGTTTCATTACCCGCACCGGAAAAGTAATTTGCTGCATGGAATAGCCTTCATAGTAATGAAATCTTCCCTGCATCGCTATGACAGGCCTGCGTCCCAAAAAACCAGAAATCAATTTACCGGCATGGGCTTCCACAGTGGAAACCGGGAAATCAGGTATATCCTGATAGGAAAGGGTGCTTTTTACATCAATTTCCTTTACCAGACCTCCGAGTCCGGTGCCCAGAATAATCCCGATTTCGGGTTGCACTCCGATTTTATCTTTAAGAAATCCGGTCGTTTCATTAATCTGTTTCAAATATCCCGTTATCATCTGATTTGCTAATTGCTTAATTCTTTTTCTGATCCAGTTCTTTCATCATTTGTTCTTTGCGTTTTTTCTCCTCGTCCAGCAGTTTTTGTTCTTTTAATAACTGCTCACGCAATTCTTCATGAGCGGTAGCCAACCTGTCCTGGCGGATCTTTTCGATAGCATCATCCCGGTCATTGCGGCTGCCGATAAGTCCCAGGGTAATGCCGCCCGCTGCACCCAGAGCCGCCATCGAATAACCAATCGGCACATCACTCTGTGAGGCGATGATTACGCCCACTCCGAAGCCTACAGCAGCACCCAGAGCCACCCCGGCAAAACTGTAACCGACTGTCTTCCCGGCCCCTTTAGCTTGTTTAATCTGCTGTTCGGTAATGACATTTCCTTCCAAATCATATTCCCGGGCAGAATACTGCAAGGAGCTCGATTTTTCTAACCAGTACAGATTCCAGAGAATGTGTGGTTGCATCAACGTATTTTAAAAGCGAGTCCTCCTTCGCGATGAGAACTCCTTCAAGTTCTTTTCCATCCTTTAACTTTATCTGTACGGACTCACCTAACTCCGGTTTTTCCAGATTGATCGACCGGCTTCCGCTGCAATAAATCTGTAAGGTGGCAAAAAAGAACAGGAAAACACATATGCTTGTTCTGGTCATATTGTACTCCTCAAGATTTTTCATCGCTGGCATTTAGATCTTCACCTAAAAGGTCCTTTAATAAATCCGATTGTCTTTTGGCTGATGGACTGCTTATACTCTCTTCCGGGCCGGCCGCCGCAGGTCTGCTCTGTTCCACTTTCACTGTTACTTTTCCGCTTTCGGGACCTGCTTCAACCGGTTTAACGGAGCTCTGATCTTTCTGCGGGTTAAATACTTTTTTACTGCGGTCCCGCAATTTGCTCATATCCAGATCATCTACCTCTAAAACGTCCATCAACTCCAACTGGGAATTCAGTACATGCCGTAAACGGGCAATCAGGGATTGTTTCTGCGTCCGCAAGGTGCTGATCTCCTCCTGCAGTGATTGCTTCTCCCGTTTGGCGCTTTCCAGCAGCTTGGCTGCGTTTAATTCAGATTCGCGCAGGATCAGCTCTGCTTCTTTTTTGGAATTTTCCCTGGATTTGGAGGAGGTTTCCTGAACATTCATTAATGTCTGTTTTAAGGTCTTTTCAACCTCTTTGTAATTTTTTAATTCTGTTGCCAGTTCAATTAATTTCCGATCCTGTTCCTTATTCGTACTTAGTATTTTTTCCAGTTCACTCCCGATCATTTCCAGATACGATTGCACCTCAACCGGATCATAACCCCGCATCGATTTTTTAAATTCTTGCTTGCTGATATCTAAAGGGGTCAGTTTCACAATTCCTCCGCTTAAAAGGCAGGACTTGGTCAATCCTGCTGCCGTTATTTGGGGAAATCAACTAAATTGCTTAAATAAAAATTGCACTTTTTAGTGCATTTCTAATTGCATTACAGATACTTAATTTACTATATAATCCCTATAAAAGCAATAAAGCCGGACGCCGCTATTCGGTCAATACAACCACCTCCGAGGTTGTCCGAACCTCGGAGGTGGTCAACAAACCATTATACTTTTTCCGGTTCACGGGAGGGTTGTTGAAAGCCGATATTTTTCTGTTTTTCTTCCAATCCCTGTAATTTTATTTCACCGAACTGTTCTTCATACTTTCGGATATTTTCCTGCAAAGCTAATAAAAAAGATTTGGCATGCTGGGGCGCTTTGATGATCCGGCTGTATACCTTTGCTTTCGCTTTTCCTGGCAGTACCCTGGCGAAATCAAAAATGAATTCTGCGGGGGAATGGGTAATCAAAACCAGGTTGGAATATATGCCTTCCGCTTCGGATTCACCTAATTCAATATTGATTTGCTGAGCAGGACCCTGGGCTAACTTATTCATACTTAAATCTCCGCCTTTATTGTTTAACATTTCTAAATTTAATAAATTGAAAACTAATTACTATAGATGAAATTAATAATCGTCATTTTGCAGATCAAATGCATATTGATCCGTTATGATGAAGATACCTCAAGCCAAAATCGATGAAATTCAGAGTTCGGCCAACCTGGTCAGTTATATTTCACGCTATGTTAACCTTAAACTATCCGGAAAAAACTTTAAAGGATTATGCCCTTTTCACAAGGAGAAAACTCCTTCTTTTATCGTGAGTCCGGAAAAACAGATATACCATTGTTTCGGCTGCGGTAAGGGGGGTAATGTAATCGGATTTCTGATGGAGATAGAAAAGATTTCCTATATTGAAGTCTATCAGGCGGGTAGCCGCAGATGCAGGAATTAAACTGGCTTATGATCAAAGCGATAAACAGCAGGACGCCGAATCGGAATTTGAACCCTTATACTTTGCCAACCGCCTGGCCAAAGATTTCTTTATCCAGGGTCTGCAGCAAAAAAACAGCAAGCCGGCCAGAGACTACCTGCAGAAACGTAAATTAACTGATCAAACGATTAAAAAATATGAAATCGGTTATGCCTGTAATAAATGGGATGGTTTGGTTCTGGCTCCGGAAATGAAAGATGTAGCCAGGGAAATTCTGGATGAATTGGGCCTGATTCAGAACAAAGAGAATAACAGCGGCTATTTCGATAAATTCAGAAACCGCATAATGTTTCCTTTCCATAACCTCTCCGGGCGCATCGTAGGATTTGGCGGACGCCGCCTGCTGGAAGCGGATCAGCCGAAATATCTCAATTCACCGGACTCCCGCATCTACAAAAAAGGCCAGATTCTGTACGGTCTGCAGCAAGCACTTACGGCCATCCGCGAAAATAAATTTGCCATCCTGGTTGAAGGATATTTCGACTTGCTGCGACTGGTCGATTCCGGGATTTTAAATGTGGTGGCTTCCAGCGGAACCGCCTTGACTGAAAATCAGGGGCGTCTGCTCCGGCGCTATACCAACTCGGTAATTATTTCCTACGACAGCGATGAAGCAGGTATAACAGCGGCCTTGCGTAATAGTCAAATCCTGGAGGCTTTTGATTTCAATACCTCAATTATTCAGATCCCGGCACCCTATGATCCGGACACTTTTATCCTGGACAAAGGCAAGGCGGCCTATGTCGATTTATTGCGCAAGCGTGTTTCACCACTGGAATTGCAGTTACAGCGTTTTTACCAGCAATTACCCCGCCCGACCATGGATGAAAAAACTCAATTTATAAATACAGTTCTGGATAGTATCAGGAATATACGCGATGAAATCAAGATCGGCATGTACCTGCATCAACTTGCCCAGAGTCTGGAGATTGCCGAGTCTTTCCTGATTTCCCGCTTTAGTCGTTTGCATCAGCATGGAACAACCACTGAACCTGCCGCCGGTAAGCCCGCAGCTGCCAGGCCGGCAGAACCAGCGTTGCGCGGCAGATGGCGTGCTGAAGAGGGTATTTTGTCGGTCCTGCTGTTGAACGACGCCCAGCAAACCCGGCAGATCTTCGATCAATTAAGTGTGACTGACTTTGAAAATGAATCGTTGCGCCGCTTATTCGAATTATTCTCTGAAAACTGGGATGAACTGGGACGAATTTCCATTCATGATCTGACTGCTAAAATGAATGACCGGGAAAATAATCTGGTCACAGAACTGCTGCTGCATGAAACCAGCGATTTACCAAAATTTACCGCCGATTGTATTTACCAGATCAAAAAATGGACCCTGGATCAGCGCTACAATGAACTCAAACGGTTGATGCACAGCGAAACGAGCGGAAGCCAGGATCCGGCCTTGCACTATATTAAAGAATTAAATGCCATTCGAAAAAAATTATCCGAAATAAACGAGGAACATAATAAGTACCTTAAAATTGATTTATAACCGCTGCGGCTGTGGCGGAAATAGAATGTATGCATAAAGGGTTTAAAAAAATATAGTATTGATATGGATGGACTGCTATGCGCATAAGCGGTTTTTCATTTGTCAGGAATGGTATTAAGCTGGGTTATCCGGTTAAGGAATCCATTTTATCCATCCTGCCGGTTTGTGATGAATTTATTATTTCTGTGGGCAAAAGCGAAGATGACACTGCCGCACAGATTGCTGCGATTGGCGATCCGAAGATAAAAATAGTCGAAACGGTCTGGGATCCGGCCATGTTTGTGCATGGCGCCATTAATGCCTACCAGACTAACATTGCTTTAAAGCAATGCAGCGGCGACTGGTGTTTTTATGTCCAGGCTGATGAAGTTGTCCATGAAAAATACCTGCCCAACATTAAGGCCAAATGCCTGGAATATCTGCCCCTGACGGCAGTGGAGGGTTTGCTATTTGATTATATTCATTTCTGGGGTAGTTTTAATACATATCACCGGGCCCGCAACTGGTACCGGGCCGAGGTGAGGATTATCCGTAATCACCTGGGGATCGAATCTTTTCAATCAGCCCAGGGATTCCGCCGGCAGGGCCAGAAGATACATGTCGCCAGGGCCGAGGCCGCGATTTATCATTACGGCTGGGTTCGTCCTGCCGAAACAATGCGCAAGAAAAAAATTGCCCTTGATTCCCTGCATCATGATCCTGAATGGGTCAGAAAATATAATCCGCAGCCCGAACAACCATTCGATTACGGTACGTTGAAGCATCTGGCCAGATTTAAAGGCACGCATCCGGCTGTTATGGCAGATTTTATTGCACGTACGGCGGCACTGGTCAAAATCAATCCCGGCAGTAAGGTCCGGCATGAACATGATAAACTAAGTGTGCGCCTGCTTTCCTGGATTGAACGCAATCTGCTGCATCATCGGCTCGGCGAGTGGAAAAACTACATTTTGCTTGATGCGGCTGCTGCAAGACTGCGTCCTACAAAAGCAAAGGAGATTTTTAAGTGAATCCATCCGTAGATATCCTGGTAATCGATGACAACGAATTACAACTCAATTATATGGCTGAGTTGCTGCGCAGCCACGGTTACAAAACAGATACTCTGCAGCAGGGTGCCCGGGCGCTCGAGGTGATCGGTCAGCTTCGGCCCAAACTGATTATCCTGGATATCATGATGCCAGGGGTCGACGGATTTACTGTTTTAAAGCAAATACGGGATGAGCAGAATATTAAATCAATTCCGGTGATTATCTATACCGGTAAAGCTTACCAGGTCGATATGAAGAAAGCCCTGGCGCTAGGCGCTAATTCCTTTCTGGCCAAACCGGTTAAAGGTGCAGTAATAATTGAAGAAGTGAAAAAATATCTCTGAGGTACCAATGGCTTATTTAAAATTTTGGGGAGTGCGCGGTTCTATCCCTACTCCCGGACCTTCCACACTTCGCTATGGCGGTAATACGCCCTGCCTCGAACTTGCTTATGCTCAGGATAAATTCTTCATTCTGGATGCCGGCTCGGGTATCCGTGCATTTGGACAACACCTGCTGCAGTTAAAAAAACCTATTCATGCGCATATCTTTATCAGCCACATGCACTGGGACCATATTCAGGGTTTCCCCTTTTTTGTACCGGCGTTCATTCCCGGCAATAGTTTTGTTTTTCATGGTGCAGCGGAAGCCGATGTGAAGCTGGAAAAAATTCTGGCTGAGCAGATGAATCCCATCAATTTTCCCGTGCAGTTCAATGAATTGCGCTCCCGGTTTGAGTACCAGGAATTGTATGAAGGTTCATATGAGTTCGACGGTGTCAAGGTCGATACCATTTATCTGAACCATCCCGGTTATGCCCTTGGTTATAAATTTCAGGTCCAGCATAAGTCAGTAGTGTATGTAAGCGATAATGAGCCCTATCCTTTCTATCCGGCCAGCGCTGCTGCCAGTGATAGTCCCAGCGAAGTTCAGTTTATTGAAGACGGGAACCAGCGGATCATAAATTTCTGTAAACAGGCGGATATACTGATTCACGATGCCCAGTATACCCCCGAAGAATATAAATCCAAGTATCAATGGGGTCATTCCCCGTACGATTACACGGTGCGGATTGCTTTGCAGGCGGGGGTCAAGATCCTGGTCTTATTTCATCACGATCCGACGCACAATGATGAATTCATTGATGGTCTGGTAGAGGCGGCAAAAAAGATTTCCTGGCAGGCCGGCAGTACAATGAAAATAATAGGTGCGGTGGAGGGCATGTCCCTGGCCCTGGATTAATGCGCTTCCAGCCAATTAGCACCAAACCCTGCATCCGCCTTTAAAGGTACATCCAGTTTAAAGGCATGTTCCATTTTATCTTTAACCATGATCTTCATTGTATCGATCTCTGCCTGTGGCACTTCAAAAACCAATTCGTCATGTACCTGTAAGATCATCCGGCTCGCTAAATTCCGGGCGATCAGCGCGGCCCGGATATCGATCATCGCTTTTTTAATCAGGTCGGCGGCGCTGCCCTGAATCGGAGTATTGATTGATGTTCTTTCGGCGAATTCGCGTAACTGCCTGTTGCTGCTCCTGATTTGCGGCATATAACGGATGCGTCCCAAAATGGTCGTGACATACCCCCGCTCGCTGGCCATGGCGATGGTGTGCTGCATGAATTCCTGAATACTGGGATAGGTGGCGAAATAGTTAATTATAAATTTTTCGGCTTCATCGATCGGGATATCGAGACGGTTGGCCAGTCCATATTTACTCATACCATAAATGATACCAAAATTAATTTCCTTGGCTTTACGGCGATGGTCGGCATTGACTTCAGTGATCGGAATATCGAAGATCTGAGATGCGGTAGCGGCATGAATATCCAGGTCGGCCAGGAAACTTTTTTTCATATTTTTATCCCCGGACAGATGGGCAACAATGCGCAATTCGATCTGGGAATAATCGGCACTCATGATTACAGCACCGGCAGTCGATGGTACAAAGGCTTTGCGTATCTCGCGTCCGATTTCGGTCCGTATCGGAATATTCTGCAAATTGGGATTTACACTGGACAGGCGTCCGGTTGAAGCCACCGCCTGATTGTAGGAAGTATGAACCCGTCCTGTTTTCTGGTGTACCAGGTCGGGCAAGGCATCCACATAAGTTGTTTTTAATTTATATAACTTGCGGTATTCCAGGATAGTTTTAGGTAAGGCGTGTTTCTGATAGCGTTCCAATACCTGTTCGGATGTGGCATATTGCCCTGTTTTAGTGCGTTGCGGCCGCCGCATTCCTAATAATTTGTGAATTTCCAGTTTGTCAAAAAGCAGGATCCCCAGTTGCTGCGGGGAATTGATATTAAATTCTCCCCCGGCCTGCTGGTAGATCGACTTTTGCAAATCGGTCAATTCCTGCTCTAATTTTTTAGAGATCTTCGACAGCAAGGTAAGCTCTAATTTTACTCCCTGCTCTTCCATGTCGATTAAAACCGGCACCAGTGGCATTTCAACCGTATAAAATAATTTTTCCAGTTCCAGTTCTTTTAATTTGGGTACAAATATATTTTTCAATTTCAAAGTGATGTCGGCATCCTCGCAGGAGTATTCAAAAACCGAATCGGAAGACAACTCGGTCATTTTTTTCTGGTTTTTGCCCGAGCCGATTAGTTCTTCAATACTTATCATCTTATAATCCAGATACTCGCGGGCCAGGTTATCCAGGCTATGCTGGCTGCTGGCGGAATTGATCAAAAAGGAGGCCAGCATCGTATCGAAATACAGGTTCGAAATCATAATACCGTGCTGATGCAAAACCATGGTATCAAATTTGATATTCTGTCCGATTTTTCTGATTTTGGGATTGGTGAAGAAGGGGCGTATTTTGTCCAAGACCTCTTTTTCGTTCAGGCGGCCGTCCGGGTGATTCAATACAATATAGAACGCTTCGTCTTCTTTGAAACTGACGGCAATGCCGGCCAGACTGGCGACAAAGGTATCCAGCGAATCGGTTTCGACATCGAAAACAAACTCATCTGCTTTTTTCCAGCGGGCGATCAGTTTTTCCAGGTCCTGTTCATTATTGATTTTCTGGTAGTCTACTTTAGCGCTGCTTTTTGCCAGGACCGGTCGGATATCGTCGCCGGCAAGTAACTGATGGGCCTGGGCCGCCCGGGTCAGCAGCCGGGTGAATTCCATATCTTTCAGCAGGATCTCAACCTGATGCTGATCCCATTTCTTTAAAGTAAGATTTTCCAAATTAATATCGAGGTCAACTTTATCGTCCAGGGTGACCAGCTGCCGGGAAAGAAAGGCTATTTCCTTATTTGTTTCAATTTTATCCTGTAAAGACTTTTTTTCGATAGTTGCGCTCTGCCGGTAGATATTTTCCAGGGATTGAAATTTTTCAATCAGCATCCCGGCAGTTTTTTCGCCGATACCGGGTATGCCCGGAACATTGTCTGATTTATCCCCCATTAAAGCCAACCAGTCGCGAATTTGTTCAGGCAATACGCCATATTTCTCTTTGACACCTCTGTCGTCCAGGATCTGTAACGGTTCCTGCGTTGATTTGGCCGGTACGTAAATATTGACGTCGGCTGTAACGAGTTGAGCCAGATCCTTATCGCCTGATACGATCAATACCTGGATTTCTTTCGACCCGAAACGTCTGGCCAGGGTGGCAATCAGATCATCGGCTTCGAAACCGGATTTTTCCAGAACTGGCAGTTGTAAAGTTTGCAGCGCGGAAATCAGCCGCGGGAATGAATTTATCATTTCTTCCGGCATGCGTTCGCGGGTCGCTTTGTAATCCGGATAGACCTTGTGGCGGAAAGTCGGCTCCGGAGTATCAAATATGATCGCCATATAGCGGGGGACTTCGTCTTCGATTATTTTAAAAATTGTGTTGAGGAATCCGTACGTGGCGCTGGTGTTTTCCCCCTTGGAATTGATCAGGGGATTACGGATAAAAGCAAAATAACTGCGATAGAAAATTGCCGAACCGTCGATTAAAAATAATTTTTCTCTGGACATATCAGTTTATGTTAGATCAGGGCAGGTCAATAACGGTCACTCCGCTATCCCCTTCCCCGTATTTGCCTAAATGAAAAGATCTGATTCTGGAATTTTTTTTCAGATAAGCGTGTATGGTCTGTCGTAACACACCGCTGCCTTTGCCATGAATGATGCGCAGTACCTTCCAGTCTGAGTGCAGGGCCTGGTCAAGATATTTTTGCAGTTCGCTCAAGGCCTCAGCGGCATTCAAACCGCGTAAATCGATCTCGTTCATTACCGTTACCGCTACAGTTGTTTGCTGCCCCGTATTGCTTTGATTCATTTCAGCAGAATTTTCCGGCTCCAGATCGTTCAGCGGGACGACAATTTTAATTCCCTTCGATTCCAGTTCCACCTCTTCCCGCTCAGCAGAAATTTTTTGTATCTGCCCGGTAAAAGAAAAGCGTTTGCTGCGCACGGTCTGGCCGGAAACCAGATCGGAAATTTTTATTTCATGGGACGACGGGGCAACTGCCTTCTGTTCCAGCTCATCCTTTAATACTTTAATTGTCTTTTTACCTTTTTTAATAATTTCCGGAGCACCGTGGGATTCTCGTATCTCACGGATAACGGCTTCAACCGTTTTATTGACATTTTCAATAATTTCCTGCGCCGCTTGCACTGCTTCATGCTCATAAGTCTTGCGTTTTGTTTTCAACTCCTCAGCCCGGCTGCGATACAGAGACTGCAGACCTTCCAGTTCAGATTCACGAATGGACAGCTGGATTAATTTTTTGTCGTACATTTGTTTGCGATCGGCCAGATCGGCCAGCATTTCTTCCAGGTCATGATGCGAACTGCCCAAAATCTGACGGGCGCGGTCCAGTACCTGGTCATCCAGGCCCAGCCGCTTGGAAATATCGAAAGCATAACTGCTGCCCGGAATACCCACTTCCAGCATAAACATTGGTTTTAAACTCTGCCGGTCAAATTGCATGGCGGCATTAACCACCTGCTCTGTATCATGTGCAAATGCTTTCAACCGCTCCTGATGAGAGGTGACGATAGTCAGGAAACCGGGCCGGTTAAGTTTCTCCAGTATGGCGATGGCCAGGGCTGCTCCTTCCGCCGGATCGGTGCCTGTGCCGATCTCATCGATCAGTACCAGCGAACGGTAATCGGCGGCTTTCAGAATTTCATTTACTTTAGTTACATGAGAAGAAAAAGTGCTCAAATCATTTTCAATCGATTGTTCATCGCCGATCACCGCAAACAGTTGGCGGCAAATGGGGAAACGGGATCCTTCTTTAACCGGTATATGAAAACCGCTTTGAAAAAGTAATTGCAGCAATCCTACAGTTTTTAAGGCAACGGTTTTACCGCCGGCATTTGGTCCGGTGATGACCATGATCCGGTAGTTCTCCCCTATCTTCATTGACAGGGGGATAGCCTGTTTGCCGATTTTTTTCAGCAACAGCGGGTGATGTCCCTCGTTGATTTCCCAGAGAAAATCCTCACTGATCAGCGGTGCCGTCGCTTCCGCTGTTTTTGAATAACGGGCTTTGGCCTGAACGACATCGAGCCGGATCAGGCATTCTAAATCGGCGAGAATTGGTGCACTTTCCTGGCGAAAATGGTCTGCCAATCGTTTCAGGATCCGGATGATTTCCTTTTTTTCCTGAATATATAATTCCTGCATCTCGTTATTCAGGGCTACGATGGACAAGGGTTCGACATAATGAGTTAGTCCGGTGGCGGATTGACCATGCACGATTCCGGGAATTTTATTGACGGAGTATTCCCTTACCGGTAAAACTAATCTGCCTTCCCGCAGGGTTACAAAATCTTCCTGCAGGTGCTGGACTTGTTTTTTGATAATACGGTCCAGACGGATATGAATCTGTGTACTGATTACCGAGATCTGTTCGCGGATCCTCTTAAGTTCCGGACTGGCGTTATCGTAAATGGATCCGGATGGATCGATGGTGCTCTGGATCAAGCGTGACAGGTTAAGCAAGGGATCCAGGCTGGAGGCTAACAAAAAAATTAAGGGATATTTTTCTTTTTTCGTTTTAAAGAACTTCTGTACAGCAGTACTGATATCCAGAATACTTTGTATGCACTGGCAGTCTTTAATTTCCAGATAACTTTCTAACGGTTCAATTTTATGCAGCAAAGGCCTTACGTCGTCAAAATACCACAGGGGTATTCCCCCTTCCCCCGTATAGATTTCCTTCATCTCGGTTACTTCGGCCAGGGTATTTTTTAACAGCAGAGTATCGCTGAGCGGCAAACTGTTAGACAGACGAATTTTGCCCAGATCGCTGGTACAATATGAGGCGATGTACTCTAACACCTTCTCAAATTCAAGATTGGTCAATGTATCGCTACCTGAATGCATGGCTTGGCACTGAATTTATAAAAGTGAAATCAATTTCGAGAGATATTGATATAATTTGGGCCCGAGCATATCCAGTACAGGATAGAGGATACTGTCTTCAATATCTGCTTTTCCCAACAGGAGTTTGAAGAACGGGATAAAGGAAAAAAGAAAAACGGCCATACTCATCAGAATTACACTTTTGGCCAGACCGGCCAGGCCGCCCAGTAACCGGTTTAGCCAGCCCAGCAGGGCCAATTTAAGTGTTTTAGTGAGCAGCTGCGCCAGCAGTTTAAGCAGCAGGTTGCTGCCAATGAACAGGATCAAAAAGGACACGATCTGCATTACAGCTCGGGGTAAAGAGGGAAAAAGAGCCAGAAACAGATTGGTGACCTGATCCAGGAAGAGCATCGCCACCAGATACCCCACAATCAATCCGACCAGACTGGTTATTTCCAGAACGAATCCACGCATCAGGCCGCGTATAGAAAACAGGATAATAACAATAAGGATTGTAAGATCAATGAAATTCATTGCGAAAGATTGGCGAGTGCACTCTTGGCCAACTGCTGAACTAATTTCCCGTCTGCTTTACCCAGCACCTGCGGCATGATTGTGCCCATCAATCGCCCCAAATCCTTTTCCGAAGACAGATTTAATGATGAGATGGTCTCGGCAATCAGTTTATTCAAATCATCCGCTGATAATTGTTGCGGCATATAGCGCTGGATAATCCCTAATTCAGTGCTTTCCTTATCAACCAGATCCTGACGGTTACCCTGCCGGTACATTTCAATGGCTTCTTTACGGATTTTAACTGCCTTTTGCAGCACCTGGTTTATATCCGTTTCATCGAGATCGCTGCCCTTGGCAATTCGGGCATCTTTTAACTGGGCACGAACCATACGGATGGTGGCAACATCTTCTTTTTTCCCGGCCTTTAAGGCCGCATTCATATCAGTAAGGAGTTGCTGCTCGATAGACATGGTTTGAGATACTTATCTGTTTTCTGCCATCAATTTACGCATCTTGCGCTTGGCAGCGTTTACCCGGCGTTTTTTCTGCTCGCTTGGCTTTTCAAAATGCTGATGTTTTTTAATTTCAGACATTAAACCGGATTTCTCACATGCCTTGGTAAATCTTCGAAATGCTTTTTCGAAAGCTTCGTTATCACGCACTTTTACTGTAATCATTCCCTGCACTACCCTCCTTTATTAAAATTTTATTTATAATAGCCTGACTATCGGTGTAATTCAGATAGGTTATTGATTTTAAAAACTTTAAAGTTATGTATAATTTTCCCTTAGTTCAATATATTTATTGGTTTTCTTTCAGTAATTCGACTCTCAACAATGATCTTTTTATTTTGCCCGTTCCAGGTAAGTTCCTGCAGCGGTATCGATGCGGATGACATCCCCTTCGGAAATAAAGGGGGGGACCTGTACTTTCAGACCGGTTTCCAGAACCGCCGGTTTGTAGGAAGATGTTACTGTAGCAGTTTTCATGGCTGGTTCAGTTTCAACAACTTTGAGTTCCACTGATCCCGGCAACTCGATACTCAGCGGTTTACCCTGGTAAAAGTCAACCAGCACTTTGGTATTGGGCAGGATGTACAGTGCCACATCACCGACCAGACCGATATGCAATGAAACCTGGTCGAAGGTCTGGATATCCATAAAAGTATACATTTCCCCGTCTTGAAAGAGATATTCCATCTCTTTTGTTTCCAGATCAGCCTTAACGATTATATCGTCGCTGCGGAAGCGTTTTTCCGCATTGGTGCCTGTACGGATACTTTTCATCTTCGTTTGAATCATCGCCCGCCAGTTACCGGGAGTAATATGTAATACTTCGCTCAGTTGATAGAGATCATTATTATATTCGATGATCATTCCTTTGCGTAATTGCGTCGCTTTAATCCTCATCTTCTTCCCTCGGAAATTTTAATCCAGTTTTTATTTTTTAATTCTTCATATTTACTTTCGTCTAAAACAAATCGAAATGATTCCGCCTGGGTCTTGACAAAATCCCGGTACTCTTTTGATTTATACATCTGCTTTAAATCTTTTTCCAGCGGAACGATCTGTTGTTTGACAAACCAGGTGAATGGTTGCTGGTCACCGAGTTCCGTCACACAGCCCCAATCGATGGCCCAGGATATTTTATCCAGCGGGTATTTTCCCAGAGAGCGGTTCAGCGCCAGGTATTTGGCCTGATCCAGCGGATCCAGGTAATAAAAGATCTTGGAATAAAAGACCGCATTATGATAAAATTCCGGAATGTTTATCAGTCCGGCCAGATTCAAACGCCAGCAGATGATCATCAGTAATTCCACTACCACCGCAGAAAAACCCAGACCGGGATATTTTTGGCCGGGCAGTTGAGGCCGATTCTCATCGAAAGAACCGAGCAGGTTCTGTATACATAACCAGTCAATGGTCAGGCCGAGATATGTTTTGCCATTGAAAGGACAGGGATACGGCATTCTGATGGTGAAAAAATCTTTGCGCAGGACAAGTTCAATGATGATATTATCCTGGTGCTGCTGATTGTGATAAATAGTGACCTTATGACGGTAGGGATCACTGGTGTCTATGATAGTCACAACATTTTGAAATCCATGTTGCTGCAGTTTTTTATAAACACCGTATTTGTGCAGCGCCAGTCTAATCCCTTCCTCGGAGTAATATCCCAGGAAAAAAGTACTGCCCCGCCGGCCCAGGTCCAGATTGAACATGCTTTTTTCGAAAAAATCCAATTCGGACAGATTGAGTCGCTGTAGTTGCTCAGTCTGTAACCGCTTGGCGATCAGCCAGTACTTATTGAATTTCATGCTTATCTCAGAAATATTTCCCTGATAAAATCATAATAGATATTCCAACTCTGCGGACCGTACCCGCCGCCGGCCAGTATGACCATAGGTACCTTTTTGGCCTGCACCAGATTAAAGACGAACAGGTTGCGAACCAGCATTTGCTCGCGGGTTAACTTCATATCGCCTATCGTATCGGCCTCGTACGGATCGGATCCGGCGATATAGAAAACCAGATCAGGATTAAAATTATTAAAAGCGGGCGGCAAAGTTGACTGCAAAATTTCCAGATAGTGTTGTCCGTCGCTTTTTTCCGGTACGATAATATCAATATTGTTTTCTTTGCTGACAGTCAGCCAGGGATTGGCATGCATCGAATAAGTCATCACCGCCGGGTCATCTTTGAAGATCAGTAAATTGCCGTCGCCCTGATGATAATCCAGATCTATGATCATCGGTTTATGAATTAATTTCTTTTTGCGGTATTTGCTTATAGCAATGGCCACGTCATTGATCAGACAAAATCCGGCGGCCTGATCGGGCCGGGCATGATGAAAACCACCCCCCAGATTGAATACCACACCCTGGTTCTTGATGGCATGTTCTGTGGCCAACAGGGTGCCACCGGTAACAATGCGGAAAAATTCCAGAATGGACGAATCCCAGGGTGTATCCATGTAGATATGAAAAAGCTGGCTGACATGAGCAGGGTCCTGAATATTCTTTAAATAGGGTTGCGTATGGACCAGGCCCATATCGTGATAATTCACCATCCCGGGTATCAGAATTTTTTTCCGGTTAATAATTTTTTTTTCGACCAGGGTATCGCGGATGCGCTTGAATTTCATGGCATCGATCGTGTCAATCTGGTTCACGCCGCTTAAACCGTGATAATAGTCATGGGAGAATACCACCCATGTATTTTTTTTCCTGAGCAATGAGCGCAGTCTCATTTTTTATTCTTCCCCCAGCTCACCTGCCAGCGCCAGGCTGAAATATTTCTTAATCAAATGCGGATCATTAAAATTTCCCAGCAGCAACATGAGTTTTACCAGGGCAGCTTCGGTAGTCATATCCTGCAGCGAAATACACCCTAATTTTTCAGCCTGTTTGCCAAATTCGTAGAGATGCATATCAACCTGACCGTGTACCGACTGGCTGCCTATAAAAACTAGTTTTCCGGCAGCCAGCAGAGCGGTGATGAATTTTAACCAGTTCGGTCGCGGATTGGGCAGATTACCTACTCCATAACCCAGCAGCAGGATGGCCCGCACCGCAGTTTTAAAAACAAATCCGTACAGCTCCGGTTCGAGTCCGGGATAAATCTGGATGACCATTAATCCGGAATCGAATACCGGTTTTAATAATGATCGCTGCTTTGAATTCAGAAAATTATGCGGATGCAGTTGAATATTTAAACCGATGGAAGCCAGTTCCGGATAGTTGGGTGATTCGAAGCCGGCATAACTTTCCATGCTTAATTTTTTGGTCCGGTTACCCCGCAGCAATTTATTTCCGAAACAGATGGCTACTTCCGGAATGGGGTGTGTGGCTAATTCCACGGCGTTAATCAGGTTTCCACGGGCATCGGAGCGAATAGCGGATAAGGGACGTTGAGCACCGGTCAGAATTATGGGTTTGCGCAAACCGATCAACAGATATGATAAGGCTGCTGCCGTATAGACCAGAGTATCGGTGCCATGGATTATGACGAAACCATCATAATGATCCTGCTCAATTTTAATAATTGAAAAAATCTTCAACCATTCGTCAGGACTGATATTGGAACTATCAAGATTGAACGGGATTTTAAAATGAATATGGGCAATATCCTTTAACAGTGGCAGATATTTTTCTATATCGGCTTTGATGTTGCCTGGTTTCAGGGTCATCGACGGCAGAACCGGAGTCATGCCGAAGGTTCCACCGGTATGGATGATTAGAATGTTTTTCATTTTCCTGACTGATTATACTTAATATAATTAAAAAGCCGGGATAAATCCCGGCTTTATTCTTACTCAATCATCTAATTGTGCTTTTCCATTCTATTTTGCGGTACGGATTGCTTCCTGCGCGGCCGCTAAACGGGCAATCGGTACGCGGTAAGGAGAGCAACTTACATAATTCATACCCACGCGGTGACAAAAACCAACTGAGCGGGGTTCACCGCCATGCTCGCCGCAGATACCGATCTTCAGCCCGGGCTTGGTCTCCCGCCCTTTCTTGACAGCCATTTCCACCAGCTGCCCGACACCGGTCTGATCGAGTGTCTGGAAAGGATCATCCGGCAGAACCTGCTTCTGTTCATATTCAGCCAGAAATTTACCCGCATCATCACGGGAGAAACCAAAAGTCATCTGGGTCAGATCGTTGGTACCAAAAGAAAAGAATTCAGCCTCCTCGGCTATCTCATTGGCAGTTAAAGCCGCCCGGGGTACTTCGATCATGGTTCCAATCATGTAGTCAACCTTGACTTTAAACTCTTTCTGTACCTGTTCGGCAGTGTTCTTGACCAATGTTTTTTGATTGGTTAATTCTGCTTTGGTCCCCACCAGCGGAATCATGATTTCCGGATATACTTTGACTCCCTCCTTGGTCAACTGACAGGCTGCTTCCATGATTGCCCTGGCCTGCATCTCGGTAATTTCGGGATAGGTAATACCGAGGCGGCAGCCGCGGTGTCCCAGCATCGGATTGATCTCGTGCAAAGAAGCTACCTTCGCTTTCACTTCATCCACGGATGTACCCAGTTCGTCAGCCATCTCTTTTTGGCTCTTGTCATCCTGCGGTAAAAATTCATGCAGAGGCGGATCCAGGGTACGGACGGTTACCGGCAGATCGTGCATCGCTTTGAAGATCCCGTAGAAATCCTCTCTTTGATAGGGCAATAATTTTGCCAGTGCTTTACGGCGGCCGGCTTCATCATTAGCCAGGATCATTTCACGTACTGCTTTAATGCGGTCGCCTTCAAAGAACATATGCTCGGTACGGCAGAGTCCGATACCTTCGGCGCCGAATTTCCTGGCTACTTCTGCATCATGAGGCGTGTCGGCATTGGTGCGCACCTTCAGTTTACGGTATTGGTCCGCCCAGGACATCAATATACCAAATTTACCGGATAGTTCGGGTGTAACAGTTGGCACTTTTCCTTCGATCACTTCACCGGTTGAACCATCCAGCGAGATCCAGTCCCCTTCTTTTAAGGTCAGTTTACCGACTTTTAAATGTTTCTTTTTATAATCAATGTTTAAAACTGAACAACCGGCCACGCAACAGGTTCCCATCCCGCGCGCCACAACTGCTGCATGGGAGGTCATCCCGCCGCGGGAAGTCAATATGCCTTCGGCTACGTTCATACCACCGATATCTTCCGGTGATGTTTCAATTCGCACCAGCAATACCTGCTCCCCTTTGGCTGCCCAGGCTTCCGCATCATCAGCGTGAAAAACAATGCGTCCGGTGGCAGCACCGGGTGAAGCCGGTAAACCTTTGGCAATAACATTCTTTTTCAGCTTTCGGATCGAAAGTGGGATGCAATAACTGGTCAATCTGGTTAGGATCGAGCCGCATTATCGCTGTCTTGGTATCGATTAATTTTTCATCGGCCATTTCGACGGCTATGCGCACTGCAGCAGCCGCAGTACGCTTTCCGTTGCGGGTCTGCAACATCCACAGTTTGCCTTTTTGAATGGTAAACTCAATATCCTGCATGTCCCGGTAATGCTTTTCCAGCAGATTGTAGATTCGATCCAGGTCCTTGTAGGCGGCCGGCATGATCGATTGCAATGTCTGTTGCTCTTTACTGGTTTTAGTAGATTCATTCACCGGCTGTGGATTACGGATACCTGCTACCACATCTTCACCCTGAGCGTTTACCAGGTATTCACCGTAGAATTTTCTTTCACCGGTGGCCGGATCGCGCGTAAAGGCCACACCGGTAGCGCAATCTTCGCCCATATTGCCGTATACCATGGCCTGCACGTTAACAGCGGTACCCCAGTTAGCCGGGATATTATGTAATTTACGGTAGGTTAAAGCGCGTTGATTGTTCCAGGACTGAAACACGGCGCTGATGGCCCCCCACAATTGTTCCCAGGGATCAGTGGGGAAATCCCTGCCGGTATTTTTCTTGATGGCGGTTTTAAATAGTTGAACCAATTCTTTCAAATCAGCCGCAGAAAGTTCCGTGTCCAGTTTCACACCGCGTTTCTGTTTTAACTCATGGATGATAACCTCGAAAGGATCCTCCTCTTCCTTTGACTGCGGTTTCATTCCCAGCACCACGTCTCCGTACATCTGAGCGAAGCGCCGGTAGGAGTCCCAGCCAAAACGTTCATTTTTTGAATTGGTTATCAGGCCCTGCACCGTTTTATCATTCAAACCAAGATTCAGCACGGTATCCATCATACCCGGCATGGAAGCCGGTGCTCCGGAACGCACCGAAACCAACAGCGGATTTTTAGGATCGCCGAATGTCGCACCCATGATCTTTTCAATATAGACCACGCCGGCCTTAACCTGATTTATAACCTCCTGGGCATATTTGCCCTTGCTCTTGTAGAATTCATTGCAGATTTCAGTCGAAATGGTGAAGCCAGCCGGTACCGGGATGCCCAGATTAGCCATCTCAGCCAGATTCGCACCTTTGCCGCCCAGCAAAAGTTTCATATCGGCTTTTCCTTCAGCTTTTCCATCTCCAAACTTGTAAACAGACTTAGCAGCGGACATATTTCCTCCAAACAGTTGTAATATTATCATCAGATAAATTTCATAAATAAACAACGAATTTATGACACCCTTCCAACATTATCAATATAATTTCGGCTATTTTTCCGGAACTTTTGAGTAAATTCAGGTTAATTTTTAAAATTTATTTAATTACGACGAATCTTATTCACGCCGAATGTCGTTAGTATAAAATATTATGGCATCTGTCTGAACTTATTACACAGGCGACCAGGTTATCAGTTATTATAAAGGAATAAAATTAAAATGAAACAGAGATGTTCTTTGCGGTTTCGACTCATACTTATAATGTACTTTGCTTTAATACTACTTGCTGCTGCCGGCCAGGCCTGGTCACAAACGACCATCTATGGTTTTATACGCGACCAGCAGACCAGAGAGGCATTGCTAGCGGCAAACATACAGATTGCCGGCAGTTATCGTGGTACAATTTCTAACGCTGACGGCAAATTCCTGATTGAACTGCAGCAAATACCGGATACTTTAATCGTCAGTTATATCGGCTATGAAACTCAAAAAATCATTATCGCTGCCAGGCCTGACCAGGAACTGCAAATATTCCTGAAACGGATACTTCTGGAAATGCCGCCGGTAGTGGTGATCGCCGAAGATCCGGCTATTGAGATTATGCGTAAAGTTATTAATCGCAAAAAAATATGGCGGGATGCGCTAAAAACCTATCAGGCCAGGGCATACAGCCGGTTGGTACTGGAGAATGACTCGGGTATAGTCTCTATTGCCGAAAGCATTTCCGAAACATACTGGGATCGTGAAAAAGGCCTGCGCGAACTCATCAAATCCAAGAAACAGACCAGTAATTTAAGCGAACAGGAGAATCTGGCCATTGCCAGTTACATTCCGAACTTTTATGATGATGATATCGATGAACAGGGATACAAGGTGATCGGACCTACCCACCCCGCTGCACTGGATTATTATGATTTTAAACTGGAAAAGGTCCGTTTCCTGGGCGAGCAGGATGTCTTCACTATCCGGGTTATACCGGCCAGCAAATTACAGCCTACCTTTGAAGGGACGCTCGAGGTGCAGGATAGTACCTTTGCCCTGCTGGCAGTAAATTTGAAACCTGGTTCTGCTATACTTTATCCCTGGCCGATCCAGGAATGGAATCTGCAGTACCGGCAACAATTCAGTAATTTCGGTAAAATTTACTGGTTCCCGGTGGATTACCGTGTTGAAGGAACCATCAGAATCGGTCTGACCGGTTTGCAATTCCCCAGAATCCATTATAAGCGTATTACCGGATTGACCGATTACCAGATTAACATCCTTTTACCCGATTCGCTATATCAGAAAAAAGATTTTCTCTCCGTGGATTCGCTGGCCCTGAAGGATCCGGGTCTTTTTACTGAACGTCAGGCAATAATTCCGCTGACCCGACTTGAAGAAGTTGCCTATCAAACTCTGGATAGTACTATGACCCTGAGCAAGGCTTTTAAACCAAGCGGATTTCTGGCCAGGTTGGTTGAGGTACGGGTTGAGGGCGACCGCGAGGATAAAGGGAAAAAATCCAGTAACTTCTTTACTTATCTGGACCCGCAGGTCTGGTTTAACCGTGTGGATGGATTACATGCCGGACTAAAGTACACTCCCCGCTTAGCGGAACGGCTGCATTTAAGTCTGCTGGCTGCCTATAAAACCGGTATGAAGCGCGGAGCGTATGCAGCCGGACTGGAATACCGTTTCAGCACTAAAAATCCTGCACGCTTAAAACTCGCTTACAGCAGTAACACGGATATACGCGGCGGGGATTCTGAAAACTATTCCCGTACCCTGGCCAGTGTGGCTCCTCTGCTGGCGGCTGCAGACTATTTTGATTATTACTGGAACAAATCATTTCAGGTTGAAACTGCCCTGCCGGTCGGTTTTTTAAAATCGCTGGTTACAGTGCAGTTTAACAGCGAGATCCATAGTTCGGCCAGTAAACATACTGATTTCAACCTGCTTGCTGCGGATTATAGGCAACGATTCAATCCGGGGATAGAATCGGGTAATTTGCGGGCACTTGAATTACAGATCCGTTTTGGAGATACTTATATTCCGTTTGGTATGGTTGGGCAAAAGCGATTGGAGTTCAAAATTGAAATCAGTTCACCGGGGCTATTCCGCAGTGATTATAACTATAGCAGATATAATGTCGGTGCCGATTATAGTTTGAATACCTGGTTAAAGCGACGTTTATTACCAATGTCCCTGGATTTACATCTTGCCGGAGGTTTTGCTCAGGGTAAATTGCCCGTGCAGAAATTATATAAAATTGACGGCAGTTTGTCAGGTTTCAGTCCTTTTGGTACCTTGCGCACCCTGGCTTCCCGGCCCTATGAAGGAGAAAAATATGCAGTTATTTTTCTGGAGCACAATTTCAGGACCATCCTGTTCGAATTAATGGGTTTGGATTTTCTGACCCGCAATGGAATCGGCATCATCATTCATGGTGCTGCCGGCCGGACCTGGATTTCAGCAGAAAGATTGGAAACGACAAAATTTAAGATCCGCACTACAGACCGCCTGCATCAGGAGATTGGCCTTTCTCTCAACGGATTGTTTAATATGTTCCGTCTTGATGTAACCCGGCGCCTGGATAGAAATAATACCTTTATCGGTTTTGGATTATCGAGATTTTTTTAATTCGGATAACTGTTCTTATCCTGTCATGAGCAGCCGTTTTATTTCTTTAAACTGGTTTCCCCGCTCTGGTCAAAAGAAAAAGTCGATTGGGGGATGCCCAGGTTCGGAACAGAAAGATTTAGATCACCGTTCAATTTAAAGGAAAGCGGTTTATTGCTGCTGAGTAACTGGTAGACCGATGAGCCAATCTGTATAAAATTAAGGGAAAGCGGCAGAGTTAAAGTCTGATTCTTCTTTTCATTCAGCGAAAAACCCTTGACGGCCGCGGCCTGCACCCAATTAACACCATTTACAGCCAGTCCGTAGTTTAAGTTATTGAATAAGACTGCAAAAGCATTAGCATTCTTGACATTTAACTTCAATTCGAGATTAGCCCCGGCCAGATTCAGGCTGTTCAGTTTAATTCCTTCCAGGCTGACATTCGGGATTTTGGGCAACGGTACCGAGCCTTTTTTCGATATTGGAATACGGGTGGCGCCCAGCACAGGCAGATCGAAGGTCAGGCCGCAATCCAGTTGATAAGCAGAAGTGTCCTGATTGATCAGGCTGGTGACCGTCTGATACATATCGACCAGTTTCAGAGTCAGCGGCAAACTCACTATATTGTCGGCATAGGCGGCAATTTCGATCCCCTGATTCTGATTGCCGCTGAGAAAAGAGTTGTCATTTATCAGCAACTGGTAATCGAGTCCCTGCAGTTTTATGGCCAGGTTATTCGTATTCTTGATGTTCAGATCAAACAGCAGCGTTAACTCTGTAAAAGACAGACCGGTGATTGAAGTATTTGCCACCGAAACTTCCGGCGGCTTGATCTGGGATTGCTGTAAAAGATTCAGCACATTCTGGCATGAAAATAATAGAAAAGGTATGATCATAATGATGAACAGGCTACGATAGGATTTCATAGTTATTGCTCCTCTGCTCTATTGTATAAATATTTATGTTGCTAATCTAATGAAAAATAGAAATAAAAGTAGCCTAATTTTTAGGCAGGGAGATCGTATATTCGCAAAAATTTTCGCTGGTAAAAGTGATTTTTATTTTCCCGCCGTGCATTTTCAGTTTTTTCTTGACCAGATCCATGTCGCTGAATATTTCTTTACTGTATTCGGCCTCGGTTAAATTTGAGGAAGCCAGACTGGGCATAAACAGCAAGCGGATGACCTCGGAGCCAAGGTGATCACCGGGTAAGGCGTTGCCGATGGCTGAAATTTCAGTTTCACTCGAATCGATGGTCTTCTGTAATAAGCGCTCAATACGGATCAGCCGGCCGTCATGCCGTAATTTAAATCCGAAAATACGCCGGTCGGCATAAGTCTCGATTTCAATTATACCAGTCGGATTTTTATTGGCCGACTTCCTCTCTTCGGGTTTTTCGATGCAATAAAAAACGGAAAAACGGATCAGCAGGATCAGGAATTCACGGACAATTTGCTGATGTGAATACGGGATGATTGAATTATCAAAATTTTTATAATTGAACTGAATTTTCCTGCCCAGTTCTTTGGCCAGATTTTCCACCAGATTTTGCAGGGAGCGGATCATCAGACCGCCTTCGTATCTGCGGGTGGGACGCAACGAATTATTGAAATGTTTGAAGCGTTGCATCAATAATTTAACATCTTCCAGCATATGCCGGATCTCGCCCAGTTGAATAACTGCCGGCACAAAATCACTGCCCACAATTTCCGCACGGTCTTTAATTTTGCCTATTTCCACTTCAAAGTTTATCAACTTATCTTTGAAAAACTTAAGATTAAGCAGGGAAGCATTGCTTTTCAGGTGGTGGACAGTGCGTAAAATTTTATGCAGGATTATTTTGCAGTCCTCGGTCCCATGGGCATTTTTAAGTTCCGTGTCGATGTTATTCATCTCAATTTCGGTGACTTCAATGAATTCTTTGAGCAGGGGCGGTGCAATGCCCAGAATACAGACCAGCCATTCCATTTGCTTCTCGGTCGTTTTTTCGATCTCTTCCAGTTTTTTGGTCAGGGAGATCTGCTTGGTCAGATCTTCAACCGTACAAATGAGTTTGGCAATAGCGCCCTCGGCCCGGATTCGTTTAAACTTGAAGGACAGGAATTTTGAAGAGGTCCATAAACCCCAGCGATTTTCAAATTGAAATTCGCTGAGATGCAGGGGATTTAACTCATTGATTGTTTCTTCATCAAGATCGTCACGAAACATCAGATTAAGAAATTCCAGGGTATTGCTGATAATATTTTCAGGCACACGGTGTTCAAGCAGGGATATAAAATTCTGGCCGGCCGTGACTTTTTGATCGATAATAGATTCCAGGGAAGAAGAGAAATTTTCTTCGATTTCAAATTGCGGATTTAGAAAAAAAAGACCCTCATCGATCGCGAAGAGGATCAAATTTTTCTCACTGTCAAGTGGTATTGTGTGCATCCCTAAGTTCTCTTACGACAAAGCGCATCATCAATTATTGGGATCAAAAAAATCGAGCTTATAATCCGCACCGGCACATGGATATAAACTCCCCCTGGCGATACCGTCGACCGGTCATTTATCAGCCGGCTGGTTTTCAGCCCCGGCTAAGACCCTTGCTATTCCAGGCACACCACCAGGAAAGATTTATGCTCATTCCAGTTAATTGGAATAACGAAAGACTGGATGTTGTCAGGCAGTTTGATGTCTTTGGCTTTCCCTTCCACAACTACAGGTACGGAAATCATAAAATCACTGCCGTAGGCCTGCCGGACGTTTCCGGAAATAGTATTGGCAATCTCGCCAACCAGATCTTTAATGTCTTCCCTTTTCACCTCTTTGGCGCCCAGAATGATATGGGCAACTGATTTAAGCATTTCTTCGGTTGTCGTAATATACACGCTTCCTTTACGTTTCCCCGATATACCGATAATACCGGTATATTCAAGTACTACGGGAGATTCATCTTTAATGTAAGGAATACCCGTACTGGCTTTGCTGTTAGTCACCTCATCAAAATAATTCAAAGTACTATCGATAAAAAAATGAAGATCGGTCTCGTTCATTTCCAGTTCTCCTTGTTTTAATTTTGGGCAATAAGCCGTTCAAACGAGCTTCGCAGTTTCTCGGGTGTGAATGGTTTCGGCAAGAAACTTTTAGCACCTAGTTTAATCGCTTTAAGGCCGGTGGCCTTGTCGGACAATGCAGTAATCACCATCACTTTGACGTCTTTCTTGATCTTCAGCATTTCTTCCAGTACGGTTAAGCCGTCTAATTCCGGCATGGTGATATCGAGGGTCACCACGTCAGGATCGGTTTGCCTGAAAATATCCAGTGCCACCTTCCCATCTTCGGCTTGGCCGACAACCTCGATATTAAAGTTCTTCAGATGTTTGTGGATTGCTTCTCTGATGATTAGAGAATCATCTACAATCATCACTTTAACCTTGTCTTTCATACAACCTCCAGTTTTTATATCATTATCGGATTATATCGAATTTATCTTGAATAATTATGACATAAATTACTATTGATTTCGGTATAAGGGTAAATTTATTTTAAATTCAAAATTCTTTCCCGGGATATTAGTAATTCTGATCTGGCCATCGAATTTCTTTATCTTTTCCTTAATTGTATTCATACCGATTCCCTTCTTGGTAACCGGATCAAATTGTTCCGAAGAATAGATTCCCGGTTCAAAGATCAATTCGCCCAGTTGTGATTCGGTCCAGGAATCGATGGTGGCAGGCTCCCATTTGCCGAGTATTTTTGCCCGCTGAATCAATTTATCGAATTGCAGACCACAGCCGTCGTCCCGGTAAGAAAATTCGAAGGTATGCTCATTCAGCCGGGACTGAATTTCAATGATTCCACGCTCTGATTTTTTCCGGTTGCGCCGTTCCTCAGCCGTCTCAATACCATAGCGAATGGAATTGCGGGCCAGTTGCAGCGTAATATCTTTGACCAGGTTCTTATATAGATGGGGAATGGTTGTGCCATCGAAATGATCATGGAGCAGGATCACCTGTTTATTCATGGCCGTGCTCATATTCTGAATGAAATTCTTAATGGAATTGAGCATTTTTTCACTCTCATAACTGCGTTTGGGCCGGAAGTAACTTTGAATAGTACTCATTTTTTCAATCAGGGAACTGACCTCGCGCAGTGAATATTGAATTTCATTGAGGTGCAGGTTAATGCCGATAAAGTCTTTACCCTGGATTTCTTTTTTATCCCGGACCTTGAGAATCAGGTCCTCGGTTTCATCGGCCATATTGGAAAAAAAGGCCAGATCAAGCAACCCGGAATTCTCTTTAATCGAGCGAACCGACTCGTGTATATTTTCTAAAACCTGGCGGTACACACTTTCATGACCACCCTTGCGCATAACATCGATTATGGAGGCCATTTCCATTTGCGCACTGTCGATAAATTCCCGTAACAATTTTGGTTCGACATGCAAAATGCCGATCAACCATTCCAGTCGTTTTTTAGAATGAGATTCGACTTCGTTTAAACGTTTCTCCAGGCGTACCTGTTCGGTGATATCATCCACCGCTACAAGCACTTCATTAAACTGGCCGCCATCGATAATTCGTTTAAACTTAAACGACAGGCATTTCATTTCCGCCAATAATTGATTCTGATGGTTAAAATTCATCTCGATGTTGGTCAGCGGATTAAGTTCATTGATACTGATCTCATCGACGCCAGGATCAAATATCAATTCTAAAAAACGGGTAACATCATCCAGTCGCTCATCCGAAATTTTATTGCGAAAGAGTTCCAGCAGGTTCTGCTGGGCTAAATCCCTTCTCTGAAAAATACCTTCCAGGGCCAGTGAGTATTGCGAACTTAATTCGTATTTTGAATTCAACAGAAACAATCCCTCTGCGGCATTAGCCAGAATATCGTCGGTTTCGCTTTTCGCTCTCTGCAAACTATTGCGCGATTTGCGCAACTCGGTCTCTATTTCACGCCGTTCCGAAATTTCCTGCTGGGCTTGCTGGTATAATTTGGCATTTTCAATGGCCGTGGCTATCTGTGTACTCAGCAGGCAGGCATTATCGATATCGCTTTCTTTGAAAGCGTTTACCTGATCACTCTGCATGTCCAGCACGCCGATAAGTTTTTTCCCGACGGTGATCGGTACGGCCAGTTCCGAACGGGTACATTCGCTTGCTTTTTTGATAAAATTTGGATTTTTCAGGACATTGTTGCTCACCTGGACTTTGAAGGATTGTGCGGCGGTCCCGACCATGCCCTCGCCTACCTGCAGGGTCAGATCTTTGGAAAAATAGGTACTGTATCCACCGGCCAGCGCTTTTAAGCGCAAGGTCTTCTCATCGTTATCAAGCAGCAGTAACATAACCCCGTAAAAACTAAAAGCGTCACAAACCGAGGTGACAATGTCCTTCAACAGGGTATCCAGATCCAGGGATCGGTTTATTTTCTGGCCGATTTCATTAAGCAACGTTGCCTGGCGCGCCCGATGAAGGGCATCTTCTTCTGCTTTCTTCCGTTTATGCTCCAATTCTTCAATTTTTCTGCTCTCCAGTGCATCAAAATAAAGCGCGGCTGCTCCAAGCAGAGCCATATTCTCACGGTCCGATACTTTTATCTCCAGGTTCTGAACCGAACGCTGGAAGACAAAGGAGCGCAGACCCTGATTCAAACTGGTTTTGATCAATTGATAGGCCCTGGCCAGAGGACCGCCTAAAATAATGATCTCGGGATCAAGGGCACATATAATTGATTTTATAACATCACTGAGATTTAAGCCGAACTGTTTAAAATGTTCCCGGGCTTTTTTATCCCCTTTTACTGCCAGTTCATAAACCGTTTCGAAAGGTTCCTGCGCTATGTTTTTAAAATATTGATTGCTGCAGTAATATTCAAAATCATGATCACGATAAGGTATTTTCCCGAATTCACCCACCCCGCAATTGATCCCTGAATATAGTTTATTCTCGATGATGATTCCTGCACCCATCCCCTCACCCAGGATCAAGCCTACTACATTTGAATATTTTTTGCCACTGCCAAAATGTTTTTCTCCGGCCGCAAAACAATTGGCATCATTATTTACGTACACCGGTACTTTAAAATGTTTATGCAATTTGTCTTTCAGGTGCACTTCTTTCCAGGATGGAATACGGGTCACTTCGTAAACGATCCCTTTTTCCACATCAACAATACTCGGTACGCCAATGCCGATACCGGCAACCTGCGCTCCGAAGATTGCCTCGATATGCATGATTAACTCATTGATAATCATGTCCTGGCTGGCTGCTGAAGAAATTTTATACTGATGAAAAGAATTCAATTCCTGGCCGCTGACCTTCCCCAGGCGCGCATAAATACCGTCTATATCGATGCCAATAATCTGTTTGTCTGTATTCATCCTGACTCCATTACAAAATCTGTCAAATTTGAGTATTTAAGATTCTGCTGCGGCAAACGTTTTTTCTTTCAAAGCTGCTTCTTTGGTCTTTTTGGTTAACGGAATTTTAATCGAAAATTCACAAAATTTTCCGGTTTTTGTATTTATCTTAATGCTTCCGCCCAGGCGATCAATTTTGTCTTTGACCAGATCCATGCCTACGCCCCGCCCTGCGATCAGACCCGCTTTCTCCGAAGTCGATATTCCGGATTTATATATAATTTCAGCAACCTGCTGATTAGTCCAGCCATCAATTTCTTCGGCTGACCAGTGGCCGGAAGTCCTTGCTTTAGCGCGGAGTTTATCGAGTTGCAGACCGCGTCCATCGTCGCGGAAGGTGAAAGCGAAAGTCTTTTCATTTAAACTCATTTCGATCTCGATGCGGGCCTGCGGATCTTTTTTAAGTACAGACCGTTCCTCGGGATTTTCAATGCCGTGGTAAATGGCATTACGAACCATCTGGATAATTATTTCACGCGTGGTCAGACGATAATGGTATGGTATATTCCCGGCATCAAATTTATCGTAAACCAGTTTTACCTTTTTACCCTGCTCCTGGGCCAGATTATTGATTAAATTCTCGATCGATTTGATAAATAACTCGCTTTCATAACTGCGTTTAGGCCGGAAATGAGAATGCACATTGCTTACGCGTTCGATCAGATTGTGCAATTCATCCAGGGTCCGCCGGATGTCCCCCAGACGCAACACCAGCGGCACAAAATCTGCGCCGCTTAATTTTGGTTTCTTTTTAAGATCTTCGATGCGGTCTTCAAATTCATGCGCTTTTTCCACGAAAAATTTTAAATCCAGCAGAGAAGCATTGCCTTTGATGATGTGCATCGAACGATATACTTTTTCCAGGACCGGGATAAAATTGCTAACCTGTTCATCCTGCCGCAGGACTTTATCGATGTAGTCTAATTCCAGATAGGCACTTTCAGAGAATTCCTGCAAAAGTTTTGGCTCCACATGCAAAATGCTCAACAGCCAGTCCATTTGTTTTTTACTCATCGCCAGTGATTCTTCCAGTTTCCGGGCCAGCACAATCTGGTCGGAAAGATCGTTGACTGTAACGATCAGCTCGGAGACTTTATTTTCATCGTCGATTACCCGTTTGAATTTAAAGGCTAAATACTTTGATTTCAGCCAGACGTCTGTCTCATCCCTGAAATTAAATTCGATCTCACTCAGCGGATTGAGATCTTTCAGGGTATCTTCATCAACATCGGTCTTAAACATTAATTCCAGAAATTCCTGCAAATTGGTGAAGAGCTTTGTGGTCATTCTTTTTTCGACGATGTCCAGGAAATTTTTTCTGGCCGCACGTTTTTCTTCTAAAATTTTTTCAACTGCCAGCGAGTACTGCGAGCGTAATTTCAATTCAGGATCGATCAGGAAAATGCCCTCTTCCACATTACGCATAATATTATCGGTCTCTCGCTTCGAACGGCTCAGCAAACGATTTCTTTCTTTCAGTTCCTGGGTTCGCTCGGCAACCTGTGATTCCAGGAATATCCTTTGCCGGTCTACCCGTCTCATACTGAGCCGATAAATACTATAGGCCAGGCCCAGGACAAAGAAGGCGGCCAATATTCTAAACCACCATCTTTGCCAGAATGGCGGGGCAATTATAATTTTAATGGACGTTCCGGCTCTGTTCCAGAGGCCATCACTATTCGTCCCGGCGACTTTAAAGACATATTCGCCGCCATCCAGGTTGGTATAGTTGGCATACCGGCGGTTACCACACTGGATCCAATCGCGGTCAAATCCTTCCAGTTTATAGGCATAGATGTTTTTTTCGGGATTACTATAATCCAGGGCGGCAAATTCAAATGCGAAAAAATTCTTGCGGTAAGATAATTGTAATTCATGTATTTCTGAAATGGTAGAATCTAAACTTACTTCCTTATCAAAAATCTTAAACGAAGTAACGATCAGCGGAGGAACAAACTGGTGTTCCTTTACCGCCTTCGGGTAGAAACGATTATAACCATTAATACCGCCAAAGAACAATTCACCTGACTTGCTTTTAAAGCAGGCCCCCGCGTTGAATTCATTACTCTGCAATCCGTCATTGGCATCAAAGTTCTTAAAAGTCAAAGAATCCGGAGCGAAGCGGGACAACCCGCGATTGGTACTGATCCATAAATACCCATCGTCATCCTCGGCCAATCCATAAATGGTACTGTGGGGTAATCCCTCACTTTCGGTAAAACGGGTAAAAATATTTTCGTCGGGATCAAACCGGTTTAAACCGCCGCCGAGCGTGCCGATCCACATTATTCCTTTACGATCCTGCAAGATTGCCGAAACACGTTCGTGGCTGAGTGAATTTTGATTATCCGGCTCGGTCATGTAACGATTAAAAGTTTTACTTACCGGATTGAATTTATTCAATCCTTTATAAGTTCCTATCCAGATAAATCCCTTTTTGTCTTCGTACAAGCATAAGATACGGTTATCGGTTAAACTGTTTTTATCGGCCGGATCATGGCGGTAATGACGAAAATTATTGCGGTCACTGATAAACTGATCCAATCCGGCCCAGGTGCCAACCCACATATTGCCCAGGTGATCCTGCAGCATGGCCCGGACACTATTGTCGCTGAGACCGGACAAGTCCTTGGGATTGTATTTGTAAACTTTCACTGAATTGCGGGCGGGATCATATTGACATAATCCGCCACCATTCGTACCGAACCAGATCATTCCGTATTGATCTTCATCGATCACCCTGATAAAATCATCACTCAGTGCGTTCTTCTTGCGGGCCTCTGCGCTGAAGACAGTTAACTTATTGGTCCGTTTATCAAAACGGTTGACTCCCTTGCTGGTGCCCAGCCATAAATTTTCTCTGCGGTCAACCAGAATCGACCAGACCGTGTTATCGGTTAAACTGTTAGGATCTCCCGGTTCGTTTTTGTAGTGACCGAATCTTCTCTTCTTCCAGTCGAAATGATTTAATCCGGCGCCATAGGTGCCAAGCCAAATTGTACCTGATTTGTCGGCGTAGATACAACGCAGCAGGTCGCCGCTCAGGCTGTTATATTTGGCAGGATCGGAGAGCACCTGCCAGAATTTATTGCTGAGCGGATCCAGTATATTTAGTCCCAAATCAGTCGCCAGCCAGATCAATCCGGTTCGATCACAGAATATAGAATGGATCATGTTATTGTTCAGGCTGTTCTTGTCGTTTTTCCTGGCCAGGTAAGACTTAAATTTCTTGCGTTGTTTATCCAGTTTATTCAAGCCATGCTGTGTGCCAATCCACAGATTGTGCTGGGGATCTTCCAGAATGCTCAGAATATCATTGCTGCTCAGCGAATTGGCCTGGCGTGGATCGGCGATGTATCGCCTGAACCGGAATTCTCCAGATTTAAGTTTCTGGGCAGAACACAAGCCACCCCCCTGCGTACCGATCCATATCACTCCAGATTTATCCTGATACAATACAGTAATTTTCTCCGTGCCGAAACTGAAGGGATCCGATTCATCGTTCCAGAAATGGGTGATTTGCCTGGTTTGGATATTTAATAAATCTAATCCGCCGCCATCAGTACCGATCCACAGATAAATCGTACTGTCCACCAGCAGGGCTGAAACATAGTCGCTGCTGATCGTGTTTTCATTCTTTGGATCATAACGAAAACATTCAAATTTTTCGGTGAAGCGATTGAATCGATTAAGACCGCCGCCCAGCGTACCGATCCATAGATTTCCGGCAGAATCACCGGTCACTGCATTTATCCAGTTATCACTGAGCGAAAGACTATCCTGCTGCACATGTTTGAAAATCTTAAAATTGTAACCATCATAACGATTCAGGCCGTCCTGTGTTCCGAACCAAAGGAATCCCTGCTCGTCCTGATAAACATCTTCCACAGAACTTTGTGATAAACCCTGTTCGATAGAAATTCGTTTAAAATTCAGGTTATAATTTTGTGCAGCCAGTTCACCGAAAAATCCAGGACTGCTCAAAATTAAAAACAGACACAGATAATTGTGATACGATCTGACTTTAACAATCGCACAACGGATGGTTGATCCCCCGCTACTGCTAATCATATCCTCATCCTGTACTTTTCAGTTATAAACATTTTCATTGATAATTCGCAAAACTCACATTGCAGGACATATTTCTATCATAAATACTTACTTAAGTCCTAAATGTTTAAATTCATTATCGTCAAAAAACAGAGTTACTTTATTGAGTACGGTAAAGGAAGAGTAATAAGTATGAGCTGAGGTTAAAAACGGATTATATTTTACTTAGCACACCCGGCAGACTATTGCCGGATCATTTTGCAATAAGGCGTTCGAAGGCATCTTTTAATTTTTGCGGGCCAAATGGCTTGGTAATGTAACTTTTTGCGCCCAGACGGAGTGCTTTGAGACCGGTGGCTTTATCGGCTAAGGCAGTAATAACAACAACCTGTACATCCTTATCCAGCCGGATCATTTCATCCAGGACATCAAAGCCATCGAGTCCCGGCATGGTTATATCGAGAGTAACTATCTCCGGACTATGCTTTTTAAACATCTCCAGAGCCGAGTTACCATCGGTGGCGGTTCCGATGATCTTAACGTTATAATTCTCCAGGAATTTAGAGATCGCTTTGCGAACCACCAACGAATCGTCAACGATGAGTAATTTTTTTTGATTTTTATCCATAAGGTTAATATATCACCATAAGTAGGTTTGTTTGCCAAATATATATTATATAAATGAAAGTTTCAAGCATCTACAGCGGTTATCAACTTTTTATTCAAAATTGAAATTTATCAGCCAGCGGAACTTTTGATGGTCCTTATTGACAGCCAGGTTGCCGATCCACAAAGGAAAATCCATCCCGATGCTCTTTAAATTGAATAAAAAATCGGCCCACTTCCCCATTGGCAGCTGTAAACCGAATCCGGCTGATTTTTGAAATTGGCCCAGGGCAGGCATGGATCCGGACCAGACCGAACCGATATCGGCAAATACATAAGTCGTTAAATCCCGCAGCATGAACAGGCTGCTATAGCGTAATGGATTAGGAATCACGATATCCAGATTGCCGGCAATTATTTTATTGTCCAGGATTGGAGTCGGACTGCCGCTCAGCGAAGCACCGCGCACATTACCGCCACCTGCTTTAAATAAATGACCATTCTTACGCCAGGGATAAGGCAGACTACCCTTGCTGCGGTAGAATGGTTCGTTGAATTCATCCCAGCCGTTTGCACCACTTAAGTTAAACTGGAATTGTGCCGGAACTCTTCCCTTGCCGTAGCCGGTATAGCAGCGCAGCACTGCTTGCCAGTCTGAACGTGCATTCGAGAAAATCCGGCTGGCCTCCAGATAAATCTGAGCAAAGCCGTAAGCGCTGCCTAAAAACGATGTATGGGTAAAAACCGTCACTTCGTATTTTTTCCTCCAACTGTGGCGGTAGTTGGCTGCGGTTTTAAAATTGAGGAATAGAGTAGTAACATCATTTTCATCCCAGGCTGCCATTAAATAGGATGGATTAAAAACGTGATGGCCGGTTAATCCTAATCCATACTCGAGCGACTTAAGATAATTCTGCGACAGTTGACCGGTCAATCCGCAACTGCCCCCCTCCCGGCCGTCCAGACGGTACAGGCTTAGATCAAACCGGACGTTATTTCCGATAGCATAAAATGGAGTACGGTAAGAAACTTCCGCGTCGACCGCCGGATGGGCCGTTTTATACCATACCCGGGCGTTCAGTTTATGATCGATGTTCAGGTAACTCCCATTTAATTTGATACCTGCCCTGGCCTGATCATAGTCATTGTAAAAAAATAACGGCCAGATTTCCCAGATATATTTATCTAAAGGCGGAGCATAACTCTGGTAACGCATCCAGTGAAATTCCTGTTCGGGCAGGCAGGAGGAAGTATTATTCAAACTGTTTATATCCGTCAAACTCAGTGTTGAATCAAGTTTGACCATTCTGATTCCGTCCGACAGGGTCAAATTGGCCGTGTATTTTTTTTGACTGAAATGCCAGTAAGGTAAAGTGATCCGGTTGCCGGCCGGTTCGCTGCTGTTATCGACCGGTACATGAAAACGTTGTACGGTGCCATCTTTTAAATATACGCTGAAATCAACCGGCATGAAGATTTCGGCTTTTCTATCCAGATTAACCTGGCATTTATAAAAGCGCCGGCCATCAATTTTTTCCCAATGCCCCCGGTAGCCCTGGACCGCATAATCCAAGTTTCCGGCTGGTGCTCAACCACTGTTCAAAAAACCAGTCCAGATCGCGGTTTGCCGTTTTTTCCATCACTGTAATGAAATCCCGGGTGTAAGGATGGTGAAAACACCATTGATTAAAATATTCCTGCAGGCCCAGGGAGAACAAACTATCACCCAGGGTATATTCCAGCATGAATAAAACCATGGCCATTTTAGAATATTGCAAAATGTAGATATCATCCCCCAGATAATCAGAAGGCAAGGCGATAGGATCCCGGTCGAATCCGGATTTACTGTAACGCAGGTACTGCCAAGCCGTGCTCCTGCGGTCGTCATCGCGGTAGGCGGTTTTCTGTTCAAACCAGCCGGATCTGATCTTCGCTAAATTATCTTTCACTCCGAAGATTGCTTCCATCGCTTTAATTTCAGCAAAGGTGGCAAATCCTTCATCCAGCCAGCCTTGCTCGGTCTGGTTATTAGCCAGCAGGCCGTAAAACCAGAAATGAGCCATTTCATGCAGCAGTAAGGCGCGGAACTCACCCGGTTCATACTCCGGATTGATATAATCGTTAAGCAATACGATCTGCGGATATTCAATACCGCCGGCCCGGACATACGTATCAGCAATAGTTAATTGTTGATAAGGATAATGCCCGAAAGTATCATTAAAATACTGCAGACCCCGCACCGCCCATTCGTTAACCTGTTTCCAGGATTCGCGGTTATAATCCAGTGCCAGGACATTGATGGTGATCCCCTGCCATTCCGACTGCATCAATACATAGGCCGGATCGGCAGTCCAGGCAAAATCATGCACATTTTTTGCTTCATAGTACCATTGAACCGGCCCGGGCGTCTCATATTCTTCTGACTGTTGCCCTTGACTGCTGCTACTGTCCTTTGCGGAGTTCGCTGCGGAACTACTGAGCAAATTGCCGGTAGCACCTACTGTAAATCCCGCCGGGACATTTATAGTGACCAGGAAATCCCCCCATTCCTGATAAAATTCGTTATCCAGATGCTGGTGCAGATGCCATCCGTCCCGATCATATACCACCGGGGTGACATACCAATTGCCGATGTCGTAATGATTGCCGAGATAGCCATAACGATCACTGGCCGGTGGAATCATTACGGTAAATTTAAAGTGCCAGCGAACCGATTCACCCGGAGCAAGCGGATGGTGCAGTTGTGTTTTCAGCAGAGTCTGATCGATACTGAAATTTTTCTGCAATGAGTCATTTTCCTGTATGGTATGGATGGTAATTCCGCCCAGATCGGCTTTAAGGTCGGGCAGGAATAAAGAACCGGCACGGTATTTATTCATATATAAATGGAAGTACAGCACCCGCAGGGTATCAGCCGAATGGTTGGTATAAAGTAATGTTTCGTCGATATTCAGATGGTTCAGATTGATATCGAGTTTAACATCCATGGTGTAGTGCACGTATTGCTGGAAATACTGTGTTTGATCCGGAGTGGACAGCAAATCCATCCGGGGATTGCAGCAGAACTGCAACTGTACTAAATAGAAGAATTAAATTATTCCCCGCCATGTTCATGCTTTTCGATATCATGTGTTAAACCCTCTGCCCGGCTGATGGATTTACGGCCGAATTTCTTTTTTACCAGGTCTTCTATAACATCCAGCCGGTCATTATCCTGCAGTCCGCATTCAAATATGTTCATTTGCCTGCCCAGGTCATCGCTGAATCCCGAGATGCCCACACCGATCAATCGCACTTTCCTGCCTTGCTGATAATTATCAATAAATAATTCTTTCACTACCGAAAAAATTTTTTCAGTATTGGCTGTGACACCCGGGATGGTCTGGACACGGGTAATAGTATCAAAACTCTGATAACGTAATTTAAGCTGGATGGTCCTGCCGGTTAATCCTTTCTGACGCAAACGGTAGGCCACTTTTTCAGCCAGTTGAAACAGTGTACGCTGCAGCATATCCAGATCGGTGATGTCCTCGCCAAAAGTGACTTCATTACTCACCGACTTCACTTCATGTCCGGAAATTACCGGGCGGTCGTCCTGACCGTGTGCCAGGGCATAAAAATGCTCCCCCAGTTTACCGAAATATTGTTCGAGCAGATCGGCAGGAAATTGACGCAGGTCGCCGATGGTATAGATGCCCAGATGATTAAGTTTGGCAATAGTTTTTTTACCGGCACCCCAGATGTAGACCACGGCCAGGGGATCCAGGAATTCCTGGATCCCTTGGCCGGCTTCGACGATCACCAATCCATCAGGTTTCCTGAGATCCGAAGCAATCTTGGCAATGAATTTATTGGGTGCTATACCGACTGAAGCGGTCAGATCCTGGTTGCGCAAGATCCGTATTTTAAGTTCCCGGCCCAGGTTTTCCACGTCCCCGAAAAGATGGAAACTTCCGGTAATGTCCAGGAATGCTTCGTCGATCGACAACGGTTCAACCTGGTCGGTGAATTCATATAATAATTCGAAGATTTCAGCGCTGACCTGTGAATACAGGTGCCCGTTGGGTGGAACATAAATCCCCTGCGGACATAATTTGTAAGCCTGGGATATCGGCATGGCGGAATGAACACCGTACCGGCGTGCTTCATAGGAACAGGTGGAGACCACTCCCCGGCCTTTACCCTGTCTGGGATCAGCACCGACAATCAGAGGTTTATTTTTGTACTGTGGATGTTCTCTTTGCTCGATGGCGGCAAAAAATGCATCCATATCGACATGCAGAATATACCGGACAGCCACTTACTTTTTGTTTATCCCTGTTGATTTATAGATCATACAGCAGACAAAGACCACGGCCTGCAGCATAATGATCGTTGCTCCGCTCGGCAAATCGAGATAATAAGAGAAAATCAAACCCAGCAATGCGCCGCCTGTACCAAAAATTATGGCCACAATAGTCATGGACCGGAAGGTATGGCTGATCAGACGGGCCGCAGCCGCGGGAATAACCAGAAAAGCGGCGATCAGCACAATCCCTACCAGTTTAATTGCCACTACCACCGTCACCGCGATCAGAATGGACAACAAATAATCGTCTCTCTTCACCGGGATTCGATCGGACTGGGCCAGGCCGCGATCGAAGGAGGTATAAGCCCAGCGTTTCCAGAGTGGACCGGTAAACAGCGTGATTAATACTACCAGCGAGGTGAGTAGAATATCGGTCCAGGAAATAACCAGGATCGAACCGAAAAGATAACTGAAGGCATCACTGGTATAAGTACGTTTAAGAAAAAGAAAAATGATGCCCAGGGCCATGGAAACCGAGAAAAAAATACCGACGGCCGTATCGCCGCCCAGTTCTGTTTTTTCACTCACCCAGGCAATACCCGCGGCCACCATAATTGTGAATGGTACCGCCACCCACAGAGGTTCGATAGACAGCAGAATACCCAGGGCAATACCACCGAAGGCGGCATGAGCCAGGCCGCTGCCCAGAAAACTCAATTTACGCTGGATGACAAATACGCCGTAATAACTGGCCAGAAAACCGACCAGAAGTCCGCCCAGCAGGGCGCGTTGCATGTATGGTAAGGAAATAAACTCAGGCATCTTGATTCAGGGATAAAAGTCCGTGATGTTTATGGCCGATATGTCCAAAGGCCGTGCGCAAATTATCTTCAGACAAAACCTGTTTAGGATTACCGAAAGCTATCTGACGCCGGTTCAGCAATAATACCAGATCAGCATGATGTGTGGTTGCATGCCAGTCGTGGGTGATCATCAGTATGGTGCAATGGCTTTCATTCTGATACTTCTCCAGCAGTTTGTACATGTCGGCCTCACCCATGGTATCGATACCGGTGGCCGGTTCATCCAGCATGATCAGGCGCGGCTTGCGCACCATACTGCGGGCCAGGAAAACACGCTGCAATTCACCGCCGGATAAGTTCGACAAGGGCTTGTTGGCCAGGTGCAGCGCCCCGACCTGTTCCAGTGCCTGCTGGCAGGTCGCGACCTCCTGTTTATTTCTATGCCAGCTCCACTTCATTTTCAATCCGGAAAGCACCAGCTCAATAGCCAGGGCCGGGAAGGTACGATCCAGGGTCTTAACCTGCGGAACGTAAGCCAGCCACTCCGGGGGAACATTTTTACTATTTTTACCAAAAAGCAGAAAAGTACCTGCAGCCGGCGCCACCATTCCTAAAAGCAGTTTAAAGAAAGTCGATTTTCCCGCACCGTTAGGACCAAAAATAGCTACAAAGGAATTGAGCGGAATTTCAAAATGCAATCCGTCCAGAGCCAGGAAATCACCATAGCGTACCGACAGACCTGAAATCGAAACGGCCGTATCGATCATTGCAATGCTCCGATCACGAGTTTTGTATTATAAAGTAAAATCTCTGCGTAAGTCCGGCGTTGTGGTTTACCGCCCAGTGGATCCAGTTCGACGATTGGAATACCGGTAATCTCGGCAATTAACCGGGCGGCCCGATCCGGCAGTTGCGGTTGAGTAAAAATAGCCACTATATTTTCACGCTTTATCTGATCAATCAATTTTTTTATCTGCCTGGCCGTGGGATCGACACCGGGATTGATTTCCACGACACCACCCGATTTTAATCCGTAACGGCGCAGATAATAATTAAAAAAAGGATGCGCCTGAACTACAGTTTTCCCTTGAAATGATTTCAGGCTTCCTCTTATTTTCGCATCCAGCTCAAGCAGTTGTGCAGAAAACCTGCGGTAATTTTCAGCAATAACCTGGCGCTGTGACGGAAACAATTTGGACAATGAATCGGCCAGATTAGCGGCCAGAACATTAACCAGCAGGGGATCGGTCCAGAAATGAGGATCAATTCCCCGGTGGTGTGCATGGGTCTGACCGGACTTGCCCGGCGGTGGATTTGCTGCCGGAAAATTTTCAAAAAAGATAAGGGAATCCAGGGGAATCAGATCAATGACTTCGATGGTGGAACGTGCCGGGAATTTCTTTACCCAGTCATCCAGATTGGGCCCGACTAAGAATAAGAGCGATGCAGATTCGATATGGTTGATGTCGCCGGGCGTTGGTTCGTACGTATGCGGTGAAGCACCCGCCGGCAACAAATCAAGAACCACTGTATGCTGACCGAGCAATTCACTGGCAATCTGTTGCAGCGGATGGATGGTAGCAATATAAGTTGATTGTGCCGTGACGCCGTAACAAAAGATTAAGATGTAAAAGAATGAATACAGAACGTTCATTCCGGCACTTAACTATTTAGTTCAGAACAGAATAATTTATTTTTCTTCTTTAAACATAACATGTTTGCGGACTACGGGATCATATTTTTTCATTTGCAACCGGCCGCTTTGATTGCGCTTATTCTTGGTAGTCGAATATGTATAGGGACTCTCGCTGCTGCGCAGTTTAATATTTTCCCGGGCACTTGCCTTGGCCATAATTTATACTCCTTATATTTATTTTTTACAATCGCTGATCACCCAGCCAGGAGAAAGAATCAGCTCCTCTTTTTTTCGATATATTCCCGGCTTTTTTTAATTTCCTGTTCGAGGAAAGTTTGTTCATTACTGCCGGCAGGAATTTTAATAAACCTTTCCGAAAAATTATAGGCATTGCTTTTGGAAGATTTATAAGGAAAAACCACTTTGTATACTTTGACCTGGTCCCCTTTTTTCTTCATAGTTTTTTCAGCGAATGACTGTGCTTTGGCCATCGTTTATTACCTCGTTATATTTGAATATTTCTCAGTATATTTTTAAAAGTCGTATAATTTACAAATTTAAAATGAATATTTTAACAATTTTTTTTTATTTCCTGACCCATCCCCCTGTACCCCCTCCCTTATATATAAGGGAGGGGATTAAGAGGTGGGTTATTTAACAAAATAATTATTGACAATAAGAGTACACACTACTTAAATTAAGTGTACATCAGTACACTATCAAATAAAGTCTATTATGGTGAGGGATAAATGAAAAAATTAACCAAACGTCAGGAGCAGATTCTGCAGATTATAGCGGATTCCGTGGAATTGAACGGTTATCCGCCCACTTATCAGCAATTATGCGATAAATTGGGTATTCATTCGAAAAATGGAGTTAAAAAACATGTTGATGCCCTGGTCCGCAAGGGTTATATCGAAAAGGATTCCTCTGCACGGGGGCTGCGTATCCTGGCTGCAGATTATAAACCTAAAGGAAAGAGCGATACCGACGTCCCGTTACTGGGCCGGGTGGCTGCAGGAACCCCTGTTTTTGCCGAAGAAAACGTCGAACGGTACATACCTGTTCCCCGCCACCTGATTAAAACCGAAGGACGCTATTATGCCTTGAAAGTCCGGGGGGACAGTATGATCAATGCCGGTATCTACGAAAATGACCTGGTACTGGTGCGGGCGATCAACATAGCCACCCATAATGATATTGTTGTTGCCCTGATCAATGGCGAGGTGACGGTCAAACGACTGGTCAGCGAAGGTGAACAGGTCTATTTGCGGGCAGAAAATCCGGCCTATTCTGACATTTATCCTCAGGAAAGCTGGTCCATTCAGGGCAAAGTAATCGGTCTGATCCGCGAGTATTTCAACTAAAATATGACTAAATCCTCATCAAACCCCGGGAATCCATTCACGCGCACATTACCGTTGACCCGGGAATTTTCCAATATACCGTTAATCGGTATGCTCAATTTGACAGACGCAGATGCCGATCCGGAATACCAGATCGGCGATTCGATCCGCAATTTTCAAACTGCCGGAAAAGAATTCGTCACCCTGGTCATCAACGATAATTCCATGCGCCAGGCCGGGATCATCAAAGGTGATTATTTAACCGTAAATCTGAAATCGAACGTTCAGGACGGCGATCTGACTGTGGTCCGCCTGGGTGAACGACTGTACGTCCGCCAGTTTTTCCGTCAGAGTTCAACCCTTATCCGCCTGCAGACCTGCGACGAATTCCCCGCTGTCCTGGTCATCGAGACCAAGACACCGGATTTCGAGATAATTGGCAGGGTGTATTCGTTGTCGAGGCAGTTCTAAAGGCACTTAGCACTTAGTTCCTGAGTCCCTTAGTCTGAGAACCTGAGTCAGTTAGTAGTTGAATTTGAGCCATTGATCTTCGTATTAGTGATCTTAATATATCTCGAGTTCACGGAGTTCATTATAGACAGATTCATAGTCTGATTTGGAAATAAAATTCAATTTAAGCCTATTACAAGTTGGGTCTGAATTCATATATAGAACCCATTGCAATTTGAGAAATCGTACATAACTGAACGATCTCCGAGCGAATCCTTCGGCATATTACTCGGATCGAAATCGCCGTCTCGAATTCCGAGCAATGCCGGAAAGTTCATTTACAGCGAAAAGCATTGGTCGATTTATTCAAATAGATGGGCTCAATTTTTGAATTACGCCAAATATTAATCTCTGTTAAACTGAATTTCATTTGCCAAGATAACATATAAAATCTATCCATTTCTGATACATCGTGAACTCGACAATAATTCTTAAAACCTTGATCAATAAATTAAATATACAAATCAAAATTCATACTGCAAAAAGTACCTAAGTGCCTAAGTGAACTCAGGTACTAAGGCACTAAGGCACTTTTTATACCACCATAAAAACTCTATATTTTGCTTGCCTTCCATCCATCCAGTCTTTATATTTTTGGTGTACATATGTACACTAAATAAGGATTGGCACGATTATAGCATAAAACTTTTGCAGTTGTATATGATCTATCAGGATGTCTATGAGGCCATTGAGGTAATCTCCCTGTTTAAAGAGGGAAAAATTAAGCCGCTGCGCTTTAAATGGAACGGGCGGGTATACCGGATCAACAGATTAAACGGACACTGGGTAAACCCCAAAGGGTATGACAAGCAGTATCATTTCTCGTTAATTGCCGATAATTCCGATTATTTCGAGATTATGTTCGATACGGCAACCTTTGAGTGGCAAATCGCCCGGGTCTGCTTGGAGGGATAGATATGATTGCACACAGTACGGTAAGCCGGACAGACCAGCAAATGCTGGAACTGTTCGAATTCACTACAGCGAAAAAGCCGGAACGGGCCAGGTTGCGGCGCCGGATTAAGGAAGTAATCTATGGCCGGCGCCCGGCTGTCAAAATTTACAGCAGCCGCTTACAGAGCGAATTATGGCTGGTCAATGAAGGACTGGCAGATCCGGCTGATGCAGTTTTTGCCGGCAAGGCCATAACCATGCAGTTACTGGCGGAACTAATGCTGGAACAGGAGAAATCCACGCAGATTCTGCAGGAAATATTATCTAACACACCGTGTTGAGCCGGTGCCGCAGAATCTGACCTTGCGCAGTGCAGTTAGTTGCAACCACCACTTCTGTGGAAAATATGAGGCAAAAAATAACGATATTTCCAAAAACGATTGACATTGATTCTGTAATACATCTTGTTCGGGGGGAGCGGATCATTTTGGATTCTGATTTGGCAAATATCTACGGAATCCCAACTTTTCGACTTAATGAGGCCGTCAAGCGAAATCGTGGCCGTTTTCCCGGCGATTTCTTGTTTCAACTTACACGGAATGAATATGATTCTTTGACATCGCATTTTGCGATATCAAAGAATGGACAATGAGCTGATGCTCATGCGCACAATTCATGCATATCGATGCCGATGCATTCTTCGCGTCGGTGGAACAGGGCTTCAATCCCCTGCTGCGCAACCGCCCGGTTATTGTCGGCGGCAGTGCCGAACAGCGCGGGGTGGTTCATACGGCCAGTTACGAAGCCCGGGCCCTGGGTATCCGCACCGGCATGCCGCTGATCCAGGCCAAACAGATTTGTCCTGCGGCAGTTTTTCTCAAGGGCAACTACGAACACTACCGGGCGGTTTCGCTGATTTTCCAGGAGATATACCTGCACTACACACCGGCGGTTGAGTTTACCTCGCTGGATGATGCCTACCTGGAATTAACCGGCACGCTGCATTTGCACCAGCATCCCGAACAGGTCGCCCGGCTGATTCAGAATGAAGTATGGGAAAAAACCGGCGTAGGTGTATCCCTCGGTATCGGCAGCAGCAAGGTTATTGCCGGCATCGCCTCCGGCCTGAAAAAACCCAAAGGGATCGTGTACGTGGAGCCGGGCCAGGAAAAAGAATTCCTGACCGGCCTGGACGTGGACCTGCTGCCGGGAATCGGCCGGGTGGCCAAGGAAAAACTGACCGATCTGGGTATTTTCAAAGTGGGGCAACTGGCCCGCCTGTCGCGCTTGCTGCTGGAACAGTTGTTCGGCAGCAACGGCAGCAAATTCTGGGAGCTGGCCAATGGGTTCGATGCCCGCGAAGTGCAACGGCGCATTATTCCGAAGCAGATCAGCCGCGAAACCAGTTTTGAGGAAGATACCGCCGATGCGGGTCTGATCCGGGGCACCTTGCAGTACCTGACCGAACGCATCGCCAAAAAACTGCGCGAGCAGGAATTATCATGCCGCACCCTGGCGGTGAAAATACGCTACTCCGATTTCAGCGCCCAGAACCGCTCCTGTTCCCTGCCCTGTCCCAGCAACGACAGCCAGGCGCTGTTCCGGACCGTGCATGCGCTTTTCGAGGAGATGTGCCTGCGGCGCATCCGCATCCGCCATGTGGGAATTGCTGCCAGCCATATCGAGCCGCTGAACTGGCAGGTCATGCTGTTCAATCAGCGCAGCCGCCAGGAAGCCCTGAACAGTACCCTCGACGTCATCCGCAATAAATTCGGATTCATGTCCATATTGCCGGCCGAGACCATTGAATTGAAACGCAAATACCGCCTGCAGCCGAACGGATATATATTGCATAATCCGGCGCTGACGCGATGAAATAAAGGGTAAAGTCGGAGATCTGGCGTTAGACAGATCGGAGATCTACCAGGTAGAGATAAAGGTTAAAGGATAAAGGGCAAAGGTTTGTCTGATGGGATTAAATATAGCAGAATCAGTTTAATTTTACAGCAGAAATGATAAAATGGCCAACACGATTGATATGATTGATGTATACCTGAGAAAAATTCTGTAAGAGTTTTCATTATTTTTTTTATACTTATAGTCCATTACAACTGAGGCATAGCCAGCAAAAGCAAACAAAAAACTCAGACCAGAAATCAGGATGCTTAAACCGGGTGAATTACTGAATATTTTTATGATGCTATCATCGTTTATATTAGGGAAAAATAAAAAGATAAGAGCCAGTGTCGAAAATACCAAATTTTGGATTTGGGTGGCCAGGGAAATTCGAGTGCCGACATACTTTCCATTTTTATCGATATACCCTTCTCTGTCTTCAAAAAAATTATCAGCGAATATCCAGATCATATAGATATCCTCATCGGGAATATCACCTGCTGTTGCTTCGGGATAATATCCGGATCAATCATTGCTTCGCTTATATTCCTCAATTTAAGATGTTTTAATAACTCGTTATAATTATCGAATTTTTGATTAATGTAGGTTACCGTCTTTTCCTTCCTTTATATCATATAGATCACTCTCGTCAGAAATATCACCTGCTGTTGCTTCGGGATAATATCCGGACTCAATCATTGCTTCGCTTATATTCCTCAATTTAAGATATTTTAGTAACTCGTTATAATTTTCTGAATATTTTTCCCGGTCGATTGAATTGTAGCTTCAACCAGCTGCCTATCTGTATACTTTGCGTAATCCGGCTTTTCATTTTGAATTGCTGATAATTTGTATTCTTACGGAGATTCAATTCACACCTGTAAAATTTTATGTTTCTTGAAGTTGAAATTTATCTTCCGGATTAAAATTGAAATCGTATTCCGATATTAATTGTACGCGGGAATAAACGATAATTAATGTTTTCAGTTTTTATTATAAATTTCTCATTCAGTATATTCTGCATTTCTTAATAATGCTCTGCTAAAATATCACGTCCCTGACGGGACTTAACAGAAATTAAGGAATATCATGTTGCTACAAATATTTTGTCCCTCCGGGACATTTGATAATAGCCCGGCAATTTATTGCCGGGATTCGAGAATCAAAAAATCATTCCGTCCCGAAGGGACGGTCGAAATTATTATTATTCATGTTCCCGGCAATAAATTGCCGGGCTATTCTCATAAGATCCCTTCGGGATCAAATCAGATCAAACAATTACTCAGGTAATTTGTCTATTTTGCCAGAGCATTAAAATACAATATAAGTTCATCAGTCGATGCCGTAAGCGCCTGAATAGACGCTTCCCGCTCTGCCCGCTTCATTAAATCATTTTTATTGACATCTTTGCTCCCTTCTTTGGCTAAGATCTCTTTGGTGATGATTGTAGTAAAGGGAATAATTCCGGTACGAACATCGAACACTACAAATTCACAGGTGCTGAATGCCTTAACCCTGTCTTTCCCCAGAAAAACATATTTATAATATGTATCACTGGTCAGTCTGAAAATCAATAATACATCCGACTGTAATCTTACCGCCGCTTCACGTAATACGGGAACTGTTGCGTCTTTAGGTAAAAGCATTGTAGGTAAAGGTGTAACTTCAACGACCCGGTCTAATGATAATAATTTTGCAGAAACAGTATCGATGAAATGCTGCTGTAATTTCAGATAATCTTCCGAACGCCAATAATAGTAACCATAGAACTTGGAAGCTCCGAGGTGTTGATCGTTGCCCTCATATTTTATCAGGGCAATCCTTATTTTTTCCGGAAGTACGATCTTGCTGTTCATAATCTGATCAACCACATCCTGACTCATAATGACCTGATCGGAACGGAATAATGAGGATTCCAGCTTGGGACGTTCCTGATAATCGGGAAGGTAAGACATGGTTGGTGCTGCGCAACCGATGAGTAAAAAAAGTGGAACTAATAAGATGGATTTTTTCATGAACATTCCTCCTTGCTTACAGCAGTATGAACGGCCTCACGCCGCGGTTAATGCGAACTGATTATTACGATCTTTACGATTCGGTACTTGCAATTCAGTCTATGGTTGATGCCGGTGGCAGAAATTAATCCCGTAATATTATACCGTCATATGTATCAAATGTAATTTGTCGTTGCTGACGATCAAAACGTACTCGTACAGTCACTGTATCTTCAAGCCTGAATCTGAAGGTATCCATTAAATCATAATCATATATCTTGAATTCAATAAGATGAGAACCCGGAGGATAGTAGTGCAATCCGCTGGTCCAGGCCGCACTGATGGAATAGTTGGTTGTCACTCTGCCCGAATACATAACGTCATTATCAATTTCTACCTGGATGGAATCGTTTTGAAAATCCCATTCTACGTCGATGGCCAGGCCGGCAAGGTGACTGTCGGAATCTACTGATTGACCACAGCAAACAAATAAAAGCGAGAGGAAAAGAATTACTTTATACATGTGTATCATTCCATATCTTAAATTTAGTTAATTTCTAACACAATAATAAGGTGAAATAATACGTCTTATTTCCAGAAATGATGAACTGCTAACAGGTATTAATATAACCAGCGGATCAGCGATGTCCAAAGAAAAATATTTTCCAGAAATTTGTGATATCTGGCACTATCATGATCAGAGAGTTTTACGATACTAAATTAGATACTGGTTTGGTAAGTATGGGAAGCCGGGTAATATTCAACTAATTATTGAACCAGTCGAATATAAAAATTCCCGATCGTTGTTCACGGGTACATGCTCTTGTAAAAGTAGCGGAGCTTTTGTAAATTTTAAGTGGTAGGTGTTATAATAAGTAAGTTCGTTATGAAAACTGTGGAAATATATACCGATGGTGCCTGTTCGGGAAATCCGGGACCGGGTGGATACGGCGTGATCCTGAAAAGCGGTTCACATCAACGTGAAATCTCGGCTGGATTCAGAAAAACCACCAACAACCGAATGGAGCTGCGGGCGGTGATCGAGGGTTTGCGCCTGCTCAAAGAACCCTGCCAGGTTACTGTATATTCCGATTCTAAATACCTGGTCGATGCGGTACAAAAAGGCTGGGCCCGCCGCTGGCAAAAAAATAACTGGTATCGCAATGTACGCGAAAAAGCTCTGAATACCGATTTGTGGACCACTTTGCTGGAGATGCTGGAAAACCACCAGGTAAAATTCCACTGGGTACGCGGACATGACGGTCATCCTGAAAACGAACGGTGCGATCAATTGGCCGTCCAGGCCACCAACGGAGAAAACCTGCAAAATGACCTGTAAAATTTTCTGGAAATCTTTGCTTACCATTCTGATCGCTGTAATCATCAGTAATTGTGCTTTACAGGGCGGATTCATACCCATTCATACCATCCGCATTGAAGACATCCAGGTTCAAAAAATTTTTAGAAATAATGCCGATGTGGAAAAAATAACTGCCCGCTGGCAGAAAAGAAAAATTGACCTGCTCTCCCAGCCGCAGAATCAGGTAATGGCCACCTACTCCCTGGTGGATGATTATACCTATAAAGGCCGCAGCAGCAATGACGCCAGATTGATCGGTACAATTTATTCGCTGGGCAACAATAGCGGGATGAGCTGGAAAGATGCAAAAAAATCGGATAAAAAAAATAATGATGATCTGGTGTTTATAATTGAACCGGAAGTACGCGAAGATAAATTCGTTGATATGGTCTATATCCCTGGCGGTTCTTTTAACATGGGCAGCAATATGAACAAAGAGGAACAACCTGTTCATCAGATTACCGTCAGCGGATTTTATCTGGATAAATACGAAGTAACCGTCGCGCAATTCCGCGAGTTCTGCAAAGCGACACGGCGAACCATGCCGCCGCAACCGTATTGGAGTGAAGACCGGAATCCGGTGATCAACGTCTCCTGGAATGACGCCTTGGCCTTACGCCAGGTGGAAACGTAAACGCCTGCCCAGCGAAGTCGAATGGGAGTATGCAGCACGCAGCGCGGCCAAAGGCTATTATTATGCCTGGGGTAACATCGATCCCGCCAAGAAAATGGGAGGAAATGTTGCCGATGAAACACTGCGCGGCGAAAAACAATTCTGGACTGTCTGGAAAGCCTACCATGATGGTTATGTTTATACCGCCCCGGTCGGTACATACTACAGTAACACTTTTGGACTGTATGATATGACCGGTAATGTTTCAGAATGGTGTAATGACTGGTACAAAGAGGACTATTATAAAGCCAGCCCGGAAATAAATCCTAAAGGCCCGGAAAAAGGCAGTCACAAAGTTATCCGCGGGGGATCCTGGAACCTGGGTCCCAGGGATGTACGTACTACCAAACGCCAGCATCTGCGCCCGGAGGTAACTCTGGATTATGTCGGCTTTCAGATGTGCCCAGGATAAATAGATCTTAAATTCCAAGAACCAATACCCAAATTCCAATAACCAAATTCCAATTACCAAATTACAAATTAGTCATTGACAACTTCCATTGACCCAAGTCCAATTCAGTAGGTACATAGTTTAGGTAAAGAATTACACGGAGTGCCACAGAGACCTTCGGCACGGAGTTCCACAGAGAAAAGTATTTTAAGTTAAAGAATAATGACAGCCTGTAAGTCAAGTATATCTATCGCCTGATTTAACAAATTGAATTTTAATCACTTATTAACAAATTTTAATTATTAAAATCCTCAATTTTTCCCCGTGGAACTCTTTAGTTCTCCGTGGCCCTCTGTGTAATTCTTTACCCTGAATAATCATGTTCTTGCTTGTTGGAATTTCTATTATTTTTTAAAAAATCTGCATTTTCCTATTGCTTTACTTTAAATATTCCTTATTTTAGTGTACAATTGTACACTATATAATATGACAGCATTCACTCATTTACACGTACATAGTTATTTCAGTTTACTGGATGGCCTGTGCAATCCGGAAGAACTGGTGCTGGCGGTAAAAAAGGCAGGCATGAAAGCCGTGGCCCTGACCGATCATGACGGCCTGTATGGCGCGGTGGAATTTTACCAGCTAGCCCGGGAATACGGCATTAAGCCCATTATTGGCGCCGAAATAACCTTAAACGACTCCTCCACCCTGGTGCTGCTGGTGAAAGACCAGATTGGTTATCGTAATTTATGCCAGTTGATCTCCCAAAGCCGTTTGCAGGGGGGGCATTTAAGGCAGCAGTGCAGTATCGAAGACCTGCGGCGCTCCAAAGAGGGCCTGATTGTCCTCTCCGGCGGCAACCGGGGTCTGCTCACACGATTATTACGCAAAGGGAATCTGGAAGCCGCTGTAAGTCTGGCCAGGAAACTGCAGGCCTTATTCGCGGATCATTTTTATCTGGAGTTGCAGCATTTTTCCGGCCAGGATACGCTGACCAACCTGCGCCTGCGGGATATTGCCGCCGAGCAGAAAATAGCGCTGGTCGCCACCAATAATGTTCATTTTCTGTCTTCGCGGGACTGGCAGTTACGGCGTGTCCTGCATGCTATCGATCAGAATACCGTTCTGGAGAAGATAACCAGCGCGGGACATGCCGAACAGTATCTTAAATCCCCGGCCCAGATGGCGGAGATGTTCAATGGGTTTCCGTCGGCATTACGCAATACCGAAAAGATCGTCCAGCAATGCAACTTTGAATTTGAACTGGGTAAACCGGTCTTCCCTTCCGTTGAGTTGCCAGAGGGCGAGAGCAGTTTTTCTTTTTTATGGAAAAAATGTTTCAAGGGAGCCAGCAGCCGTTATCAGCCGTTAACCCAGGAAGTGATCAAAAGGCTGGAATACGAGTTACAAACAATCCATACCCTGGGTTTCTCCGAATATTTCCTGATCGTCCGGGATATCGTGGAATTCTGCCGCCGGGAAAATATTCCCTGTGTAGGACGCGGTTCCGCCGCCGACAGCCTGGTTTCGTTCGTTTTGAATATCACCCAGGTCGATCCCCTGCGTCATAACCTGTACTTTGAACGCTTTTTGAATCCGGAGCGGCGGGATCCGCCCGATATCGATCTGGACCTGTGCTGGAAAAACCGCGACCGGGTACTGGCTTATGTCTATAAAAAATACGGCAGCGAGCGGACGGCCATGATCTGCACCTTTAATACTTTTCAGAGCCGTTCCGCTATCCGCGATGTGGCTAAAACCTTCGGCCTGCCCGAAGACGAAATCGCCAAAATGACCAAATATTTGCCGTATCATGCCATCGATAAACTGGAAGAGATATTCAGTTCTCTGCCGGAATTACGGGAAATCCGCCACAATCTGCCCATTTATGAAGAAATCATGAGGGTGGCCCAACGCCTGGCTGATTTCCCCCGTCATTTGTCCATTCATCCGGGAGGCGTACTCATTGCACCGGATCGTATCACCTACTATACCCCGCTGGAAGTTGCCGGCAAGGGAATTATTATTGCCCAGTACGATATGTATTCCATTGAAAAACTGGGACTGGTAAAAATCGATCTGCTGGGTGTGCGCTCCCTGAGCGTTATCACCGACTGCCTGAAGTCTGTTAAACATCAGCATGATTCGTCGCCGGCAAGCGGGCTGCGCAAAGGGACTTTAGCGGATCTGCAATTTTTGCTAAAAAACGCCGATGAATTATCACCGCTTGATTTGCGCACCATTCCGGAAAACGATCCGCAGGTGACCGCTTTGATCCGCAGCGGAAATACCATGGGCTGTTTTCAACTGGAAAGTCCGGCCATGCGCGGTTTATTAAAGAAAATGCAAATTGAAACTGTCGATGATGTCATCACGGCCGTGGCCTTGATCCGGCCGGGTGCATCCGGCAGCGGAATGAAGGATGTTTACATCCGGCGCCGGGCCGGTCTGGAAAAAATTTCCTATGTGCACCCTGCCCTGGCTGCTGTTCTGGATGAAACGTACGGGGTGATAATTTATCAGGAACAGGTACTGCGGGTGGCCCAGCATGTTGCCGGTCTGTCGCTGGGCCAGGCCGATATTCTGCGCCGGGCCATGACCAAAGCACGCAACAAAAAAGAATTCATGTCTGTTTATCAGGATTTCATTAACGGTGCGTTGCAGCGGGGCATAAAAAACGATCAGGCCGAAACCATCTGGCGGTTTTTAGCCCAGTTTGTCGGCTATGGTTTCAACAAAGCCCATTCAGCCACCTATGGCACCATCGCCTATCAGACCGCCTTCCTGAAACACTATTTTCCGGTCGAATATATGTGCGCGGTATTGAACAACCAGGGGGGATTTTATTCGCGCATGGCCTACATGGAAGAAGCGCGGCGGCTGGGAATCAGCCTGTTGCCCCCCGATGTTAATTATTCAGCCCGTGAGTTCAGTTGCGCAAATTCATCCATCCGGGCCGGCTTGAATACGGTCTTTGAACTGACCGAGCGCACGATTGCCCGTATTTTACAGGAACGGGCCAATCGTCCCTTTCAGGACTTATTTGATTTTTTGAACCGCAGCGGTGCCGGCGAAAAAGAGTCGGTACATTTGATTAAATGCGGCGCAATGAATTCCCTGCACCCCAGTGCCGCCCAGTTGCTGCTGCAGAATAAAATATTATTCAGGAATAAGAAAAAAAAACTGGTCAGTGACTTTGTTACCGCCGACACCACCCTGGCACCATATAATATATACCAGAAAATACTGAATGAACTGGAACTGCTGGATTGTGCGGTCTCGGCGCATCCTTTGACCCTGTTTGACCAGCAAATTGAGTGGCCGGAAATCGTGCTGGCGACACAGTTGGAAAATCATAAAGATCAGACTATTCGTTTCTGCGGCTGGCTGGTAACATCCCGGCGGGTCAGTACCGGTAAAAAACAGTATATGAAGTTTCTGACTCTGGAGGACAAATCCGGACTGTGCGAGGCAGTTTTATTTCCCGGGGCCTATACCCGTTACGGCCAGTTAATCAAAACCCATGGCCCCTATATTATTACCGGCCAGGTCCAATCCCGTTTACCGGGGGAAGCAAATCTGATCGCTGAGAAAGTCGAACTGGTGGAAATAAAAAAAACCGAACTGGAAAGTTTGCTGCAGAAAAAAATTCCTCCGGAGTGGAGCGACGATTAGCCGGTTGACGGCAAGTTGGTACGTAATTTATCCAGGTAACGGTTAAGAGCGGACAAATGGTCCGGAGTAAGTATTTTAGCCGAGCGGTGCAAATTTGCAGCAGCGTAATTTATTTCTTCCAGCATTTTTAAACCTGCGGGTAAAATCTTAACCTCGGTCTGCCGCCGGTCGGCTTTGTGCCTGCAACAACTGACCAGACCTTTGCGTCTGAGTTTTTCGATCAGGCGGGACACCCCTGAGTTCTTGTCCATCATTCTTTCTTTAAGCAGGTTGACCGAAGCATACTCCGGATACTGGCCGCGCAGAATACGTAAAATATTGTATTGTTGAATGGAAATCCTGAACGGTGTGAGCATACAGGAAAGCCGGTCATTAAGCCTGTAGGCAGTGTAGATGATATTGACCACCGTTTTTTCTTCTGCTGTTTTGAATTGCTTTGATTTAAGTTCGGATTCCAGCTGCATAAAAATCACTTGCCGCTCCCATCATCCCCCCTCTGAGACGAGGGGGGAAACAGGATGCTATTATTACTTTTTTACTAATTCCAGGTTAATTTCGATCGATACTTCCTTTCCAACCAGCAGACCGCCCCCTTCCAGCGCGGTGTTCCATTTTAAATCGTACTCATAACGATCGAGTGCGGTGGTGGCTTTAAAACCCACCCGGGAATTCCCCCAGGGATCCTTGATCAGACCTTTTAATTTAGCTTCTAACACCAGCGGTTTGGAAATACCGTGCATGGTCAGCACGCCGCTGATTTTATATGTATTTTCAGCGGATTTTTCAAAGGCAGTGCTTTTAAAACTGATCAGCGGGTATTTTTCCGCATCAAAGAAATCGGCTGAACGTAAATGATTATCACGTTTTTCATTGTTGGTAAAAATGCTGGCGGTTTTAATCCCGACTTCAACCTGGGCACCATTGAAATCGTCACCTTTGGTCTGGACCGTGCAACTGAAGTCATTGAACTTGCCGGTCACTTCGGCGATTACCAGATGCGTGATGGTGAAATTAATGTTGGAATGAGCAGGATCTGCCTCCCAGCTGGTCTGGGCTGTGCTTGAAAAGGCAATCAGCAGAACCATAACACCCATTAAAATAAATCTGTTCATATTTCCTCCAATGTTATTTTTGATTTATTAATCGTATTTTATATTAAATGACTAGTCACCCAATTTTATTCCCGGATATATAATAATATTTAATACCGGAAGACGTAATACGTCATCCCGGCCCACGAGCCCGGGATGACAATTCAGTAAGGTCTTTCAGGAACTAATCCATCCCCTAACCCCACCCCCATCCCCCTTCCCTTATAGATAAGGGAAGGCGGATTAGGGGGATGGATTATTGAGTGGATTTTCAGTCATCAGCATAAACCTTAATTAGAATTTCCTTGCATTTATTTTGGCAACATTTTAGTTTATAAGCGAGTTCTCAGCACTACTATTTATAAATCGTATTAGTATGAAAAAAGCGGAACAACAACATCTGACTGCTCAGGAAACCAAGGGAATCGTCGATGCTCTTGAACAGGCAATTCTGGAACACGGCAAATGGTTAAGTACCTGGCATCGCAGTCTGTTATGTAAGCTGCCCTTCCCCAATGATGTGCTTGCTGATAAAGCATACGAGATCAGTAATTTCGGTAAATGGTATTATAAAGAAAATTCACCGTTCCTGACCGGGCACCCACTTTTCCGCACGATCGATGAATCGAACCGGGATCTGCACCGCCTGGCAAAAACACTGGCCTTAAAAGTCAGGAAAACCGAAAAAATCACGCAGCAGGAGTATGAGGAATTTTTACTGGAAGAGTTAAAGTTTTCAGGAAATTTGATCAAACTGCGCGACGAATTTCATCAGGCCTTATTTTCATTCGATTCCTTAACCCATGTACTGAATCGCCAGGCGTTTTTGAGAATATTAACCCAGGAATATGCCCGGGCCTCGCGCCTGGGCAAGCCCTGTTGTATCGCCATGGTCGACCTGGACCACTTCAAAGTGATCAATGATACCTATGGCCATCAGATCGGAGATAACGTATTACATACGGCCGCTCAGTTTTTAACTTCTAATCTTCGTCCGTATGATTCGATGTGCCGGTATGGCGGGGAAGAATTTCTGATATGTTTACCCTATACCCCGGTCCATCTGGCCAGAAGTACTATGAACAGGTTACAGAAAGGCTTAGCCGCCCTGGCGATCGTGGTCTCGCCCAAGGTGTACATAAAGATCACCGCCTCCTTCGGATTGGTGATCACCGACCCGGCTGTCAGCATGATTGATACCATCACCCGTGCTGATTCAGCCATGTATGCGGCAAAACATGGCGGCGGTAATCAGGTGGTAATCTGGGGTGATAAAGCATGAGACACTTAAGATCATTTTGATTAATTAAACAGACAATATCCAGAGGTATTTGCAGAACAAGCATGTGGCAGGAACCGGAATTAAATACGCTCATAAGTTACAGTTACTTTGGATTTCAGAACACCGATCTGGAGCAACTGTTAAAGCAGAATTCCGGTAATTCAACTGATTTGATCAAACTGCGTAACTATAAAGACCTGGTTGATCAGGAAATTAATGCCTGTTTCCTGGGATTCCTCAAAGTCCATAACTCCACATATCTTATGTATGCCTATATTTATGATAATAAGGAATATGGCTTTGTCTGGGATACCGGCAACTATGAAATATTTACCCCTGCTGCGAATGGCAGTGATATACCCTGGTTCTTATTTATTAAGCAGGGTCAAACGTTTAAACTTAAAATAATTAAAGCCAATCCCTACCTGCATTATATAACCGAAAAACCTTTCGCCTCGATGAACGGGCCGGTCCTGAAGTTGGGCTCCTGCCGTGACGCCTATCCGGTTAATGATCAAAGCGAGAATCAATACGCATCCAAATAATCCCGGTCCCGTACATTTGCGCTGTAGTTCTACGGCAGCTGGTTGACCATGCAGCGTATCATTCAGATTTATCGTGAAGCATTCTTCGGTTTACCTGAAGCAGCCTGGATACTAGCCCTGGCGCTGTTTATCAACCGCAGCGGGTCGATGGTGCTGTTTTTCCTGACTATCTATCTGACCAGCCAGTTGCATTTTTCTGTTTCCACTGCCGGGGCCATGATCAGTATTTATGGGCTCGGCTCGTTGCTGGGAGCATTTAGCGGCGGCTGGTTGAGCGATGTTTTCGGACCCAGAAAGGTACAAATTTACAGCCTGTTTTTTTCCGGCTTATTATATATTTTCTTAGGGTATATTCACAGTCCTGTACTGTTCGCGGTATTTCTCTTTCTGCTATCAGCATCTGCAGATGCTTTCCGTCCGGCCAATTCCACCGCCATGGCCGATGCCTGTCCACCCGAAATCAGGGTACGCGGATTCGCACTGAACCGGTTGGCTATTAATCTGGGTGTGGCAATCGGACCTGCCATCGGTGGCTGGCTGGCTACCCTGAACTATCTTTACCTTTTCTGGATCGACGGATTGACCTCCCTGCTGGCTATCGGCGTTTTGCTTTATGCCGCACCCGCTGCTGGTCATCAGGATCAAAGTGCCGGCAAAAATATGATGGCGGCGCCTAAAAGTCCATGGCACGATGTAATATTTCTGACCGTATTGAGTCTGGCCTTTTTACTGGGCCTGGCTTTTGTACAGATCTTCAATACCTGGCCGCTATATTTGCGTTCGGTCTATCATTTGTTGGAAAATAAGATCGGATTGTTGCTGGCTCTTAACGCCCTGATGATTGTAGTTATTGAAATGCCGTTGGTTTTCAGACTGGAGAAGAAAAATCCTGTTAAAATTATGTGCCTGGGATCTATTTTCTTTCTGGGCGGATTTATTATTTTGCCCCTGGGTAACAGTTTTTCATATGCCCTGTTCACTGTTTTTATCTTTACCTGGGGTGAAATGCTGGTATTTCCGTTGATGATCGGTTTTATTGCGAACCGGGCGCCTGACCAGATTCGCGGCCGCTATATGGGTTTGTATACTTTTACTTTCTCGCTTTGTTATGTGATCGCCCCCCTGCTGGGTACCTGGATCTATGAAAATTATGGCAGCGCCCGGCTCTGGTTCGGTATGAGTTTTATTGCTTTACCGGTAGTTGCCGGATTTTTGTTCCTGCAACATCGTCTGCAAAACGAAAAACACTTTTCCTGATACCTCTGCTGAATTTTAATACCATTTTATGGGATTTCCCTGTACATTCAGAAGAAAGCTCAGGAGAAACTGCTATGAATGATGAACCAAAGTTGGAACAAGAGGAGACTAAGAAAGACCGGATTGAGGAACGTTTATTAAAAACGCGTACGATTCTGGTCTACGGTGAAATAAACCAGAAACTGGCCAAAGCAATCAGCGAAAGATTACTGGTGCTCTCAGCTGAATCTAAAAAAGACATCCGTATATTTATTAATTCACAGGGCGGACATGTGGAATCCGGGGATACTATTTTTGATATGATCCGTTTCTGCAAAGCACCGATAAAGATAGTCGGTACCGGCTGGGTGGCCAGTGCGGCGACTATGATCTATCTGGCTGTTCCGCTAAAAAACCGCTTTTGCCTGCCCAATACCCGCTTCCTTATTCATCAACCACTTGGCGGGATGATCGGTACTGCCGTGGATCTGGCAATTGAGGCAAAAGAGATTGTCAGGATGAAAAAACGCCTGAATGAAATTATTTCCAAACAGACCGGTCAAAAAATGGAAAAAGTTGAAAAGGATACCGAGCGCAATTACTGGATGAACGCCGAGGAAGCCAAGGAATATGGGATTGTGGGATCGATTATTAAATCGGAGAGTGAGATATAGTAAAAAAAGGCACTGAGGCACTGAGGCACTATTTCTTAAAAAAATACTCCAACTCATACCCTTCACGGGAGAGTGCTGCTGCATTCTTGCGGATAAATTCCTGGATTGTTTCTATGCCAATAGCATAGGTTATGCCGTAATAGGTTGACTGATATGCGCGGACATAGGGCTCACCGGTATAGGGACGTGAAAGATCCCATTCCGAAACGTTGAAATTCTTATCTGGTTGTAAAATATATTGAACTTCCGATGAGACAGCATTGGTTATACCCACCAATTCAAAATTCGGTATACCATCCCGTACCGCCAATACCAGACCGCCGCTGATACCGCGCTGCAGCGAGCCATCCAATAAAAATGAATTGCGCTGATCATAATTAGGACTGCTTACTATTGCCGTTGAAACCATCTTTTTAGCCCGCGGGTAGCCAACCAGGTAGGTGAAACAGCCCCAGTCCAGTTCGCTGGCTGCGCCCAGTTTGCAGGAAAGAACCGGGATCGTCTTTTTACCCTCACTGGGCAGGCCACGGCCATACATAGCGTATGAATTGTCGGCCAGATCCTTACCGACCAGAGCCAGGTCTTTTTCACGGTCAAGGACCAGTATTTTAAAATCATTTAATTCCGGCATATCGACCATATTATTATTTTGACCTATTTTGATCGATATATTCTGTATATAAGGAGTATCTTTGCCGAAGTTATCTTTATAATAGGAAATGAGCGTATCCGGGAAGTTTACAACATGAGCACAAGTTAATAAAACCACCCTGTCCATATAGTGATAGATGATCGTGGAAGAACCGGTAGAAGGCCGGTCATAGCCGTATTTCACCGTAGCCAGATCCTTCCAGGTTTTAGTGGCAAGTATATCGGTTTTAAGCTGACTGGCCTTATTAAAATCATAACTATCGTAAAAAGTTAAAATGCTGATCAGGCGCACCGACTCCAGAATTTCTTTCAATGCCGGTGCGGCCGGTTTCAGCGGAAATTCCGAATCATACTTGCCATCCAGTATCTGGTCGTATTTAAATTTATGTATCTCACGCGTACAGGTACTCATTAAAAAGGCAGACAGTAATAATATCACTATCAATAAAGGATTTTTCATAATTTAAGACCTTAATTATTGTATTAGCTGAGCAATATTACTATTATAAAATTCGTTAGGAACTAAAACAACCATTTTTATTTAAATTGAAGTGTTTACTTCATTTAATAAATTTATATTGACCGAAATGAAAAAAGGAGTTATCCGCAAATATGAGCTATAAAAAGATTATGTCCCTGTTGTCACTTTTATTAGTGATCACTGCCTTATCCTGCAGCGTAGTTAAAAAAGACGCTCCCAGAAACATTATTCTACTGATTGCTGATGGTGGCGGATTCAACCATATTACTGCGGCCAGTTTTTTTCAGTACGGACAGACCGGCAAGCAGATTTATGAGTCATTCCCGGTCAAGTTTGCAGTAAGTACTTTTTCAAGCGAAGCAGACCGATATGATCCCGTCAAGGCCTGGAAATCGTTCGACTGGATCATGAAAAAATCTACCGATTCGGCAGCTGCCGCAACTGCTATTTCCACTGGTTATAAAACCAGAAATGGAAGCCTGGGTGTCGATGCCCTGGGCCAGGTTTTGGAAACGATCGCAGAACGGGCGGAAAAACTTAAAAAATCAAGCGGTGTGGTGACCAGTGTCCCCATCAATGATGCCACGCCGGCCGCATTTTGTGCTCACGATACTTCCCGGGATAATTACTCCGCTATTATGAACTATATATTGTACAGCAGTGCGGTGGATGTCATCATGGGTACTGGTAATCCCATGTACGATGATGAGGGAAAACCGCTGAACGATACCCTTTCGGGATATGCTGAAAATAGGATGCTCTGGCAGAAATTTCATGACGGGATCAGCGGGGCTGATGCGGATGGAGATGGTGATAAGGATCTATGGACTTTTGTCGAAGATGAAACAGTTTTTCAAAAACTGACCAGTGGTGATACGCCACCACGGGTGCTGGGATTGGCCAAAGTCCGTTCGACCCTGCGACAATCCCGTTCCGGAGATAATTTTGACAAAACTTACGGGGATTCCCTGAGCCAAAACGTCCCCACTCTCCAGGAAATCAGCCGGGCCGCCCTGAACATTCTGGATGAAGATCCGGATGGTTTTTTCCTGATAATTGAAGGGGGTGCTGTCGATTGGGCCGCTCATGATAACCAAAGCGGCCGGATGATTGAAGAATTAATCGATTTTAATCAGGCAGTGCAAAGTGCAGTAGATTGGGTTAATACTCACAGTAACTGGGCTGAGACATTGATAATCGTTACTGCTGATCACGAGACCGGATATTTAACCGGACCCGGCTCCGGCAAAAATGATACTACATTCTCTGACGTCATCAAAAAACTGGACACCACTCGTTAATAATGGAAAAGGTAATTTGCCTGGTATGGAGTGGCATTCGCACGGCCACACAAACTCGCTGGTACCCTTTTATGCCAAAGGTTCCGGCGCTGAAAAATTTAAGTTTTATGCCGATGAAGCAGATCCGGTCAGGGGGAAGTATATTGATAATACGGAGATTGGGAAGGTGATGTTTGAGTTATGGATAATACAGTTACTAAAAATAAGGGGAATTAGTAAAGGATAAAGGGAGGAAGACCTGGTAAGAGGAGAAAGGTTAAAGGAGAAAGGATAAAGGTTAAAGGAGAAAGGAAAAAGGTTAAAGTGAAAAGGAGTAAGACTTTTTTGTATTTATTTCTTTTTAGGTATATTCTGCTTCAAAAAATATCTACGGGTCTTTATTAATCCTGAAAGCATTGATGATATCGCAATAGAATCCTGAATCCATTTATTTCCAGTCGTTGAATCAAAATACTTAATTTTGATACCGATATATGTTTGTGATCTTAACTCCCCACAGGAGCCTTTGGCATATATTAAAAATCTGAGTAAATTCACGATCAGAACCACGTTCAAATCCTTCAGCAATATTACTGGAAATAGATAAGTCTGAACGGCAAATCTGATTCTTTAGTTCAAAATAATTTTTAGTATAAAAACAGAGAAAGATATTAGCGCACAATTGTGCTGACTTTGGAGACTTCAAGATCCTCGAATCGTTTATTAGCCATTTATTAGAATCACTAAGTAAAGTATATCTGAAGAAATGCAAAAATTGTACCATATTTATTCTTTACCTTTTTCCTTTACCTTTTTCCTTATCCTTTTTCCTTATCCTACCGGAAATTCCACCCGTACGGTCGTACCAAGGCCCTCCTCTGTACTGCTAATTGAAATATCACCGTGATGTTCTTTTATAAAATCCAGGGCAATGGCAAGTCCCAGACCCGTACCCTTGCCCACCGGTTTGGTGGTGAAAAACGGATCCATAATCTTGTTCAGTAAATGCTTGGGAATGCCCGACCCGCTGTCCTCAAAAGTAATCCAGATAAAGGTTTTTGTTTCTTTAACGGTAGTACCGCTGCTGATAGTGAGTTTTCCGCCCTGCGCCATAGCATCAAAGGAATTGACCGCGATGTTTGAGAATATCTGTTCAACTTTACTTCTATCGGCATTAATCAAGGGTAAGTTACGGCTTAATTTCTTCTCGATTTGAATGCCTGTTTTCTTGGCACGTATGTTTATCAGCAATAGAATTTCTTCGACAATTTTATTCAGATTAAGCAATTCGCTATGTGACCGGGAATCCCGGGAGAAACTCAGCAGGTCGGTGATGATACTGGCCATTCTTTCCGTATTTTGCAGCATCTTAGACATTTCATCGCCATATTTTTTACCCTCTTGTTCGTCAAATTCATCCTGCAACAATTGCAGCCGGGCGGCAATAACTGATAAGGGTGTATTAAGTTGATGGGCAATCCCCGCCGCCATTTGTCCTACCGCCTCCATTTTTTGAGCATGCCGTAATTGTTCTTCCAGGCGTTTACGATGGGTTATATCAGTCAAAAGACCGAGCAGGTATTCCCCTTCCGGTAAATGAACGCGGGTCAGACTCATCTCCACCATGAACTCGGAACCATCAACACGACGACCAATTACTTCCAGAGCATTTCCTGAATTTAGACTCTGCAGGCGGTTTAAAAAGTTCTTTGAATCTTTTAAGAACAATATTTTAGCAAAATAGGGTAATAACAATTCAAGTTTGTGATTCAGAATCTCCTCCCTGGTATAACCGAACATGACCAGGGTTGTGGCGTTGATTAATTTTACATAACCGTGCCCGTCGATTAACATGATCGCTTCGGCAGCAGACTCCAGCAGGGTTTTGAACATGTTCTCGCTTTTTTGCAGTTCTTCTTCGGCTCGTTTACGGGCGGTTATGTCCGTAAAGACCGAAAAACTGCCCAAAAAATTCTTTTGATTATCATAGAGCGGCTTTGGTGCGACCAGGGTAATTATCCGTTGCCCATCTTTTTTAAGAAAGGCCAGTTCATATGGTTCGCCTCCGCTTTCCTGACGCTGCTTACTCTGATCGATCAATATTTTACGATTGGTCGCGTCTAAAAAGTCCAATTCGGATCTACCGATGAGTTCAGTGACCGGATAACCCAGCATCTGGCAGAATTTATCGTTCACATAGGTTAGTTTATAATCCCGATCCATCCAGGACAGACCCTCATTCATTGTTTCCACCAGCATGCGATAACGTTCTTCGCTCTCGTGCAGGGCTCGTTCCGCTTTTTTTCGTTCGGTTATGTCCTCGCCTGAACTCAGGGTACCAATAATTTTATTCTGGTCATTCCTCAAAAGCGTATTCCGCCAGGCGATAGTTCTCACCTGCCCTTTGCAGGTAAGAACATTATTCTCGTAATATTTGAAGTCTTCCAATTCCCCCGTGATCAGTCTTTTAAAAGTAACTTTTACTTCTTTTCTCTCATTTTCCGGAATAAAGTTATCAATCCAGTTTTTCCCCAGGATTTCATTCTCATTACACTGTAGCACTTCACAGCCTTTTTTATTGATCAAAGTCACCGATGCATCGGAATCAAGAGCTACAAATATAACACCGGCAATATCGAGATATTTTTCTGCAGTAAAAAAACTATGAGTTGAGGCTGGCAGCATTTGTTGGTCCTGAAATAGTATAATAGTTCCTGAGTACCTGAGTACCTGAGTTCCTGAGTTCCTGAGTACCTGAGTTCCTGAGTACCTGAGTACCTAGTATCTAAGGTACTAAGGAACTCAGGTACTAAAGTACTATTTTATTGCGGAGAGAGTGGGATTCGAACCCACGATAGAGAAAACCCTATACTGGTTTTCGAGACCAGCTCCTTCAACCACTCGGACATCTCTCCTCAAAAAGGCACTAGGGCACTTAGGCACTGAGGCACTAAGTAAACCAAAAATATAACGAGATATTTACTTTTATCCTTAGTGCCCTTTACTATTATGCGGAGAGGGAGGTCCCTTCGGGAGAACCCTCGGTACCCAAAATCCTCTTTTAAAATCCTGGTGCCTAGTATAATCCTGATGACCTTATCTCTTGTCATGATAATACACAAATTTAGTTTAAAATGATTATCTATTCAACCGACTATCACGTTTCAGGATAAATAATATTATATTGTGAATTAATGTGCGGATATCATTTAAGCAGGTTGAATACATAATATTTTTGACTTAAATTTGTTCTACTTTAAATATGGTTTAGAATTATTTATTACTGTAAAGTAATATATAATTCTGGAGAGGTGCGAGAGTGGTTTAATCGGCACGACTGGAAATCGTGTGTGCCCTACGGGTACCGAGGGTTCGAATCCCTCCCTCTCCGCAATAAAATAGTACCTTAGTACCTTAGTACCTTAGTTCCTTAGTCCCTGAGTGTCATAGTGATTGATATATTTCATGTTTTTTTATATAAAATTTTTAGCAAATTAGTTTGCTATATATATAATATACTCAGGTACTCAGGTACTCAGGTACTCAGGGACTCAGGAACTCAGATACTCAATTCCTCTTCCTCATCTCCTGAAAAAATTCCGCCAGCAGCGACGCACTCTCTTCTTTTAAAATTCCGGGGATAACCTCCAGGCGGTGATTCAAGCGCGGATCGTTCAAAAGATTAAACACACTTGAATGAGCTCCGGTTTTGGGATCGGTGGTGCCGTAGACAACTGTTTTTAGTCGGGACAGGACAATAGCACCGGCGCACATCGCACACGGTTCCACTGTGACATACATTGTCGTATCCAGCAGCCACTTCTTGCCCAGCGCAATGGCGGCAGCAGTGATTGCAATCATTTCAGCATGGGCAGTGGGATCCTGCAACAACTCAATCTGATTATGTCCCCGGCCGATTACCTTCTCTTCGAAGACCACTACCGCCCCAACCGGCACTTCATGTTTTTTTAAGGCCTGCTTGGCTTCCTTCAGCGCTTCGACGCATCCAGTGTTCGTGTTTTGACATAGTACAATAGTATAATGAGTTAATGGCCAAAGGTTAAAGGCAAATAGGCCAAAGGAATTAAAGATAAATTTATTGACCCTTGGCCTTGAACTTTTTACCTTTACCTTTTAGCCTATTTGCCTTTAGCCTTTGACCCTTGCCTCCTACTTTACCCTTTCCCCTCCAACAAATCCTTCAAATATCTCCCATACGCACTTTTTCCAAGCGGTGCGATCAGTTTCTCCAATTGCTGGGCATTAATAAAACCCATGCGGTAAGCCACCTCTTCGATGCAGCCGATCTTTAATCCCTGCCGGTCTTCAATGGTCTTGATATACAGGGTCGCATCAAGCAGTGATTCATGAGTACCTGTATCCAGCCAGGCAAAGCCCCTGCCTAAAAGTACCAAGTTCAAAGTTCCAAGTTCCAAGTAAAACCTGTTTACATCTGTTATCTCTAGTTCGCCGCGGGGGGAAGGTTTTAAACTCCTGGCGATTTCGATAACCTGATTGTCATAGAAATAAAGGCCGGTGACGGCATAATGGGACTTAGGTTGCGCTGGCTTTTCTTCAATACTCAGTGGACGCATATTTTTATCAAACTCAACTACCCCGTATCTTTCAGGATCCCTGACATAGTAACCAAATATGGTGGCCCCTTTTTTCCGCGATGTGGCACTTTTTAGTAATTCGGGTAAACCATGACCATAGAAGATATTATCCCCTAAGATCAGGCAGCAGGAATCCCGGCCGATAAAATCAGCAGCAATGATAAATGATTGGGCTAATCCTTCAGGCCTGGGTTGTTCTTTGTAACTAAGGGTAATACCCCATTTTGAACCATCCCCCAGCAGTTCACGAAAATTAGTCAGATCGTGAGGCGTGCTGATAACCAGAATATCCCGGATTCCCGCCAGCATCAGCGTGCTGAGCGGATAATAGATCATCGGTTTATCATAAACCGGCAGCAATTGCTTGCTGACTACAGCTGTGACCGGATATAAACGTGTTCCCGCACCACCCGCTAAAATAATTCCCTTCATTATCTGATCCCTCTCAGTCCCTGTCGTTCTAACCGGTAAGATTTGTCAAATATATGATTACACCAGTCCTGATTCTCCAAATACCATTTCACCGTTTTTTCTAATCCCTCAGTCAAATGAGTATAAAGGTTTCCAGCCAAGTTCAGATTCAATTTTTGTCGGATCTATAGCGTAGCGCAGATCATGTCCCGGCCGATCGGTTACAAACGTAATCAAATCAGCATGACTTGTAACTTGTGACTTGCTTACTAATCTATCCAGTATAGCACAGATTTTTTTGACCAGATTCAAGATTGGTAATTTCATTACGGGCACCGATATTATAAGTTTCCCCCACTTTACCCTTTTCCAGCACTCTCAGCATGGCCCGTACATGATCTTCCACGTACAGCCAGTCACGTATATTCTGACCGGCTCCGTAAACAGGCAAGGATTTGCCTTTGATGGCATTCAGAATGATCACCGGGATTAATTTTTCCGGAAATTGGAACGGTCCGTAATTGTTGGAGCAATTGGTTATTAATCCGGGCAAACCGTAGGTATGGTACCAGGCCCGCACAAAATGATCGGAGGCTGCCTTGCTGGCTGAATAAGGAGAATTCGGATGATAGGCGGAGTCTTCTGAAAATAATCCGGCTGGTCCCAGGGAACCGAATACTTCATCGGTGGATACATGCAGGAATCTGAACGATTCCTTCTTCTGTGGTTTTAATTTTTGCCAGTATTTTAAGGAGATCTCCAGCAAATTATATGTACCGACTACATTGGTATATAAAAATTGCGTCGGACCGTCGATTGAGCGGTCCACGTGCGATTCAGCGGCCAGATGCATGACCGCATCAGGGGTAATATTCAGTGAATACTTTACTTATTTTTTTATAATCACAGATATCAATTTTTTTAAAAATATAATTGGGATGGCTTTTAATTTCAGATAGTGATTCCAGGTTACCGGCATAGGTCAGTTTATCCACATTAATCACCCGGTAATCCGTATTTTTAAGCAGGTAACGAACCAGATTGGAACCGATGAAACCGGCACCGCCGGTAACAAGCACTGTTTTTTCTTTCTGCAATTGATTCCTCATATTAAGATTAAAGATGAAAGATTAAAGAGAATTTAAGCAGGAAAGGCGGGAAAAGGCAAAGGAGGTTATCAAGGCAAAAGGCCAAAGGCAAAAGGCCAAAGGCAAGGGAAAATAATTTATGGTATGATTTTTGCAAATTTAAATTCAGGTTAATTGAATATAAAAGGGTGATCGGCTATGATGCGATTTGAAGATTTGCAGGTATGGAAAAAATCAGTAAAACTATGTATAGAGATATATAAATTATTAAGAATGTACAAATGATTTTATTTTCAAGGATCAAATCACAAAATCGGCGTTATCAATATCCAGCAATATTGCAGAAGGTTTCGAACGTGGGTCTGACACAGAATGTATACGATTTTTAATATATGCAAAAGGATCATGTGGAGAGTTAAGATCCCAAATCTATATCGGGATGCATATCGGTTATATCGATAACAATAATGGTAAAAATTGGATTAACCAGGCAATTGAAATTTCAAATATGCTGGCAGGATTAATAAAAACGAAACGTAATTATATCAAATTGAAGAGTAATATTAATTAATCTTTGGCCTTTTGCCTTTGGCCTTTAGCCTCTTTATCCTTTGCCTCTACCTCTTGGCCTTTACCTTATCTGACAACTACTTTCCCCGAATCAATTTCCTTCTTTTTACCATCAAAGATGATATACAGATAAAGTCCCGGACTTATGTTTCGGTGGTTGTTATTCTGCACATTCCACTGGAAAACGGTATGTCTGAACATCCTGTTTAAAAACCAGGTCGCCGGCCACGTTACGGATACAATCTGTTGCGCTGGCTGGAAGATTAGCAAAGGTGATGAATTCATGCTGCGGATTGGAGGCGACAAAGGGGATTGGAAATACCTTTACCTTCATTCTGGCTTCAGGCAGTTGCAGTAAAGGTGTAATCAGGAGAGTAATACATTGTGCCGGATTGATTTTCCGAGACAATCTGGAAATGGTATTCGGTAGCGGTGTGTAATCCACTGATGACTCGTTCATGATTTGATAAATATTCCGTATCGGTAGCGGTGGTCAGACCATAATTGGTATCCTGGCCGTAATGAAGATGATCCCGTGTAGATTGACTGGTATTCCAGGAGATCCTCACCGTACCGGCAGCGATATCAGTCACAGTATACTCCGGACACAACCTGATCGGGAACATTCCCCAGATATCTCACGCTGATTACTTTTTGATAAAAAAAGGCATTACTGTCATCAACTTCGGCCCGCAGCACCATGTGCGCCGTATCCAGGGAATCCAGGTTAGGGGTGATGGTAATGGCATTTCCGTTGGAGGGATTCGGCGTCGAAACGGTCAGATCAGAATCAGCGTGCAACCACTGACCAATTCAGTGCAGGAAATGAGGTGGTACCGGATACTGCACCCGGTCGTTCAGATAAATGGTGTTGGGCGGTATATTAATCATATCGGGCAGGATAATTTTCGGCATGGCCGTCTGGGCAGTATTGGAATATCCGCTTTCCAGTCGATTTACGTCCACTGCCGTAACCGGTAATAATACGACAAACCGGGCAGTATGGTATAGTCCCGGTAGAGCGGGTGCTGCTGCTATAATCCCCCGCTGATAATAGGTATGAGACTTGGCTATTGTTATCTCTTATAGATCTTGAAAGACACGATGGTATCACGGACTGCAATACTGTCGGGTAGTCCCACAGTAAATTCCAGCTGCTGGTGCTGTCGTTGACAAACTGGGCCTGAAGCGTAATAAAGTTACAAGTAACAAGTAAGCAAGTTACAAGTAGAATGAAAGAGTGCTTTATTTTGTTATTTGATTTCAAGGCTGACCACATTCGAGTATGAGACTTTCTTTATTATTGATGATTGAACTTACCCGGAAAAGATACAAACCTTTGATCTTTGGTTTTTTATATTTTATCGTTGTTACAGGTAGTGGATTTTCATTTAATTTTATCCACTCTGTTTTTGAGGAATGTCGGGCATAAACATTATAGGTGGCACCCCGTACTTCATCCCAGCGAATAATAAGTTCTTCACCTTTTATTTTTACAGTGACGGCAGACGGCGGGATGGCAACTTTTAATTCTTTTGGTAACTGACTGGCGGTTACCGTACCGAAGCGGCCGGTGGGTGTATTAAAGTGAAAACTGAATCCGATGCGGTGCGTACCACCCAGATCGGGATAATTGATGAAGGTATAATTTATATAGTATTTCTGCTGAATATTTATACCCACTCCAAAGGCAGGATTAAAGAGTTCCCCCGCTACAAACTTATTCCCCACCCTGATGGCAAATTGGTGCCAGTATTCATATTCCGCACCCAGATTAAAATTGAGCGGAGTATCGATCGATTTAACCGCATCCAGGGCCAGCCATAAATCCGGGAAACCAATTTTATAGGCGAAGCCCCACCGGTAGGTTTTGGGTAAACGTTGCCTGTGCTGGTCGTATTTCATTTCACCGCCCAGGTTATCGATGGTCACTGCGGCGGAAAAAGAATCATAAAAATTACGGAGTAAAACGCCGACGCTGGAAGCCAGGCCGGAGGATCTCGTCGATATGCAGGTGTTTTATCACTTCCGTCGGCCGGCGACGACATGCGGCCCTCGGGGTACGACGATAGACGTGTGGGTCGGGGAGAGGACCCCATCGCGAACCACCACTGAAACCGTCTTTTCCACAAACCCCGCATTTTGCGGCCCGCCACGGCACGCCGGGGGTGCGCTCTCCACAGATGTGCAAAACCATGTGGATAACTTCGACGAATGCGCTGCAAAGGGACTTTTCACGCAGATGCGGACGCGTTCCACGGGGCCTCGTCCGCTCTGCTATACTCCTGCCCCCCATGGAGTCGTTCCTCGACAGGCTGCTGGCCGACGACGCGGCGGCGCCACAGGCGCCGGACGCGCGTCGTCCAGCGCCTGCCGGCCACGCCGCCGAGGCCGCGCCGGTTCTGTCTCTCGGACCCGGTGCACCACGGATCGCGGTGTACGACACGCTCACCAGCCCCCCGCGAGTCATCGACGTCGAGGAGAAGGATGTGCCGGCACTGATCGCGTCGCTCGCCGAGAAGACCTACCACTCGTGCCGCGAGCAGGGCGGGACGGTCCCGTACACCGTCATCACCGAGTTCATCGAGAACCTCATCCACGCGCGCTTCCGCGACGTGGGATCCCGGTCCTCGACGGCGGCCGCGTGGTGCGCATCTCCGACCACGGCCCCGGCGTCGCCGACAAGGAGCGCGCGTTCGAGCCCGGGTTCACGACCGCCACCGCCGACGAGAGGCTCTTCATCCGTGGCGTCGGGTCGGGGCTGCCGATGGCGCGCGAGTCGCTCGCCTTCCTCAGCGGCGTGGTCACGGTCGAAGACAACCTCGGCGGTGGGTCGGTGGTCACGGTCAAGATGCCACAGCAGGCCGCCGCGGCGGCGGCGCAGGCGCGCGACGCGGTCCCGTCTCCCAAGCTCACGATCCGCCAGAAGCGCGTCCTTGCCCTGCTGATGGAAGTCAACGCCGCCGGGCCTACCCAGGTCGCACGGGAGTTGCACACGTCGCCGGCGACAGCCCATCGCGAGCTTCATTTACTCGACCAGATGGGATTGGTACACTCCCTGCGCGACGGGAAGCGCGCCCTGACCGAAGACGGCATGGCACTCCTCGAGCGTCTCTTCTGACGGCCTTCTCCCCCTCCGTCGGCCTCGCTCGTCCGACCCCTCGCAGCGGACAGCGACGCACAGGAGCACGGCGATCGACGAGCAACTGACATTGATCTGGAACGAGGCGCGCTCCCAGCTTCGCGGCACCCTCAACGACGCGACGTACCGCCTCTGGTTCGAGCGTACGCTGCCGCTCGGGCTCGACGACGGCGTCTTCGTCATCGGCGTCCCCAACGACTTCGCCAAGGACTGGATCGACTCGCGCTTCGACGGCGTACTGGGCGACGCGCTGGCCGCGGTGATGGGGCCCGACATCGGCTTTCGCACGGTCGTCGACGAGGGTGCCGCGGCGATCGCCGGCAGCATCCCGGCCGTACCCGCGACCGAGGCGGCCGACACGCCCGGCGACGAGGCCCCGCCGGTCGCCACCGCCACCGGCGCCAAGGGCCTGAATCCGCGATACACCTTCGACCGCTGGGTCGTCGGCCCCCACAATGAATATGCCACCGCCGTCGCGCGCAGCGTGGCCGAATCGCCGGCCGCCGCCTACAACCCGGTCTTCATCTACGCCGACACGGGTCTCGGCAAGACCCACCTCATGCACGCCATCGCCCACCAGATCAGCGCCGCCGACCCGCGCCTCCAGGTGCGCTACGTGACGGTCGAGAAGTTCACCGACGACTTCATCAACGCAGTGACGGAGAAGGGCCGCATCGAGGGCTTCAAGCAGCAGTACCGCAACAACGACGTCCTGCTCATCGACGACGTCCAGTTCCTGGCCGAGAAGCAGCAGACGCAGGTCGAGTTCTTCCACACGTTCAACGCGCTCTACGAGGCGTCGCGACAGATCGTCATCACCTCCGACCGGCAGCCACGCGAGCTCGAGGAGCTCGACGACCGGCTGCGCTCGCGCTTCGGACAGGGCGTCGTCGTCGACATCGGTCGTCCCGACCTCGAGACGCGCATCGCCATCCTTCGCCGCCAGGTGAAGTCGGAGGGGTTCGCGGTCACCGACGGCGAGGTCCTCGAATACATCGCCAGCCGCGTGTCGTCCAACATCCGCGAGCTCGAGGGCGCCCTGCGCCGGGTCGTCAGCTACGCCTCGATCACCCGCGCTCCGGTCGACGTCGACCTCACCAAGCAGGCGCTGAAGGACATCCTCCCGGACCGCTACGCGCAGCCGATCACGATCGAGATGGTACAGAGCGAGGTCGCGCGTCAGTTCGGCGTGCACGTCAGCGAACTGCGCAGCGACAAACGCACCTCGCAGATCGCCTACGCGCGTCAGATCGCCATGTACCTGTGTCGCGACCTCACCGAGGCGTCGCTGCCGGCGATCGGCCAACGCTTCGGCGGCCGTCACCACACGACGGTGATCTACGCGGTCAATAAGATCGAGCGCGTCTTGCAGGATCCCCACGAGCGTCAACTCCACGAGGTGATCGCCGTCGTCACGGCACGCCTCAAGACTCCACGTTAGGCGGCCGCCGGGCTGAGCCGCCTCGTCCGGGTCACCGCGCGTGAGCCTGTTTCCACAGTCCTTGTTGACAACCGCCGTACAAGCTGTGGACACAGTCGCGTCCCGGCACCAAAGCCGGTATGCTACCCGCGAGAGTGACCCCGATCCGGCGGGTCGCGTGATGTCGCGCACACGGCGTCCACACCGTTCTCCACCACGGCGTTCGCGTCTGCGAGCAGGCACTCCCGCCGGAGTCCACACATCTCCACATGGCCTGTTACTACGACGAAGTCGAGAAGAAAACTCTTCTCATCAATAAGGAGCCGGGATGAGGTTCTCGTGTGACCGTGCAGCTCTCGTCGAAAAGCTCAACGTCCTTGCGCGCGGCGTGTCCTCGCGGAGCGCTCTTCCTCGTGCTCTCCGGCGTGCTGCTCCAGGCGCGCGAAGGTCGTCTCGACCTCTTCTCCACCGACATGGAGCTGTCGATCAAGGCGACCCTCACCACCGCGATAGAAGCCGAGGGCGAGGCGGTCGTCCCGGCGCGGCTCTTCACCGACGTGGTCAAGAACATGGACGCCGCCCAGGTGCGTCTCGAGTCGGCCGAGGGCTCGGTGCGTATCACCGCCGGCAAGGCGGTGTTCACCCTGAACTCCTGGGTGGCGAGCGATTTCCCTCACACGACGACATTCGACATGGAGCATTCCTTCACGATCGGTTCGGTGCCTCTGGTCGAGACGCTCGAGAAGGTGGGGCGCGCGGCCTCTCGAGACGAGACGCGCCCGATCCTCACCGGTGTGCTGGTGAAGATGGGTGGCGGCACGCTCAAGATGGTCGCGACCGACAGTTATCGGTTGAGTGTCAAAGAGACGCTGGATCGAGGGCGGCCCCAAGGACGAACTCGAAGCGATCGTGCCGGTCAAGGCCTTGAGCGAGGTTCAAAGGCTGGCTGGCGCTCTCGACGAAGCGGCGATCAAGGTCGCGATCACTGAGAACCAGGCACTGTTCGAGATCGGCGACGTCTGGATCGCCACACGTCTCATCGACGGTCAGTTCCCGAACTATCGTCAGCTTCTCCCCGAGAGCTTCGACCACACCGTCGAGATGAAGCGCGACGACTTCATCTCGGTGGCACGCCGCGTCAGCCTTCTGGCCCAGAAGAACACGCCGTTGCGGCTGCAGTTCACCGAGGGCAAACTGACGATCCGCGCCGTCACGCAGGACGTCGGCCAGGCCGAAGAAGAACTCGACGTCCCCTTCAGCGGCGAGCCGTTCGAGATCGGCTTCAACCCGGCGTTCTTGATCGACGGCCTCGACAGCGTCGACGGCGACGTCGTCTCACTCGAGTTCATCTCACCGCTGCGACCCGGATTGTTGCGCGGCGCCGACGAGGGCTCCTTCTATCTGATCATGCCGATCCGGCTCAACACCTGAGGGTCGGCGGGGCGGCGCCGGGCGGTCACGTGAACGACATCGCCGTCCGGGGGTCCATCCAGCTGGGCGCCTTCCTCAAGGTCGCCGGAGCGGTAGCGACCGGCGGCGAGGCGAAGTGGGCAGTGCAGAGCGGTGACGTCACCGTCAACGGCGTCACCGAGACTCGCCGCGGTCACCGTCTCTCCGATCGCGACATTGTGATGTTCGCCGGCGCGGAGTACCGCGTGTGTATGTCGGTGCCCTGGAGCTTCGTCAACTTCCGCTCCTACAGCGACGCGGTCGTGGAGTTCCATCCGGGACTCAACGTGATCGTCGGCCGCAACGCGAGCGGCAAGACCAACCTCCTCGAGGGCGCCTGCTTCGCTCTACGCGGCGCCTCGTGCCGCACGAATCGCGAAGAGAAGGCCGTCCGTTGGGGGGCGGCGTTCACGCGAGTGGAGGCGACGCTCGCCGCTCCGCCGGCGACGGCGGCGACGGCGGCGGACCCGGGCGACGAGCGTCGCCTACGCACCCGGCCAGGGAAAGCAGGCCCGTGTCGACGGTGTCGAGGTCGAGTCGCTCGACGAGCTGCGCCGCCAGGCGACGGTGCTCGTCTTCGTCCCAGAGAGCCTGCTGCTCGTCAAGGGCGCGCCGGCGCGCCGGCGCGCCCACCTCGACGCGTTCGCATCGACCTTCGACCGTTCCTACGCCGCCGCTCTGCGCGACTTCAATGAGGCCGTGCGGCAGCGTAACGCGCAGCTCGCGGCGGTGCGCGACGGGAGCCCGGTCGCCGGTCTCGACCCGTGGCGATCGCCAGGTCGCACGCTGCGGCCTCGCCCTGAGTGGACGCCGCCGGGCGCTGGTCGACACGCTGGCGACCGAGTTCGCCCGCTACGCCGCGCGCCTGGCGCCCGGCGGCGGCTGCTCGGGTTGAGTCTCGTGACCCAACTCGACACCCTCGAGCCGGGCGAAGAGGGATTCCTCGCGGCGCTGGGCGCGCGGCGGCAGACCGACATTCGCCGCGCGGTCACCGGCATCGGCCCACAGCGCGACGACCTGCTTCGCCGAGGTCACGATGGCGGCGCCGGACGCGGAGCCGCGCCGCACGCCGGCGCTGAGAGTGGCGCCACCCCTGGCGCCGGCCGCGACCTGAGGCTGTTCGGCTCGCAAGGCGAGCAGCGGGCGGCAGTGCTCGCCTTGCTGTTCGCCGAACGCGACGTCGCCGCCGCGGCGACTGGCGACGTCGGGACGCTGCTCCTGGACGACGTCATGAGTGAGCTCGACGACGCGCACCGCCGCCTGCTCGTGGAGTTGCTCACCGCTGGTGGTCAGGCGATCGTCACGACGACCAACCGGCACTACTCCGCCCCCGACGAGGAGCTCGCCGGCGCGCACGTCATCGAGCTCGGCCCCGAGGGGCCCGAACCGGAGCTCCCGGGGAGGTCGCACCGAGGGGTGCGCGTGAGGTCCGGCGGCGCCGGTCGCCCCGCTCCCCGCGAGAGTCGTCGGCCCGCGGCCGGCGCATCCGCAGGCGGCAACGCCGTGAGCGACTTCGAGCGCCTCGGCGACCTGCTCGCCGAGACCCTGCAGCGGGTCATCCAGAGCGACGAGGCGAAGGCCTACCGTGGCTGGGCGCACGCCGCGGGCGACGAGGTCGCGGCCGTGACGCGGCCGCGACGCCTCGCCCGCGGCGTGCTCACGGTAAGTGCGAGACGGCGGCCTGGGCAAGCGACCTGGACTATCTCGCGCCGCTGATTCGTCGAGAAACTCGCCGCAGCCGACTCCGAGACCCCGGTGAAGCGCATCCGCTTCATCGTCGCGGCGCGGTCTCTCGGCGCGAGGCAGGAAACGCCACCCCCGGGGGAGAAGAATCAAGACTAGACCCGCGTGCGATCGCGCGCCGGTCGACCCGGGTACCGACGGCGGAGCGAGAGGAGCCGAGCGACACTGGACAACCCGTCCCCGACCAGGTCGCCACAGCCGGCCCACAGCCGGCCGGACGGGCCCTTGTGGCCGGTTCTCGACGGCACCGCTTCTGTCACCCCGAACGGCACCGGAAAAACCACCGATTTGCGGGATATTCAGGCTCCGCTCGAGCTTCAGGTCGAGGCCTGCTTCTGGTATACTCGAACCAGTCGCGACGAGCGTGGCCATCGGTTTCTCCACACGCGTCCCTGATCCGAACGACACAGCACGCCAACGACTCGTGCGCCCAAGGTGAGGTCAGTTGAGTAAGCAGAAGAAGAAGCAGAGCTACACCGCCCAAGACATCCAGGTCCTCGAGGGCCTCGATCCGGTCCGTGAGCGTCCCCGGCATGTACATCGGCTCCACCGGTCCGCGTGGCCTTCACCATCTCGTGTACGAGGTGGTCGACGACTCGGTCGACGAGGCCATCGCCGGGTACTGCGGCGCGGATCAGCGTCACCATCCAGCCCGACAACTCGGTCACCGTGGTCGACGACGGACGCGGCATCCCCGTCGGCATCATGCCGCAGTACAAGAAGTCCGCGGCCGAGGTCGTTCTGACCATGCTTCACGCCGGCGGCAAGTTCGGCGGCAGCGGCTACAAGGTCTCCGGCGGCCTGCACGGTGTCGGCATCTCGGTTGTCAATGCGCTTTCCGAGTGGCTCCGAGCTCGACATCTATACGGACGGCTATCACTGGCACCCAGCGCTTGGCGAGCGCGGTCTCGCGATCGGGAGCCTCGAGAAGAGAGAAGCTCGACAAGGACGCCCCGACCGGCACGACCGTGGTCGTTCATGCCCGACCCCGACAGTCTTCGAAGAGGTCGACTTCGACTTCCGCGTTGCTTTCGCAGCCGCCTGCGGCGAGACGGGCGTCTCCTGACCAAGAACCTGCGCATTCGAGCTTCGTCCGACGAACGCGCCGACGGCGAATCCACCGTCCTCACCCCAGTACGCCGGTGGCATCCAGGACTTCGTCAGGTACGTCGATCGTGGACGAAGGGGACGAGATCCACCGCAGGCATCATCTTCGCTCGAGAACGAGACCGAAGACGGCCAGGTCGAAGTCGCGATGCAGTGGAACTCGGTCGTACAACGAGTCGATCTTCACGTTCGCCAACAACATCAACACGACCGAAGGCGGCGCGCATCTCACCGGCTTCCGCAGCGCGCTTACGGGCACCGTCAACGGCTACGCGCGCCAAGGGTCTGCTCAAGGAGAAAGACGACAACCTCTCCGGCGACGACTTGCGGGAAGGCCTGACGGCGCGTGATCTCGTTGCGGGTGCCGCCCGCAGTTCGAAGGCCAGACCAAGACGAAGCTGGGCAACGGCGAGGTCGAAGGGATCGTGAATTCGGTGGTCGGCGACTTTCCTGACGAAGTACCTGGAAGAGAACCCCGAGATGCGCGCGATCGTGCGCAAGGGGGTCCTGGCGGCGGAGGCGCGGCAGGCGGCGCGCAAGGCCAAGGACATCCTGCGCAAACGCAAGGATGCCTTGGGCGGCGGCTTGCCGGGGAAGTTGCGCGACTGCATCAGCCGGGAAGCGGACAAGTGCGAATTGTACCTGGTGGAGGGAAATTCCGCCGGCGGCAGGCGGAAGGCGGCCGCTTGCGCGAGTACCAGGCGATCCTGCCGCTACGCGGCAAGATCATCAATGCCTAAAAGTCGCGCGAAGACAAGGTGCTCGCCAACGAAGGAGAGTGCAGAGCATGATCCATGCCATCGGCAGCGGCATCGGCGGTGAACAGGATCTGGGCAAGTTGCGGTACAACAAGATCATCATCATGACCGACGCGGACGTGGACGGCTCGCACATCCGCACGCTTGATCCTCACGTCTCCTCTTCCCGTCACATGCAGCCGCTCATCGAGGCCGGCTATGTGTACATCGCCCAGCCGCCGCTCTACCGGCTCAAACAGGGAAATCAAGAGACCTACATCCACAAGGAGAGCCAGCTCGAAGAGATACTGCTGCGCGGCCGCCTCGAGCAGATCACGGTCGACAACACCGATACCGGATTCACCTTCTCCGAGGCCAAGTACCAGCGCTTCCTGAGGCTGTTCGGCGAGTACGAGGGCTGGGTCAAGAAGCTCAAGTCGCAGTGGGGCGGCGATATCGTCGACTGGCTCAAGAACGGGCCCTTCGTCGAGGCCGACGTTGCCGATTTCGCGGCGCTCGAGAAGGCGCTGCGCGCCGACCCCGACCCGCGCTACGTCATCGACGTCGTCACCGCCGACCCCGACGAGGGTGTCATCGATGCACGCATCGTCGAGCGCCGCACCGGCCTGGCCGTCAACTTGCGCATCCCCGTCGCCCTGGTGGCCTCGCGCGAGTTCCAGGCGCTGCGCCGGGTGCACGTGCGCGTCAACGAGATGGTCGGCAGGCCGCCGTTCACTCTGCACTTCGGGCAGCGCAAGACACAGGCCATCAGCTACGAGGAGCTGCGCGTGCAGATCGTCGAGCTGGTCAAAGAGGGCATCCAGTTGCAGCGTTTCAAGGGGCTCGGCGAGATGAAACGCGGAACAGCTCTGGGAGACGACGATGGACCCGAAGCGGCGCACGCTGCGAAGGTCGGGCTCGATGGACGGGCTCCGGCGGCCGAGCGCAGTCTTCACCGTGCTCATGGGCGACGAGGTCGAGCCGCGGCGCGAGTTCATCGAGAAGCACGCCAAAGAGGTGCGCTTCCTTGACGTCTAGGCAAACGCCGCAGGCGTCCGTGCAGCCGGCACCGACGAACGACGGGTAGACAAGGTGGACCACCTCCAGACACTCGAAGGCAAGATCGAGCCGATCGAACTCGAAGACGAGATGCGCTCGTCGTTCATCGACTACGCGATGAGCGTGATCACCGACCGGGCGCTGCCCGATGTCCGCGACGGCCTCAAGCCGAGCCAGCGCCGCGTGCTGATCGCCATGCACGACCTCGGGTTGGCGCCCAACAAGCAGCACCGCAAGTGCGCCAAGA
>CAVZSQ010000016.1:0-11692 GCA_963777955.1 Calditrichia bacterium
AGACATTAGTTTGGGGTCAAGGTTAAGAAGAAAAATATGGCACTGCGGCACAGAGGCACAAAGGTAAAAAGGTTAAAAGGAAAAAAGGCACAGAGTTTCTGTGGCACTTGACCTATGTACCTGAGTCCCTTAAGTCCTTTAGACCTAATATCCTCAAATACGGTCATTCCCGCAGATCGAATGTCTCGCTTGATTTTAATACAGACAGTGTCATTCCCGCTCATCGAATACCCCGCTTTATTTTAGTACAGGCGGGAATCTATTGAGAAAGGATAAAGTGTAAAGTCGGAGACCTTTACTCTTTATCATTTTACCTTCATCCAGGAACTTCAGGACGGCCACCAGATTCAGTTACTCCTCCTGATGTATTACATTCTCATTGATCGTCCGGCTTCCTTTAACCAATAATACAAAAAACCATCGGCTATAAAGCCTAATACAGCATATATTAATGCTTCACTTACTGATCCGGGCCATTCTATGCCTCTGACTTTTTCCACCGGCATATTTCGATTTCCGGTAGATGATTGTATTATAAATTCAGATTGCAATGGTACCAGTCCTTTGGACATATACAGTTTGAACTTGCGTGGACTGAATTTCCTGCCCTGCCGGCCAGTAACACTGTATAAATCTTTCAATTTTTCGCTGCTCATATTTCCATCCGTCAATGACCGCAAACGGATGGAAACAAAGTCAAATCCCGATAACAGGTATTTTGTGTTGCCGGACTCTTTACCGGGCTTTAACCTCATAACCAGGGAAATGGTATCATTGATGGCCGGAAATAGTTTATTATGCCTTGGTTCGCTTTGAAAAGCATGATAGCGCTCAAAATAGGTAGAAGAATCAACACTTATAATTCCTTGAATGGTTCCGGTAATGGCCGGGCCATCGTTCAACCTGATGGTGAGTTTTGTACTGTCTGTAATCTGCTCCAATTTGCTGGATGAACCCGCTTTAAAAACCATTTCCTCGGCATCAGTTTCCGAACCTACAATAAAGCCCACCATGGTACAGCCGCTGAAATTGACCAGAAAAAATATAGAGATAACGACACACCATAAAATTTTTGCAGTCATAAATTTCAGTTGTCTTTATTAGTAAAAGTAGGACACTAATGTAATCACGGAAGTTTTAATAACCCGTACAACACCAAATATACCGGTCGTTGAGTTCGAAACGATCGGTGATCAGCCCTGTACATGTCGCTTCGATACGTCCGGCAGATGCCGGACTACTCAGCGCCCTATCTACTTTGTGACTCTGCGCTTTTTCTTTCTCTTTTTTTTCTCAGTGCCTAAGTGCCTAAGTGCCTTTAATACCCTTATTTAATTATAACCAGTTTCCGCACCTGCGTCCTGAACGCTTCCAGTTTTACAAAATAGATCCCCGAGGCCAGGCCGGCGGCGTCAAAATCGACTTCATAAAATCCGCGCTCCTGGTTCTTATCCACCAGCACCTTCACCTGGCGGCCCAGCATATCGTATACGGCTAATTTTACTTTATGATAGGCGAGTATTTCATAATTAATATGAGTTATTCCGTTGAACGGATTGGGGAAATTGGGGTAGAGGGTGTCATCGCTAATGGGCGGACGGAACAATTCAGGATCAAAATCGATACCAGCTGAGACTCTGTACATTCCCCCAGATATCAAGACCCGAGTCACCATGACGGTTACTTTCATAGGCAAAAAACAAATCATCATTAAACATTGCAGCGTCATGCAGCTGATTCATATAATAATCAGAGAGATCATTGTAACCCAGGTGATAAAACCCGATCTCGTGTTTATTATCGTTTAAATAACACCCAAGGATTTCATACCCGGATAAATAAGTAATAAAAGTTTTGTGATTTTGCGAATTTACAATGTCTGCTGCCGGCAAAGAATAAAAGTAACTGCGAAATGAATTCTGAAATGTATACGTTTGATCGGTGGTGTATGTCCGCCAGGCATAGAGACGCGAGTTATTTATCCAGATTACGATATAATCCCCGCTATCAGTCAAGTAATTATCAAGAGCATTCAAAGAAGTATTAGAATTTAACACGCCGATATTCATGCTCTGCGAAATTACTTTTCCGTTCTGGTCGTAAAGTAATCCATATAAAGCAGTACCCTGCTCAGCAGAATGCTGCATAGTGATAAAAATATTCAGATCCTCATTGATTGATACCGCAACCGCCTGGTAATAAAGTTGAGACGCATTCTTGTACAGGATTTTTTCCGTTGACAGATCTGCCAGACTTTGATCATATTTCTGCAGATTGGCCGAAATCCTATTATACCAGCATAGTAATATTTGATCCTGGCGGTTAATTTTTATTTCAACATTATAGTCATATTCTGAATTATTAATTTTTTTCACAAGTTTATTGGCATTGATTTTATAACCCCCGGGATCGACGATCTGCAAATAAATATTCTGGTCCAATACATTTTCAGTACCACTGAAAGCGATCACAAATTTTCCATCACTCAGGGCCTGGATTTTCTTATCGGCTAAATACCATTTTTCTCCGGACATATCATTGATCTGCAGGTTTTCCCCTACCGCGTTATAATCCTGATCATAGACCTGGGCGTACAGGTCCCGGCGGCCATTGCGCCGGTCCTCCCATAGGACAATGGAATTACCCTGCTGGTTAAAACAGACCAGCGGCCTGGTCTGCCAGGCACCCCAGGGATCCAGATCCGCTTTAACCGGCTCATTTAAGGGAAGGAGGTTAAGGTCATATTTTTGTATGAAAATTTCCGTATCGCTGCGGCGATCCTGTATGAAAGTCAGGCAAAATTGACCGGTTGCCAGATCGGCAAAACGCAGCCCACGGGTATGAAGCGAATCAGCAAAGCCCCAGCTCATAACTATTGGTTCTCCCTGCGGTTCTCCTGATTTGCCGATCTGCTGGCAGACTAACCTGTTATCAGAAAAATATCTGATAGAAATCCAAAAGGCATCTTTGCGGTTCCCGGCCAGCAAATCTGAAGACATATCGGTATTATTTTCTGAAATATATAGCGGTCCCGATACTACCCGGTCAGCGCTGCGGTATATTCTGGCGGTGGTGCCATGATTTGAACTTTTAGTGTTGTGAAAATTCCAAATAATAAAAAAATACCCATCTGCAGTAGCCATAATGGATGGGACCATAATACTCAGGGTATCAGCATCACTACTGATTTTCTTATTATTCCCCACCTTATTCCCCTGCGGATCAATCTGCTGTAGAAATATTGCGGAAGTGCTATATTCAGATTGATACCACACTACTACAAAATTATTATAACCGTCAACGGCTGCACTATGATCAGTCATATTAAATCCGGCCTGACTCGAGGTATCATTTAGTACGACTTCGTTGACCAGACTGCCAGCGGCATTAAAAATACTGGCATGAATATTATACTGATTATCCCAACCCGACCAGACAACCATAAAAGAACCGTTCCCGGCAACGGCCGGAGCGGGACCGGAATACGTTGATCCACCCAGACTATTCACCCGGATGTTGCTGCCAATTTTTTCCCCTGTGTTCGAAAATCTCTGTACCATAGACTCCGCTGAAGAATTTTCCCAGGCAACAACGAAATCCCCTCTTTCATTGGCAGCAATTGATACTGAAAAGGCAATTTCATCATCGCGGTCGCTGACCGGCACATTATTTCCCAACGGTTCATCGCGGTTATTAAAAAACTGAACATATACTTCCTGCCTGATATTACGCAGATCTATCCAGGCCACAGCATAATTACCGCTGCTATCGGCAGCAATGGCCGGTTCCAGCTGCTGCGCACCATAATCACCGCTCAGCGAATTGATCAGGAAATCAGTTTTTAGAGTAGGCAATACCGGTAATGTATCGGGCGCCATGAACAGCGAATTCTGCTGTGCCGGCAGGTCTTCGGCAGCCAGCAGTGCCAGGCATAAGCTGATAATGTTAGCCGCTGAATTCAGCATCGACTTGCGCATGACTTTACCCCGCTAAAAATAAAAATTGAGCCCCAGGCCGACGCGCTTGATCAGGTCGGCTGTATCGCTGTCGCTGGTCCTGGTTTCGGTACGATCGTCTTGTATATAACGGTAATCGTACTTGCTGTCGGACCAGGAATAATAGAAACGCGCCAGGGCAAACAAGGACAGGGATTTGTTAAAAGGATATTCCACCCCGAAGCCGGCAAAAATATGCACCGGCGAGTTCAATTCTTCCAGGTATTCCTCTTCGTTATCCTGCTCAGTGACCAGCGGCTGTGGATAGAGATCTTCATTTTTGTGCGTCACGAAAGCCAGCTGCTTGCCTGCGCCGATGTGTATGTAGGGACTGACCTTCTTAACCTGCAGGACGGAGAAGTAAAATTTAAAACCGATACTGAGCCGGAAGATCTTCATATCATCAGTATACCTTCGGCCGTAATCATAATAGGAAGAGGAAGCCGGATAGTAAATACGTTGCTCGCTCAGCTCGTGGCTGTAGCTGCGGGTATAACTGAAATCGAAGGACACCCGCACCCGGGCGTAACGCGGATGCTGCAGGGTCAGTTGCATTTCCATTTCCGGTTCGGCATTTTCGATCACACGGGTAACAGGGTAAGGATAAGGATAAGGTGGTATGATCCAGTCACCACTATGCAGATAATCATAGTAAGGGTAGTAATAGATCTGATAAATCCGGTCCGACGAAACAGGGGTATACAGTACGCCGAACGACCAGTTGGATTCCAGCGTATCGGGCTGGCTGCCCTCCTGGGCCTGGAGCGAACCAGCAGCAGCGGCATAATTAAAATCATCAGGGTTTTCATAAGTTCCCTTTCTGAAAAATAAAAGATGTTAAGAAATATTTTTGCATTTCCCTGCTCCGGCCGGGCCGAAAATAAATTATGAGCAGGAATAAGATATTTCGTTATGAATAATAAGTGCTGACAATCGTGCAATATGAATAGTAACGCCGGAATAATATAGAATATAATACGGGGTGAGTCAAGAAGTACCTTAGTACCTTAGTTCCTGAGTTCCTGAGTACCTGAGTCCTGAGTACCTGAGAGAATAAAAGCACTGAGATCGGAGACACTTAGTGAAGATTAAAGATGAAAGATTAAGGAAATGAGAAAAAGTGCGTAGCGATGCCGTAGGCATCGGTGATTATTTGTAGCAAGGTCAAAAATCAATAAATAAAGCGAAGCCGAGGACCGTAGGGGTCGAACAAAACGAAGGGTAAAGTCTAGGCGGATAGATCAATTACCTGAGTTCCTGAGCACCTGAGTACCTGAGTACCTGAGCGTCTTAGTCCCTGAGTCCGTTTTTCTAAAGAACTAAGGCGCTCAGGGACTGAGGTCGGAGGCCTGGCCGGAGACCTGCCGTCAGGCAGGGACTCAGGTACTACTTACTTTTTGCCACCCGAAAGCCCAACCACTCATAATACTGGTCAGGGCTGGAGCTGGCCCGCCTGGTACAACGGGAATGTGCTAATGCTGCGGCATAACAGCCGCTGCGCCAGACCCGGGCCTTCTTCGCTTTAGCCGGGCCCGTCGGGTCGACCTGCGGTTTCTTAGTATATTCATCATACCAGTCAAAGCACCACTCCCAGACATTGCCGCTCATATCATAAAGTCCCAGGGCATTGGGATTTTTTGTCCCCACAGTATTAGGTTTAAAATCACTGGTCATATCATACCAGATGTAGTTATTCACTTCCGTCTCGCTGTTGGTCCCGGCCCATTTTTCCTCTTTGCCACAACTGCGCGCGGCATACTCCCATTCCGCTTCCGTGGGCAGGCGCCCGCCGGCCCATTTACAGAAACCTGCTGCATCTGCCCAGTCGATATTGACTATCGGTTCATCTTCCTGCCAGCCCCAGGGAGGTTCCCTGGGCAGGTCCTTTCCGCTTGCCTGGCAATAGCGGCGATACTGCGCCACGGTTACTTCAGTTTTACCCAGATAAAAATCCGACAGCGTTACCTGGTGCACCGGCAACTCGCTGTCGAATCCGCCGGGATATGTGCTGCCCATATTAAAAGTACCGCCGGGTATCCGGATATATTCGAGACCGGTTTCGCTGTCGACGGTGGACTGCACGTTGGACGGCAGCGCAGGAGCGGTCGAGGAGGGTGCTGCTTTCCCTGCGGCAAAATAGCGGGCCAGGTTGCGCATGCCTTCGGTCATCATTTTTTCCTTGCCGCCGCTGAAATCCAGGGCCTGTGAATTAACGATTTTTCCACTCTGCACATCGATCTGGCGGATCATTACCGTAAATAAATTACCGAATTGCGAAACTGATCCGGCAAAAATCTGCTGGACATTCAGCAATTTACCGATTTCTGCCATGCAATCGTTACTGCTGCAGCCGGCCTGCTGGAAACCCTGTTCCGGTCAGAATTTCTTCCATGCGGTCCCGTTCCAGCACCGTATAAGCACTGGTAATAAACAATTCGCTGCGGAAACGATCGGTCAGCGCCGCAGCCTCCGCCGGCGCAATCCCCAGAGCTTCAAAATTAGTCACCGCCACGTTTTGTGTCTGGGCCGGGCTCATCTTTTGCAGCAGGATTACAAATGAGAGTGCGGTAAGAAGAGTTATTTTTTTAATCATAATATATTCTTTTCCCCCGGGTGATTCTTATACAATTAAAATATACAGAATTTAATATAATGATCGACTTTATCAGGGCAGACATTAGTTGGGGGGTAAAGAGGACAAAAGGGTTAAAGGATAATAGGTTAAAAGGATAAAAGGTAAATAGGTCAAGTGCCACAGAAACTCTGTGCCTTTTTTCCTTTTAACCTTTTTACCTTTGTGCCTCTGTGCCTCAGTGCCATATTTTCCTTTTAACCTTTTAACCTATTATCCTTTAATACGGTCATTCCCGCAGATCGAATGTCTCGCTTGATTTTAGTACAGGCGGGAATCTATGAATTAAGGAAAAAGGATAAACGCTGATGTGGCACAGCGGGTTTTTTATTAACCCGGACGTTGAGTTCGAAACGAGTGGTGATTAATCCTATACATGTCGCTTCGATACGTCCGCAGATGCCGGACTACTCACCGACCTTTTTACTTTGTGCCTGTCTCCGGTCTCCGATCTTTGTCTCTTGGTCTCTCTGTATCTTTGTCTCTTTTTCTCAGGTACTAAGGTACTCAGGTACTCAGGTACTATTTAATCAGAATCAACTTCCTCACCTTCGTCCGGAACGCCTGCAGTTTTACAAAATAGATCCCCGAAGCCAGGCCGGCGGCATTCAGTTCCACTTCATAATACCCCCGTTTCTGATTCTGATCCACCAGCACTCTCACCTCCCGGCCGAGCACATCGTACATGGTCAATTTTACCTTATGGTAAGCCAGTATTTCATAACTTATGTGTGTCACACCATTGAACGGATTAGGAAAATTGGGATAAAGAATATCATCGCCAGGGGGTGAACGGAAAACTTCCGGATCAAAATTTATATCAGCAAGGCTTTGCATATTGCCCCAAATATCAAGACCCGTTTCACCGTGCCTGTTACTTTCAAATGTAAAGAACAGATTATCATCGAAAACCGCAGCACTATAAGAATGGGTCTCAATCGGGGTTAATTCTGTATTACGGTATAACCGGTATAACTGTGACTGATGTTTATTATCATTGCAGAACCAGCCCAGCACCTCAGATCCTGAATTATAAGTTATGAAAGTCTTGCAATTCTTTGCCTGAACAATTTTTAACCGTATATCACCATAATCCCAACTATACCAGTGATTCTTAAATACATAAGTCTGATCAGTGGTGATTTTCCGCCAGATCTGTACCTGTTGACTATAATCCCAGGCGACAATGTAGTCCCCGCTATCGGTCAAATAATTGTCCAGAGCATGTAAATTTGGCGGATAATCCCACTCATTGATGATCATAGTATCGCTGACAACCGTTCCGGCCTGGTCATAGAATAATCCGTAAAGTGTCCGACCATTATCATAAACCTGGTGAGTCATAATACTCCAGGTGGCAAAAACGTTCAGGTCCTCATTTATCGACAGAACAACGGGCTCATGATAATAGACGCTGATCATAACTGTACAACGTTTTTATTGGTGAAACTGCCGTCAGATTCTTATTATACTTGCGCAGGCCGGCTGAACTCCGATTGTACCAGCAGACTAAAATCTGATCCTGCGCATTGACTTTTAAGCGGACCTGATTAGGATTATAATCTTCGTTCACCATGACATTCGTACCTGTTTTATAACCCTGGGGATCGATCGCCTGTAAATAGATATTGCCCTCAAATATATTTTCGGCACCGCAAAAAGCGATAATAAATGTTCCGTCCGTCAATGCATCTGCATGCTTGTCTCCGAAAGAGGTGTACCTTACGGCCGGGTCGTTGATTTGCCTGTTGGATCCCACGGGATTAAAATCAGGATCATAGACCTGGGCGTACAGATCATAACGACCGTTACGGTGGTCTTCCCACAGTACGATTGAACCCCCCTGCCGGTTAAAACAGACCAGCGGCTTATTCTGCCAGGCAGAGAATTGATCCATATTTACTTTAAGCGGTACAGATAACGGCTGCAGGTTTTGATCAAACCTTTGGCTAAAAACTTCGGTATCACCCCGATGATAACGTAAAAAAGTTATAAAAAATTGACCTGTAAAAATATCTGCAATACTAACATCATGGACAAACAGAGAATCGGCCGGGTCCAGTTTATGGATGAGTGTTGCCCCCTGTAATTCTCCGGTTTTGCTGATTTTCTGACATCGCACCGTACCATTTCCCTGGTCAAAAGTAAAAATCCAGAAAGCATCATGCCTGTTTCCTGCCAGTAAATCAGAAAATAAATAGGAGTTGGCTGCTGAAATAGTTATCTGTTCTGAAAGCGTCTGATCCTGGCTGTGATATATCCGGGCCGTAGTGCCGCCATTGCCAAATTGATAATCATCACTATTCCAGACAATAAAAAAATCTCCGCCGTCCGCAGCTGTGATGGCAGGATCATAATGATTACGCGTATCCAGGCTGTCGCTGATCGTTATATTCCTGCCGGTTTTAAGGCCATTGCTGTCCAACCGCTGCAAAAATATTCTGGATACACTTTTTGTTATTCTTCTCCACACTACCACATAATTGTTCTGCTCATCAACTGCCAAACAATGATAGTTAATATATATTGCCGGCTCATCCATTTCATCATTCAGGACGATGGCATCGCTCAGGGCAATTCCCGCTGAATCATAAAGCCGCGCATATATATTTTCCCTGCCGGATCTGGCAACCCAGCTCGACTAAAAAGCAGCCATTCCCGGCCAGCACCAGGGAAACTTCATCCGGATTCCATAATGATAAAATATCCAGGATTAAATTCCCCCCTACTTTTTACACCGCTGCTGGTAAATTTTTGAACTACCACATCATTATACTTTTCACTCCAGGCCACCATAAAGTCGCCCCGCTTATTGGCCGCAATAAAAGGAGTGAAGTATATACTGCTGCATTCCTGATCGTTGACCAGTATATTCGCCCCGATCCTTTCATCCCGGTTATTAAAAAACTGGACATATATATCGGCCCGGCCATTACGCTGATCGTTCCAGGCTATGGCATAGTTACCGCTGCTGTCACTGGCGATATTTGGATACCATTGCTCACAACCATAATCTCCGGCCAGCTCGTTAATCATAAAATCCTGTTTAAGCCACGGCAGCAATTCAAGAGTATCCTGAACCAGCATTGGTTCATAGGCAGATGCCTGGGAGTGATCCGGATTAATGACGGCCGGGTCTGAAAATTCTGCGGGAGAATCGTTTCTGATCTGTGCCGGTAAGGGGTGTGGCATAATCAATCCGAGGCAAAAACCAATGAAAATAATCCATATCTTCGTTTTTGATCTGCTCATGAATTTACCCTGCTAAAAATAAAAATTAAAACCCAGGCCAACCCGTTTGATCAGATCGGCTTTATTATAATCAATCGACCGGCTATCCGTGATCGTTGCTTCGATTCTGCGGTAATCGTAATGAGCCTCGATCCACTGGTAATGGAAACGGACATTGGCAACCAGGGAAATCGATTCATTAAAAGAGTATTCCACCCCGAAAACCTAAAAAAACATGCACCGGGGAATTCAAATCTTGCAGATACTCCTCCCGGTTATCATCGATCCGTGCCAGCGGCGGTTGCGGCACAAATAACTCTTCAGACTTGTCGGTTACAAACGCAAACTGCTTGCCCGCCCCGGCCAGCAGATACGGACTGACCCTGTGCATACGTAATCCTGAAAAATAATATTTACAGCCGACGCTTATTTCGAATAACTTCAGATCATCGATTGAAAGGTATCCATTATCATTCTGATACGAACCATCAATAGCGAGATAATGTTCCTCCTGTTTCTGCCGGCTATAGGCGCGGGCGTAACCCAGATCGCAGGTCAGCCGTACTTTTGGATAAATCATAAAAGCAACCTGTGCGTCCATTCTGGATTCATAATCGACATAGTAACTGCTGGCGGAACTTGGATAAATTCTGCCCGAAGCATATGGGATGTACAGCACTCCGAATGACCAGTGATACGGTGCAGTGCATTCCCCGGCCTGCCGGGCAGTGTCCAGCATTTGTTGCTGCTGCTGCTTTTGAGCCAGCTTTCGTGCTGTCGCTGCTGTTGCAGCTAGTTGCCAGTTGCAGTTTCTGCTGTTGCAGCGATTGCTGTTGCAGCAATTGCAGCGGCAGCAATTGCTGCTGTTGTTTCAACTTTTCCCGGCGCCGGGCAATAAATTCCTGTACGTTCCTGTCGAAAATCCCCCCCTTAAACCACTGTCCGCCTGGAATACTGTTCCATGTTCAGCCAGCATGATTTTCTCTACTCCCGTTAAACCCAAATTAAGCCGTTCTGCACGCAGACTATAAGTAAGTATGACCGCCGACTGCTGTAATTCGTCGACCAGACAGGGGAAGACTTTGCCCCCTTTCATAACGATCGTGTCGGGCCAGTACCTGGCCTGCTGAGCCAGCAATACCAGAGGCAGAACCAAAAAGAATAAGGTTTTCATAAGTTTCCTTTCTGAATGATAAAAGATACCTGTAAAGCAGGATAATGTATTCTGTTATGATTTAAATTACCGCTAATAAGACCAATGTGAAAAATAACGCCTGAATAATATAGAACATCACAAACGCCGTGTCAATCAGATTAAAATTGCATTATCCGGAGGAGGTTAAAAAAGTAATACTGCAGTAAATAGATTTGGTTTCGTGAATATTCTCTGGTCTTTATTTTTTCAGGTCCCGGGGGCGGGGTGCCTGGATCCTGCTGATTTTTCTGGCAGGCTATTTTGCACTGCAGTGAGGTAATAATTGCCTATTCGGAATCCCTCTGCGCTGCGGCTTGTCTGGCGCCAGGTCTCCGACCTTTGCGCTTAGGCCAGCCCCTTATCATCCCTTGCTTTTATAATACTTCATTAATACATTGTTTCTGTATTCCTGATAATCCTGATAGAAAATAATAATTAATATTCAGTATAAATTACAGAGGTGATCATCCTGTCAGTCAGATCTGATATTTTCCTGATTAATTGATAGGGGATATAAAATGAATCTATTCAGCACCAAAGGCAGAATGGCCCGGTTAAGTTACGTCCTGCATTCCCTGGCGATTTCCTTTATTTTTATGCTGTGGATGATATTATTACCTGACTTATTCGCTGGCAGTG
>CAVZSQ010000017.1:0-299513 GCA_963777955.1 Calditrichia bacterium
GTAGTATCCGCAGATACAATTTCATATCGGAGTTTAACCGGACCATGGTGTGAATTTTCTACCCCGATTGTTCTGATCATTATCATTATTCTACACCAAAGTGGTAAGTTCTCAGCTGTTGATAGCCCCTTAATCTGCTGCCGCACCTCGGCATGTCCTCATCGAACATCTCACTGAATCCTGCACACTGCTGTCTTATAAACTCCGAATACCTGGATTTGTATTATGATAGTTTATTATGTCTGTCGTCAATGAAGTGTGCCGACGGGAGGAGAACGCACTTAGGCAAAGGATGTCGGTAAGCCTCCCCTACTCATATCCGATTATGGCGCCGATGTCACAACGATCGACTGCTGCGGACGCTGTTACCATCAAAATCGGCGGCCGGGCCTGATAAATGTACCGTTCATATCAGCTTGTCACACCACGTCGATAGAACTCTTCGCGAGATGGCGTGTTCGGAAAATAAAGGATCAGCCAGAAACGCCATTATAATATGTAAAACAGATCCTATCAAAGAGTTATAAACCTGAATATTCCATAGTGGTGGGCATCGATTTCACCCTGTTGGCTTATTATTCAATATTGTTCAACATACATTGCCATGAAGCATCCCCTCCATAGATTGCGTATTAAAAAGTTTGTTACAAAAATTGTTCTTCCCTGCCATATACAGTCGTCGCCACATTTTTTTCAAAAAGGTTTTCCTTTGATGGTCACTTCACCTGTCCATTGAAAATAAATACCGGCGCCATAAACATCCACGATCGATGACTAACTTAATGTTTGCCCGAAAGATATTGCCTTGAATATACCCCTCTGGAAGTGGATGTGTTGCTGATAGAGCATACATGCACACCCCCTTCACGAGACAATCTGTACATTGATACTACTGAGTCGCGTTCAAATAGATTTCCTATCACCCTGGCCGATATACCCCCGAGGTCGACACCTCCTCCGGAACCATATAAGGAATTGACTGTGTCATTTTGAACATAATTATCCGAAATACGGTTCTCTTCTATGACCATGTAAGGGACAAATGAGTCTGTTCCATTTCGGCGCTTCACCCCGCCCCCTGCAGCATATTGGGCAACTAAGCGGTTATGGACGATGTAATTTCTGATCAACCGGGCTCCGGATGCATTACAAAAAACTCCTCCTCCCACCAGGTAAGGATTGCCAGGGCTGTAACGGGTCCCTGCTTCCTCCCCGGATGGTCAATCCACACAGTACAGAAGTCGTGTCCACCATCGACAAAATACACCACCGAACCGCTGTCCGGATCGGTTGAACCGCTGCCGTCAATGATGGTTTTCTCGATATGCGTGGTATCTCCGTCAACCAGGTACAGGCTACCCACTACAATGGCCTTCCCCCTGTAACGGATGTTTTCCAGATAGGTCCCCTCAGAAACCAGCACCGTATCGCCATCAGCACAGGCATCGATAGCAGATTGAATAGTGGCATAGTCCTGCGGAACCCGGTAGGCAACCCCTTTGATCTTGTCTGCCGGTATCGGGTGTATGGATTTCTTTCTGGATTCGTATGGCTGAAGATTAGATGGCAAATACACTGGTCCTTTTTGTGTTCCGGCTACTTTTCCTGGTCCCATCAATCGGGGTTCAGGCTGCGCAAGCGATAGGATGATGCTGGACAGCCGCCACAGTCGCCAAACAAGAAAAACACTAAAACAATTTTCTTCATGTCTTCTCCTCCTATGTAATGGAAAGGTCAAATGAAAAACACTTCAAAAAACAGCATAAACAACTGCAGTAAGGAACTTTACTGCTACATCCTTACTCAATTCAATAAAGATATATGTTTAAAATACAAGAAATGTATGGATACCAGCGGTATACTGAATACTAAAGGAAAGATTAGAATAATACTTATGCTGCTTGTAAAATGCCGGTTTGACGGTATATAATATACTGTGCGATTTTGTCAAATCAACAGATATTTTAGGGAATGCAGTTTCTTGACAAAATGGACAGTCGAGTCAATGTTTAAAAAAAACCCACCCCTTCATCCCCTCCCCGTCCGGCAACTGCCGGACAGGGAGGGGACTTGAGGGGTGGGTCATTTCTTAATCTTTTTCAGCGCCAGCGCATTGATACAATAGCGCAGACCGCCCGGTTTGGGTCCGTCGGGAAATACATGCCCCAGATGTGCTCCGCAGGTATTACAGAGAGTTTCCACCCGCTGCATGCCGTAAGAGTTATCGAGATGATAGGCAATGACATTTTCCTTGATCGGTTGAGTAAACGAAGGCCAGCCGGTACCGGATTCAAATTTTTCTCCGGAATCGAATAAAAGCGTACCGCAGCAGACACAGGCATACAATCCCGGTTCAAACAGGCTGCACATCTCTGAACTGAAAGCCTTTTCGGTACCTTTTTGCCTGGTAATATTATACTGCTCGGGTGTGAGTAGTTTTTTCCATTCGGCCTCAGTTTTGGTCACCACACTGTCCGGCTGCGGATTTCCCTTTTCCGCAAAGCGCAGAATATCCTTCCAGGTTAACATAACTTTTTCCTTTTGTTTAGCACTTTGATTGCTTTCTTTGTTCAATAATAATGGTTGCTCTAAACTTGCCAGCTGAGCATGGTCTTCAGCTTTGGTCAATTTCATATCATTGTTTGATCGTAGACGAAAAGGATTCCGGGATTGCTTGTCCAGAGTCGCATGACTAAAAGTACAACCACAATCGTTCCGATCAGAATGACAATTATCTTCCATAGATTTGTTTTAAAACTTTCATGACGATCCTCTTTGTATGATAACCCTCCCCTTTCATCCCCTCCCTGTCCGGCAGCTGCCGGACAGGGAGGGGAAAGAGGGGTGGGTCATTAATCAAAACACCCCGCCACTGCTCTCCAGATCGATCTCCCTGATCACCACACCGCCCGGCTGCTGATAGCAATACAAAACTGCCCGGGCTACATCCTGCGCTTTTAACATTTTTTTCCGGTCCCACTTATAGGGCAAGCTGTCATGCATTGAGGTATCCACCGAAGATGGGAAAATCGTGGTAACCCTGATACCCCTGTTCTGTATCTCCAGCCGTAAAACATCAGCATAGGCTTTTAAACCGGCTTTGGAGGCACAATAAGCCGACCAATCCGGAAAGGCATTTTTCCCGGCCACCGAGTTAATAAAGATGATCTGACTTCCAGACTTCATCAGCGGCAGACATTTTTGAGTAAGCAGGAATGGAATGGTTAAATTCACCTGCAGAGTTTCCTGCCAGCTGCCGACAGGCATCTCGGCACTGGATCCGACCTGAGCCACACCGGCACTGTGCACCAGTAAGGAAAGATTTTTCTTCTTTTTATACAGAAAGCTGATTAAAGCATCTACCTGATCAGTGTTGTTTAAATCTGCTGCAATATAGTCACAACGATTACCTTGTTTTTTTACTGCAGCCGATATTTTTTTAAGTTGTACTTCATTCCGGCCGGTGATGATCATTTCCAGTTCTTTACCGGCCAGGGTTATTGCTATTGCCCGACCTATACCTCCGCTGGCTCCGGTTACCAGCGCCAGATTATACGGCATTCCGCTCACTCCGGATCAATTCCAGAAACTCCGCCCGGGTCTTGGAATCATCATGGAAAGAACCCAGCAGCGTCGAAGTAATCATCTTGGCTTTTTCCTTACGCACCCCCCGCATCATCATACACATATGGTAGCCCTCAATCACCACCCCTACCCCCTCCGGTTTCAGTTGGTCCTGCAAAACATAGGCAATCTGCTGAGTCATATTTTCCTGCACCTGCAGGCGGCGGGCAAACATGTCCACGATCCGCGGAATTTTACTTAAGCCTACCACCCGGCCATTGGGAATATAGCCGACATGAGCATGGCCGAAAAACGGCAGCATGTGATGTTCACATAGACTGTAAAAGTCAATGTGGGTCACCACCACCATTTCATTATAATTCACATCAAAATGCGCAGAATTGATCAACTGTTCGGGAGACTGGTTGTAACCGCTGGTTATTTCTTTATACATTTTGGCAACCCGAAAGGGTGTACGCTGTAACCCCTGTCGGTCGGGATCTTCACCAATGCCGATTAATATTGCACGTACAGCACTTTCCAATTTCTTATTATCTTCGAGATGTTCTGATTTGATACTATTATTTTTCTTCAAGCAGCACCTCTTTCCCTGTTTCAAAATAATTATTAGTCGGTCTCCCACAATTTTAAATAGTACAGCATATCCGCGGGAAAAATTTTATTCAACTCATCCCACAAATATTGTATGATTACTTCTCCGGTCGAAACATGGCTTTTAAAAAATTTGACCTCTTTATCCAGATGCCGGTGATCCAGCCGGTCGAGGATCTGCCGGACCAGATTATCCATTTCCTCCAAAGAAAAAATCATCCCGGTTTTTGGATCCGGTTCCCCCAGTAAGGAGACTTCCAGTTTATAATCATGGCCGTGTCCCCGCGGATTGTTGCACTGATCGTAAATCTGCAGGTTCTGTTCGTCATTAAGTTCGGCAGCATGCAGCCGGTGCGCTGAGCTGAATTCATAACTCCTGTTCAGGGTAGTTCTAATCGCCATCATTTGTTTCTCCACACATCGACATACAGATCATGGCGTTCATATAAACGTATCTTGTATAACCGGAACTCCCCTTTACCCTGTAACTGCCGGTCAACCAGGTCAAAAAGCACCCGGGCAATATTCTCGGTGGTCGGTATCTGTTTTTTAAAAAAGGGGGTATCGACGTTAAGATATTTATGATCAAATTGTATTACGATAGTGCTGACATGTTTCTTTAGATCGGTCAGATTGATGATCATGCCAGTCAGCGGGTCTATTTTTCCTGAGACCGTCACATGCAGTTCATAATTATGCCCGTGACCATACGGACTGGTACACAGGCCGAATACCTGTTCATTTTTTTGCTGGCTCCAGTCCTCGCACCAGTAGCGGTGACTGGCTGAGAATTCGAATTTTTTAGTTATTAACACACGATGATCATCCATAGTTACCTCAGGATTGCTGTTTCACTAATTTAAGAAAGATCAGACATATTTTATTCCTGGTAGATAGATTTCCACCCATACTGAATTCAGTCAAGACTCACCATTATTCAATCGCCTCTAGTCAAAGGAAAATCTCCCACTTTACCTTTTGCCCTTTGCCCTTTGCCCTTTATCCACTTACCCTTGCTTTCCATATAGCGCTGTGGATATGACCAGATTATATATAATTTATCAAAACCAGTATATTTTACAATCAAATTATCAATCACAATTCCCCGGCAAAACATTTCTTGCCTGAGCATATCCACTATAGTATATTATGCCAGCCATAGGGGTGTCCCAGTTTTCGGGACTGAGATTACACCCTTCGAACCTGATCTGGATGATACCAGCGTAGGAAACGGGCACGTAACTTTTATTTTAATGAAACCGCTCAGCTACTCTGGTGAGCGGTTTCTTTTTTATGGGGTATTATATGCAATGTAATAAATATTTGATTATAGCCTTACTCCTGGTATTAATGGCCGGCCTGGCCATGGCTCGAGCTGCCCTGCCGTATCAGCGGGAAGATAATCGATGCCGAAAACGGCGAATCCCTGGCCGGGGCCAATGTATTAATAGAAAATTTTAACCGTGGCACCACCACCGATTCCAACGGCGATTTCCAATTTTCCGGCCTGGCTCATGGCCTCTATTTCATCAGTGCCAGCTATATCGGTTACCAGGTTGAAAAAGTGCCTGTGGATCTGTCTACTGCCAATCACATTTCCATTACCCTGGATCTGTCCCCCATAATCTTGCCGGGTCAATCTATTGTGGTCACTGCTACCCGGGCCCTGGAAGGAAAATCTCCGGTCACGTTTACTAACCTTTCAGCGCAACAAATCGAACAGAATCATACGCTGGCCGATATGCCCATGCTTCTTTCACAATTACCAAACAGTTATTCATATTCTTTATCCGGTGACGAAGTAGGCTATAGTTTTCTTAAGATCCGCGGCTTTGATCAGAAAAGAGTTGGCGTGATGATTAACGAAATCCCGCTCAATGATCCGGAAGATCAGCAGGTATACTGGGTTGATCTGCCTGACCTGGCGGAAAGTACTGAAGATATACAGGTACAGCGGGGAGTGGGCAACAGCATTTACGGATCGGCTAACTTCGGCGGCTCGATTAACCTCAACACCGAGATCTTTGCCTCCGAGCGGGAGATCAAGATCACCATGGGCGGAGGGAGTTTTAACACCCGTAAATTCCTGGCCGAATATAAATCGGGTCTGCTGCAGAATACCTATGCGGTTTACGGCCGCTTTTCACGCATTCTCAGTGACGGTTATCGCCGGAATTCTGCATCAGATTTAACTGCCTATTTTCTTGGCTTCGAAAGATATGACCGGAATATGACAACCCGCCTGAATATCTTCAACGGTTATGAACGTACCCACCCCGACTGGGACGGCATACCGCAGAATATGCTGTCTGCTGACCGGCGTTATAAAAAAGAGATTTACGAAAACGCCGTCGACGATTTTAACCAGCCGCAATTCCAGTTAATTCACAACTGGCAAATCTGGCCTTTAATAAATTTGACCAATACATTCTATTATATCCGCGGTCAGGGGTATTATGAAAATCTTAAAGAACGGAAATCTTTGTCGGACTATGGCATGAATGAGTTCGAAACAAATGACCCCGGACTGTTTGGCGCCGACTCTCTGGATTATTATTATACGGCAACCGATAGCACCCTTTATCGCGATGCCAATGGGAAATATACCGTGGCCAGCACCGATCTGGTGCGTCAGAAATGGGTGAAGAAAAATCAATATGGCTGGATCGGAAAACTGAATTATAACACTGGCGGGGGTATGCTGACTGTGGGAACAGCGATCTATCTGTTCGATAGCGATCACTACGGAAAGGTGTTGTGGGCAAAAAATATCCCGGCGGTTTATTCGGCCGACCGGAAATATTATGGATATAATGGCAGGAAAAACAACCTGGCCGTTTACTTCAATTACTTTTACCGGTTAAAGAAGCGTACCCATGTTCTAACCAATATACTTTATGAACATAAAGAGTATACCTTTCAGCAAAATGCCGAAGGATTATTCAGCGGGACGGAACTTAATCGCTATAAAGTAAAATATGATTTTTTCAATCCAAGTTTAGGTTTGAATTACGGTATTCGTAAAAACTGGAATATCTATGCTAATATCTCTGTCTCCCATCGTGAACCCTCTGACGACGATCTGTTCGATGAGTTTACCGGGCCTGATGATCTGGGTGCTGATCCGTTGTTTGACCGGACCGATACGGTAAGTACCGCAGGCCGGATAAAATATATTAAATGGGGTAAACCCATAGTCAATCCGGAATTGCTGCTCGATTATGAAGCCGGTCTGTCCTATCAGCATCATGAGCTGGGATTTAAACTGAATTTTTATTTCATGGATTTTAAAAACGAAATCGTTCCGGCAGGCACCGTAGATAAAGACGGGATGCCGGTTAAAGGCAATGCGGAACAGACTATTCATACTGGTGCAGAAATTGCCTTTACGGCCAAACCGGCATCATTTCTATCCCTGGATGGCAATTTCGCTTACAGCAAAAACTACTTCCGGAAATTTACTGCCCGGCAGATCACCGATTGGGACTTATCTCTGGTGGGTAGAAAAAAACTCGACGGTAATCCGATTGCCGGATTTCCCGATATGATCGGCAACCTGCGCCTGGTTTTGAACTGGCAATCCGTTTCAACCTCCCTGCTGTTCCGGCAAATTGGCAGACAGTACCTGGATAATTCCGGAGACTGCCGACCGGACAATCGATCCTTTCCGGCGTGTAGACCTGATCCTGAATTATCAGATCAAACAACTTTTCTATTTTCCGGAAATTCGTCTGCTGTTTAAAATTAATAATTTACTGGATGAAACCTATGAAACAGCCGGCTATTATGATTCCTGGAGCGAAACTGCTTTTTACTATCCGGCTGCACCCCGCAATTATTATTTAGCGGCGAGTTTTTACTTCTGATTCAAAAACGTTATGGCAGAAAAAGAACACCGTAATCTGTTAATTATTGCTAACGGCCAACCGCCCGCAGCTAAAATATTGCAGCAACTGATCCGGGAGACCGACCTGATCATTGCTGTCGACGGCGGCAGTACTATCTGTTACCATAACCATATTCAACCTGACTATATCGTCGGCGATCTCGATTCAATTCCGGCGGAAGTGTCTGAGCATTTTAAAAATGCAAAATTAATATACCGGCCTGATCAGAATTTTCATGATTTGGAAAAAGTCTATCGAATTTGCTCAAAGTTTAAATCCGCAAATTATTAAAATCGCCGCCGCTTTCGGTAAACGAGCCGATCAAACCCTGGCCAATCTTTTAACACTGCAGTCTAAATTCAATCAGGTATCGCTGGAATTTTATGACGACTTCGGCCGGTTGGAAATCATTTCCGGCAGCCGCCAGCTCATGTTGCCGGTCGGCCAGGTTATCTCCCTGTTCAGTTTTCTACCGGTGTATGGTATAACTCTGCAAGGTTTTGAATATCCCGTTTATGATGCCGACTATCCGCACGGTTTTAACGGTTTAAGTAATGTAATCGCCAAACTACCGGCACAAATAAGCATCAAACATGGTGCTCTATATCTTTATACCCTGCTGACCCATGATTAAACTCGCCGTTTGGGACATTCTGGTCATTGTTCTCTATATCGTTCTATTACTTTACCTGGGATTCCGGTCATTCAGGCAGACCAATAAATCCAGGCAAGATGATTTCTTGCTGGCCAACCGTTCACTGACCTTACCCTCTTTTGTCGCAACACTGGTAACTACCTGGTATGGAGGTATCCTGGGAATCGGCGAATTCGCTTACAATTATGGCCTGTCTACCTGGATCGTGTTTGGTCTACCCTATTATATATTTGCCTTGCTCTACGCCCTGATCCTGGCTCCCAGGGTCCGCAAGGCCGGGACCTTTACCATCGCTGATATGTTTTACCAGAAATATGGTAAATCCGCAGGTTTGTTCGGCAGTGTTTGCCTCTTATTCATGACCACACCGGCACCTTACATTCTGATCGTTGCTCTGATTCTACAGATCATCCTCGGCTGGTCATTTCTTATTTGTATACTGGCCGGTACTTTTTTCTCGATTGTTTATATCTATTGGGGCGGGTTTCGCAGTGTGGTCAGAACCAATGAAATGCAATTCATACTGATGTATGCCAGTTTTATTATTCTATTCTGCTACGCAATTTTTCATTTCGGCAGTTGGACCTATCTGAAAACAAACCTTCCGGCCATGCATTTAAACTGGCATGGCCATAATTCAATCCAATATATTCTGGTGTGGTTTTTTATCGCCTTCTGGACTTTTGTGGATCCGGGCTTTCATCAACGCTGTTCGGCAGCCGGAACGGAGCAGGTTGCCCGCCGGGGTATCCTGGTCTCGATTCTGTTCTGGTTTATATTCGATTTTCTGACCCTAAGTACCGGCTTATACGCAGCGGCCTCCCTGAAAGGTATCAAGCCGGTCCTGGCCTATCCTTTGCTGGCCGACAGGCTTTTGCCCCCTTTCCTCAAAGGCTTATTTTTTTCCGGGATGCTGGCCGTAGTAATGTCAACCATCCATAGTTACGCCCTGCTCTCGGCAATTACTTTCGGACATGACATCGTCTGGCGTATTAAAAAACAACCGGATGAAAACCGCACTGTACGGTCGATCCGGCTCGGTCTGCTGGTTACGGCAATTGTCTCCATTCTGCTGGTATATCTGATACCTTCCGTAATTCAGTTGTGGTACGTGATCGGGACCTTGTTTATCCCGCCGATGCTGCTGCCCTTACTAACTGCCTATTACCCGCAGTTCCGGCTTAATTCCCGGCTGACTTTTTTGGTCATGTTGTTCAGTTTTAGTATATCTCTATTCTGGTTTGGTTGGGGACAAATACATTATGTTGCCGGTTCAGTCCGTTATCCTTTCAATCTGGAACCATTTTTCCCGGGCTTAGTGGCCAGTATGGGAATATATCTCGCCGTGTAATCTATTTACAAAAATGAGGCGGAGTAACTCATACACCGCTGCAGAGTAGTTACATTATGTTTGCTTGCTATACCGGTCTTGACTAATTTTAATTTTTATTCGCTATTTCAATGATCAAAAATATAGTTCTATGTTATATATAAACAACCTCAAGAAGATCAGGCGTTATTGGAAAGTCGCCTTAAGTTATGCTTTTGGTCTGTCACGCTCACTGGCCGGACCGCTGACGGTTCATATCGAAACAACCAATATCTGCAATTTTCGCTGTGTCTATTGTCCGCAGAGTAATCCTGACCAGCATTTTCAGAAACTGGGCCGCGGGAAGATGTCCTTTGCCAATTATCAGATCATACTGGATAAAATACTCGGCAGCCTGGCCGGTCCGGGAGATTGTCTTGACCCGTGATGGTGAACCGCTGGTACATCCGGAACTTGATAAGTTTATAAATTATGCGGCCGGGAAAGGCTTAGCTGTAGCCATCGGTTCAAACGGTTCTTACCTCACTGCCGAACGGGCCAGACAATTGCTTGAAAGCGGTTTGACCAAGTTGAAAGGGGATTTCTGTACCGATCGTACCAAATATGAAAGATTGCGCCAGGGGGGTAAATGGGAAACAGTTCTGGCCGGGTATCGTGCCGTTGTCGAATATGCCATGCTCCAGCGCAAAAAATTCCACCTGGTCCTGGTTGATCTGAACACTTATGATCTGCGCAACTCAAGAGAAATAAAAAAAAGTTTACAAGAATTGCAGCAACTTTTCCCGTATCCGGCGGAATATTTATCTGTAAATCCGGCCCTGATGCATAATTCTTTCGATCAGGCCTCGATTATTCTTTCCAGCAGCCAGAAAATTCCGCAGCATAAATACAATCTCTGCCACCATCCCTGGATCGAATTGGTCATTGATTACCGGGGTAATGCCGTGGGGTGCTGCCGGGATTTGCGCAGTGAATATATCATCGGCAATATACTGGACTGCCGGGATATTGCTGCCGAAATCTGGAATGGTGACTCGATGCGTTTTCTGCGCCGGCAACTGGCCAGGAAATCCCCACAATCCATGGTCACCTGTAACAAGTGTGACCTGCCTTACGGAATTTCTTATGCCGGACGCGGAATATTAAATAAATTCATTCGCTATATCAGACAATCAAACTGAAATTAAAATATGTCCGCTAACGAGAATTGGGCCCGGAAAATTATCCAGGCCTGGGATCCCGGTTACCGTCCGCGCTGGGAAATTTTCGACTCGCTGCTGCAGTCACTGCAGGGTGATAATAAAATCTGCCTGGAGATCGGCTCTGGTTCTAGCGGGGCTCTTGAACCAGCGCACACATTCAAATTAAAAATTCATTCCGACTTGACCTTACCCGCACAATTGCCGTTGACTGCGATACCTTTTATTCAGATGAATACTTATAATTTGCCCATAAAAAATTCCCGCGTGGACCTGATCCTGCTGCGATTTGTGGTTGAACACCTGGCTGAACCGGAGCGTGCTTTTACCGAATTCAAACGGATTTTAAAAACAGACGGTCAACTGCTAATTTTGACTACCAATCTTAGCAGTCCATTAATCTTCCTGCCGAAGATATTACCCTATCCCCTGCGTAAAATATTAATACAGCGGTTGTTTAAAGTGCAGGATCAGGATGTTTTCCCGACCTATCACCGCATCAACCGGAAAGGAAAAGTAAAAAAATTAGCTCCGGATTTTCAGATCATGAAATGGGATTATTTACAGGACGCTAACTGGCTGCACCGCTGGTGGTTTATCATTTTTTTTCTGTGGCACTTGCTTACCAAATGGCTGCGTGTAGAATTCCTAAGATCAAATTTTATAGTCTTACTAAAGAAATTCTAACTTGTCATTCCGAGGAATCCGGCAGTTGTCGGGTGACGAGGAATCTTTTCTTTCCAATCATTTCTGTCTGAATAATGCCTTTCCTGCTTTCACTCCGGTCTGTTTTCCGTTTCTAACTGCAACACGACCATTCACGATCACACAATTAATGCCCGTTGGAAACTGGTGAGGATCCGCATAAGTTGCTTTATCAATTACTGTATTGGGATCAAAAATTACTACATCCGCCGCCAGGCCTTGTTTTAATAATCCACGGTCATTGAAACCCAACCGGCCAGCCGGCAACGAAGTCATCTTTCGTATGGCTTCTTCTATAGTTAAGAGTTTTTCCTCGCGCACATACTTGCCGAGTATACGCGGAAAAGTCCCGTAAGCCCGCGGATGCGGCCGTCGCTTGCCCATCAATCCCTCCGGTTGGTAGGCATCTTCATCCGTACAAAAAGTCATCCAGGGCAATTTCAGGTTTTTCTCTACATTCTCCTCCGACATGAGAAAATATATGCCGCCCCCGCCACCGCCTTCGGCAACCAGCAGGTCGAATAATACATCTATTTCGTCCTGTGATTTTAATCCGGCAATTTCGGCCAGCTTTTTACCCTGCCATTCCTCGCGCGCTCCTGATAAATAACTGATCAGGATATTCTCCCCGCCGCCAGACATGCGGTAAAAATTTTCCCAACCGGAAGTGTTGTTCGTTATTTCGGATTTGATCCTAACCCGCAAATCAGGTTTTTGCAATCTTGCTACTAACGAATCATCCCCCCCTGCTTTGACCCACGGGGGTATCATCGCTGAGAGACCGGTCGCTCCGGCGGTATATGGATACATATCCGCACCGATCTCCAAACCTCTGGACCTGGCCTGTTCAACCAGGATAATCGCGCTGTCCTGTTTGCCCCAATTTTCCTTGCCGGAAGTTTTGAAATGATAAATCTCCGCAGGAATATGCGCAGTTTCGCTGATGGTGATCAGTTCACGGATGGCTGACAGCAGATTTGTGCTTTCATTGCGGATATGCGATATGTACATACCATCATACTCGGCTGCCACCCGGGCCAGCCGGATCAACTCAGCCGTATCAGCATAGAAGGCCGGAGTATAAACCAGGCTTGAGCCCAGACCCAGTGCCCCTGCAGCCATCTCTGTTCGCAATAGATCTTCCATTAACTTCATCTCTGCAGCCGTGGCTCTGCGATCATCAAACCCCAGGGCATAAACCCGTAAAGTTGTCGCTCCCTACAAAAGAAGCGATATTTACTGCCGTACCTTTTTTTTCTACTATCCGCAGATAGTCAGCCAGGGTTTTCCAGTTATAGTTGATGCTGTATTCCGGCCAGAAACCTGCCATCTCCCTGGCCACCGCGGGATTAAGCGGTCCCATTGACCAACCTTCGCCAAAAATGGCTGTGGTAATTCCCTGACGAATCACACTGGGTACTTCTCCATTATATATAATTGGGCCGCAGGCCCAGGAGAGCATATCGATAAAACCGGGACAAACGATCTGCCCGCGGGCATCAATTACCTCCCGGGCAGTACCGGTTAGATTCTTACCGATATTTAATATCCTTCCATCTTTAATAGCCAGATCGCCGCTGATTCCCGGACTACCGCTGCCATCTATAATCAAACCATTCCTGATTAACAGATCATACTCTTTCTGGCAAGACCAGCAAAGAAAAATTAGGACAATCAAAGATATACTTTTCAAAAACATCACCTTAAAGTTTATCCCGCAAAACGTAGAATCGCACCGGCAAATACTCCTGCGTATTTTCCTTTATATACTGCGAGTTTCCCATTTACGATTACATGTTCTATCCCCAGCGGAAATTGATGGGGTGCTATAAAGGTGGCCCGGTCTATGACAGTTTGCGGATTAAACACGGTGATATCGGCAAAATATCCTTTTTGCAACAGGCCACGTTGCCGCAATCCCATTTTTTGCGCCGGCATGGAGGTCATCTTCTGCACTGCCGTGGGCAAATCAAAAATATTCTCTTCCCGGCAGTACTTGCCCAGTACACGGGGAAAGGTACCATAATATCTCGGATGCGGTTTGCCGGCCCCCAGTTTACCCTCAGGAGCCACAGCATCACCGTCGGAACCGATCATTACCAGCGGGGACCGCAGGACTTTCACCAAACCCTCTTCATCCATGGCGAATCCGACTATACCTGCCTTCAATTCATCTCTGATCAGCAGGGTTCTGATAAATTCAAACTCCGCTATGCCCCTGGTCGCTGCACACTCGGCAATGGATTTGCCTTCCCATATTTTATTTTCATCTTTGTAGCAGGAACTGATCACCACCCGGTCCCAGCCTCCTATCCGTTCTCCCCGTCCCTGGGCATACGCTTCAATCTGCGGTAACTGGCCGGGATCCTGCAATCTCGCCAGGATCTCCTGGTTTTTCCCCTGCCTGGACCATAATGGCAGAAATGCCGACAGACCTGTACCATAAGCAATGTAAGGGTAACGATCGGCCTGCACCGGTAAACCTTCCTGTGCAGCCTGCTGGATCATTTCCAGCATATGATCGACCTTAGACCAGTTATTCTTATTACACGCTTTCAAATGAGAAATCTGTAAAGACACCCCTGCTTGCCGTCCGATTTGTAATGCTTCGGCAATTGCTTCTTCCACTTTATTATCTTCATTACGCATGTGGGTGGCATATAAACCCTTATGCTGACCGACAATCTTACACAATTCAATCAATTCGTCAGTAGCAGCATAACTGCCCGGAGGATACTCCAATCCTGTGGATAGTCCAAAACTGCCCTGGTCCATCGTTGCCGCCAGGACTTTTTTCATTTGCTGCAACTGGTCGGACGTTGGTGCCACATCGTTTTTCCCTACAATGAAAGCACGCAGATCTCCATGCCCGGTCAGAGTCGCAAAATTGATCGATATTTTCTGTTTTTCCAATCGGCCTAAAAATGAAGAAATATCCCGCCAGTCGGTATGAATTCCATATTCTTCAAAGAAGTCCCGGTCGACCGCTTGCCAATCCTCGTCATTCAATGGAAAAGGGGAAGAACCACAATTACCGCCGATTTCCGTGGTAACCCCCTGCATAATCTTGCTCAAAGCCCGCGGATCGACCAGCAATAGTGAATCAGTATGCGTATGAATATCGATAAAACCGGGAGCAACCACCAGACCTTCGGCATCGATAATCATATCCGCACTGCTCGAGCGCAGATCTTCGACGATGGCTGCAATCCTATCCCCCTTTATACCTAAATCCGTTTTAATACCTGCCCGGCCGCTCCCATCAAGCAGCATACCATTCCGGATTATAAGATCAAACCGATTCCGCAGCGAGCAGCCCAGTAACAAACCAGTGACTGTCACAGCCGATGTTTTGGTAAATTGTCGTCTGCTGATTTTCATAGATTTTCTCCTGTCTGGTACATAATACTTTATACAACTCCTCAGGAGTACTTAATTATTCTTTATAGATCATTACTACCGGTGTACTATTGTCCCTGACATAGCCGCGATACATACCGGCAGTATTGAAATTTATGGCAATATGCCCTTTACTATCCAGGGCAATCACTCCGCCCGTACCCCCGGCACTGCCAAGTTTTAAAATTGCTTCTTGCACTGCTGCATCCAATGATAAACCGCGGTACTCAATCATGGCCGCAATATCATAAGCTACTACACCACGCATAAAATATTCTCCCTGACCCGTGGCTGATACGGCACAGGTCTGGTTATTGGCGTATGTTCCTGCACCGATCAGGGGAGTATCTCCGATCCGGCCGCTTTTTTTGTAGGTCAACCCACCGGTCGATGTTCCGGCAGCAAGGTTTCCTGATTTATCCAGGGCCAGGGCTCCGACCGTTCCGAATTTTTTTCCGGCCGTTGAATCATCCGGTATCGTGTCTTTTTCTTTAGCCTTTAAAAATTGCTGCCAGCGGTGTTCAGTAAAAAAATATTCTTCCGGCATCAAGGGCATGCCTTGCTGCCGGGCAAACTCCTCTGCCCCCTGGCCGCATAAAAGGACATGGGGAGTCTTTTCCATAACCAGCCGGGCCAGGTTGATCGGATTTTTAATGTGCTGCACAGCTGCGACCGCACCGGCCCGCAGGGTTTTCCCGTCCATGATGGCTGCATCCATTTCATTTTTACCATTAGCGGCAAAAACAGCTCCTTTACCCGCATTAAACAAGGGCGAATCTTCCATAATATTAATGGCTGCCTGCACTGCATCCAGACTGGGACGGCCCTCCAGCAGTAAGGCATAACCTGTCCGCAAGGCCTCCTGCAATTTTTCAGTATATGCCTGCTCTTTCTCTGTACTCATTTCGCTCCGTATAATTACCCCGGCACCGCCGTGAATCACCAGTACAGGATTTTCGACCGGTCGAAGATTTGCGGGTTGTTCCTGCCGGGAACAGGAACAGATAAAGAGTAAAATTATTAATATTATATTTCTAAACACCGCCATAACGTATCCCCTTTTCGGATTTAAGCAACCCACCCCTTACCCCTCCCTTTCTGCCAAAAGGGCAGAAAGGGAGGGGCCTGGGGAGGGTCATATTTTTCGGTTCAACTAATTTTTATCCTTAAGAGCATGCAGCAGAGTTTCCAGTTCCAGAGTCAGTCTTTCCCATTGCCGGTATATCTCCGGCAAACCGGCGATTAAGTCCTGATAATAGCGAATTTTTTCCGCAGCCCCGTAGGCCTGCTGCTTATAGAACTGTTGATCAGCCATCAGTTTTTCGATTTCCTGCTTATCCTTTTCCATACCTGCAATTTTTTGTTCCAGTTTCTTGATCTGATTTTTCAGATCATTTCTGCGGAAACTTATTTTTTGCCTGGCCTCTGCTTCCAGTCGTTTTTGTTCTTTCCTGCTGACAGGTATTTCCGCAGTGATTGCCGGCTTTAGATCTGTATCAGTTTCAAGCAACAGATCAGTACTTTCCTTTTTTTCCAGATAATAGGAATAATTACCGGCATAATGCTGCAAAATACCATTCTTAAGTTCAATCACCTGGTTAACCAGTTTATCCAGAAAATAACGGTCGTGTGAAATAATCACCAGGGTACCATCATAACCGGCCAGCGCTTTTTCCAGCGCTTCCTTGGAGACAAGATCCAGGTGATTGGTCGGCTCGTCCATGATAAGCAGATTAACCGGGGACAATAGTATTTTTGCCAGACAAACCCGCGATTTTTCTCCGCCGCTCAATACAGCAATTTTTTTCCCGGCCTCGTCCCCGCCCAGTCCAAATATTCCCAGGATATTGCGTACATCGGTACGGTACATATCAGCTGCCGTAGCCGTTACTTCCTGCAGTACTGTTTTCTGCAGATCCAGAGATTCTACCTGCTGCTGGGCATAATAACCGACTGCGACATTTTGTCCCCAGCGCACTGTGCCCTGTTGCGGTGTTAATTGTCCGACCATTATTCTGGCCAGCGTGGTTTTCCCCGTACCATTTGCGCCGATCAATGCAATCCGTTGTCCGCGGTATAAATTGAAGTTAAGATCCCTGAAGATCAGATTTTGATCGTATCCGAATGAAATATTCTGCAGGTTACAGACTTCGTGATGACTCTGCACCGGACACTGAATACGGAAATTAATCCGGTAGCCCTGCCGGGGGATCTCCACCGTTTCCATTTTCTCCAGCCGTTTGATCCTGCTCTGTACCTGGCGCGCTTTGGTGGCTTTATAGCGGAAGCGTTCCACAAAACGGCTGATGTTTTCCCGTTCCTCCCGCAGTGATTCCGCCCTGGCCAGCAATTGTTCCTGTTTTAATTCTTTTTGCTGTTCATAAAAATGATACCGCCCGGGATAATGCGTCAGGGTCTGATGTTCCAATTCAGCAATCTCTTCGGCCAGGCGTTCGACAAAGAAACGATCGTGCGAGATGATTATCACACTGCCCCTGTATTTCAGCAGAAACCGTTCCAGCCATTCCAGTGCGGCAATATCCAGGTGATTGGTCGGTTCGTCCAACAGCAACAGGTCCGGTTGCTGCAATAACAGGCGGGTCAGATATACCCGCATCCGCCAGCCGCCGCTCAAATCAGCGACGGGACGATTAAAATCCGTTCCGCTGAACCCCAATCCCTGCAGAATTTTTTTTGTCTGCGGTTCGCGTTCGTAACCCCCCAGCAGTCCGAACTGGTGATCCAGATTTCCCAGTCTGTGCACCAGGCGTTCCTGTGTTTCCCGGTCTGCGTCTTTATGCTTCAGTTGTTCCTGAATTTTTTGAATTTCTGCTTCCAGGCGGGAAAGTTCCGGTTGGCCCTGCAGTGCTGCGCTCAATACAGTCCCCTGTTCGCCGGCCAGTTCTTCCTGCGGCAGATAACCGATGGTGTAGTTTTTCGGTTTGACCATTTCTCCCCGGTCAGCAGTAATCATACCGGTCATAATCCTGAACAGGGTGGTCTTACCGGCACCATTGGCACCGATCAGGGCATACCGTTTAAGCGGCTCGATCGCCCAGTTGATTTGATCAAATAATAACCGGTCAGCTATAGAATAAGCGATATTTTGTAATTGAAACATCGGCCAATCTGGAAAATTATGTCCTCGACATTAGCCAAAACTAATTTTTAATCTGCTGCAATATCTTTTCCATCTCATCCATTATCTTATTCATTTTATTAATGGCGATGTTAAAAGGTTCATCCGAGGTCATATCAATCCCGACTTTCTTCAGCGTGGGAATGGCATAATCTGAACCACCGCCGGACAGAAAAGCTAAATATTTTTTCACCATTTCATCTTTCCCGCTGAGCAGTTTCTCGGACAAAGCCTGAGCCGCCATAAATGAAGTACTGTACTGAAAAACATAAAAATTATAATAAAAGTGCGGAATGTATGCCCATTCGATGGCGTATAAACTGTCAATGGCCATAATCCCCTGGTCGTGACCATAATAACGCTTCAGAATATCCAGATAGATTTCGTTAAATTTATCTCCGGTCAGCGCTTCCCCTTTTTCACCTGCTTCATGGATTTTCAGTTCAAATTCGGCGAATTGAGTCTGGCGGAACAAGGTGGTACGGTAATTCTCCAGGAAATTGCCCAGGATGGAAAGTCTCTGTTGCGGATCCTTGATATTTTTTAGAACATAATCAATCAGCAATGCTTCATTAACCGTTGAAGCTACTTCAGCCAGGAAGATCGGATAATCGGAGGTAATATACGGTTGACTCTTATTGGTAAAATAACTGTGCATGGTATGACCCAATTCATGGGCCAGGGTACTCATATCGTCATATTTATTATTATAATTCAAAAGGATATAAGGATGAATATCATATATATCTCCGGATGAATAGGCTCCGGAACGTTTGCCGGTACTGGGATAGACATCGATCCAGCGTTCCTGGAAAGCTTTATCCAGGGTCGCTCCATACTCTTTACCGAGTACATGCAGAGCTTTTTTCACTATAGCGGTCGCTTCATCGTAGTTATATTCCAGATTTACCTGTTTGACCAGAGAAGGATACATATCATAGTAGTGTAAAATGTCGATCCCCAGCATGCGCTGGCGAAGTTTCAGATAGCGATGCAGTGTGGCCAGATTCCGGTTGGTGTTTTCGATTAATTTATAATAAACCGAGGTTGGTATATTATTACGGTCCAGCGAACTTTCCAGAGAGGAGTTATATTTGCGCACATTTTTATAAAATATATTTTTTTGAACTTCGCCATTAAGTTCGGTCCCGAAGGTAAGGCGAAAACTATTAAGCGCTGAGAAAAAGGTATTAAATACCTTTATACGATCCTCGCGCACCGGACTGAAGCGGCTGGCTCCATATCCGGCGGCATCCAGGGTCACTTCCCGGCCATCGGATAAAACAACACTTGGCCTGGGCATGTCGGCATTGCTAAAGACCGAGTAAATATTCTGTGCAGTCCCGGCCATGTTACCGGCTTCGGCGATAATTGTTTCCTCATTCTCATTTAACGTATGCGCTTTGCGTCTTTGAATGTTGTCAATGAATTGACGGTATTCGGCCAGTTTAGTTTCTTCCTTAAAAAATTTATCGATTGTTTCTGTCGAAAGTTTGAGCAATTCCGGTTCGACAAAAGCGGTATTCTTATCGAAATCCGTCAACAGTTGCGTCATTTCCTGTTCCATACCCAGTGGGCCGGCTAAACGTTTGTCTTCATCCGATAGCATGCTGGCATATGATGTCAAGCGTCCGAGCTCTTTGGCTGTCGCGGAAAAATATTCCAGTGCTGCCAATAATGTTTTTGCGGATTCCCCGAGTTTTCCGTTATAAGTACTGAACATTTTCAGCTTTTCTGCTGTTTCCAGCTTGCTTTTCCGCCAGCTGTCCAGGGAAGGATAAATGTCACTTAAATTCCATTTATACTTCTCCTGAATCTGATCGCGGGTTTTTTGTTGCGATTGTGCCGGGAGTGATGACACCAGAATAACTGTACTCAATAAAAAAATAAGCATTAGACTGAAAATCGCAGATCTTTTCATGGTTTTATTCTCCTGATTTTTATTAGTATGTTAATTATAGAATTTTTTTCATCTTTATAGTGAAATGTCATGAAGACAGAATTTCTATCTGCTCCATTATCTCCTGCATTCGTTGCATGGCCAGATTAAAAGGTTCATCAGACAACATATCGATCCCAAGTTTTTGCAGAGCCGGAATGGCATAATCCGCACTGCCATTAGCCAGGAACTGCAGATATTTGCCAATTATTTCCTGATCACCATTTAATATTCTGCTGGCCACCGCCTGTGCCGCCGTAAAAGAAGTACTGTACTGAAAAACATAAAAGTTATAATAAAAATGAGGAATATATGCCCATTCAATGCCATATAAATCATCAATGATGCATATCTTTTCATCATGACCGTAATACTTCTTTAATATATCCAGATAAAGCTGGCTGAATTTTTCTCCGGTTAGTGAACTGCCTGTTTCAACCAACTCATGGATACGCAATTCAAATTCAGCAAATTGGGTCTGGCGGAACAGTGTTCCGCGGAACTCTTCTAGATACTGTCCCAGTAAAGATATCTTCTGTTCCCGCTCGACCGTTTGCTTCAACACATAGTCCATCAATAATGCTTCATTGACCGTCGAAGCCACCTCAGCCAGAAAAATCGGATAGCGCGAATTGACAAATGACTGGTTTTTATTTGAAAAATAACTGTGCAGGGCATGACCCAGTTCGTGTGCCAGAGTGCTGACGTCATGAAATTTTCCTTTATAATTCATCAGAATATATGGATGCACGTCGTAGGCAATTCCTTCCATATATGCTCCGGATCGTTTTCCCGGATTAGGGTAAACATCAATCCAGCGTTGGCCGAAGGCTTGCTGCAGCACTTCCCGGTATTTTACCCCCAGTTTGACCAAGGACTGTACAATTAAATTCTGGCTATCCGCGTAAGGATACTCCTGTTCAATATCCTGAACCAGGGCAGGATAAATATCATAATAATGCAATTCGCTAACAGCCAATCGTTTTTGACGCAAACGCAGATAGCGCTGCAGCACCTGCAGGTGAACGTTAGTGTTCCGGATCAGGTTGTGATATACCTGGACCGGAATATTATTATTATCCAGGGCTTTTTCCAGACAGCTGGAATAATTCCTGGCATTTTTATAGAAAAGATTCTTTTTGATCTCGCCGTACAACTGGGTGCCGAAAGTCCGCTCAAATTCTTTCAGGGCCCCGAAAAAAGCCTGGAATACTTTTATCCGGTCCTGGCGGTTATCACTGGTCCGGTACAGGGTATAGCGGACCGGATCCACGGTAATCTCCCGCCCATCATCCAGTTGAATATTTTTATAAGGCAATTCGGCATTACTGAAGATGTTATAAACTTCCTGAGCTGTATCCGACATCAAGCCGGCCCCGGCAATTAACTTTTCCCCGCTTTCATTCAGGGTATGAATTTTTCTCCTGAAGAGATCATGCAGGTACTGCCGGTAGATCTGTAGATTTTTATTTTCATCTAAAAAAGACAATACGACATCTTCCGGCAGCAGCAATATCTCCGGTTCCAGAAAAGCCGCTGCCTGGTTCAATTTTACTTCCAGTTGTCCCATTTCCTGTTTCAGGGCCAGCGCTGCGGCCTGCCGGGTATCCTGATCCGACAGCATTCCGGCATAGGCGTACAGCCGCATAAACTCTTTATCCAGATTAAAATAGAAATCCAGTGCCTGGAAAAGATTCACTGCAGATTGGTTTAGCGTGCCTTTAAAATTACTCAGGAGGGATAATTGTTGTTCCAGAATGATTCTTTTTCTCCTGCCATTCCTGTTCGGACTTGAACAGGTCCTGCAGATTCCATTTATCCTGATCAGAAATTTGATCCCGATTGATGATTTCAATCTGTCTATCGTTGACCGTCATATCATACCTTAAATATACAGTCAAATCTAAACATTATTCATCTCTTAAAAAAGTTCCGTTTTCTTGAATAATCAATCCTGCTTATCTATATTCTCGAATATTCCTCTGTGGAACTCAGTGCTTCTCCGTGTTTCTCTGTGTCATAAATATTACACGGAGAGACACGGAGAAAAGAATGGAGAATAATATGGCTCTGCATCCCCTGGCCGGGAAACCTGCACCGCGCGATTTACTGGTGAATATTCCCAGGCTGATTTCCACTTATTATACAGTCCGGCCTGATGCTGCCGATCCTGCCCAGCGGATATCTTTCGGCACCTCCGGGCATCGCGGATCTTCGCTCAACGGCAGTTTTAATGAAAATCATATTCTGGCCGTAACTCAGGCCTTATGTGAATACCGTCAGGCAGCACGGATCAGCGGACCAATATTTATCGGACTGGATACTCATGCTCTCTCGGAACCTGCTTTTATTACCGCCCTGGAAGTTTTTGGCGCAAATAGTACCGAAATTTTTATCCAGGAGGGACGCGGCTACACCCCCACTCCGGTTATCTCCCATGCTATTTTAAATTATAACCGCGAACATAAGACCACTCAGGCCGATGGCGTGGTGATTACCCCATCCCATAATCCTCCTGAAGATGGCGGCTTCAAATATAATCCGCCCAGCGGCGGACCTGCCGGATCGGAAATAACAAAAATAATTGAAAACAGGGCCAATGAAATACTGGCCAGAGAACTGTCCAAAATAAAACGCATCCCCTTTCAGCAGGCACTTACGGGCAAGCACAACTCATCATTATGATTTCATCAAACCATATGTGCAGGATCTGCAGAATATCATCGACCTGGAAGCGATTTCCGCTTCCGGCCTCAAAATGGGTGTTGATCCCCTGGGCGGATCAGGTATTGCCTACTGGCAGCCTATCAAAGAAACTTACCAACTCAATCTCGAAGTAGTCAATCCGCTGGTCGATCCCACCTTTTCTTTTATGACCGTGGATAAGGATGGCAAGATACGCATGGATTGTTCGTCTGCTTCGGCCATGGCCGGCCTGATAAATTTAAAAAACTCTTTTGATATCGCCTTTGGCAATGATCCGGACTATGATCGTCATGGTATCGTAACTAAAACCAGCGGACTGATGAATCCCAACCATTATTTAGCCGTGGCAATCTGGTATCTTTACCAGAACCGTCCCCGCTGGCCGGCCGGAACCGGAATCGGCAAGACACTGGTATCCAGTTCCATGATTGACCGTGTGGCTAAATCTCTGCAGCGAAAACTGGTTGAAGTTCCGGTGGGCTTCAAATGGTTTGTCGACGGCCTGCTGGATGGCTCGATCGGCTTTGGCGGAGAAGAAAGTGCCGGTGCGACTTTTTTAAGAAAAGACGGTACCGTCTGGACCACCGATAAAGATGGAATCATTATGGATTTATTATCTGCCGAAATAACCGCCAAAACCGGCCAGGATCCGGCGGAACATTATCTGAATCTGGAAAATCAGTTCGGTCACCCGGTCTATGAACGTATCGATGCCGCGGCTGATAAACAGCAAAAAGCAATACTGCAAAACCTTACTCCGCAGATGATCACCGCCAAAACCCTGGCCGGCGAGAAAATTACTGCTATCCTGACCAACGCTCCGGGTAACCAGGCTGCTATTGGCGGATTGAAAGTCATCACTGAAAATGGCTGGTTCGCGGCCCGTCCTTCGGGCACTGAAGAGGTCTATAAAATTTATGCCGAAAGTTTTTTAAGTACAGAGCATCTGCGGCAGATTCAGCAGGAAGCTCAGCAGATCGTCAGCGCTGCTTTTAATAATTTGATTTAATATGCAGCCTTCACCTGAAAATATTGTTCTGTCTTACCATCAATCCATCACCCTGATGCAACAATTATCCTCGCTGGCCGGAGTGAAAGTCGAAATGGATTACGGTAAAAGCCGCTGTTTGGTACTCGATCAACAGGGTGAGAAAATTCTGGAATTTCATTACCCACTGTCCTTCCCCGCCAATCCTCCCGGGCAAAATTTAATTTCATACGCAGGTGCTCTGACTGCGAATCCAATCCCTTATGTCATCCTGCTGATGCATGCCGGTCAGTCTGCTTTGGGTTATTTTACCCGGGGGGAGCTGCTGCAGCACAAGGTGATCCGGAAATATATGGTACGCAAGAAGCAGGGGAAGGCCCAGTATAAATTTCAGAAACAAAAAACAGCCCACAGCCAGGGGGCCAGGATCCGCCTGGCCAATACGGTCTCTTTTTTTGAAGAGATCAATACGTATTTGCTGGATTGGTTTAAAGCAAACCCGGTGGAAAAGATTATTTATAGTTGTCCGCCGACGTTGTGGTCGATGTTATTCAAGTCAAAAATCAATCCCCCTTTTCAGAAGGAAGATCCCCGTTTGATCAAGGTTCCGCTGCACCTGCCTGATCCGATTATTAAAAACGCTGCTTTATATCAATCACTATGTGCAAAGCGGCCAGTGCAAACTGTACGTGCAACCTGGCTCGGAGTCAGCAAAAGTTTTAGATATTTTTTTTAAATCGATCTCTGCTTAAATGATCGATGTGATTATTGACCCACCCCACACCACTACTTTCAGTCTGTTGACTGAAAGGGAGGGGCAGGGGGTGGGTCGTTTGAAAATTACGGCTGGGAATCTAAAATAGTTACCTCGTAACGGTTGCCCTTAAATTAGTTTTATCGAATTAGATGCAGGCTTACCCCAGTAAATTAGATAAGTATTTTGCGCTGTAAAGTAGGGGGTCGGACCTGAATCGTATATTGTTTTTTAATGAGTTAAGTCCTAATAATCCGCATTTTATGGTCTTAAATGGCTCTTTTTAGTATTAAAAACACTAATTAGAAGTGTCTGCGGTTCGATTTTGAGTAAATACTACATTTTATATTTCATCTTTTTATACTTTAGAAGGGGCATTTAACGCCCATTTTTAATGGTCTTTCCGATTTAATTTCAATATAAACAATCTGAATCTCAGGTCCGACCCAGTATCGCCAGCATTACCGTAAATATTGACCCTCCCCACACCCCTCCCTTTCAGTCTGTTGACTGAAAGGGAGGGGCAGGGGGTGGGTCGTTTTGACTTACGGCTGGGAATCTAACCTTTTTACCTCTTAACGGCTTGACCTTAAATTCTTTACCCTACCGCATTCGGTGCCGGCTTACCCCGGGCTACTTCGATAATATTTTGCGCTGCCAGTCTGGCCATCTCCTCACGGGTTCGCATACGTGGCACTGCCCAGGTGGGGCAATAAAACAACATTCTTAAAATCCGCCAATCCCTGCGCCAGTAATGGTTCACGTTCATATACATCCAGACCCGCCCCGGCAATAGTTTTATTGGCCAGCGCCCGTACCAGCGCCTGTTCATCAATCACGGCCCCCCGCGAGGTATTAATTAAAATAGCCGTGGCTTTCATCCGCTGCAGCCGTTTTTCATCGATCAGATGACGGGTGGATTCGGTCAGCGGTACATGCAGTGAAATAAAATCTGCACGTCCTGATCAGATCATCCAGTTCTTTCTTTTGCGCTTTGTATTCCTTTTCGATCAATTTGTTCGTTACACTATCCGAATAAAGAATATTCATACCGAAGCCGCAGGCCCGCCTGGCTACGGCAGTGCCGATCCGTCCGGCTCCGATTATGCCGATGGTCTGGCCGGAGACATCCGCTCCCAGCATCAGCAGCGGCGACCAGCCGGTAAAATTTCCCTGGCGCACCAGTTGATCCCCCTCGACAACTCTTCTGGCACAGGCCAGGATTAAAGCAAAAGCCAGATCGGCCGTTGCTTCGGTCAAAACATCAGGAGTATTGGTGACCACGATACCGTGCTGCCTGGCAGCTTGCAGATCGATATTATTATAGCCCACGGCATAATTGGCAATAATCTTCAGTTGCGAAGCCTGCTCGATCAGCGCAGTCTGATATGGGGTCGGTCACCATGGACAATAAAGCATCACAATCCCTGATTTTTTCCAATAGCAACGATTCCGGAATGGGCTGATCGTGCGGATATACTTCCACCTGCAGTCCGGCTTTTTTCAATAAATCAATTCCCGCAGCGGGAATTTCCCGGGTAATAAAAACTTTCCACATTATTTAGGGCCCTCAATAATCACTTCTGTATACTTTGACTTTTCCATGAATTTTTTCATAATTTATCACATCAACAGTACAAAGTGAAACTAATCATTTATTTCAGCTGCATTCAACAATTAATTTTTGAATCAATTTTAATTTTTCACGTATATTATGTTTCAGGAATAGTTAAGCTATTTCCCGGAGGATAGCAGAGTTATAATCCGGGATTAACCGGTATTATTTTTAATATTATACGGGACAAAAAATTGGCCAATTCATTTATACCTGTCATTGAGCGATTGCGCGTTTTCTGGAAGGCAATCGATTTTAAAACGGTTAAATCCGCTTCTTTCAGCTTTTACCTGATCTGCTGGTACATCGTCTACTACTTTCTACTCTATGCCATGAATCATAATACCGGCTGGGTCGTTATCTGGATGGTTTTCCTGGGCCTGATCTGGTTCAGCGTTAACCGTAATATAATAAATGCCATCCATCCCCCGGTCGAAGTAATCCTGGGCCTGATATTTATCCTGTATATCGTGACCTATTCATATTTGAATCTGAACTTTAACCATTTGCTCTCTGCGGGTAGTAGTACAGGTCTGGAATCCCGTCTACCGGGATTTTTCACTTTTTTTCTGTTAGGTTTGCTGACTCTGCTGTTCGGATTATTGTTGACGCTCAACAATACCGCCGTAATCACGTTACAACCTGCGAACAATAATCATTCCGACACTGCTAAACAAACGGCTATCTATTACAAGCAAACAGTCATTTTCTGGTATGCCCTGATCGGAATGCTCGGTCATCAGCTGGTCTTTTTTGAGAACCTTATCTATCTGTATGTCTTCGAATTTTTCCTGTTCCTGCTTTTGCTGAATAAAACCAGCTGGCTGGAGAGATTATCCAGGTATGAATTGTACACGTCTTTTGTGATACTGCTGGTACTTTTTCTGTTTATGCAGGATCCGGCCAGTTTTCAAAAAGTAAAGATGCTGGAAATCCAGTATAAAGTAACCTGGTTCAGTTTTCCCCTGTATCTGCAGTCTGCTGATCAAATTATATTTTCTGGCTTTACTGGTAAAAATACCCATTGTGGTGATTTATAACCATGCCAGTCTGGCCCGGAAATTATCCATGGCCGGCTTGTTACAATCAACTTTTCCCCAGTTTTTCCAATTTATATTCCTGATCTGTATTTTTTTCTACTTTATCTCCGGCTGGCAGGCTGATAGATTACAGCAATCTTTGCAGGATGAAATAGACCAGATCCGCAGCGGGAATATCGCCAGTGCTTATAACTACTTTCAGGTGAATCTCCGGCCGGACGACCAATCCCTGCTCTGCAGCGGTTATGCCCCCTTCATGTTACAGCAGTCCTTCGGCAGCGAGGGCGTAATAGTTTTGAACAAATCCAGCAGCGGCCAGGAAGAATCACAAAAGAAAGAAGATTATTTCTTTTATGTCAGGGAGAGCGATTCTTTGCTTACCTCCCTGTGTTTAATTAAGATCGATACCAATCTGATAAATTACTGGTCTCAAAAACTGAACGTCCTGGCCGGCAATGGCCTGATTTGCTATCCTTATTCCCCCAAGGACTGGCAGGATTTTTTGTACAAGCAGGATTTCCTTAAATCCGAATCTAACTTCAGAATATACCCATTTAGTTTTCTCTCCAGAAACCGTAGCTGGTCTGTTATTTCACGGATTGAAACTAAACCGGAGACCGGGACCCGCATCGTGATCATGGGCCAGGAAAACTATTCTGGCAATCAGAAATTCATTCTCGGGCGGGTGTTCCTGCCGGTAATGAGCGGTGCTGATACGCATTTATCATATTTTGCTTTTGACATATATCTGGCCTTTACCATCGCCTTCTGGACATCCACCCTGGCTAAAATAATCCTGATCCTAATTCTGCTGTTCTTTTTACTGAATTTTTTAGTCATCGGGCGGGTAACCAAATTTGGTGATCAGATCAATAAAATCATTATACAAAAATTCCAGCATCTCAAAAGCGGGATTAAAGAAATTTCATCCGGGAATCTGGAGTATAAATTTAAAATGGAAGGCGAGGATGAGTTTGTAGAACTGGCCCGTCATTTCAACCAGATGGGCGACCGCCTGAAAGTGACTATCGCCGAAGCCCGGGAGAAAGACCGGCTGGACCAGGAACTGCAGATAGCCCGCCAGGTTCAATTGAGTTTATTGCCTGAAAAACTTCCGCGAATTCCCGGTTATCAAATCGCCGCGGCCATCCAGACTGCCAATGAGGTGGGGGGAGATTTTTACGATGTACTTCAGCTGGGCAACCATCAGTATCTTTTCACTATCGGCGATGTATCGGGCAAAGGATCTTCCGCCGCTTTTTATATGGCTCAGATCATCAGTTTGCTGCGCTTCTCTCAGCAATTTACCGTCGAACCAAAAGAGGTTGTACTTCGCCTCAATCAGTATTTTGCCACCCAGATAAAAGACCGCCAGATTTTTATCACCGCCATTGTTGGCATTCTTGATACGGAAAAAAATACGGTGCAATTAGTCCGCGCCGGACATACCCTGCCCATCTTTATTCCGGGCAATGTCCGCATGGAGATCAAGGAGTTGCGCTGTACGGGTCTGGGTATCGGCCTGACCGACAACCAGCAAAAATACGAGGAATCTTTGCAGGTAGTAACCGTCGATCTCGATGCTGCCGACATGCTGTTATTTTATACCGACGGCGTCATAGAAGCGGCCAGACCTGCGGCTGGCCAATCTGTGACCGGCATGGAAGTTTTTGGAGAGCGCCGCTTAAAAGATATCTTAAACACACTGCGCGGAGAAAAGGCCCAGAACGTATTATTGACTTTAACCCAAGAACTTAAGATATTTTATGCAGATCATCCATGGGTTGATGATCATGCCCTGTTAATTATTCAAAAATCATAGTCAAACATCGGGAAGCGTATGGCGGGTAATACTATCGGACAATTTTTTCGGGTAACCACGGCTGGAGAAAGTCACGGTGCAGCCAATCTGGTAATTATTGACGGCTTGCCGGCCGGCATTCAACTCAGCATCGAAGAAATCCAGAAAGACCTGGATCGCCGCAGGCCGGGCCAATCCAGGATAACTTCTCACCGGCATGAAGCCGATCAGGCCGCAATATTATCGGGAACATTCGAAGGGAAAACCACCGGTACGCCATTATCGATTCTCATTCGCAACACCGACCAGCGGCCCGGTGATTATAATGAAATGAAAGACAAGTACCGTCCGGGTCACGCCGATTTCAGCTATGATGCCAAGTATGGCTTCCACGATTATCGCGGCGGTGGGCGGGCCAGTGCCCGCGAAACCGTTACCCGTGTGGCTGCCGGCGCTGTCGCGAAAATAGTTTTGACTGCCTTATGTCCCAACTTCCAGATTCTGGCTTATGTAAAACAGATCGGCCCGATTCAGGCCGAAATTGCCGATCCGGCGTCGTTATCCATAGATCAGATTGAAGCAAATATAGTTCGTTGTCCGGATCCCGCAGCGGCAGAAAAGATGATCGAACTGATCGAACAGGTACATAGTGAGCGCGACTCAATAGGCGGCCTGGCCGAAATAATTGTCCGTGGTATCCCGCCCGGTTGGGGTGAACCCGTTTTTGATAAATTAAATGCCGAACTCGCCAGCGCTTTACTCAGTATTCCGGCAGTAACCGGAGTCGAATTCGGAATCGGCTTTGCTGCTGCCACGGCACGCGGCAGCGAAACCAATGATCCGTTTATTGCCACAGCAGCCGGGATTAAAACTGCCACGAACCGCCATGGCGGTATTCAGGGCGGAATATCGACCGGGATGCCGATCATTATCCGCTGCTCCGTGAAGCCAACCAGTTCCATCCCCCGCGAACAACAGACCGTAACCACGACCGGTGAACCAACCACGATAACCGTAAAAGGCCGTCATGATCCATGCCTGTTGCCGCGATTTATTCCGGTAGCCGAAGCAATGGTAGCGATTGTCCTGGCCGATCATAGTTTGCGGCAAAGACAGGCCCGCATCTGATTATTACCATACCGGCCTTATTTAAAATAATTCATTTCCCGAGCAACTTGTCCTCTACTTTTCACGTACCAGCAATAAATACCGGAAGGAATACCGGTTTGAAGGCAGTTGAAACATTCGGACTAACAAAATATTACTCCCGCGGTAAAGTACAGGCCCTGCAGGACTTTACTCTCGCTGTTGATCCGGGCGAAATCTTCAGTTTACTGGGACCGAATGGAGCCGGTAAAACCACCTTGATCAAAATACTGCTCGGTATTGTTCATCCTACCTGCGGTGAAGCCAGAATGCTTGGTTTCGGGTATACCCACTATCCCGTACATTCCCGCATCGGTTACCTGGCAGAAAATCATCGTTTCCCTGAATTCCTCAACGCTCAGCAGATACTTTATTATTATGGTAAAATGGCCGGACTGGACCAGACCTTTTTGAATCAAAAGATTCCTTTTTTGTTAAAGCAGGTAAAATTAGAGAACTGGGCTAAAACCCGGATTCGTAAATTCTCCAAGGGGATGCTGCAGCGGTTGGGACTCGCTCATGCCCTGCTCAATAACCCGGATTTACTCTTTCTGGATGAACCGACCGACGGTATCGATCCAGTGGGACGCAAAGAAATACGCGATATTCTGAAATCACTGAGAGATTCCGGTAAAACTGTTTTTCTTAATTCGCACCTGTTATCCGAAGTGGAACGTATCTCCGATGAAATCGCCATTCTGAAAAACGGCCGGTTAATTCGCCGGGGACAATTGGATGATTTCATCTCCATCAAAGAGCAGTATCTGCTGCGCTTAAAAGACGGCCGCGTCATTAATGAAGTCTGTACAGACCTGCAGATCCCGCTGAGCCATAATAAAGAAGAATATATTATTTCTGTTAAAGATGAACAGCAGTTGAATTACCTGATTGACCGGCTGAGACAGGGCCAGGCCATTATCCAGGCCATCGTACCGCGAAAAATATCTCTGGAAGATTATTACATTGAAGTCCTTGACGAAAATGGCACGGTCCAAAAATGAAAGTAATGGCGATCATACAATTGACTTTTCGTGAGTCTCTGGCAAAAAAGACTTTTATGGCTTTTTTTGCCATTTCTACCCTGGCCTGTTTACTTTTTATTTTTGCCCTGAATCTCGATATTGTCAATGGTGCCCAATCTTCAATTTCGCTATTTGGGAATAAAGCAGAGGAATTAGTAGATGTCCGTGAAGTAATTACCGTTATCGAAGGTGCCGTTGCTGTTTTATTATTTACCGGGGGCATTTTTATGTCCCTGTTCGCCACCAGCAATCTGATCCCGACTTTATTGCAGCCGGGTTTTATTGATTTATTCATCAGTAAACCGGTCAGCCGCATACAAATTTTATCCGGCAGAATATTAGGTTCGGTAACCATCGTCGCTTTTAATATTTTTTACCTGATTCTGTTCAGCTGGCTCATCATGTCGATCAAAACCGGTGTATGGAACTGGGGCTTCCTGCTGGCCGGGATTATGATTGTTCTGACTTTTATCATTTTGTTTTCGCTGATGACTTTCCTGGGACTCCTGACCGGCAGCGGACCTTTTTCACTGATGATCACTTATCTGATCCTTTTTTTCAGTCCGCTATTAATCGAACGAAATCAAATCTATGCGCTGCTGACATCCAAATTTTATGGTTATCTGGTGGATGGGCTTTATTATTTTCTGCCCAAAACTGCCGAACTGGGCAACATAACCCAGCAACTGGTGCGGGGAATTCCGGTTTCTTCCTGGTTGCCGTTATGGTCTTCACTTTTATTTGCCGCTTTATGATCATGATATCAATATCCATTTTTTTGAAAAAGAATTTTTAGGAGGATTTATGAAAATCAGATGTTTTACAGTTTTGCTGCTCGTAGTATTACTGGCTGCCTGTGTACAGGAACGACCGGAACCGTTATCCGATCAGATGAAGCATCAGTTAACCATGTTACCCCAGGATGTCGATCTGCTGGGATATATCAATCTGCAGCAAATCCAGCAAAGCAAAGTGTCAAAAGTAATTTTAGATTCCGCTGCACTGTGCATGTTTCACAACAAGGAGTTTGATGAATTCAAATCAGCCACCGGTTTCGATTTCCAGAAAGATGCCAGCGAACTTTATTTCGCCGTTGGCTTGAATAATGAAGCAAAAGTAAAAGATGAGTTTAACGGCTTATTTGTGGCCAGAGGTAATTTTGATCCCGAAAAGATCATTTCGTTTATCAAATCAAAACATGAAGGCGCAGAAGTAGTGGAAGAAACATATGCTCAATTTAAACTCTACCGGCCGACTGACGAGCATCTCGTTTTTTGTTTTGCCGACCAGCATACCTTGATTGCCGGTAATGACGCGGCCGTAAAAACCTGGCTGGATAAGTCTGTTCCGTCTGCCGATTTGAAACTTGCTGAAAACTGGCGGCAAGCCATCGGAACATTAAAATATAAGAACGGGTTCTGGCTGGCCATGACCACAAAAAATTTGGCCGAACTCATTGAGCAGGAAACCGCCCTGCCGAAGAATTTTGAGGGTATTAAAAATATTAAAAGCGCCTCTTTTTCCATGAATTTTTCTGACCACTTATCTTTTGATGGTCAGGGTGAATGCCTTGATGCCGAGAAAGCTGATTTATTCCGCGATGCCCTGCGGGGCGTGCTGGCTTCGGCTAAACTTTCCGTAAGTTCTCAACGGGATCTGGTGGACATTATTAATGAAGTAAATGTCGATTCAAAAAATGAAAAAGTAACCGTCCGGTTCAAATTAGGTACAGAGGAAATTGAAAAACTCAAACAAATGAAGCAAACAACGCTTAGACCAATATAATTGAAGAATAATTTGATAATCCGCAAAGAGCAGGCCGGGGATAAGGAACAAATTTATTTTGTTAATGACCAGGCCTTTGAAGGCAGTGATGAGGCTGAGTTGGTGGATGAACTCAGGGAGCGGAATAAACTGCTTATTTCCCTGGTGGCAGAAATTAATAAAAAAATTGTAGGGCACATCGCTTTTACCGAGGTTTTTATCAAGTCTGCCGATTCCCTGCCCCACGGGGCGGGCCTGGCCCCGATGGCAGTGCTCAAGGAGTATCAGAATCGCAAAATAGGAAGTGCGCTGGTGGAAGCGGGGCTGCAGCAGTGCGAAGAAATGGGTATTGAATACGTCACGGTTCTGGGTTATCCCCGCTATTATCCCCGTTTCGGTTTTCAAAAAGCCAGTCCTTATGGCATTCACTGCCAGTATGAAATTCCTGATGATATGTTCATGATCATCGGACTGGGCCGGGGAATTTTAAAATTAATTGCCAATCATACAATTAGTTATGATCCCTTATTCGATGGAAGGTAATATGAACATTGCTGATCCACTGGCAAAACAGATTATCAAAGTCGGAACTTCCGGATACAGTTATGAAGACTGGCGCGGGACATTTTATCCGGCTGATCTGCCGGCAAATAAAATGCTGGAATACTATATCCGCTATTTTACCACCGTGGAATTAAACTCGACCTATTATGCCATTCCTAAGGTCGGCACCTTCCAAAGACTGGCTGAAAAAACTCCGGCCCGCTTCGAATTTATCGTCAAAGTTCACCAGGAAACAACGCACCGCCGGCAGGAAAATGAAAAAGTTATCGGACAATTGCTTGAAGCGGTAAAACCATTATCCGATCAAAATAAATTGCACGGCTTCCTGGCCCAGTTCCCATATTCTTTTAAAAATAATGAAGAGAGCCGCCATTATTTGGTGCAAACCAGATCATTGCTGGGCAATTATCCCTTGTTTGTCGAATTCCGCAATTATACCTGGTTATCATCATCGCTGCCGGAATTTCTGAAAGAAAATAATATCGGTTACGTCAATGTCGATGAACCCCCTTTGCGGGGATTATTGCCCAAACAGGATCTGGTGACCAGTGAAACCGGTTACGTTCGCCTGCATGGCCGTAATCAGCAGGATTGGTGGAATGGCGAAGGATCGGCCCGTTACGATTATGAGTACACGGAACAGGAATTACAGGAATGGTTGATTCACATCAGTAATATTTTAAAGAAGACCTTTAAAACGTATATCTTTTTCAATAATCATCCGACCGGGAAAGCAGTAAAGAACGCTGAACAAATGATGGCCATACTTAAATCTATCTGACCTCAAGTTTAACTGCTGTCTTTATTTCTTTTCCTTCCCGCAGGAATATCATCGTCAAAGTATCACCCGGTTCATGCTGTTTTAATTCTTCTGAGTACTCTTTTAAATTTTTTACCGTTATGGTTTCAACTTTAATTAAAATATCACCGGTTTTAACTCCGGCCAGGTCGGCAGGGGAATCTGTTGCCACCTGGGCTACCCGTACACCCTCGCCCGCATATGCAAAGTCAGGCATGATGCCGGTTGATACGCGGCGACCCGCCGGGGCCGCTGGCGCTGTTGTTGCTGCAGTTGTCTTGATTGTTACCGTCAATTTCTCCTCTCTATTGGATAAATACTCGATTATCTCTTTGCTGAAGGATGCGACTTTTACCAGTCCGGCCACATCGATTTTATCGGCAGTATCTTCCGGTTTATGATAATCCTGATGAGCACCGCTAAAAAGTTGAATTGCCGGTATACCGGCGGAGATAAAACTGGTCTGATCGCTGGCATCCAGATCCTGATTGACCAACTCATACCCGATCCCGGTTACGAATCCAACCCCCATTACGATGTGCTTCCACTCCTGCAGCCGTCGAATGATTTAACACCAGCAGTTTATTATTATTAAGTCTGCCCACCGTATCCAGATTAAGCACTCCGATAATATTTTGCACCGGAAATTTTTTCATATTCTGGATATAGTACTTTGATCCTTTTAAGCCGCTCTCTTCAGCAGTAGTGGCTAAAAATATAACCGTACGCGCGGGACTGAAACTGTTGCCCAGGCTCCGGGCCAATTCCAGCAATACCGCCGCTCCGCTGGCATTATCATCGGCGCCAGAATGCATTTTCCCTTCATTGCCGGCACGCACATCCGGCCAACCCAGACCAAGGTGATCATAGTGCGCACAAATCACTACCGATTGTCCGGCCCACTCTTTTTTACTGCCCGGAATCATTCCGATAATATTTTTTAAAATAACAGGCTTATTTTCGGCACCACTATTTTCCGTCCAGGTCTGATAAAAAGTATCATTATCACCGATTGGGATCAGTCCTGCGCTTTTAAATTGTGCAGCTAGATATGCTGCAGCCCGTTCAATTCCTGCACTCCCTAATCCTCTGCCTTGCAAAGCTTCGCCGGTCAGAGTATCGATATCACTTTTCATCCGCGTTGCAGAAAATAACGGTTTTAATTCCGCCAGGGCTTTTCGCACGGGCAACCCGGCGTCGACTGGTTCAGGATTTGATCCATCACTTTGCAGCACCCTGGCCCGCATGGGAGTGTTGTTGGCCGGCCATTGTCCCTGCAGTACATTAATGGGTTCATCCCCTTCGAATCCCAGGTAACTGTATTTTCCATAATGGGGGAGTTTCCTGCCCAGACCGGGTATGGCGGCACTGCTATGAGCGGAAAGCCAGACCAGTACTTTATCGGCATTATTGGGATTACGCACAGCCAGCACAATACTGTGATCCTGTAAAGATGTTTTGATTTTCCCTAGACGAAGAGTATCTATCTTCAAATCCGAATCATATTTCAGCAGTTCTTTCAAAAACTGATTGTGCCATATGTTTTCCCGGCCAAAGATCCAGACCGATCGATCCGCCGGAATAGCAGTAAGCGAGGTATCCTCGCTTCACACTGATTTGACCGGATGTGTCTTTAGCCCAATTTCCGGCCAGGACGCGGTAGGCCTCTTGCAGATCTGGTTTATCCGTAGCCGGCAGGATGATCGCGACTTTTTCCGATCCAAAGACCTGTGACAGGGCCGGTGGTACTTCATCGCGATGCAGAAAACGGAACAGATCAAATTGCGGATCTACATCGATAAGCAATGGCCTTTCTTTAAAAGTCAACTGATAATCCTGGACTTTGCTGTCCATTCGTAGCCGTTGCATCACTGCCTTTTTGCTGTCTTGCAGATGGACAGCTACAGGAACATCGAGTTCAAAAACATCGTCCAGCTGGGTTTGCTTCAAAGTAAAATTCAATTTGAATCCTGCCGGATCGGCTGCACATTCAGCCCGGCTGATTTCCAGCAGGGGTGCTCCGCTGCGCGTGAGCCATTGCTGGAAGAACGAATCCAGTTCGCGGCCGGTTATTTTTTCAAAACATTTTTTCAAATCATTAAAACCGGCTTTTTTGAATTTATTCTCAGAATAAAAGTCCTGAATACTTTTGACGAAAAGTTCGTCGCCAATTTCCTGTCTGAGCATATTGAAAATCATCATTGACTTGTTATAACCGATGGCAGCTGAAGAGGCATCGCGGCGGGAAGTAAACTTGATCAAGGGGAAATCATTATTGCTATGAACGTAGTCGGTGAAAGCCTGTAATGCACCGCGTCTGTATTCTACACCCTGCCCGCGTTGTTCTTTGATCAAATGATCGGCGAAAAATACGGTCAACCCTTCGCACCAGTTACCTGATTCGTAGTCGACATAAACCCCGTTACCCCACCAGTTATGCAGAAGTTCGTGCGGATAGGAAGAATGCAGAATAAACGGGAAGCGGATAACCTTTGGACCCAGCAGAGTGAAGGAAGGCATACCATAACCGGTTTCCCAGAAATTTTCGACCAGAGCAAATTTGGAATAAGGATATGGACCGATTAAAGTATTATACATCTCCAGGTACTGGGCGGTTGTCTCCAGATATTTCCTGGCCAGAGTTTCATCGGCTGTTCTTAAAAAGGCCATGGCCAGCACACCTGTCTGTTCGCGCTGATATTCATAAAACGGGGCTGCGATCAGATACACCTCTTCCATAAGTTCGGGTGAATCCCAGCGTACGACGCGTTGCGAATTCCTGATTTCATGAATGGTTCGTACCCCCTGGCTGACTGCATCCCACTCTGCCGGCAGTAAAATCTGCAGATTAAATGTGATCAAATCGGCATTGAACCAGGGCACCCAGTATGTTGAGCCAGCCAGATATACACCATCGGCCGAAATAGTACCGGGGGATTCGCTGAATCCCCGGGCATATTCCTCGGAAATTTGTTCGATGGGGTGATCGATTTTCCCTGAATATTCAAACAGGCAGATGATTTCAGCCTGTTTGCTCCTGGGCAGGATCAGGGAATAATGCTCGATTTCAATATTTTCCGGCAGTTTGAATTTATTTTTCGCCAGGCCAAAATCCCGGTGATCAATTTTACCCGTTTCTTGCTTTAGTTTAATTTCCGCGGTCGAGACCCCGGTCGAGACTTGCGGATGTAAATCCTTATGTAATAAGAAATGAATTTCCCGGCCGCCCCAATTGCCCGGAAAATACACAGTATCGCTTACCGACAAGGTCTTTTCCCCCGGATTCAATCTGACCATTAAATGATGCTCAATCGCCGGCTCAGCTGCACCCTGTGCGGTAATCATAAAACAAATTATTAGGACAGTTTTATATATTTTATTCATACGTTTGATTCCCACTCCGAATATGTTTGTCTTTTGTCTTTTGCCTTTTCTCTTTTACCTCTTTACCTTTTTACCTCTTAACCCCTTAACCTTTTCCCCCAGATCTTTCATCTTTAATCTTATTTTTTTAGCGCATTATTACCGTAACCGGATTCTTAACCACCATATACTTCCCGGCCACACGCTTAATATCAGTCCAGGGTGACCTGTTTCATCTGTTTTAAAAATTGCTGATCATAGTTGCTATTGCCAAAGAAATAGAGGGAATGTGCCAGATAATAGCCCTGGTTAATACTCGATAATCTTCTGAACATCATGCGTCCCAGATATCGATTTAATGTTTTCTCCAATTCGGTTGCAGTAATCGAATTTACCATGGCCGGATCGAAGAATGCGGGGATCTGCGGCAATAAAACATCGATATTAGCCGGACGTGTTCCCAATCTGAAATAGAATAAAGCTTTATCATTAACCATCTCTATTCCCGTATTCACACGGTAGGCCCGTCCCTGTTTTTCCCGTACGTTAAAAATTATCCGCTCAGCCAGGATTTGGGAGAATACTTCCAGCGCAGGGCGGTCTGCCTGGAGAATTTCCGTGGTAAAACCCCAGAACAGATAGGATTGTTCGGCACTACCCTGAAAATCATTATTAACTTCAGCAGTTAGAATTTTTAAAGCACGCTGATATGCCGGTTGATGATCGGTGATTTCTTTTTTTGCCACCGGCATGTTTTTTATAAACAGTTTATATAAACTATCGGGTGTTGCCGGTGAGACCACAGAAATAATCACATTAGCCGGGGTTAAATATATTTCTTTAAATTTTAACAGGTTATCATAACTGATCTCATTTATTATATCCGGGAAAGCATTGGCTTCATAGACGGCATTTGTATATGATTGGGTGAATAACTCGTTGGATTTTGATCCAGCCATGCCGCCTCCCCCCGGTCGTTTAATTTTTGCTACTGCTTTAGTGAATTCCTCAGCAGTGGGTATAAAAGTATTCAACTGGGTTGATAAATAATTGATAATTCCGCCTAGATCCTCAGCCAATCCTTCGGCCCTGATATAACCAAAGTCCGCATGCAGATAAATATCATCCATCGGTATAGCCGGGTCATCATTCACCTTAAAACTAAGGCCATAGCGGTTGCTGATCTTCTGGTTGGCCGTCGATGCTAATCGCTGGCCAAAACAATCATGCAAAACCTGTGCGGCATTTTTGCCAAACTGAGACTCATATCTGGCCTTATGCTTGAAAAGATAGTGAACAGCCAGAAGATTACTGGCAGGATTTTGTTTGGCGATCAGAACGGCCCCGCTGCTGGAATCCACGAAGACTTTCGTCTGGGTGGGGATTTCTCCTGGCGCGAAACTCCTCTTGTTTTCCGGGTGTTGCACTATTACTACCGGATTAGAATCTATCCGGTATGACCTGAGTTGTTGTTCCGCTGCCAGGAAAGAAGACAAGGCTATTTGTTGAAAAATCGTCTCTAGCCCGGACAGGACCAGGGTTTCAGCATTATAAATACCAAACATATGCGGTTTTTCGAGATTCAAAAGATATTCGGTGCGCGCGTGGGCAGCCAGATAATCTACGGTTTCCGGCGGCAAAACTAATTTTAAATTTGACAGAGTCATGCCGCAGGTATTCCGTTATGTCCTGCAGGGACTGCTCGCTGGAAACAGTTATCGTAGCCGTGATATAGTTTTTTACCGGAAAATGTAATATTTCCAAAATCAACGGAACTAATTGCGCCGGGGAATTTTTTCTGCAGCTCGCTGAAAATCCGGTCATGATGCTTAGCCAGGATTTCGTCTAGCAGGGTCAGGTGCACCTGTGAGAATTGGACCGGTATTTCAAAAAACATCTGCAGCAGCATTTCTTCGCCCTTATAAAAGCGGTGATATACGCTGGACCGGTCAGTTGTCAATCCGGGTATTTCGAATCCCGAACGCCAGTTAGTATAATGAGCATAAGCCACGTTACCCGGTTTGACCGTGCCATAAATTCCGGCCAACAAAACCAACATACTGTCCGTATCGAATGGCCCGATGGCGGTCAGAATCATATTATTGGGCTGATATGTATTTTTGTAAAAAGTATAAACATCGTCCCGGGACAATGATTCAATAGTCGCATAAGTGCCGGCTACAGGTAGAGCGAGGGAATGTTCTTGAAATAAGATGGAATGAATATTATTTTCTATTTCAGTTTCAGGGTCATTAAGGTCCTTGGCGATTTCCTCCAGGATGATTCCCTTTTCCTTTTCAAATTTATCTGCGGGTAAAACTGAATGGAACAGCATGTCAGCCTGAAGTTCCATGCCCTGGGGTGCCTTGTCGGCAGGGATGACCATCATATAATTGGTATAATAATATGAAGTATTGGCATTATTGTACCCGCCGATCAAATCCACCTGATCATATAACTGTTCTTGTGAACGCTGTTCCGTACCGTTGAACAGCAGGTGCTCTAACATATGACTCATACCGCTGGTGGCAAAATTTTCATAGGCAGAACCAATTTTCACCGCAACATTTATGCCGGTCATCGGCAGAATCGGATTTTCAATTAACAGGACCTGCAACCCATTATCCAGCGTATGAATGGAGATCCCCGCCGGTAATTTGTAGCCGCTATCAATTATTTTCGTTTCAGCAGCTGGCAGCTGGGAAAAATTTAAAGCCAGTATAACAAACCAAAGCAAGAATTTCCATTTAGCCATTGAGCCATTCCCCTTTTAGTGTAATGAATATACTTCTGCTTGACAATATTCCCTTATTCGAATTTAAATGAAGAGCAAGCAATGAATTTACAATGAAAATCTGTGTGAAAAAAACTTTTTATATCTTGATCTGTTTGCTGGCAACCAGATAATAGTTTGTACTTTTAAGAATAATCAAGACCCGCTCGTTGAGGAGTCTGTCGCAGAATTGACTAATCGCCCCGGATTTCTCACCCCGCCTGTGGCGGGGATTCGAAATGACATGCACATTCTGTCATTCCAATTTTATATCTGTATTTCGTAGTCCTGATCGATATTAACCTTTACTTTAAGATCCTGCAGTTTTTCATGCAACTCTCTTAATTTTTCATTTAATCCTTCCATTTCGAATTCCAATTTCTGCGGCACCTCTTCCAGCAGGGATTCAAATTCTGCCTCATCTCCCACTTCTATTTCAATCTCGGGGATTTCAATGTTAATTTCATCAGGCATTGGTACATCAAATTCATCGGCATGATGCCCATAAAAATACACATCGTCTTTTTGCATGCGTTCTGCCAATTTTACTTTAAAGGCTTTCTCTTTCTTGTCGCGGATTACTTTTATCTCGATTTCATCCCCCGGCTCAAAATAGTTGATAGCTCTTTTTATATCATGCAAGTCCCGGACTTTTTTCTCGGCCACTTTAATAATAATATCCCCTGCCTTTAGTCCGCCTTTTTCTGCCGGACTATCCTTCAACACTTCTTTGACTAATATGCCCTGTCCTTCCGCAACTCCGAAATATTCACGTAACTGTTCGCTTAATTCAATCGTATGAACCCCCAGCCAGGTTTGATCTTCAGCAGTAAAATTCAACCGGTGCGGGGATCTGAAGGGCCGAACCATCACTTTTTTAGTTACGGCTTTGGCAAGTTCCGCTTTAGTTTTACCGTGGTTTCCGTCCCTCAGGTATTCTATTTCCACCACGTCGCCGACTTTTTTCTCCTGCACCAGGTCAATAAGCTTTTTTGTGCCGGTAACAGCCTTTCCGTCTAAAGTAATAATAATATCATCCTGCTTTAATTCGGCAGTAGCAGCTGGACTGTCCTTGGATACCTCGGTAATTTTTACGCCATGAGGAATTTTAAGATCATTCAGCATCTTTTCAGAAATATCTTCTACCTTTACACCGAGCCAGGTACGATTTTTACCTTCCTTCACCACTACCTGTTTTTCACTGACCAAGGCGAAGAGCAAGGAAGGGATCAATAAAAATAACCACCATGATCTTTTGAACATATTTTACCTCCTGCAGTTGAACTGTTGAACTAAAAGTATATATACGAAAATCTGTACATCCGGGTTTCAAAATTAGCCCAAATCATATTATATTACTGTCAATTTTTTATGTCCCGGCCCGAGTATCCAATTAAAACTATAAAATTACCCTCAGGCTGATGCTTTTTAATGTATAATTTTTGTAGTTTTTTAAAATGACCTCATTACTAATAAAAAAAATGATTAACTTAAAGTCAAAAATCTGTAAATTTTTATCAAAAAATGCAGATTTTTACCGATGAATAGAATAATAACTGTTATTTTGAGATCGGTTAACCGGTTTATATAATTTTAAGGCAACAATGTTAAAAGCACTTAGCAAATATTTCAAGTCGGTTAAATACAATTCTGATCAATCGTTACATGAAACATCATATCAATTGTTCAAGAGTATCCCGATTGAAATCGCCCTTTATGACCTGAATGGTTATTACACCTACGTCAACAGATTTTATGCCGCTGATGAAAAAATCCGTACCGAGATCATAGGTAAGGATGATGCTTACTTCTTCAAAGTAACCGGAATCAGTCTGGCTGGACTGGTAAAACGTCAGGAACATTTCAAGGAGATACTGAAGCGTAAAAGCACGGTCAGATTTACCGAGAGTTTGTACTTTCCGGAAAAAGACAAGATACAGTATTTTAAACGCTACTTTCTACCTATTTTTGACCGGGATGATCCACAAAAAATGACCGGTGTCTGCTTATACGGCAGTGATTTGACCTATGTAATTATGGGACAAAAAGAATTAAAATATCTGGCCTATCATGATAAACTGACCGGGTTGAAAAACCGGGATGGTTTTTATGAACAACTGGATCAGTTGTTACTGGATATACCGCGCAGTTCCGAACAGAAGTTGACCGCCCTGTTGTTTTTAGATCTGGACAACTTCAAACTGGTGAATGATTCCCTCGGACACGATGTCGGGGATGCTGTCCTGCAGGAAGTTGCTGACCGGATTAAAACTTCCCTGCGTAAATCCGATTTTGTTTTCCGTCTGGGCGGGGATGAATTTACCATCATCATCCGCCACCTCAACCGCGAGTTTGAGGCCTCGAAGGTCGCCGAAAAATTAATTAAAAATATATCCAAGCCTTATTCAGATCCGCCAGCATAAAATCACCTATCTGACTCCCAGTATCGGTATCGTGCTGATCCCGTTCGGCGAAACCGATCGTGAAGGACTGGTCAAGAAGGCGGATACCGCCATGTACGAAGCGAAACGCCAGGGCAAGAACCGCTATCAGTTCTTCAAAGAAAGCATGACCGAAGATTCAATCATGCGCCTGAACATCGAAAACAATTTACAGACCCTGGTCAAAAACAAAAGTTTTGAACAGGAATGTCATATTTTATACCAGCCTATTGTCGCCCGCACGCCGGCTGACAAATATCAGATAATCGGCGTCGAAGCTTTATTACGCTGGTACAATGCTGAACTTGGACTGGTCATGCCCAATATATTTATCCCCATTGCCGAAGAAACTAATTTGATCTCCGCGCTGGGGGATTGGATTTTCGAACGGTCCTGCCGGGACATAAATGAGATATTGCATAATTATAATTCCGCCTTCTATGTCTCAATCAACCTGTCGGCTAAACAGTTAAAGGATCCCGGTTTTGCCGACCGGATCAGGAACATAATCGATGGCATCGGTATTAACCCGGCGAATATTCAATTCGAGTTGACCGAAACAACCTATCTGGAAGACCCGGTTGAAATCGCCCGCAATATCAATGCCCTGACCAAAATGGGGGTGAAACTGGCCATTGACGATTTCGGTGTTGGTTTTGCCTCGCTGGTTTATCTGCAGCGTATTCCGGCCGCTACAATAAAAATTGACCGCTCTTTCATCAAGCATATCACCAGCAGCGATGAGCATAAACTTTTCGTGAAGTCTATTATCAATCTGGGCACCAATCTGGAAAAAGAGGTAATCGCCGAGGGGGTGGAAATAGCGGAACAATTGCTTTTTCTGAATGAACAAAATTGCCTGAAATATCAGGGGTTTTTATTCAGCAAGCCCATCCCCCTGTCAGAATTACAAAAGCTCCTGGACAGCGGGGCAGAATTCGCTCCGGATCTTTCCGGAGTGTCCAAACCCCAACCGCACCCGTTATAGCGGGTGCTGTTGTGCGAATATTTTCAAACGGTGTTCCAGCTCCGGAAATTGTTCGCGTCTCACCAATGAAACACAGGCCCTGACCCCTTCCAGCCGCTCACTACCGGTAATGGCCAGTGAAATAGCACTGATCCCATAGTATAATAATTCTTCGACCAATTGCTCGCCGCTGAAACCCGGGTACGAAAAAGTAAAATAAAATCCGTCAGCAATGGGTTCGTCTTCATCACGGTCATATACGATATTGAAATTATTAGCGGTGAACATTTTTTTCATGATTTTGGCTTTGGCGCCATATTCTTTTACTTCCTCGACAAAATTGAAGGTTCCGTCATTCACGGCTTTTAAAATGGCGGCCAGGGCATACTGGGCGGAGTGAGTCACGCCGGCACTCAGTGAATAAAGGGTCCTGAAAATTATAGCATGTCCAAAATTATCCGTATTAAAATACTTGTGCAGACCTGCTATGCGCCGCTGAAACAAATTATCCGCGATCACCATCATGCCAATCCGTTGACCGGCATAACTGAATGCTTTGGAACTGGAAATTAATAAAATATAATTGTCCGTATATTTAGCCACCGTGGGTTGGAAAGGCGGAACACCCGGTTTGGAGAAATCCTTCCGGAAATCCATGGCGATATAAGCCAGATCTTCCAGTATGACCACATTATATTGATCGGCCAATTCGGCAATAATATGCAATTCCTTGTCGGTAAAACAAATCCAGGAGGGATTATTGGGATTGGAATACAGCAGGCAGGCAATGTTTCCCTTCTTTAAATGAGACTCCAGTTTCGCCCTTAAATTCTCTCCGCGGCAGGCATATACATCAAAGGACTCCCATTTCTGTCCTAAGACCTGATGCTGTTGTTTATGTACCGGAAAACCGGGATCGATAAACAGGGTGGTATCCTTTTCCGGGTGCATGTGATGCGTAGTCAGAAAAGCCGCAAAAGCTCCCTGCATAGAACCTACGGTAGGAATACATACCTCCGGGCTTACCGTAATATCCAGAAAAAGTTTTACAAAGCGGGCGATCTCTTCTTTGAGCGGCCGGATGCCGAAGATATCAGGGTAGATAGCCGCAACCCCCTGGCGCAAGGCCGCAATTTCTGCCTCTACTCCAATCTGCACCGGTGCTAAACCAGGAACACCCATTTCCATTCTTATAAATTCCTGACCCGTGGCCGATTCGATGGCATCGATCAGTTTCTTTATCTCGCGAATAGAAGCTTTACCAATATTGTCGATCCGGCTCTTGGCAATTTTATCACTGACAATTTGACTATCGATCGGCGTGTCCTTATGAACTTCATTTTTCTGTCTGGAGCGGATTTCCTTCATGCCTGGTTTCCTTCTATTTTATTATATGGTTAACATATTAACCATAACTTTGTTGAATTGCTTAATATAGTTCAGGACAGGTCTAATTCCCGCACACAGTCAATCACTGTCCCATCCCGCCATTCGATCAAGGCCACTATATTGTCCCTGGTTTTTACAGCCGCAGGTTTCCCTGTAAAGTTGATGGCCTTTTCATATAATTGCTCAATGGGCATAATCGGCAGGGCGGAATTTTTCAACCTGTCGATTAGATCCTGCCGCAGCGGATTGATGGCGATGCCATGATCCGTGATCAGCACATCGATTACTTCACCCGGTGCGGTAACACTATGAACTCTTTCTACGACAATCGGGAATTTTTTACGGTATAAAGGCGCCGTAATGATGGTCATATAAGCCGCGGCCGAATCCTGGAATCCGCCGATACCATGCAGCAGCCAGCCATCCGAGTGCGTGTTGACATTGGCATTGAAGTTAAGATCGATCTCTGTCGCCCCCAGTACAGCCGCTTTTACCCGCGAGGCAAAACATTGTTTGGAATGATAATTATATGAAACAAAAGGATTCGTCTCAATATGATTGCGGTTGTCACGCAACGATTCCACTCCGGCCAGATCAAAAGACTGCCCGTCCAGGATATAGCGGGTCAATCCGGACTTCAGCATATCGACTAGAATTTTATTGGAGCCGCCGCGTACAAAATCAGCCTGAACCTTTTTTTCCTGCATCATGCCGGCCAGATACTGTAAAAAAGCCAGCGATATACCGCCGGCCCCGGCCTGAAAGGAGAATTCCGGTTCGTCCAGCAAACCGGAGTCTCTGACCAGCTGGGCTGCCATCATGGCAATTTTCAGCCGGTCAGGTTCTGCGGTGATCTTGGTCGTACCTGAAACTATTTTCTCCGGTATACCCAGTTTATCGATGGGAACGATGTAATCGACATTCCCGCCCTGGATTGACCAGGGACTGGTGGGAAAGGGAACCAGGTTATCGGTAACCACCACCACCTGATCGGCATAGAGGGAATCTACCAGAGCGAATCCCAGCGGGCCGCAGGCTGAAGGGCCATGAACACCGTTGGCATTACCATGCCTGTCGGCGGTGGGTGCAGCAATAAAGGTAACGTCGATCGTTAGATCTCCATCCTGAATAGCACGATAGCGCCCGCCATGCGATCTCAGGACAGCCGTCTTCTTCATCCCCCCCGTGGTGCACAATCTGCCGATAGGCCCATTCATGGAACCCATCACATGCGAGATAGCACCTTTTTTAATCAACTCCACCAGCGGTTCGTGCACCGGAAACAGGGCCGAGGGTGCCAGCACCAGATCTTTATAACCGCGTTCAGCCAGCTTTTTCATGACCAGATTTACCAGAAAATCACCGTCCCGTAAATGGTGATGAAAGGAGACGGTCATACCATTGAATAAATTCAATTTATCCAGGGCCTCATCCAGATTGGTCAAAACTTTTTTCGGATAACTGGCCTCCGTGGGAATCAGGGAACCCGCTTTACGTCCGGTTGGTTTATGTTTGCCCACACCCATAAAGGGTATGTTCTTCCGGCCATCCGTTTGCACAGGAACTTCCCGGCCCAGTATGTTTTTGATCATCTTCATAGTATACCTTTCAGCGTATACCTTTCGACAGCTGCAGCCTGTTAAAAATACAAAATATTATTGACAATTTAAAAATCCTGGTTAAATTATAACTATTGACTACCAGGGTAGGTAATATTAACAATTTAATCGGCCAATGGCAATATGAAAAGTGTGTTAGCACATCTGCAAAACCTGAATTTTACGCAATACGAATCGAAAGCGTATCTGGCTTTGCTTAAACAGGGCGGGATCAGCGGATATGAACTGGCCAAAAAATCAGGCATCCCGGCATCCAAAATATACCAGGTGCTGAGCCGCTTGATCGAAAAAGAGGTCGTTATCGCCCTGGATTCTGAGCCGGTAAAATATACCCCCGTTCCGCCTGCCGAAGTCCTCTACCGGCTGCGGGCCGATTTCATGTATACCCTGGATACCGTCAGCCCCAAGTTGTCGGAACTGTATCAACATCAGCAAAGCACCGATAATTACATCTGGAACGTCAGCGGCCGGCCGGCTATTATTAATAAAGTAAATGATTTTATTAATGAGGCAGTGAAAAAAATTCATCTGTCCGTCTGGGATGAAGAGATCGCCGAGATAGAGGATTCACTCAAACAGGCCCGGCGCCGCAAGGTTTCCATCGCCATCGTGCACTATGGTGAAAAGAAATTGAATATCGGCCTTGAATTCCGTCATGGCCGGGAACATATCATTCGCCAGCAGCGCGGGGCCCGCCGGATTGCCCTGGAGGTTGATGAACAGAAAGTAATTTTGGCTCACTTTCTGGAGGATGGCAGCTGTAATGCGGTCTGGACGACCAATAAAGGACTGGTGCTGCTGGCCAAGGATTATATAATCCATGACATCTACACCATACGCATGGCCGAAAAATTCGGTGCAGCTGCCAATGAAATTTTTGAAAGTTATTAAATAATAGGAAGGGTACTATATGGCCGATTTGCATTGGAAAACCGCAATCACCCGGATTGAACCCAATAAGATCAGTGTGCGCGGCTACAAATTGGATGAATTAATGGGCAAAATCAGTTTTGCCCAATTGATCTATCTGCTCTTCAAAGGCGAGTTGCCGGATAGCAACACCGGTAAATTGATCGAGGCCATCCTGGTTTCTTCCATCGACCATGGCACCACTCCCCCTTCGACCCTGAGCGCAATTACCGTGGCTTCGACCGGTGCACCGTTAAATGCAGCCCTGGCGGCCGGGATCCTGGCCATCGCCGAATTTCATGGCGGGGCCATCGAAGAATGCATGCACATCCTGCAACTGGCCATGAAGAAAGTCAAAGATGAAAATTTATCTCCGGCTGCCGCTGCTCAAAATATAATCAGCGAATACCGCCGGCAGAATAAACGACTGTCCGGATTCGGCCACCGCCTGCATACCGACGATCCCCGTACAAAAAAATTATTTAGACTGGCCGAGGAATATGGCTTCACCAAAAAATATGTACCACTGGCCCGGGTACTGGAAGCGGAAATGGAAAAAACTTTTCAAAAAAAACTTCCGCTCAATGTTGATGGAGCCATTGCCACCCTGCTATGCGAAATGGATTTCGATCCTTTATTGGCCAATGCCTTTTTTATCATTGCCAGGGTACCGGGCCTGGTAGCCCATATTTATGAAGAAAAGACGCGTTACAAACCTATGCGTCAAATCCATCCGACCGATGTTGAATACGACGGCCCGGCGGAGCGTACCATTTAACCAGGTACCCTCTTACCGTTGGTACTTTAAATTCGAAAGGAATATCCATGAAGGAAATGATCATCGAATTACTCCCGGAGATCAGCGAGATCAAAGATAAAAAATTACAGGACCAGGTCATCGCCTGCTGGCAGGAAGCGATCGAATATAGAAAGTGGACATCCGCTGAACTGCACAGCATACCATTCACTTTGCTGGTCGATAAGGTGAAGATTAATTTCATCGAACACGTGCGCACCTGCACCCGCCTGGTCATCGCTGTGGATAGAGTACTGGACGAGGCTTACGGCCGGCGTAAAACCGCAGTGAATCGCGACTACCTGATTGCCGGCGCTTTGCTGGCCGACGTGGGTAAACTGTTCGAATTTGATAAAAACCCGGATGGTACGGTGTTCAAAAGCAAATATGGCAGGTTTCTCCGTCATCCCTTCAGCGGAGTCGGACTCGGTTTTAAATATAAATTGCCGGAGGAAGTATTACACATTATTGCCGTTCATTCCAAAGAAGGGGATGGTGAAAAACGGTCGGCCGAAGCAATAATTTTTCATCATGCCGATTTTATCGATTTTGAACTGGTTCAGTAACTATTAGCAGAGGAGTTTTTATGGCCAAGTATAAAATTGCCTGGTTACCCGGTGACGGGGTCGGAAATGATGTGATGGAAGCTGCCCGTATTGTTTTAGACGCTCTTAAACTGGATGCTGAATATATTCCCGGCGATATCGGCTGGGAATTCTGGAAGCATGAAGGGGATCCGCTGCCCCAGCGGACCATTGATATGATGAAAACGACCACCTGTGCCCTGTTTGGTGCGATCACTTCCAAACCCAAAGAGGAAGCCGCACTGGAACTGGATGATCGTCTGAAAAATAAAAACCTGGTCTACTTTTCTCCCATAGTCCGTTTGCGCCAGGAGTTTAATCTGCACACCAACCTGCGCCCCTGTAAAGCCTATCCGGGCAATCCGCTGAATTTTAAAGAAGGGATCGACCTGGTTATCTTCCGGGAAAACACCGAAGGGATGTACGGTGGAGTGGAATTTTTCCCCATCCCCGAGGAGGTCTTCAATGCCCTGGATAAAAATCATCCTAAAATGAAAAAATTCCGGGAATACGGACTGGAAAATCTGGCCATGTCCACCCGCATCATGTCCAGACAAAAATGTACCAATATTGTCACCCGGGCCTTTGAATACGCCAAAAAATTCGGCTATAAATCCGTTACCGTGGTCGACAAACCGAATGTATTGCGTGAAACCGGGGGCCTGATGATCCGTGCCGCCCGGGAAGTTGCCAAAAAATATAACGGCATCAAACTCTGGGAAACCAACATCGATGCCCAGACCATGTGGCTGCTTAAAAATCCATTTGATTATGGCGTCATGGTCGCAGAAAATATGTTCGGTGATATTCTTTCCGATCTGGCCGCCCAACTGGTGGGGGGATTAGGATTTGCTTCCAGTGGAAATATCGGCGATGACTATGCTGTTTTTGAACCCACTCATGGCTCCGCTCCGAAGTATGCCGGCCAGTATAAAGTCAATCCCATGGCCATGTTGCTGACGGTCAAATTAATGCTGGACTGGCTGGACGAAAAGAAAATGAGTGCAAGTCTGGAATCAGCCATAGCACAGGTGATCAAGCAGGGGAAAGTACGTACCTATGATATGGGTGGTAAAAACAGTACATTGGAAATTGCCGCCGAAGTAGTGCGGAATCTATAAAGGAAATCTCATGTCCAGTGTGACCCGAAAAATGGCCCGGTTTACCGGACAATTAAGCTATGAAAATCTTTCGCCGGCAGCCATACTGAACTGGCTAAACGGTTTTTGCTCGATTCGATCGGTTGCGCCATGGGGGGCAGCAGAACAACCGATGTGCTGATAATGCTTGATCTATTCAACGAACTGGGTGGGAAAAGAGAATCGACTGTTATTAACTGTAATAAGAAATTACCGATGATTCATGCCTGCTTACTGAACAGCCTGATGATTCGGGCGTTGGATTTTAATGATGTCTACTGGGAACAGGATCCGTCTCACCCCAGCGATCTGATCCCGGCGGTTTTAAGCCCGGCTGAATTTTTACAGCAGAGCGGGAAAGAATTGATTGTCGGAATAGTGCTGGCTTATGAATGGGAACAGCGTTTGTGCGAATTCGCCGTACCCGGTATCCGCGAGCGCAAATGGCATCATGCCACCCTGACCCAATTTGCTGCTCCCCTGGCCGCCGGCAAAATGCTGGGTCTGAACGAAGACCAGCTGGTGCAGGCCGTGGGCATCTGCGCCAGTCATAACCTGACCCTGGGGGCGGTCACTGCCGGTAAATTGACCATGATGAAAAATACCGTTGATCCCATGGCCGCCCAGGCTGGTTTACTTGCCGCCCTGTTAGCCCAGCGCGGATATGAAGGACCTGAATATATCATGGAAGGTAAAGAAGGATTTGCCGATACCCTGGGCGGATATTTTGATCTGGACATGCTTACCGACGGGCTGGGTGACAGTTTCCGCATTACCCGCTGTTCGATGAAGGCCTTTCCCACCGAGGCTCTGACCCACTCACCCATATCGGCCGTAATGCAATTAATGAAGTTATATAATCTGGATAAGAATGATATTCAACAGGTGTTGATCCGGACTGTTTCCAGGGCCGCTGATATCTTGTCCGATCCTTCCAAGTACAATCCGCATACGCGCGAGACAGCCGATCACAGTTTACCCTATTGCATCGCCGTCACGATCGTCGACGGCCTGGTAACCCCCGGATCTTTCAGCGCAGAAAAGATCATGAGCCAGGAAATCCGGGATTTCCTGCCCAAAATAAAAGTGGTAGCCGATGCCGAGATCGAAAAAACTTTTCCGGCGCTGAAACGAACAGTCGTGGAGATTACCACCACGGCCGGGAAACAACATGAACTTATGATCGATTACCCTCTGGGCGATTACCGCAATCCCATGGATGACCAGACCTTTTTTGCCAAATTCGATTCCCTGGTGCTCCCGCATCTGTCTCAAAAAAGAAGAGATCAACTGGTTGAACTGGTCCTTGATCTGGAGAATGTGGAGAATGTCAGCGCGCTGACGAAATTACTTGCTTAACCACCTCCGAGGTTCGGACAACCTCGGAGGTGGTCAGGGAGGGGAATGAGGGAGGGTTATTTTACCTATCTAAAAATATTTGATGCCTGCGGCATCAAAACCTTATATATTCCATCTAATACCAGAATGTGGGCTCAACTCTTACATGCCCCACTAGTTAAAATTCCAAATCTCAAGTACCAAATTCCAAACAAGATCATTATTCGATTGCAAGGACTTTACAAATTGGTAATTAGTAATTGGTAATTGGTAATTTGGTTTTTGGAATTTGATTATTGGAATTTGATTGCTGGAATTTGGTTCTTGGAATTTGGAATTTCGTATTCTATATTAATAAAGACAATCAAATCGTATTTGAAAGAAGACGTCTTATAACTTTAAAAATATCTACGAAATGGAGTGAATATGTGTAAACATTATGCACAGAAAACTTTTCTTTGAGTATTATTTTTTCAATTTTCTTTTCTATTTCAATAATTCAGGCTCAGGTAGATACGCTTTGGACAAAAACGTTTGGGGGAAGTGACACTGATGAGGGTTCTTCAGTCCAGCAGACTACGGATGACGGGTATATTATAGCTTGGACAGACAAATTCATTCGGTGCTGGTGAAAATGATGTTTGGCTGATTAAAACCAATTCCGATGGTGATACATTCTGGACAAAAACGTTTGGCGGAGGTAGTGATGATATAGGTAATTCAGTTCAGCAGACTTTAGACGTAGGGTATATTATAACTGGATATACATCGTTCATTTGGTGCTGGTTACAGGGATGTTTGGCTGATCAAAACCAATGCCGATGGTGATACGCTGTGGACAAAAACGTTCGGGGGAGCGATTATGATTGGGGTAATTCAGTCCAGCAGACTACAGATGAAGGATATATTATCACTGGAAATACACATTCCTGTTGTGATGGTTCCAAAAATATTTGGCTGATTAAAACCAATGCATCGGGTGATACACTCTGGACAAAAATATTAGGGGGAAATAAGGTTCTGAGGGGGGATATTCAGTCCAACAGACTACAGACGAAGGGTATATTATAACTGGCCATACTTGGTCATATGATATTTGGCTGATTAAAACAAATGCGTCCGGCGATACACTCTGGACAAAAACATTTGGGGGTATGGACTTTGATTGGAGTTTTTCAGTCCAGCAGACTGCAGACGGAGGGTATATTATAACTGGTTGGACAGAGTCATTCGGTGCTGGCGATAGAGATATTTGGTTGATTAAAACAAATGCTAATGGTGATACACTCTGGACAAAACATTTGGGGGAAATGGTGATGATGGAGGGTCGTCAAGTCCAGCAGACTATAGACGAAGGGTATATCATAACTGGTTGGACAGATTCATTCGGTGCTGGCGACGATGATATTTGGCTGATTAAAACCAATGCCGATGGTGATACACTCTGGACAAAGACATTTGGAGGAGGTGGTATTAGATGGAGCTTCTTCAGTTCAGCAAACTATCTGATGGAAGGCTTTATTATAACTGGATATACAGATTCATTCGGTGCTGGTAACGGTGATGTATGGTTAATCAAAACCACTCCGGATACCATTACAACTAAAATCAGAATATATGATAAATTTATTAATCCCACAGACATTGAACTTGAACAGAACTTTCCAAATCCGTTTAATCCGAAAACGACAATTAAGTTTTCTATTCCACAATCTGATCAGGTAACAATTTCTATCTATACAATCGCCAGTCAGATAATTGAATCAAAAACCATGAATTTAAATCCTGGTTCATACAGTTATGAATTTGATGGAACCAAATATTCTACAGGAATCTACTTTTATAAAATTTCGACTTCATCAGGTTTTACTGCGAGGCGTAAGATGGTATTGCTGAAATGATCATTTGGGGAAGTCGGAACAGGGATCAACTAGTGACCTACCCCTGCCCCTCCCTTTCAGTCTCTTGACTGAAAGGGGAGGGAGTGGGGAGGGTGTTTTACCTATCTACAAATATTTGATGCCTGCGGCATCAAAACCGCAACATTTATGTTGCAGCCACCGTTTTTTTCACGAATATTTATCATCATTGCTAGCGGGTGTGACTATTGCTGTTACCTACATTACAGAACCAAATAGTCAATACTTCCAGGTTGTACGTGTACGCTGATAATGAAAAGGATTTATTATGATTGATACTTTTGAATTAAGAAAATGGCAATTTGATGATAACAATACTTTATTGAATATGATAGTTATAGGTTATGATCCTGACAAAAAAGTCTGAATATGAAAAATATGGATTTGACTTGGACTGTAGGATTTCCGATAAAAATAAATTTGTTACGATCTTAGTACATTTAATTCATCAATTTATAGGAAAATGTTTCATAGTTAGATTAGAAAATGATAACGTCTCATGGTTACCAAAATGGTTAGTAAAAAAACATAATGATTATCATGAAATAAAAAATTACCTTGACAATATAACCTGGAAGAACAAAAAATATTTTGGAAATTTTGAAATAAATGATATTGAAACCTTCTTACTTTATTTTATAGAGTATCCAAGTAAATACGAATATCAGGATATTGAATTATATTCAATCGATTCAGATTACGTTCTAATTATTTCTTCACATGGCAATTTTTGGATAATCAATAAAGATAAAAAGTCATTACAAGAAATTGCCAAAAATGCTGATGGCGAAGGGGCAACAGTAGTGCAAAGTAATAATATTTAAAAGATAATTTAGGAAACATCTATATAACTATTAATGCTTATGTTTCATCTATCGTAATGATAGTAAAGAATATATAGGATATGAAAAAAATATATATCTTCGTTCTTATTAATTGTAACGATAACGGTCTTTACAGGAACAACCATTGTTATTACGACTAATGAACCTGAAATAACTTTTGAAAAATTCGAAAAGGGTGATACAGTAAATGTTCTTGAAAAGTTAGACTTTGATAAAGGGAAGTGGTTTGCTTATTTAGTATTAAGTAGAAGTGATTTTCCAGATTTGAATAATTAATACCCAGAAGAACCTGCCTTAAGTCGGAAGATACAAATTTGATGAATCAGATGAAAAAGAGTGGAAGTTTATATATACAGCGGGTGATATAGCAACTGTCGAAAGTTTTATTATATTTTATAATGATGGGAAAGCAGTCTTTGAATCTGTGATAGTACTTGACCAAGACCTGGAAGGATTGCAATCCGCATCATTCGGTTGGCTTGAACCAGTATCTAAAAATTTATTAATAAAATATTGTATGAAATTTAAACAGGTTTATTGGCCTGTACTGGTATTATAATTAAATCGTACAGTGCGAATTCCGTCTGACGGAGGAGGTGGGTTCGACTCCCGCGTGCCCCCGTTTTATAAAATCACAAATTCCAAGCACCAAATTCCAAAAAGTAATCATTATTCGATTCAAGACTTTACAAATTGGTAATTAGTAATTGGTAATTGGTAATTTGGTTTTTGGAATTTGATTATTGGTATTTGGAATTTGGCGTTTGGAATTTGATTGCTGGAATTTGGTTCTTGGAATTTGGAATTTCTTGCTCTAAATTAATAAAGCATCATATCGTATTTAAAAGAAGACGTCTAATAACTTAAAAATACTTATAGAACGGAGTGAATATGTGTAAGCATTTCACAAGATTCTTATCTTATGACTTTGATTATTTCAATTTTATTTTCAGTTTCAATAATTCAGGCTCAGGTAGATACACTCTGGACCAAAACGTTTGGGGGAAGTGGTAGAGATGTGGGTTTATCAGTCCAACAGACTATTGATGACGGATATATTATAACTGGATTTACATCTTCCTTTGGTGCTGGGTACGATGATGTTTGGCTGATTAAAACAAATGCTAATGGTGACACGCTGTGGACAAAAACATTTGGGGGGAGTAATATGGATTGGGGTCAGTCTGTCCAGCAAACGATGGATGGAGGATATATCATAACTGGAAGTACACCTTCACTTGGTAGTAATGGTTACGCTGATGTCCGGCTAATTAAAACAAATGCTGATGGTGACACGCTGTGGACAAGAACGTTTGGGGGAAGTTATTTTGGTGAAGGGATATCAGTTCAGCAAACTAATGATGGAGGATATTCCATGGCCGGAGATACATGGTCATTTGGTACAGGTCATTGTGATATTCGGTTGATTAAAACAAATATCGATGGTGACACGCTTTGGACAAAAACGTTTGGGGGCAGTAATAACGAATATGTCAGTGAAGCCATGCAGACTAAAGATGAAGGTTATGTTTATAATTGGATGGACGAATTCATTTGGTGCTAGTCAACGAGATGCTTGGTTGATCAAAACAAATGCCGATGGTGACACACTATGGACAAAAACGTTTGGAGGAAGTGGTGATGATTGGGGTCAAGCAATTCAACAAACTTCTGATGAAGGGTATATTCTAACTGTACTGACATTTTCATTCGGTGATGTAAACGGTGATATTTGGCTTATTAAAATTAATACCTTTGGTGATACGATCTGGACAAAAACATTTGGGGGAAGCGGTTGGGATGGTGGTAATTCTATCCAGCAGACGAATGATGGAGGATATATTTTAACAGGATATACAGATTCATTCGGTGTTGAAGTTGTGAAGTCTGGTTGATTAAAACCAATGCCTCTGGCGATACGCTCTGGACAAAAACGTTTGGGGGAATTAATATGGATGATGGTATTTCTGTTCAGCAGACGAAGGATGGAGGGTCTATAATCACTGGTTAGACATGTTCATTTAGTGCCGGCGAAGATGAATCTGGTTAGGTGAAACAAGATTGAAATTTGGTTTTTGGAATTTGTTTTCTAGAATTTGGAATTTGGAATTTCGTATTCTATATTAATAAAGAAATCATATCGTATTTAAAAGAAGACGTCTAATAACTTGAAAAATACTTAGAGAATGGAGTGAATATGTGTAAGCATTTCGTAGAACACTTTTCACTGAGTATCATTTTTGGAATTTTCATATATCTAGTTCAATAATTCAGGCTCAGGTAGATACACTCTGGACGAAAACATTCGGGAGGAATGGTTACGACTGCGGTTATTCTGTCCAGCAGACTTCCAGGGAAGGATATATTTTAACCGGAACTACAACTTCGTTTGGTGCCGGTAATTATGATGTTGGTTGATTAAAACAGATGATTCGGGTGATACACTGTGGACAAAAACTTTCGGAGGAAGTAAGGAAGATCAGGGTTTTTCAATACAGAAGACTTCAGATGACAGGGTATATAATAACTGGATATAGAAAATCATTCGGGATGGGTGCACAGGATGTTTGGGTGATTAAAACAGATGCTATGGGTGATACACTCTGGACAAAGACTTTTGGTAAAAATGGTGACGACTATGGTAATTCAATACATCAGACTTCAGATGAAGGATATATTTTAACTGGAACTACAACTTCATACGGCGCTGGTAATTATGATTTGTGGTTGATTAAAACAAATACCTTGGGCGATACACTTTGGACAAAAACTTTTGGTGGAAGCGGTGAGGATCGGGGTTATTCAGTACAACAAACTTCAGATGGAGGATTTATTATAACTGGAAGCACAGACTTCTTACGGCGCCGGTAATCTTGACGTTTGGTTGATTAAAACAGATACCGCTGGTGATATAGAGTGGACAAAAACCTTTGGAGGAATTTATTCGGATCTTGGTAGATCAGTCCAGCAGACTATGGATGAAGGATATATTATTACAGGATATACATCTTCATTCGGTGCAGGTGGGAATGATGTTTGGGTGATTAAAACTGATGCTGATGGCAATGGACTTTGGGCAAAGACGTTCGGCGGAAGTCAACCTGATAACGGTAGCACTCAATCCAGCAGACTTCAGATGAGGGATATATTTTAACAGCGAGTACATATTCATTCGGCACTGGTAATCGTGATACTTGGTTGATTAAAACTGATATCAATGGTGATACACTATGGACAAAAACATTTGGGGGCGGCGGGGAAGACATAGACTGGTTCTGTCCAAAGAACTTTAGATCAGGGAGATATTATCATCGGAGTTACTAATTCATTCGGCACCAGTGGTGCTGATGTTTGGCTGATTAAAACTACTTTTGATGCTACTTCAATTGAAAAAACCAATATTACTACTCCCTCAGATTATACGTTATCTCAGAATTTTCCAAATCCCTTCAATCCAAAAACAACTTTTAAGTTCTCTATTCCAAAATCAGATCAGGCAACAATCTCTATCTATACCATTTCTGGCCAGATAATTGAATCAAAAACCATGAATTTGAATCTGGTTCTATAGTTATGAATTTGATGGAACAAAATATTCCACAGGCATATATTTTTATAAAATCTCGACTTCATCAGGTTTTACGGCAGAACAGAAAATGGTGTTGTTAAAATAATTTGTAATTGGTAATTGGATTTTGGAATTTGAATTTTGAAATTTGATTATTGGAATTTGTTACTTGGTGCTTGGAATTTATAGTAAATTTATATAGTATTTATCAGAAGACGTCTAATAATTAAAAAATATTCTACAGAATGGAGTGAATATGTGTAAACATTTCACAGAACACTTTTCTTTGAGTATTATTTTATTAATTTTCTTTTCTATTTCAATAATTCAGGCTCAGGTGGATACGCTTTGGACTAAAACGTTTGGGGGAGGTGGCACTGATGCATGGGTTTTTCAGTCCAGCAGACTACAGATGGACGGCTATATTCTAGCTGGAGAGACAAATTCATTCGGTGCTGGTGAAAATGATGTTTGGCTGATTAAAACCAATGCCGATGGTGATACGATCTGGACAAAAACGTTTGGGGGAAGTAGTGATGATCTGGTTATTCAGTCCAGCAGACTATAGATGGTGGGTATATTATAACTGGAGTATACATATTCATTCGGTGCTGGTAACTGTGATGTTTGGCTAATTAAAACCAATGCCTCTGGTGATACGCTGTGGACAAAAACGTTTGGAGGAAGTCGAATAGAGGATTTGGGGTAATTCAGTCCAGCAGACCACAGATGAAGGATATATTATAACTGGAAATACACATTCATTCTGGTGGTTGATGGTTTCAAAGAATGATTTGGCTGATTAAAACCAATGCATCTGGTGATACACTCTGGACAAAAATATTTGGGGGAAATGGTTCTGAGAGGGGTTATTCAGTCCAGCAGACTACAGATGAAGGGTATATTATAACTGGATCCATACTCATAGTCATATGAGTTATCGATGTTTGGCTGATTAAAACAAATGCTTCTGGTGATACACTCTGGACAAAAACATTTGGGGGAATGGACTTGGATTGTGGGTTATTCAGTCCAGCAGACTGCAGATGAAGGGTATATTATAACTGGATTATACAGAGATTCATTCGGCTGCGATGGTTATGATGAGATGTTTGGTTGATTAAAACCAATGCCTCTGGTGATACGCTCTGGACAAAAACATTTGGGGGAAGTGGTGATGATGAGGGGTATTCAGTCCAACAGACTATAGATGAAGGGTATATTATAACTGGATATACAGATTCATTTGGTGCTGGCTGACTGATGATATTTGGCTGATTAAAACCAATGCCGATGGTGATACACTCTGGACAAAAACATTTGGGGGAGTGGTTATGATATTGGTAATTCAGTCCAGCAGACTATAGATGAAGGCTATATTATAACTGGATATACATCTTCATTCGGTGCTGGTGGTTCTGATGTTTGGCTGATTAAAACTACTCCTGAGGTAAGCACAATTGAAAAAAGTGATATTAATACCCTTTCAGATTATACGTTATCGCAAAATTTTCCAAATCCCTTCAATCCTAAAACAACTTTTAAATATTATATTCCCAAATCAGATCAGGTAACGATCTCTATCTATACTATTTCCGGTCAGATAATTGAATCAAAAACCATGAATTTAAATCCTGGTTCATACAGTTATGAATTTGATGGTTCTAAATATTCTACAGGCATCTATTTTTATAAAATCTCGACTTCATCTGGTTTTACTGCGAGGCGTAAGATGGTATTGCTGAAATGATCATTTGGGGAAGTCGGAACAGGGATCAACTAGTGACCCACCCCTGCCCCTCCCTTTCAGTCTCTTGACTGAAAGGGAGGGGTGTGGGGAGGGTTGTTTTTCAAACATTTGCCGCAACATTAATGTTGCGGCTACCGGGAAGATTATTCATTCTTTTCCCGCAATCTAAAGATTGCGACTACTTAAACTCAATGGTCTCTTAGTATATTGACTGTCACCTGTCCTGGTATTTCCGATCGAAGGGCTCCTCAAATTTTAATAATACTTTCTCCAGACTTGTTTTCACATAACTGTGCGATTTAAAATACCAACCACAATTTGTTTTCTACATTAATAATACCTGTACAGGTTTAAATCGGTTCTGGTAAGCTGATCGCATTAATTTTACCCCTCACCACCATAGTTTTTAGCCTGATTCCAGATTCATCCTGCATTCATTAACACCACAGGCATGGTTCTTGCATAAGCAGAACTCATGAATTTGTATTATCATATAAGTCTTCGCGCTTTCCGATTATATATCAAAAGTCCCGTTAAGCAGATTCTTGCTGATATTCCTGCTGCAAAGTTTATTCTGGAATGCTCCAGCACCACTGTATGGACAGACTGGATTCACTGGCCGAGGTGATCAGCGAATCCATTCCCGATCAGAATGAGATTAATTCGCTGCTGGAGGAATTTACGGGCAATCCGCTCGATCTTAATTCTGCCAGCCGGGCTGAACTGGAATACTTCTCATTTCTCTACACCGGCGCAGATCGATACAATACTCGAATCCCGGCCCTTTCAAGCATAAAAGTGCATTGGCCGGCATTTTAGGCAGGTCAACTTATAAACTTTTTGCCCCCTTTTTTACGGTTACCAGAAAATTACCCCCTTTTCATTCCTCGGCTGTCATCCGCTGGCAATCCGTTCTGGAACACAATAAAGGTCTGCGAGAAAAAATATACCGGGGCTCAGCCGGAGTCGCTTTACACCCGCCTGCAATTTCAGTACCGGCCGACGCTCAGCGGAGGTATCCTTACTCAGAAAGATGCCGGTGAATCTTCACTCTATGACCACTATGCCGGATTTTTACAATGGCTTGACCCGCCGGGCAGATTTAAAATTATTCTGGGTACTTATCAGCTCCAGGCGGCACAGGGGCTGGTCTTTGCTGCTCCCTTCGGCAGCAGTAAAGGCATCTTCCCCATGACACCCTCGCAATTTAATGCCATAAAAGCATCCCCGTTTTTGTCATCCGGCGAGAACGATGGTTTCCTGGGTATGGCCGGTCAGATCAGCATTTTTGACTACGCCAGATTGACCCTCTTTTACTCCAATCGATCCAGGGATGCTACCATCACAGACGGACAGGTAAAAAATATTGCCGGCAGCGGCTATCATCGCACCCCTGCGGAAATTATGGGGATGGATGCCTTGCATGAAATGATGATGGGAACCGGCGGTTCGGTTTTTATCTCCCGGACTATTTCTTTTGGTGCATTGATGTTTTCTACCAGATATAAAACACAGATAGCATCTCCGGCCGGCCCGGCTATGACTACGCTGGCAGATTCAGTTCCTGATTTTCTATCCGGACCGATAAAGTGTTGTTCCTTCTTTGGCCATGCTGCAGTTTTTGGTTTGAATCTTTCAGCCGAACTGGCCACCAGCAACTTCCGCAAAATGGCCGGGCAGTTTGTACTGGCTTACAGTTATCTTGAGCATGAGGCGGGTATAAAGTGCTGGTGGATCCCCAAAGAATTTACCTCCCCCTTTGGCAGGTCTTTTGCCAGTAATTCCTCCTTTCCACAGGCAAAAAACGGTGTCTATTTCGCTGTCTCCGCTTTAGCCGGAACGAATTTTCCTGTGGATATTTACTGGACTATTGAAAAAGATTTATGGCCAGGCGGCTTTAATCCCCTGCCCTTATTTCAAAAGGAATTTGCAGTACAGACCAGTTATCATGCCGACCACTTGACCCTTATCTCCGGGAAATACCGTTACAGCGAACATTATTATTTTACCACAGACAAATCACAGACCCGTCCCCGTTATTTATACCAATTCCGCTTACAGTTGGAAAAATCATTTTCCCCGCGTTTGCGGATCCGCTGCCGTCTGGAAAAGATGCTGCTGGCCCAGAGTCACTCCTTAAACGGAATTAATCTCTATCATGACCTGGACTGTCGTATCGGTTCTGCTGTCAATCTGATCGTTCGTTTCAGTTCTTTCGGGTCGGACGATTATCTGGTCCATACTTATGAATATGAAAACGATCTGCCCGGAGTTTTTTCCAGCTACCCGGTCTATGGCCGGGGCAATAAATGGTACCTGCTGATTAAGTGGCAAATTTCAAATCATCTGACTTGCTGGGCTAAATACAGGAAATTTTACCAGGATGGTGTAAACACCATCGGCAGCGGTAATGAATTAATCGACAGTGATCACAAGCAGGAAGTGAGATTCCAGTTAAACTGGGAATACTAGAATTATAAATCCCGGCGGTTAAACTGCAGGATACTCAAATCAGAAATATGCCGGTTAAAATCACACAGATAAACATATCCTGGGAAAGGGATGTTTTATTCATTATAATTTCGCTGGGTTGATATAATTTGAAATAACTAAATGTCTGAAAACTCTTTAACGAATCGTTTACCCGGGTAATGGTATCATAAAAATATAAAAAGACGACCAGGCCGATAATCCGGCTGAGCGCTTTACCCCGTTCATTCTGGAAAGAGGCCAGGGCCAGGGCCAGGGCAGCCATGCTCAGATAAAAGAAAAAAGCCAGCACTGCAATACGGGCATAATCGGAAACATGCAGTCCCAGCGAAAATTGCGTATTGGCGGCCAGAGTGCCCAGGACGATCGCCACGATCTGAAAAGCAGTTGCGGAAAGAATGAAGATAAACAGATGGGTGGGCACCACCGAGCGGTGGACCGGCTTGGAAAAGAAGATATCAAAATTCCTCGATTCAATTTCACCGCTGATATAGCGCGCCGGTATACTTATGGCTAAAAACGACAAACTGATCAGGATCAAGGGATGGGCATAACCGAAAGCTATCATCTGTGTATAATAAAATTCAGTCCCCGCCTGTACGCCTAAAAATGAAGTTATCTCCGCCGGTAAAAACTTAAAGTACGATTCGATAAAACTGCTGATCGGCGATCTGAAAAAAACCCAGGCATACAGATATTCAAATAAGCCGCAGAATACAACCAGGATGAGCACAACATAGCGCTGATCATGCCATACTTTTTTCAGATAGGGGATCTGTAATAAGTGCATCCGGATCTGTTCACCCTGCTTAATTGTAATAGGTCAAAAAGGTCTCTTCCAGAGTCGGTTCCGGGAAGACCAGGTTATTGACCGGGTACTGCGTTATTTTTTTCAACAACAGATTTATATCTCCGCTGACCAGGAATACAAAATGGTTATGCTGCTGTTCACTTAATTTGACACCGGCCATTTCAAATTGCCGCGGGTCGATGTCATCGGCAAAGGTTATCTCCATTTTGCGGACCATTTTTTTCTTCAGGTCACTGATCTTTTCTTCGGCGATCAGCTTGCCCTCCCGCACCAGCCCGACCCGGTCACAGATCTTTTCCACCTCGGCCAGGTTATGTGAAGAAAAAAATATAGTTTTCCCGGAGGTTTTAAACTTGTGGATATATCGATATAATATATTTTTATTGATCGGATCGAGGCCTTCGCTAGGCTCATCCATAATCAGTAATTGCGGATCGCATTGCAGCGCCTGAATAATCGCCAGCTTCTGTTTCATGCCGTGCGAGTAGTACTTGATCTTCTTCATTAAATCCTGGGGAGTCAGTTGAAAGGCCTGCACTAATTCAGGCTGGAGAACAGCCGCTTTGGCATTGGCGGCAGCCATATAATCCAGAAAGTACTTGCCGGTCAGATCCTCATACAGTTTAAATTCGCCCGGCACATTGCCGATCTCTTTGAAAATACGCTGATAACCGGATCGTACTTCCTGGCCAAAAATTTTTACATGCCCGGCTGTAGCCTGGATCAGATTCAGGATCAAACGGATGGTGGTGGATTTTCCGGCACCGTTGGGTCCTAAAAAACCGAATACTTCCCCGGCATAGATCCTGAGATTTACATTTTCAATGCCCCGGTGCTTTTTATAGTATTTGGTCAGGGCACTGGTTTCGATGATCGGCTGCTCCATGATACTGAATATAAATAGATTTGCCCTATTCTGGATAGAGAAATTTAAATATGATAATAAAGTAATTGTTTGCAGGCCATGCTTGCAAGCATGGTTTGCTTTGGCTAAATTTTCTTTAAAACCACGGGTGTATTTATTCAAATGAATTCAGACATCGAAGAAAAACTAAAACTGCTGCTGGAAAAAAAATGCGGGCAAAAGTTGCTGCGGCTTGAACCATTACCGGCTCACGGTTCGGAAAGAAAATATTTCCGCCTGTATACCTCGCGGCAGACTTATATTGGCGCCCATAATCGCGATAAAGCAGAAAATGCCGCCTTTTTATCCTTCTCCAGGCATTTCCATAAACTCAACCTGCCCGTTCCGGATATTTATGCTGAAGACCTCCGGCAGGATATTTATCTGCAGCAGGACCTTGGTGATCTGACCCTGTTTGAATATCTGAGTTCGGTACGCAGCGAAGAAGGTTTTTCAAACCGAATAATTTCTATTTACGAAAAAGTGCTTGAAGTATTACCGGAATTTCAAATCACAGCCGCCAAAGATCTTGATTACACTCTCTGTTATCCCCGGCAGAGTTTTGATAAACAATCCATGATGTGGGATTTGAATTATTTTAAATATTATTTTCTAAAACTGGCCCAGATACCGTTCAACGAACAAATGCTGGAAGATGATTTTCAACATTTCAGCGATTTTTTATTATCCGCCGAACGCGATTACTTTTTGTACCGTGATTTTCAATCACGAAATATTATGTTGCTGCAGGAAAAACCATATTTCATCGATTATCAGGGTGGACGCCGGGGGGCCTTGCAGTATGATATCGCTTCCCTGCTGTACGATGCCAAGGCCGATATTCCTGTGCAAATCCGCGAGCACCTGCTGGATCGTTACATCGAAATATTAAGCAGGTACATGCGGATCGATCGTAAGACATTTAGCAGTTATTACTACGGATACGTTTTTATCCGTATCATGCAAGCTCTGGGAGCTTATGGTTTCAGAGGATTTTACGAACGAAAAGCACAATTCCTGAAAAGCGTACCTTACGCAATTGCCAACCTGGAATATCTGCTGCAGTCGGTCAAGCTGCCTCTGGCTCTGCCGGCTCTGACCGATGCCTGGAATAAATTAGTCCAATCTGTTTTTCTGCGACAACTCAGCGCTGTTCAGGCACAACTGAAAGTACGGATTCAAAGTTTCTCCTATAAACGGGGCATCCCCTGGGACGAAAAAGGACATGGCGGGGGATTTGTCATGGATTGCCGGGCCTTACCCAATCCGGGCAGGTACGCCGAATATGCAGATGTGACCGGAAATGATCAAAAAGTTATTGAATATTTAAAAAATAAAAATGAAGTCCAGTTATTTTTAGATAATACCTGCAAACTCATCGATCAAACCGTAATCAATTACCAGCAGCGCAACTTCAGCGATCTGCTGGTGGCCTTCGGCTGCACCGGCGGCCAGCACCGCTCGGTTTACTGTGCCAATCAATTAGCGCAGCACCTTAAAACCAAATATGATATCGAGGTCGAAGTCCGTCATTTAGAACTGGAATCTAAATGAAAGCAATGATTCTGGCCGCCGGACTGGGTACCCGGCTCATGCCGCTGACCCGGTCTAGTCCCCAAAGCCTTAGTACCGTTCCGGCAAAAACCAATTCTGGAGCATTTGATCCTGCGCTTAAAGCAGGCCGGGATCACGGAAATCATAATCAACGTACATCACTTTTCCGCAGCAAATAGTCGCTTTCCTGAAAGAGAACCATTCTTTCGATATACGCATCGAAATTTCATTTGAACCGGATCTGCTCGATACAGGGGGAGGCTTAAAAAAAGCGCAATGGTTTTTTGATGACGGCCAACCCTTGCTGCTGCATAATGTGGATGTCGTATCCAATCTGGATTTAAACAGGATGTTAGAGTATCATCTGCAAAAAAACAGCCTGGCCACTCTGGCCGTGCGGACCAGAAATACATCCCGTTATCTCCTGTTTGATACGGATGACCGCCTGATCGGTTGGGAAGATCAGAGTTTGCAGCAGAAAAAAATTATGGCGCCATTCAGCGCTGAACCACGATCTTTTTCGTTCATGGGGATTCATATCATCTCGCCCGGGATTTTTACCCAACTACCGCAAGCACAGAAATTTTCTATTATCACGGCTTATCTCGGTCTGGCGGCTCAGCGTAAATCCATCTGCGCTTTTAATGCCGATGGGTTTTCCTGGGCGGATCTGGGCCGGTTGCAGAATCTGCGGGCGGCTGAACAAGACCCGGATTTTTAATTGGTAAAACGTTATGACACTGCCCTTTAAAATTGGACACTATACCGATCTGCATAATATTACCGGCTGCACGGTAATTTTATGTCCTGACCAGACAGTGGCCTCCTGCCATATCTGCGGATCTGCTCCCGGCAGCCGTGAACTTGCCTTACTGGCACCCGATAAGAAAATCGAATCGATCCAGGCCCTGTTATTGACCGGCGGGAGTGCCTTTGGACTGAGTGCTGCTGATGGAGTAATGCAATATCTTGAGGAAAAGGGTGTCGGTTATTCAACATCTTATGGTTTGGTTCCTATCGTACCTGCTGCCGTGATATATGACTTGAATATCGGCAGCAATAAAATCAGGCCGCGGCCGGAAAATGCAGATCAGGCCTGCCGGAATGCCACGGACGACTTTTCAACCCAGGGTTCGATCGGTGCGGCAACCGGGGCAACCGTCGGTAAATGGGCAGGTCTTAAATATGCTATGAAAGGGGGACTGGGTATATCAAGGATTGCCCTGGACCAGGCCTGGATAATCGCCGTCAGTGTGGTCAATTCGGTTGGCGATGTCCTTGATACCACGGGAGAGATCATCGCCGGAGCAATTGATCCTGATCGAAAATTTCTGGCCCGCACCCGCATACCAAAATTCCGCTCAGGTCTTATTACCGGGTTTGGCGAAAATACTGTTTTATGTGCACTGTTGACCAACATCAGGTTAAGCAAAATGCAGTCTTATCTGCTGGCCCGCCGCGGACAAAATGGCCTGGCCCGGGCGATTGTTCCCGCCACTACCAGTTATGACGGCGACGTCATTTTTTGCCTGAGCCACGGTCAGGTTGATCTTGATCCGGAAATTGCCTATGAAATGGGCAGCGAGGTTGTGCAAATGTCCATTATCGAAAGTGTCCGCCAGGCGCAGGGTTTGGGGGGATTCCCGGCCGTGGCAGATCTGACTGGCAGGACAAAACGACGTTAATCAGGTAGCATTATCTGAATGATACAACTTTACTCGCAGATATGGCAGGTCTTAAATTTTAATATTCTATTCGTAGCCGTACTGCTTTTTTTAATCGGTTATGGCCTGGCTCCCACAGCCCATTATAAAAATATCAAATGGCTGACTGCCTATCCTTTTTTTATCATGGAGTTAATGAATAAATATTTCAAATACAACTGGCCGGCTGTAAAAATATTTTTTGTCATCTTTATTTTAAATTCATGCTCGTTATTCATAAATCTTCTCTCGGCCTGGGGTATAATTACCCCCTTCCTGTTCATAATCTATCTGGGCATCAACATGGGAGTGATCATCTATCACAGTTTTAATGGACAATTTTACTTTGCCAGCCTTTTAAATCCGGTGGCGATTTTTGAATTACCGGCAGCCTGGATCAGTATTACCATGGCTATTCAATTCAGTCTAAAAAAATTTTTCCATGTTGGTTTTTTAAGTGAAATCCCCTTTCTGCAGTATATACAATATTATGTGCTTACCGTATTGCCCTTGCTGTTTATCGCCGGAGTCATCGAAGCAGCTCTGATAGTCTGGGCCAGACGAAAAGACGAAGAATAAGTTAATAATAGTTTATTATTTTTTTGTCGCGAATTGCCGGCCGGCGCAGAATAAGATCCGTTTAAAGTATTGATTGGCCATAACCAGCATGGCAATTATTAACAATACATAACCTGCACTTAAAACATATATTTCGGTCAGGTCTTTTAAGCCAAATTTAAGCAGGTTGATGATTACCAGGAAAGGTGTAAAAAACGGGAAATAAAGCAGAATCCTGAATGAAAGCGCCTGGAAGTCAGCGGGGATGAGAAATAATAACAGGATTAAAATAAAAATCACCAGGGGACCCAGCGTGTTGATTCGCTGAATTTCATGCTCCATGGCGATATGCGTACCCAGAATACTCAACAGCGGCGCATAAAAAAGATACCCCGCCAGATAGATCAGCTGAAAATAAAGGAAATACTGGTAGTGCACGTACTGCATACTGACCAGCGGGAAAAAATTAACATATATTAATATTGTAATAAGCACGCTCCAGACAGCTGATTTGGATCATACCCACAATACCCAGCCCCATAATTTTACCTGACAATATCTGGCTGCTGCTGCTTTTGCTCATTAAGAGTTCGATCGTCCCTTCATTTTTTTCCTTATACACACTGCTGAGCAGAAAGCCCCCGGAAGTAAAAATCGCAATTAGTAAAAATACAACTGCAATGCTGATCACATAAAATTGCAGAAAGGCGTCCTGCTTAAGAAATTGCTTTGTATTCAGAAATTTTTCCAGGTGTACCGGTTTTAACCATTGTTCAACAAGACTTACTTCTAATCCCGCTTCAACTATTTTTGTTTTAATAACTACTTCTGTGATGATTTTTTGAATTTGTTGTGCTGACCATAGATCGTCAGTGTGCTTTGAATAATATTGCAGATTTGGCTCGAGTTCAAACTCCGCGGGAATAACAATATAAGCATCGATTTTGTCTTCCAGCAATAATGAATCCGCTATTCTTTTTGATTCTTCAAGTTGAACCCGGTTAACCCTGGCCTCCCGGGCAGCGAATTCTTTTTCAATCAGAATTTTCGAATTACGGATATCGATGAGGTCCTGATACGTTTTTTCCAGCAAATATTCTTTGTCGCGGATATGGGGACTGGTATAATACTCATTGCGGGTGGCCACAATTTGATCATAAACCTGCGTGATTGAATCTTTGCGGGTACGTACGGCCTGATACTCCCGGTTGATTTGCAGATACAACGTTGATTGATTCAGGGAAACCGGCATAAAGATATAAACCGGGGAACCACTGTCCAGGATATAATTCTGGTTGACATGATTCTGGATTTGTCCAAATAGCTGAACTTCGTTTAAATTAACCAGCCCGATTAATTTGATAGCATCCTTATTTGCATTATCTTTTAATTGCAGCAGTAATGCAAACAGGATGAACACCAGCAACGGTAAAAGCAGAGTCAAAAAAAGAAAAGACCGGCTCCTGATTCGGGCAGTGAATTCCCAGGCGGCAATATGATAAATGTTTTTAATAAGGCGTATCACTTTTTAGATCTCTGCAGATTTTTAACCAGACGGGGATAGATGTAGATTAAACCCGGTCGAAATCGCTCAAATTTTATGACTTCAATATTTTTATTCAAAACAGCCAGCAGCTTGCGTGCGTCAAATGATTTATCTTTTATAGTAATTTTGTAGTGGCCTTGCTCTTCTGCTTTGAACTGTACTTCTTTGATCGCTTTCAGAAAAGCAAGATCATCGGGGGTTTCCAGATAGTAGATATTATCTCTGACCTTTAGCCTGATTTCCGGCAAGGTCATGTTCAAAATCAATTTTCCGGCACTGAGCAGGCAGACGCGGTCGCAGATATCCTCCGCTTTATCCAGAGAACGGGTGGCCAGCAGTACCAGTTTATTCTTTTGTTTAAATTCAATAAGCAGGGATCGGACCAGGCTTTCATTCTGCCTGGAAAATCCGGCGAAGGGTTCATCCACCACCAGAATATCCGGTTCATGCAAAATAGCACCCATGATCAGGATTTTTTCCTGCTGCTCTGAACTCAATTCTCCCATTCGTCTGTTGACCTGGTCGGCCAGTTCATATTTATCCAGACAGCGTAAAGCCGTTTCGCGGGCTTGTGAACCGCGCAGTTGATTCAGAGCCCCCTGGTAGAGTAAATAGTTGATTACCCGGGCCCGTCGATAGATACCCCTTATTTGAGGAATGTAACCAAAATTTTTACCAGCCAGCTTTTTGACCTTTTTATTGTTATAAATTATCTCTCCCTGATCAGCGCGGTAAACAGTAACCGCCAGCCTGATAATTGTCGTTTTGCCCTCGGCCGAAGGTGCTGATAGGCCCAGTATCTCTCCCGCTGTTACCGCTAAAGAAATATTTTGCACCAGCGCTTGGTGATCGAGAACTTTACTTACATTTCTTAATTCCAGCATGGCAGTATTATGCTTTCAGATCAGTTAATTCATAAATAAATGGTTCTTTTTTTGCCAGCAGGTTTAATTCAGCTATGAAATCAGCTGATTGATCCTCCGGTATTTGGGCCTGCATCCTGACCTGATCCAGATAGTCGGTCTGGCTGATTACACCCTCGTATTTTTTTACCAGATAGGTAAGATCCTGGACTGACACATAGGGTAATTGAAACTTAAAATTCTTATAGAATATCCGGGGAACTATCCGGACTTTTTGCAGCGTTTCCTGTGCCGATTGCGTATAGGCCCGCACCAGGCCGTTCCGGCCAAGTTTTGTACCCCCAAAATATCTGGCCACAATCAGCAGAATCTGGTAAAGATTCTGTTCGGCCAGCACATGATAAATCGGTTTTCCGGCTGTACCACCCGGTTCGCCATCATCATAGTAATGATAAAGGTTGGAGGTCAGGCGGTAGGCATAACAATAATGAGTTGCTTTAACATAGTTCTTCTGAAATTGCCGGTATATGGCATCGAATTCCGGCTTTGCTTCGAGGTGAAAAACCTGACCGATAAATCGTGACCCTTTTACCCTGAGCTCATGGGGCAACGAGGTATTATTAACTGTCATAAAACGGGCGATATGATTCTGTACCATGAATTATATATCTAAAGCTATTTTATTTAGGAGGACTGAATCCTCAATCAAATCAATATATACAAGGACAAAATTTAGATATTAATTTATGTTATCCGGGAGTACTGTTTATTCGATTTTATTTTTCCGTTTGGCTATAATATTTCAGCAGCAACTGGCTGCCGTCAAAACAGGCATAACTGTAATGGATCAGCCAGTCACCTAAATTAATATACTTATGCCGGCCTGTTTCGTAGGTTTTAGGTCGATGCTGATGACCCATGATTACATAATCAAAACCCTGTTGAAATTTGGCAGTGGCATATTCGATATAATCCTGTTCGCTGTCCAATTTTATCTGATCGGTATAATAGCGGCTGGAACCTGAAACAAAGCGGGCCAGTGGAATGCCCAGATCGGGATGGAGCAGACGGAACAATTTTAGATTGATATTTTTCCGTAAAACTTTTTTCAATAATCTGTACCCGGCATCCTTTTTGGCAATTCCATCGCCATGAAAAAGATAAAATTTTTTTCCGGCTATTTCTCCGCTCCAATCGTTTGGATAGCAAGTGATACCTAATTCCTTGCTGAAAAACTCACCCAGCCAAAAATCATGATTGCCGGGCAGATAATGCAGTTCAACATTTTTTTCCCTTAAACGGGCCAGCTGGTATAAAACCGAAAAATATTTTTTGGGAATTACGTATTTATATTCAAACCAGAAATCAAACAGATCACCGATAAAAAAGATACGTTCGGTGTCTGTTGCCAGGCTGCGTAAAAACGACAGGAAATAATCCAGCTGTTTTCGCTCCTTCTCCGCAGCAAGGGTTCCCAGGTGGACATCGGATATAAAATAAGTTTGACCCATATCTATCTTAAAACTGATGATACTTTGAATTTAAGCTAAAATTAACCATATTGAGATGCAACAGTAATGATGGAAAAACAATTTTTTCTCGGCCGGAGCGAAGCTGGCAATATCTGGAATTCTGCGCCGGTGTTATTCGTTCCTTTTAATAAACCAGCATAAAATATCATGATGTACCGATATACATACTATACGCAGTGGCTCGCACAGAAAAATGTTCAGGCAGATACCATGGCACAGCTACATACCCTGTTCCGGACGATCTTACTGCAAAGCAATGGTGATGTGAACGAAGCCCTGAACTGGATGACCTTATTGAATAATCGTTACCAGTTTACCCGGAATCTGGATACTTTCATCAAGCAACTGAAAGATCAGGGTTTAATTGAACAAAGGGATCAGTACTATACGCTGAGTAACAAAGGCAATCAATATATCCGACAGTCCGCTTTCAATGACATCTTCACCAATTTAAAGAAAAAAGGATTGGGTCAGCACACTACACCCTTGGCCGGAAGTGGACAGGAGCCGCTGCCGGAAACCAGAAATTTTAACTTCGGCGATTCTATCGATAAAATCGAACCCGTACGGAGTATCAATAATGCCATCAAGCGCAACGGTCTTGACCATTTTCAATTAACCGAAGGTGATCTGGAGGTCTTTGAATCCGAACACCTGGCTAATTGTGCCACAGTTCTGCTGATCGATATCAGCCACAGTATGATTCTATATGGTGAAGACCGTATCACCCCGGCTAAAAATGCGGCTCTGGCTTTAGCTGAATATATCATGAAACAATATCATAAAGATAGTCTGCATATTGTAGCTTTTGGTGATGATGCAATTGAGATAAAGATTTCCGAAATACTGAATTTGGCCGTTGGCCCTTATCACACCAATACCAAGGCCGCCTTACAGTTGGCTCGCCGGATTTTAGGCAAGAAAAAGCATGACAATAAACAAATATTTATGATAACCGATGGTAAACCTTCCTGCATCCGGGAGGGGACAAGATTATATAAAAATCCTTATGGCCTGGATTTAAAAATAATTAATCAAACCATACGTGAAGCAGTTCAATGCCGCAAAGAAAAAATAGAAATAACCACCTTTATGGTTTCGCGGGATCCTTATTTGCAGAATTTTATAAAAGACCTGTCCAGCGCCTGTAAAGGGCGTGCCTATTTTGCCAGCTTAAAAAATCTCAGTGATTATATTTTCATCGATTTTATAAAAAACAGAAAAAAGATAGTTCGTTCATAATGAGGCTGCATATGGAAATCACAAATATAAAAAATCTGGGTGAACTTCGCCGCAGCGGGTATCAAATACGTCCCGTAAAAGAAGAGTTAAGACAGAATCTGCTGATAGCAATTAATAAGCGGGAAAATATTTTTAGTGGTATTGTTGGCTACGAAAGCACCGTAATCCCGGAATTATACAATGCCATCTTGTCCAGGCATGATTTTATACTTTTAGGATTGCGCGGACAGGCCAAAACCCGAATACTGAGAAACTTAACCGGTCTGCTTGATCCATTTATACCAATTCTGGCCGGCAGTGAATTAAACGATAATCCTTACCAGCCGATTACATATTATGGTAAAAATATGATCAAGCAATACGGCGATGAATCACCTGTTGAATGGATCCCCCGCGAGAACAGATATAATGAAAAATTAGCTACTCCGGATGTTTCCATTGCCGATTTGATCGGCGATATTGATCCGATTAAAGCTGCTACCCAGCGTCTGGAATACTCACATGAAGGTGTGATCCACTATGGCATTATCCCCCGAACTAACCGCGGTATCTTCGTGATCAATGAGTTGCCCGATTTACAGCCACGAATACAGGTGGGACTGCTGAACATTCTGGAAGAGCGTGATTTGCAAATTCGTGGTTATCCAATCAGAATTCCATTGGATATACTTATTGCTTTCTCGGCAAATCCGGAAGATTACACCAATCGTGGTAATATCATCACGCCCTTAAAAGACCGTATCGATTCACAGATTATAACACATTATCCCCTTACTCTGGAAGATGGCATCCGGATTACACAACAGGAAGCCTGGCGGCAGGACCGCGCTGAGATGAAAGAAATTCATATTCCCTATTTTTTCCGTGAAATTGTCGAATCCATTGCCCGCGAAGCCCGCAGCAATGAACTGATCGACCAAAAGTCCGGTGTAAGTGCCCGGCTGCCAATCTCCTGTCTGGAACTCCTGATTGGAAATGCCGAGCGACGATCTAATTTTAATCAAATCCCCAGCCGCAGTCTGCGAATTGCCGATTTTCAGGCCTTACCTGCCGGCATCACCGGCAAAATCGAACTGGTCTATGAGGGAGAGCAGGAAGGGATAACCAACGTTGCCAAAATCCTGATCGGTCAGGCTATTAAAAGAATATTTGAAAATTATTTTCCGGTGCTCAAAGAGACAGTTAAAAATAAAAAAAATAAATCAAATCCCGATCTGGATGAGATTGTCGCCTGGTTCAATAAAGGCCAGCTGGTCTGCGTCGATGGCAGTGGTACGGATGACGAATATATCGCATCCCTGCAACCCCTGGTCCCTTTGCAGAAACTAATCAGAAAATATTTTCCAAAGGATAGTATTAAAAACGAACTGGACCTTGCCGTGGTAAAGGAATTTGTACTGGAAGGACTCTATCAAAGTTCATATTTAAGTAAATTTTCTGCCGGGGGAAAGGTGACCTACAAAGATCTGATGGAAAGTATTTTGAATTCCTGGCCTGCTGAAGAAGAAGATAAGAATTTGGAAAATACTGCCTGAGCTTAGATTTCAAGTATCGTAATTAAGGATTTTTAAAGGGGAGTTCATGATGAACAAGGTATTGGTAATTTTAGCTACCGGCTTCGAAGAAATAGAGGCTATCACGGCGATTGACATTTTGCGTCGTGCCGGTATCGAAACTACGGTAGCGGGTCTGGACAGTGAACTCATAACCGGCGCTCATAACCTGCTGATAAAATGCGATACTGTCCTGGCTGAAATTGATCAGCAGGATTATAGTCACCTGGTTTTACCCGGCGGTCAACCCGGCACTAAAAATCTTAAGAACGATGCCCGGGTACTGCAACTAACAACCGATTTTTACAGACAGAACAAAGTTGTGGCGGCAATATGTGCGGCACCGACTGTTTTGCAGGCCGCGGGGATTTTAGCCGGGAAAAGTGTCACCAGTTATCCTGCCGAACGTCAGAATTTAATCTCGGTCAATTATTCTGAGGATAAAGTTGTATGTGACAAAAACATTATTACCAGCCGGGGGGTTGGTACTGCCATCGACTTTGCTCTGACCCTGGTTGAAAATATCAGCGGTAGAGAAGTCCGCCGGACTATTGCGGAAAAGATTTTATGGCCGGAATAAATTGATTTGCTTCGCTCAGGAACAACCCATCGAATTACCACAATTCAAACAGCGATAACAGGCGCCGTTACGGACCGTGATATGCCCGCAGATATCGCAGGGCGGAGCGTCGCTGTCCAAATCAGCCAGGAAATTATCCAGTTCCGGCTGTCCCTTGGTATGGATCTTGGTTATTTCAGCACGTTCTTCAATATCCTTGGCCACATCATATGCGGTATCATCGGCAGCAGTAGGGGGCATCTGGGCCAGATCACTGCGTCCCAGATAATCAATGGCCAGAATACGGAATATAAAGTCAAGCACCGAGGTCGCATTGCGTACACTGGGATGATCGGTAAAACCGGAAGGATCAAAACGGGTATAAATGAACTTTTCTACAAATTTCTCCAGAGGTACGCCGTACTGCAAGCCCAGGCTGACAGCGACGGCGAAACAGTTCAACAGGCTTTTGTATGATGCGCCTGCTTTGAACATGTCGATAAAGATTTCTCCGAGTTCCTTATTTTCGTATTCGCCGGTTCTGAAAAATATTTTCTGCCCGCCGATATTGGCCGCATAATTGAAACCTTTTCTTTTACTGGGCAGGCTGATTTTATCACCGCGGGGAATAACATTTTTCAAAGCCTCCCGGATCAGCGCCTCGGTTTTAGCCGCCATTTCCTCTTCTTTTTCATCGTTTTCCAGTGCACCGGTACTGAGCGGCTGCGAACCCTTGGAACCATCACGGTAAATGGCGATGGCTTTCAAACCCATCTTCCACGATTCCATGTATATCCGGCGAATATCATCGACGGAACTATCCTTGGGCATATTTACGGTCTTGGAAATCGCTCCTGATAAGAAAGGCTGAACAGCGGCCATCATCCGCACATGCCCCATCGCTTCAATATAACGACGGCCGTTACCGCATTTGTTAGCCGTATCAAAGATGGCGTAGTGCAGCGGATCTAAATGGGGAGCACCTTCAATAGTTTCCGTTCCATTAATATAGATCAGGCTCTGTTTTATTTGCTCCTCCTGCAGACCTTTCTTCTTTAATTCAGCAGGATTAACGTGCCGGGTAAAGTCATTGAGGGAACGGGTTCGCTCGACATCAGATTGCGCTTCCAGGATTTGCTTTTCAGTATAACCGAGTTTTTTCAGCGCCTCCGGATTCAAATAAGGCGCCTGGTCCAGTGAATCATGACCCAGTACATAAGATATGATATCCAGGATCTCGTCATTATTATAACCAAGATTCTTCAGGGCCCGGGGTAACGATTGATTGATGATTTTAAAGTAACCCCCACCTGCTAATTTTTTCCATTTGACCAGGGCAAAATCCGGTTCGACGCCGGTTGTATCACAATCCATCAACAAACCAATTGTCCCGGTGGGAGCCAGCACGGTGGCCTGGGCGTTCCGGTAGCCGAATGATTTACCGGATTCAATTGCTTTATCCCAATCCTCAACCGCGGCAGCCAGCAAATATTCAGGGCAGGTTTTACGATCAACCGCTTCCAGGGACTGGCGGTGTTTCAGCATCACCTGCAGCATGGATTCGCGATTAAGGGAAAATCCGTTGAAGGCCCCTTTTACTTTGGCTATTTCGGAGGAAACATGGTAGGCCTGACCGGTCATAATCGCTGTAATCGCAGCCGCCTGAGCCCGTCCCTGCGCGCTATCGTAGGGAATGCCCTGCACCATTAATAAGGTACCAAGATTGGCATAGCCCAAACCCAGGGGTCGATAATCATGACTATTCTGAGCAATCCGTTCAGTCGGATAGGAAGAAAGATCAACCAGGATTTCCTGGGCAATAAACAACATCCGGCAGGTGTGCCTGAATCCTTCCACATCAAAAGTACCATCCTCGTCCTGATATTTGATCAGATTGGCCGAAGCCAGGTTACAGGCCGTATTATCCAGGAACATGTACTCGGAACACGGATTCGAGGCATTGATCTGAGCGGTAGTGGAACAGGTGTGCCAGCGATTAATGGTATCATGAAATTGTAATCCGGGATCAGCGGTAGCCCAGGCTGCTTTGCATATTTCATCCATCAATTCGGAAGCTTTATAGCTATTAGCCACCTGGCCATTCATGCGATAGTGCGTTTCCCAGGTATTATTATTTTCAACCGCCCGCAGGAATTGATCAAATACCCGTACGGAGTTATTTGAATTCTGTCCTGAAACTGTCCGGTAGGCCTCGCCATTAAAATCGGCCGGGAAACCGGATTTGATCAGTATTTTGGCTTTATCTTCTTCGCGAACTTTCCAGCGGATAAAATCTATTATCTCCGGATGGTCAACATTTAAAATCACCATTTTGGCAGCACGACGTGTGGTGCCTCCTGATTTGGTGGCAGCTGCTCCTTTATCTAAAACTTCTAAAAAGGAGATCAGGCCGGAAGAAGTTCCGCCGCCGCTCAGTTTTTCATCCTTACTGCGCAGTACGGAAAAATTGGTGCCCGTACCGGAACCGAACTTAAATAATTTGGCTTCGGTCTTGACCAGATCAAAAATGGAAATTAAATCATCATCCACCGAGTTGATGAAACATGCAGATCCCTGCGGATGTGAAAAGGAGTCTTTTGTTTCCTGAATGGTATTAGTGTCCGGATCCCAGTAATAATTTCCGCCGTTGCCTTTGATACCGTACTGATGAAACAAACCCACATTGAACCAGACCGGTGAATTGAAGGCTCCATGCTGGTTAATCAGTATGTAAGAAAGTTCCGCTTCAAAAATATCCGCATCATCTGTTGCAGCAAAATAATTTTGCTCTTCGCCATACTCCCGGATAGTATGTACGATTCTATGGACCACTTGTCTGGCCGACATTTCGTAACCGGTTTCGGGAACACCGGCGCGCCGGCAGTATTTTGAAGCTAAAATATCGGTGGCTAACTGCGACCAGGTTTTAGGGACTTCGATGTTTTTCAATTCAAATACTACTTCACCCGTCGGTTCCGTGATCCGCGAAGTCCGCCGTTCATATTCAATCGTATCGAGGGGATTAATATTCTTCTGGGTATACAATCGCCGCAGGCTCAAGCCCTTTTCAAGATATTTTTCCATGGCTGAATTAGCCTTCTGCGCTGACGATTTCCCCCGGGTGGTCACCTTTTCCTTGCTATCTGCAGCAAACAAATCCATAATCGTAGACTTGGTAGCCATAGAAAAATTACCCCCTTAATATAAAAAAAATATTTATGAGAAGTATGTAAATAATTGTTTAGTTTTGTGACAAATTATGTAACAAAAGTGAAAATTATTATATTCCCACCCTCAAACAAATCAACCAAATATACTAAATTTTTAATATGTCACCAGAAAATATTTCAATTATTTTTAAGCACCTTAACTCGTTAAATATCAGTATATTATAAAAGCCTTAATAAAGCAGAATCGCTAATTCCCGCATCAGCAGCAGAAATGCAGACATTCGACTAATGAAAGCCTCTTTACAAGCGGTTTGGCAGGATTTTATCTTGAGTAGGATTTTTCTATTGTGAGCTGTACTTAGTCTGAATTTCTCTTAAACGCTCCAGGCTGCGGATGGAATTATAATTTCGTCCTTTGCCGAAGGCACTGAACTGCGCACCGATCATACAATCGCGGACTGGTGCTTTCTCATCTGTCCACTTCACACTACCCAACAAACGTATTATTTTTTCACCAGGTATAAGAATATCAACACATAACGGTTCGCCACGGTTTAATCTTCTATCCGATCTGAAACAAATGCCGCTTTTAGTGATGTTATATAACTCCATAGGCTTAGAAAATCGCTCAAAAAAACCAAGCTTGTTTCTTTTTCTGAATATGACCAGGGCCCCTGGAATGTGAATCCGATCGAATGCTCTCTGATCTCCCATGATCCTGCTGAGTTAGCTCAATAACTTATTAATCTGAATCGCTTAAAATTAGTTTCTGATTTTAAATCTGCAAAAATAGCACCACAAATGATGTGACCATTATCACGATTGCATAATGTTCAGTCAACGTCCGTGTACTCTGCCTAGTCAAACAAAAATCTAAGACTTATTTTACTATTTCACAATTAAAATATTATTTCGTAAGATTAAATCATTGCCGAATTTGTGATCAAAACGATTTAGCATGGCACTAAATTCCTGTTAGCAGCTATCAGTTTAAGAAAGGTTTCGTTATGAATGATCAGCCTAAAGAAAGACCGGCCCTGTTCCGCTGGGTAATTTTATTTTTTGTCAGCCTGGCCATGTTCGGAAACTATTATGTCTATGATAGTATCAGCCCTCTGGCGGATTTACTGCTCAAACAGTTAAATTTCTCCGATGCCAATATCGGCACACTGAATGCGATTTACAGCATACCGAATATTTTTATGGTTCTGATCGGCGGTTTAATCATCGACCGCCTCGGTACCAGAAGATCCACTCTGCTTTTTTCTTCTTTATGCCTGATCGGCGCTGTCGTGACCTCTGCCTCTGCCCAGTTATCGGTTATGATTACCGGCAGATTAATATTTGGTCTGGGTGCGGAATCTTTAATCGTGGCAATTACCACTGTGATTGCCAATTGGTTCAAAGGCAAAGAACTTTCTTTTGCCTTCGGTTTAAACCTTACGGTCGCCCGCCTGGGATCATTTGCCGCGCTCAATTCCCCTACCTGGGCCCGGGCTTATTATCAGACCTGGCAGGGACCCCTGTTTATCAGTGTGGTCACGGCGATCATTTCTGTTATCGCGGTTATTATTTATGTTCTGCTTGACTATCAAAGCAGCAGAAAATATCAGCAGAAAATAAAAAAGCCCCAGGATAAAATCGACCTGCGCTCCGCTCTAAAATTCAATCTCTCTTTCTGGCTGATCACTTTGTTATGCGTGACCTTTTATTCCGGTATTTTTCCATTTCAGACTTTCGCGGTTAAATTTTTTATCCAGAAACATTTTGTCACCATCCCCGAAGATTTCGCCCGATCCATGGGTGGATTTTTGTCCAGCCTGCTGACTCTGTCGGCAATGATCCTGACTCCGCTGTTCGGATTATTAACCGATAAAATCGGCAAACGGGCCACCCTGATGATGGTTGGATCCATCATGATTATGCCGGTATATTTAATATTGAATTATGTCATCGTAAATCCCACAATCCCCCCGGAATTACTGGCCACCTCCTTAAGCAGCACTGAACCACTCTCACTCGGGAGCGCCGTTTATGCCAACCTGGTCTATTTTATGAACATGATTAAAATCTTATTCACTTATTTCCCCAACCTGGTAATACCGATGCTGGTCATGGGAATTTCTTTTTCATTGATTCCCGCTGTAATGTGGCCATCTGTAGCCTATATTGTCGAAGAATCAAGACTCGGTACCGCCTATGGTTTAATGACGATGATCCAGAATATCGGCCTGGCTGGATTTAATCTGCTGATTGGCTGGAGCAACGATCTGAGCGGGGATTATACCGCGGGAATGATAATTTTTTCTACGCTGGGTTTCATCGGCCTGACCTTTGCCTGGTTACTAAGACAACGGGAACTCGGCATTCATGGTCATGGCCTGGAAAAACGTATCTAACAGAGTTGCTGATGGCTGGATTGTCAGGACCAAAAGAAGCAGAGTTCAGATTCTATGAAGAATTAAACGATTTCCTGCCCGAAGTCAGAAAGAAGAAAACTTTTACTTATGCATTCCGGGGAAAACCCGCCATTAAAGACGCGATAGAAGCACTCGGCGTGCCCCACACTGAAGTCGACCTGATTCTGGTCAATGGTAAATCAGTTCGCTTTGATTACCATTTACAACCGGCCGACCATGTTTCGGTTTATCCGCTATTTGAAAGCCTGGATATCACCCCGCTGCTAAAACTTCGTCCGGCACCTCTAAGGCAACAGCGGCAGCTGCTGCGCTTAAAATTTATTCTGGATGTGCACCTGGGGAAACTGGCCCGCTTGCTGCGCATGCTGGGTTTTGATGCTCTCTACCACAAAGACTATAACGATGACGAAATACGAGCTATCTCCTTAAAAGAAAGGAGGACCATACTCACCCGCGATCAAGATTTGTTAAAAGCGAAAATAGTTACTCACGGTTACTGGCTCCGTTCGACAACTCCATTGGAACAGGTGATTGAAATCGTCCGGCGTTTCGATCTGAAGTCCGGCATCAAACCATTCGTCCGCTGTCTGGCTTGTAACGGTCTTATTAAAAAAATAAATAAAACTAAAATAGTACCCCCGTTACCCGAAGGTGTTCTAAGTTATTATCAGGAATTCTTCCGCTGTTCAAATTGTAAGAAGATTTACTGGCAGGGCTCACATTTCCGGAAAATGAAGGAAAAAATTTCGCTGATAATCCGGGATTAATTTCCCGCGAATTATACGTTGAGTTTATAGTCCATAACAATTTTATATTTCAGTAAAATAGAGTACATTCAGCCACAAAAAAATTCTGTGCAATCAGCAACTCAAAGACGGGGTGATCAATGAAACTTTCCAGCAGAACTACTCTGGCTATACTTTTTCTGAGTTCCCTGCCACTGGCACTGCTTTTCCTGCCAATGGCCGCTGCCCAATCAATGTCCGATAAAAACCGACCCGACTGGGTGGGCGGACGCCCGGATGGATGCACCTCCATAACAGTCGGCAAACAGGCTACGGCCGATGGCTCGGTGATAACTTCACACACCTGCGACAGCCATCGCACCGAGGGAAGCCTGAATATAGTGCCGGCCCGGACATATAAAACAGGAACCTGGCAAACACTGCTCAAACGAACGAATGATGATTCGCTGGCCATGCCGGCCTATAAATATGTTCCCAGCGGCCGCATTGAACAACCGCCGCAAACCTTCGGCTATATTAATACCGCCTATCCTTGTATGAACGATCAACAACTGGCCATCGGTGAATCCACCTTCGGCGGCCGTTCTTCCCTGCAATCACCTAAAGGCCTGATTGATTGTCAACAACTGGTCCGCCTGATGATCGAACGCTGCAGTACCGCCAGAGAGGCTATTGAGCTGGCCGATCAATTAACCCGCCAATATGGCTGGAGTGACGAAGGGGAATGCTTGACGATCGCTGATAAAAATGAGGTCTGGCATCTGGAAATCGTCGGCTGCGGCCCGGAACGGGCCGGGGCCATTTGGGCCGCCCAGCGGGTACCCGACGATCACATCTCCGTCAATGCCAATGCCAGCCGCATCAGGCAGATCAGTTTGGAAAAGCCCGATTATTTCATGGCCTCCGCAAATATTTTCCAGGTTGCCCAGGACAGCGGCTGGTGGAATCCGGCCGGAGGTCCCTTTGAATTTTGTTATGCTTATGACCCGCAGGGCCGGACCTCTTTCGCCGCGCGACGCCGGGAATGGCGGGTTCTGTCACTGGCTGCCCCCTCCCTGAAATTGGATGCCAATGCCGAAAATTTTCCCTTTTCGGTCAAACCAGATTCCCTGATCACCTTGCCAAAACTGGTCAGGATCTTTCAGGATTATTATGAAGGAACAGACTATAATTTTATTAAGGACCTTACCTGGATTAATGACAAAGGTCAAACCGAGATTTCACCCCTGGCTAATCCTTTTATGCCTTATGATATGAATAAACTTTTCCGGATTAACGGTGGTTGGGGCTGGCTGGGCGAGCGGACCATTGCCCGCTGGTACACGATGTATGCTACCATCACCCAGTCGCGCAGTTGGCTGCCCGATCCGATCGGTGGTGTAGTCTGGCTGGCCTGGGATAATGTGGCTACTTCAATTTATATTCCGTTGTACTGCAGCATTAAGGATGTTTCCAGTTCTTACAAAACACCCGCCCGGGTTAAAGGTTTCACCCGCGATTCGGCCTGGTGGGCCTTTAATCATTTAGGTACGCTGGCTGCTCAGCGCTGGGGGGATATGCGCCATGACGTCAGCAAAGTCTGGCAGCCCTGGCAACAAGAACTATTTGTACAGCAACCACGGATTGAAGCGCAGGCGCTGCTGCTTTACCAGCAAAAACCCGACCGGGCCAAAACTTACCTGACCAGTTATGCCCGGGAATGGGGCGATAAAGTGGTGCAACGGGCCTGGAAATTGGGGGAAGAATTGTGGACAAAATATGATGAAAAATTTTAAGTGCTCCTTATAAATAATTTGGCATGAAAATTGACCCGATGTTTTCATGCATCGGTTCAAAAATAAATGCCCCGGTTTTCACCTCGGCTTTCTCTATTACTTTACTCTGTTATTATCGAGCACCTGTCCGGCAGCTTTTGATTTCATCGGAGTCGGGGCTGAACCACTGGCACTTGGCAATGCTATGGTCGCTTACCGCTACGGTGCTTATGCTGTTTATTATAATCCCGCCTATATCAGCGCAGAGCGAAAGCCCCTGATCGAGTTGGGTTACCGGTCATTTTATGGATTATCATCCCCAAATCAGACCAGTGTTCTGTTGCAATACCCCGTCCGGAGTGTTCCCTTCGCAATTTGTTGCATTCACCTCGGGGACAGGATTTACCGCGAAATGCACCTGGCTCTGGGTAGTTCCTATACTTATCAACAGAAATTGAGAATGGGTATCAGCCTGAATCTCTATTATTTGAACATTGTTTCCTATTCTACTGCACTCAGCGCCGGGATCAATCTGGGTTTTGCTTACCCGCTGAGTGACCGATTTACCATGGGAGTATTGATAACCAATCTGAATCAACCTAAATTCAGCATTATAAACGAAAAACTGCCGCAGGTTTTTGTACTGGGCTGGTGTTATGATCTGCAACAGAAGATAATCTTCTGCTGTGATTTGTTTCGCGATGTAAAATATGAACAGGACTACCGGGCCGGAGTTTTGGTTAAACTCAAAACGGCATTAACTCTGCGCTTTGGCCTGGAAGACAAAAGTAACACCTGTTCTATGGGTTTGGGATTGACCTTAAAAAGATTAAAATTTGATTATACGGTTATGCTGCACAACACCTTAGGACTGTCTCAGGCAACCTCGCTGCAACTGGCGCTATGATCATTATATATATTATATTGCTGTTTTTCCCGCTGGTAATTTCCGGACAAAATCCGGTCGGGGATGATATCCTGAACAATCGCCGGGCCCTGGAACAGATTAAAAATGAAATCCAATCGCTAAAAAAAGAGATTACCAAAACTGAAATTAAATCCAGTTCTGCCCTGGATCAGATCAGGATCATTGAGCGGGAATTAGCATTACTCAATAAATCCCGCCTCTTACTTATTAAAGAAGCGACTTTACTACGGCGGAAGATTGATGAAAACCAGAGACAGCTGCAGGAAAGAAAAAATAAATTGCAGCAAATCAGGGACGATTATGCCAGACAGACGCTATATAATTATAAACATGGAAAATTAAAAGATCTGGAGATATTACTGACCGCCTCTTCTTTCAACCAGCTAATGGTTCGCTACAAATACCTGCAAATTATTACTACCCAGGAAAAGATTCAGGTGCGTACGATTTCCGCTCAAATTATCCGGATCAATCAACTTGAAGAAACCCTGAGCTCTGACCTGCGCCAGTTAAATCTGACCTTGAAGGAAAAAGAAGTGCAACAAAAAAATTACCTGGCCAAGAAAGAAGAAAAAAGAAATTTAATAACCCGGTTAAAATGGACCGGTACCAATCTGCAGCAGCGCTTGCGCGAGGCTCAGCAGGAATATGAAAAATTACAAAGTATTATTGCCACGTTGGAAAGACAACGTAATGTGCGGGAACGGGAAGGCCTGGCGGCCGGCAGCAGTGATTATGCCAAATTAAATCCGCGGAATTTTGCAGCTGAACAAAGGAAAATTTCCCTGGCCGGTAAAAGGCAAAATTCTGCATGCCTACGGCCGGCAACGTGATTTTAAACTCAAAACCACCGTAAATAATACCGGTATCGATATACAGGCCAAAACCGGTACGGAGGTACGGGCTATTTATACCGGTATCGTCAGCATGATCACTTATCTCTCGGGCTACGGTAATACTATTATTGTTGATCATGGCGACGGTTACTATTCTGTTTACTCGCATCTTGATGAAATCTATGTGGAGCAAGACCGTCTGGTAGATTCTGGTTCTGTAATCGCCTCGGTGGGTGATTCCGGTTCCTTGGAAGGATCAATGTTACACTTTGCCGTATTTGTCAATCAACAAACCGAGAATCCGGAATCCTGGTTAAAATAACCAGCCGGAGCGGAGGTTTTCACTGCTAAAATTGTCTTTTTCTTTCTCTGGTGGGCGATTGTTTCCCTGTATGGACATCACATTCTTCAGTGGGTGCATATTTCATAATAAACATTTCATCGATAGTCTGTGGGCAAAGAGGGGTAGCTAACTTTTTTGTTTCTTTACAAATTTTAAGGTGTACCACATTCGGGGCAACCTCAAATTGGGCTGCAGGAAATTGCAACGAATCATATACCGTTTGCATGAATTGTCCCCAGAAGGGCAAAGCTGCTAAAGAGCCTGTTTCGCCCCTCCCCAGCGATAATTGAGGATCATCGAATCCAACCCACACTCCGGCCGAAAGTTGGGGGGTAAATCCGACAAACCAGGCATCAGTATACTCATTGGTGGTACCTGTTTTACCGCCGACAGGCATAGTCAACTGATAATCTCTTCTTAAAGAATAACCGGTGCCGTAGTTCACTACTCCTTGCAGCAGATTATTCATTATATAGGCTGTTTCAGGACGTAGTACTTCCCGCCCAGGTGAGCGGTTTTGGTATATTACATTACCGGTTTTATCCTCAATCCTGGTAATCGAAATGGGATTAAAATATATCCCATTATCGGAAAAAACGCTGAAGGCCGAAACCATATCAAGCAGATAAACTTCCGAAGATCCCAGTGCCAGTGACGGTACCGCCCTTAGGTTGGTTTTAATACCCATTCTTTTGGCATAATCAACCACCAGCGACGGTCCAATTTCCTGAATCAGACGGATGGTCACCAGATTTTTTGAACCGGCTAATGCTTCGCGCAGTGTCATTAAACCTGAAACGTCATTCTCATAATTATGAGGTGTCCAGCGGGTTCCATCATCATTGATCAGCACAAAGGGTTGATTCAGGAATTCATCCGCCGGGGAGTAGCCATTGTCTATGGCGGCAGTAAAAACAAAAGGCTTAAAGGCTGAGCCGGGCTGGCGCGGAGCCTGTATGGCGCGATTGTATTTGTATTTGTCAAAATCCCTGCCGCCGATCATAGCCAGGATATGACCGCTGTGCGGATCGAGACAGATAAAAGCAATCTGTACCGTGGTTAATTCATTGAACAATGAATCAGTTATGGTCGAATCTGATCTGCTATGCAGACGTTGTTGCAAGGAAGATTTATAACGGACCCGTTTCTGGAATTCAGGCATAATTGTCTGTACCGCCATATTCATATAGCGTTGAATGCGGGTATCCAGCGTAGTATAAATCCGCAATCCATCCTCATACACATTGACCTGCAGTGAATCCTGTAATTGGTTCATCTGTACCCGGATGTATTCAGTGAAATAAGGAGCTATTTTCTTCGTCTCAGAAGCGGGTTTGAGCCGCAGGGGTATTTGTTTTAATGAATCATATTCAGCTCTGGTCAGATACCCTTCTTTAATCATGGCATGTAAAACAATATTCCGTCGTTGCAGGCCCCGTTGTGGATTATTTATGGGATTATAAGCGCTTTGCGCCCGCAGCAAGCCAATCAACACCGCGCATTCCTCTACGGTAAGCTCTTCGGTATTTTTAGAAAAATAGGTTTGAGCCGCGGATTGTATTCCATAAGCATTACTGCCAAAAAAATTGACGTTCAGATACATTTCTACAATTTCACGCTTGGAATAGGTCCGTTCAATCTGAATCGCGGTTAATATCTCTTTAATCTTGCGGGTCCAGGTCCTGGCCAAGCCAAAATAAAGATTGCGGGACAGTTGCATGGTCAGGGTACTGCTGCCTTGAACTATACGCAGATGGGCTAAATTCACCAGTAACGCCCGGAAACCGGCGGAGATGTCAACTCCCCAATGACTGTAAAATCGTCTGTCTTCGGTAGCTAATAAAGCCTGCACCAGATAATCGGGAAATTTATGATAGGGTACGATCGTTCGATTCTTATAATGAAAATTATCGATGATCTGACCATCACTGGAATATACCTGAGAAGCCAGAGAAGGATCTATGTGTTCCAGTTTGGTAAGAGAGGGCAAATCCTGGCTGATATACCAGAGAAAGAGGGCAATACCTGCACAGATTATCACTGCCAGGACTATCAACAACATTCTGATCCTTTGTGAGCCTGCAGCGGCCGGATTTGAATTTGTCCGGTCCGGTCGAAATTTCATAGAACTCCGGTTATCGTCGTAGATATTTGACCTGCGTTTACGCTTCATTGTCCAGGGAACATTTAATTTATTGGTTAATATATAGTCATATATATACCTTCGTATGAAAAATAAACAGATTAAAAAATTAATGCAAGAACTTTACAGACAGTTTCCAAATTTGCACTTGTTATTAAGATTTAAGCCAAGTAAATTAAAAATTCATGAAAATAAGATATTTTATACTGCTGATCACATTGCTCGTGGTACAGTGCAGCGCACCACGAACCGGTTATGTGGTTACACCTGTAGATAAAGAACGTCTGTTAAAAGCCCGCGATCATTTTACCGCCGGTTTATTCTATCAGCTGGAAAATAACCATGAACAGGCCCTGATTGAATTTTACCAGGTCCTGCTCTATGATTCCCTCTCCACCGAAATTTATAACCGCATCGCCGAAAACCATATGGCCCTGGGCCGTTATGAAAGTGCTCTGCGCTATCTGCAAAAATCTCAGGGTCAGAAACCCGGCGAAACAGAAACAACCCGTCTGATTGCAGAATGTTATTACCGGCTTAAGGATGATGAAAAAGCAATCTATTACCTGAACCTGGTGCTTACCCTTGATCCCCTGGATGAGAATTCCCGGGCCTTGTTATTGCTGCTTTATCGTAAAACCAATAATCAAATCGGCATGGCGCGGCAATATGAAAAAATGATCGAAGTATACGGTGAGGATGAAGACTGGGTGCGCCGGGCCGCGACTATCTACCTGGAGAGCGGGCAGATTGATGAAGCTTTGATGCTGTTTCAGTCCTATCTGAATACCGATTCGACCAATGCGGGCATGTGGTACAGTGTGGGTACAGCTTATGAGTTGAAAAATCAACCGGATGACGCTGTCAGCGCCTATGAAAAATCCTTAAAATATCTTCCTAAATTTGAACCACCGGCCCGGGAAATTTATGAGATCTGCCGGAAAAAAAATCAATGGGATAAAATTCTTAATGTCTTCCAATCATTGCATCAGGCTGAACCGACGATATTATTTTACCGCCTGATTCTGGCCGAAGCCTACCTTAATAAAGATCAATTTCAGCAAACCCGGGAATTGCTGTTGCCCGTGTCTGACCAGCAGGGCTTGCCCTGGCAGGTTTACGAATTACTGGGCCGCGCCGATATGGAAGAAAAAAAATATCCGAGTGCGGACAATTATTTTCAAACCATCATCGATAAAGATGCTCATAATCCTATGGGCTGGCTGTTGAAAGGCTTTGTGCTTTCCGACATGGACAGTTTGACCCGGGCCGAACAGCATTATCGCCATTCACTGGAATACCTGCCTGATAATTCCTATCTGTTGTCCTTTCACGGCATCAGCCTGAGCAGGCTGGGCCGGGATGAAGAAGCACTGCTGCCGCTAAGCAAGGCCATTGATAAAGATTCAACGAATATAAATGCCTGGCTTTCCTACGGATTTGCCTTGAATCGCCTGAATCGCAATTCCGCTGCGGCACTGGCCCTGGAGAAAGTACTTAAACTGGACCCGACCAACCTGACGGCCTTAACCACCCTGGGCATGATTTATGATACCATGCAACTATTTTCCAGATCCGATAGTATTTACGAACATGCCCTGCAACTATATCCGGAAAATGACTTGCTGATGAATAATTATGCCTACAGCCTGGCCGAGCGGGATGAAAAATTGGAATACGCCCTGGAACTGGCGCTGAAAGCCATCGAGGCCAAACCGGAGAATGGCGCTTATCTCGATACGGTGGGATGGATTTACTACAAACTGGATAAATTCCAACAGGCCCTCTCGTATATTCAACAATCACTGGCCAACCGTGAAAATAGCGCTGTGGTGATCGAACACCTGGGTGATGTCTATCTTAAATTAAATCAGCTCTCCGCAGCGGTTAAATGCTGGCGGCGGTCGCTGGAACTTACTACCGATCAGGAAACCTTAAAACGCAAACTAGAGCAATATGAGCACGAAAAATAAATTCTTCATTTTATCCCTGCTGCTGCTGATGAGTTGCGCTAATCCCAAATTCGTTCTGGATACTCAAAAAGTATCATTCCGCCAACTTCTGGAATACGTGGAAAACGAACAACAGCAGTCAAAGCTTTGCAGGCGGTCTCACGCATTACCATAGATTCCAAAGAGTTCAGCGGACATTTTTATGCCAATATCCTGTATCAGCAAAGCGATTCGTTACTGATCACCGTTAACGGCCTGTTCGGTCTTGACGCCGGCAATTTATTTATTGGCAAAGACCGTTTTATTTTTTATAATCAAATTACCAATAAGTTTTATAATGGTTCGGTGCAGGATTTCAAATCCAGAAGATTCATGCAATTCCCGCTGTCTATTTCCGAACTGTCGAACATTTTGCTCGGTAAAGAAAATTTTACGATCATGAAAATCATGGACTACTCGGTGCAGCAAAATTCATTCCTGATCAAGGCACAAAACGGCGACCTGAATTATAATATCTGGATTGATAATCGCAGCGGCCACATCTTCAAATTGCATGCATACAAATTTGACCAGCTGCTTTTCACCCGTGAATATGGTGATTTTATCAAACAAAACGGTATTTATTTTCCCCGTAAAATTATTATGAACCAGGTCGAGGAACACCAGTCGATAGCCGTCTATTATACCGAACTGAAAATCAATAAAAAAATAAATCCGGATAAATTTGACATTAAAATATCCGATACCGCCCAGCAAATCGATATCACCTTAAGTCAGGAAAACAACAAGCAGGAATAAATATGGATCTTTCCATTGTCATACCGCTGTATAACGAACAGGACTCACTGGCTGAATTAGTAACCAGTCTCAGTTTGCAAGCTTAAACCGTTAAATTTAAAATATGAGATCATCTTTGTAGATGATGGCAGCAACGACGGATCCTTGCAGGTCCTGAAATCTTTACGCCCCCGGTTTCCGCAAATAAAAATATTAAGTTTCCGTAAAAACTATGGCAAGAGTGCGGCACTGTCCCAGGGATTTAAAATTGCTGCCGGTACGATCGTCATTACCATGGACGCCGATTTACAGGATGATCCTGCCGAAATTCCCCGCTTGATCCAGCAGATAAATTCCGGTTATGATATGGTTTCGGGCTGGAAAAAGAAAAGACATGATCCATTGCGGAAAACAATCCCCTCAAAATTTTTTAATTTTACCACAGCCCGGCTAAGCGGAATAAAAATTCATGATTTCAATTGCGGGCTCAAAGCCTACCGTCAGGAAGTCATCAAGGATATTCCCGTCTATGGCGAACTGCACCGTTATCTGCCGGTACTGGCCCACCGTAAAGGGTATTCGGTCGGTGAAATTGTCGTACAACATCATCCGCGCAAATACGGATCGACCAAATACGGCTTTCGCCGGTTTTTCGAGGGATTCTTCGACCTGTTAACTGTATTATTCCTTACCCGCTACCGGCAAAAGCCACTGCATCTGTTCGGGCTTTTTGGCTTAGTCTCTTTCTTCTTTGGATTTTTAATATCCGCTTTCCTGACCATCCAATGGTTCCAGGGTCATCCTATCGGTAACCGCCCGTTATTATTTCTGGGAATATTATTAATTATTGTGGGTATGCAATCTTTTTCCATCGGTTTAATCGGAGAAATGATAACCAATGTAAAAGACGAAGAACGCATCTATTCCATCAAAGAAAAAATGATATAACACCTGAAGGACAAGGTCATGGCCGCTAAGAGTTATTTTGTTCATGAATCCAGTTATGTGGATGAACCGTGTGAGATCGGCAGCGGAACCAAAATATGGCACTTTTCCCATATTATGAAGAATTCCAAAATCGGGGAAAATTGCAACATCGGCCAGAACGTGGTAATCTCACCCGAAGTGGTTCTGGGCAATAATGTCAAAATCCAGAATAACGTCTCTGTGTATACGGGAGTGATCTGCGAAGATGATGTTTTTCTGGGACCATCAATGGTCTTTACCAATGTCAGTAATCCGCGCAGTCATGTGATCCGGCGTCATGAATACCAGGCTACGCGGGTTAAAAAAGGAGCCTCCATCGGCGCTAATGCGGTAGTAGTGTGCGGTCACGATATCGGTAACTATGCCTTTATCGGCGCCGGTGCCGTGGTCACCAAAGATGTTCCTGATTATGCGCTGGTGCTGGGCAATCCGGCCCGTATCGCCGGCTGGATGTGCTATTGCGGAGTCCGGCTGAATTTTAATAACAGCAAACAGGCAAATTGTACCGCCTGTGGAAAGGAATACCATATGATCAATGAAAATAAAATTGAACAAAAAACCGAATCAGCTGTTGTAAGCAGTGTGCCGCTGCTTGATTTAAAATTACAGTATGCCTCGATCAGACAGGCCATTGAACCTGCGATCAAAGAGGTCGTTGAATCACAGTACTTTATACTGGGACCAAAAGTTAAAGAACTGGAAGAGAAAGTAGCCGAATATTCACAGACAAAATACGGGGTCGGAGTCTCTTCCGGTACCGATGCTTTATTGATGGCCCTGATGGCTCTGGATATCCGCAGCGGTGACGAGGTGATCACCACACCTTATTCCTTTTTCGCCACGGCCGGTGTTATTACCCGCCTCGGTGCCAAACCGGTATTTGTCGATATTCAAGCCGATACCTTTAATCTGGACCCCGCTAAAATCGCAGCAGCTATTACCAGGAAAACTAAAGCGATAATTCCCGTACATCTGTTTGGCCAGCTGGCCGACATGGACCCCATCATGGAAATTGCCGCTAAACATAAAATTCAGGTCATCGAAGATGCAGCCCAGGCCATCGGTTCCGAATACAAGGACGGCAGACGCGCGGGATCCATCGGACAGCTGGGATGCTTTTCTTTCTTCCCCAGTAAAAATCTGGGAGCTTTCGGGGATGCCGGCATGGTGGTTACCCAGGATAAAATGCTGGCTGAAAAATTGCAGCAGACTGCGCGTACACGGGGCCGAATTGAAATACTATCACAAATTTGTCGGCGGTAATTTTCGTATTGATACCCTGCAGGCGGCCATCCTGGTGGTAAAAATCTCTTACCTCGATTCCTGGACAACTAAACGCCAGCAGAATGCCCGTGATTATATTTCGATGTTTAAAGCGAAAGGACTGGATAAAATTCTTGACCTGCCGGTCAGCCTGGATCATTATCGTCACATTTTCAACCAGTTTGTGATCCGCGCTCCCAAACGGGATCAGCTGCTGAAATACCTTAAAGAATGCAACATCGGCTGTGAAATCTATTATCCGGTTGCTTTACATAATCAGGCTTGTTTTGCCTACCTTAATTATAAGCAGGGTTCCTTCCCGGTTTCAGAACAGGCTGCTGCCGAGACCCTGGCCATTCCGATTTATCCGGAATTGACCCTGGCCCAGAAACAATACGTGGTAGATAAAATACATGAATTCTATTCCAAATAAATATGCACCGGTTTTTCTGATTTGTACTTTTTTGCATACTATGCTAGCAGCTCAGGTCATACAATATCTTGGCGCGGATCGGTTCACACATTATGCCTATGATGACTGGATCTCCTACGCCCCTGCCTTAAACATCACCTCGATCGATATGGATGATAATTACGTTTATTTTGCCACCTCGCGTGGTGGAATATTGCGCTACGATAAATATCAGAATATCTGGGATTATCCGTTCACCACCAGCAATGGCTTGCGCAGTAACCGTGTCCGGCAGGTAGTCTATAGTGCTGAAGATCTCTTTCTGTACGCTGCCACCTCCGCCGGAATTGATCTCTATAATCCTGCGGAAAGGTACTGGCACCCTGCTGATTTCAGCAAACTGCCTCCCCGTATATCACCTGCCGCAGTTGAACTTGAAGGGATGGATCAGGATAAAAATTTTCGTTATCCCCCTTATTATCGCCCGGCTAATTCAGCCCTGCCTAATTTTTTTACTGAAATATATCTCACCTATCAGCCAGGGGGTACTCTCTACGACCGTTACAACCGGGATTTTAATTTTACCGACCGGATTGTCGATCAGCTGGCAGAGACTCTGGATCGGCAGTAACGGAATGGGTCCGTTGAAAGCCGACCTTTACAATCTGCGCCTGGAATCGTTGCCTCAATCGCTGCCATTCATCAGTCCCCGTGATATTTATCTGCGGGCTGACCAGGTCTGGATAGGTGGTTCGAATAACAACACCGGTATCGCCGGCATTACATTGTGGAATACCAGTGATAACAGTTGGCGGTATTTTGAAGCCCCATATATAAATACACTATATAAAGATGATGTCGTCGCTATAGACGGCGACAAAACTCACATCGTCTTCGCCACCATTGATGGTGTGGTCATTTATACACCGGCTAAAAACAAGTGGCTTACTTTAAACAGCCAGGCCGGTCTGGAGGGTGACCGGGTTAACGATGTTCTGGTTAAGGGCGATGTAGTTTACGTGGCCTCAGAATTCGGATTCAATTGGATCAGTCTCAATTCGCTGAAAGTTTATGAATCCGCTCAAACCGTACTTGATCATGTACGGATCAGTCAGTTAGACTTATAAAGACAGTCTGATCTGGGCTGCCACGCGGTCTGGATTATTCAGCATTGATATAAATCAGGATATAATCAAAAATCATCCCTCTCATGCGGCGATGGTTGATTATGATCTGACTGCCATTGAAGCAGTTGCTGATGAAATCTGGATGGCTAACAAGAATGGTATTGCCTATTGGGATCAGCAGCGGGATGAATGGCATAGTTTCTCGAATTTAAATTTGCTGTTTTCAGTAAGAGATATCACCTATACCGAGAACTGTATCTGGTTTGCCACCGATAAAGGTTTGCTTAAATACAACCGCCGGCACGATTACTGGCGGATGTTTACCGAAAAAGACGGCCTGATCAGCCGGGATACCTACCATCTCGATCCACAGGATGAATATCTTTGGATTACCACCTCGGAAGGTATTACCCGTTTTCGCTGGCGAAGCGAAGAACGCATCGACTAGAGCCCTAATTCAAAACTGACCACAAAATTTCTGCCGGGACCGTTGAGGCCCGAACCATGTTCCCTGTAATTATAATCGAATAAATTCTCCACAGACAACCTGAGTATGGTATTTTCCGTGCTGTGCCAGCTCCCGCGTAAATTTACAATCCACCAGCCGGGGGTGCCGCCTGGCGGAATACGCGGGTCATCTTTATCGTCAGCCGAGAGTCGATCCTGCTTTGCGGCAAAACGCAGGTAGAAATCAGCGGAGAACGCCGGCCCCGACCAGCCCAGACCAGCCAGTCCATATATTGGCGGGATCCCGCCCATGGGTTCATTAATTGCAGTATTCTGTCCAAAGGTGGATGTCAGATTGAAATACAGATTCAAATTCTTATAAAATTTGTAATGCAAGCTGGTTTCTAAACCTCTGATAAAGGCGCTGCCGGTATTTTGTTTACTTTTAATTTTATATTCCACACTGTCCCTGATCAGCGTGGCCGATCCCTGATAGGTTGCTTCTGCACTGGTTATCAGATCATGAATTGCTGCATAATAAACCGCTGCTCTGAAAACCAATCGGGAAAATTTTATTTCACCCCCCAGATCAATGCTGTTTAATTTTTCGGCTCGCAGATCTTTATTGGGAATTTCAAAAATATTGCCTTTGGATTCACCGAATTTTGACAAATCATTCAGATTGGGTGCACGAAAGGCCTGGGCCATATTCAATCTGAACAGAACCTGCGGCCAGGGTTTATAGATCATCCCCAGACTCCCTGTAAGCGACTGAAAATTCAAGTCGATTCCGCTTAGAGTAGAATCAAGCGCTTCCGCCGGCAAAAGATTGAAAGCGGTTTGGAAAAAACTCCATCTGATCCCGGAGACAACTGACCACTTTGAGTGCAACTCGATTTCATCCTGAACAAACATTCCCAGGCTGAGGTATGTCGAGTTATCCGGGTATCTGCCCCGCGAATCCCTGCTGAAATTTGAATCCATAGTGCCCCGTATAAAGCGCGCACTGGCTATTTTATCCCTGTAGATTTCCGTCCCCAGCGTTAATTGCTGTTTTCTAAAGGGAACAGTCAAACTTAACAACAGACCTGCTGTTCGTACCCGGTCACTTTCCCTGCTGAGAGCAGAACCGCTTGTCTTCTGCATCTCCCTGCCCTCCCGTTGTTCCTGGTAAGAAAGGGTGCCGCTAAAAGCAGCCAGCGACCGTGTCGATAAAATAGATTCATACTTTAAATAGAGCAGGTCGCGACTCTGCGGTTCATAGATCCAGCGGTAATAATTTTCTGTTTCGTACTTGTCATAGCGCGGAACATCATTCTGCCGGCAGTGCTGATAAAGCAGGGTCAGGGCCTGCAACGGCGTTAAACCAAAAAGTACTTTGGTATCCAGATCATAAGCATTAAAACCATTGGGCGACTGTTTCAGACCGTTGGTGGAGTTTTCAAGTTGCGGATATTTACTGTTCGCACCGCGCCGCAGGTCGCCATAACTCTTATAACTGTAACCGGCCTGCACTGCCAGTTTACGGTAACTGAATGTAAAATCTCCATGAATCGATTTTTCATTATCGGCACTGGCATAACGGCTAAAAAAATTAAAATCATAGTAGAATTGCCTGCTGTATAAATCCGGTTTTTTGCTGAGAACATTAATGGTCCCGCCCAGGGCATCGCTGCCATATAATACAGATGCTGGTCCACGCACCACTTCAATTTCATCGGCCATGAACTGATCTACCGTCGTAAGGTATTGATGACTACCCAGGCGATAAGTCGAATTGTTAATGCGGATGCCATCCACCAGTATTAAAATTTGATTTGAACTCAATCCGCGGATAATAGCTGAACCGCCGCCATGATTGGTTTTCTGAACAGCGATGCCCGCTTCTTCACGTAAGGCCTCCGCTGTGGTTTTGGCCTCGCGGTTTTTAATCAGGCTGGCTGGAATAATATTTGTTTGTGCAGACACTTGTTCCGCAGATCGTTCGGAACGATTGGCGGTGACAATGATTTCACCGCTGGTATAAGTTCTGGATTCGAGAAAGACAGAATCCAATCGGGTGATCCCGGCTGCATTAATGCGCAGGTCAGAGATAATCTTGGTACGATAACCGAGGTGGACAAAAGTCACCGTGATAATTCCCGCTTCAATATTTTGTATATTGAACAGTCCGGCAGCATCGGAACTCTCCACCCGGCCCAGGGCAGGAATTACTACGCGGACATCAGCAATCGGTTCAGCCGCCCTGCTAAAAATTCTGCCCTCGAGTTCTCCTGCAGGCAGTTTAGCCTGACCCTGAACCTGATTCTGCAAAAAGAGAAATAGTACCAGAAATACGGAATAAAGGATACGGAATGACAGGATAGATTTCGCTGACCGGTCGTGAGTTATAATCATTAATACTCCCCGTAAAATATACATATAAATCTATGTTGTAGTGACAATTTTTGACATTTCTTTACACAACTATAACATCTACTGGCAGTTCCCTTCGTACTTATAACAAGATGAAAAAATAAAAATTCATCTAGGAGGAATAGAAAATGAAAAATAAAAATTTTTACCTGGCTTTGTTAATCACTCTGGTTTTGACTTGCAGTGTTTTCGCACAGCAACAGGATCCTATCGACCGGGGTATTGAAAACTATTTAGCAGCCCTTAACTCAAAAAATGATGGCCTGATTGAATCGGCCATCATGAACCTCATGAAGTTAAAAACACTTCACCCTTCCCGTGATTATGCGAAGATCATGTCTACCCTGGATCAGTTGACTCAAAAAACCTCTAATAAAACCATTCGCTACGAAGCGTTCATCTTGCTGCACTATCTGCAATACCCTGAACACTTCAATTGGATTACATCCGGAGAGGATCAGCCGCTCGATGAGCTGCCTAGCCACGCTGCTGGTCAGAATCCATCAGCAAACGGAGTAGGGGCGCATCATTATTGGCCTCTGCTGATCTTCCGGGCAATCGATTATCTTCGCAACCCCTCGGGTCGGTCCCCGGGGGGTATTTATATTCATTTCTTTTTTTAGAGTAAAATAAAATATATATTTATAGCATGATGCGGAAATTCTGTCTGCCAGAATTCTCTGGGCCACGGGGCAGTAATTCCTCGTGGCAATTTCGTGTTTGCACATTAACCTTTATTATTTTTACTATCATGACTAAATCTGCTCCGGCTAAACAAGATTCACTGCTGGTTTGTTTTCAGGTCGCAGCCAGTAATTTGCCTGATACGGCCAAAATATATATTGCAGGCAACCATCCGCAGTTGGGGAACTGGCAACCGGATCAGGTTGCTCTGCAGAGGCAGACCGGTACAAATATCTGGTCAGCCGGCTTTAGATTCCCCTCCGGCCAGATTCTGGAATACAAGTTCACCAGGGGGGATTGGTCTGCAGAAGCTGCCAATGCGGATGGAACGGTTCCTGCGAACAGCATATTAAAAGTCGAAGAAGATACGACACTGGTTACTGAAATCAAATACTGGAAAGATGCCTTTCAGTATGAGATCCACAGACAAATTACCGGTACATTCCGTTATCATCGCCGGGTTGAGGGCAATGACCTTAAGCCCAGGGATATAATTGTCTGGCTCCCTCCGGATTACGAAAAAAATACAAAACTCCATTATCCGGTTCTGTATATGCACGATGGGCAGAACCTGTTTGATCCGCATACCTCTGCCTTCGGGATAGACTGGCAGGTTGATGAAACCGCCGATAGCCTGATCCGGGATAAAAAAATCAGTCCGTTGATTATTGTCGGCATTTACAACACTTCCCAGCGTAATGATGAATATGCACCCAATGATACCGGTCGGACTTACATGAAGTTCGTGGTGGAACAGGTAAGGCCGTTAATCGATAGCACTTATCGCACTTTGACTGATCGGCAGAATACGGCTACCGGGGGTTCATCCCTGGGTGGATTGATTTCTTTCATGTTATTGTGGGAATACCCGCAGATATTTTCCAAAGCCGCCTGCTTTTCACCTGCCCTCAAAATCGGGGCACTGGATTATGTATCCCGGGTCCGCCAGGATGGCAAACAAAAACTGCCGGTCATGATATATCTGGATAACGGCGGTGTCGGACTGGAAGAAAAACTGCAACCGGGAATCGATGAAATGCTGCTAACCCTGAAAGATATCGGGTACAAAATGGATCGGGACTATTATTGGTACAAGGATAGTACGGCCACCCATAATGAATCAGCCTGGGCAAAACGGGTCTGGCGTCCATTGGTCTTATTCTGGGGCCGATAATTATACTCACTGCACCCGGGCAGAATTCTAAAGAGGGTAAACAGTGTCGGATTCAATCAAATCCATCGCTAAATTAATTGATCATTCTTTACTCCACCCCAAACTTGGTGATGAGGAACTGCAGGCCGGTTGTCTGCTGGCCCGCCAGTATGATGTCGCTTCAGTTTGTATCAAACCCTACGCTGTACCTTTGGCCAGGGAAATTCTGGCAAAATCACAGGTCCGCGTGGGTACGGTTATCGGGTTTCCGCATGGCAGTAATCACCTGGAGATCAAAGTTAAAGAAACCGAAAGAGCCCTGGCCGACGGCGCTGAAGAGTTGGACATGGTGATCAACATCGGTAAAGTACTAAGCGCCGACTGGGCTTATATAGCCGAGGAAATCAGGACAATTAATAATATCCTGATTAATAACAACGGAATTCTTAAAGTCATCTTTGAAAATGATTTTTTAACTGATAAAAACTATAAACTGAAACTTTGTGAAATATGCAATCAGCAGGCAGTGGCTTTTGTCAAAACCTCTACCGGATACGGCTTTGTTAAACAAAAGGATGGAAATTATAATTATAGCGGTGCGACCGATGCGGATTTGGTTTTAATGCGCAATAATTGTAGTAAATCAGTCCAGATTAAAGCGGCCGGTGGAATACGCACCCTGGATGATTTATTGCGTGTTAGAGCGCTGGGGGTAACCAGAGTGGGCACCACTTCCACTAAAAACATATTGCAGGAAGCTAAAGACCGGGGTTATATTTAGACTAAAACTAAAAAAGTTTGTCGACGATGTTTAAAACCTGATCTTTGTTCAAGAATTGTTTCGTAACTGTCGACAATTAAAGTAATATTCTCATTAAACCTTAAACCTTGCATTTTTAAACGGGAAGGTTTAAATTTTTGGGGATGTGTAACTTCTTTAATTTTCAGTAAATTACACACTAATTTTATATAACAAGTCTGGAGTGTAAAATGAATATTAAGGGGCAATACCAAAAGAGTTTTATACTTGTTGTTGTCGTACTGATTTACTTTTTGCACCTCTCGACACTTTATGCCCAGAAAGCCAGTGCAGAATTTATCTCTACTATTATTCCCTCAAACTTAAATACGGGCCAGCAAGTCAAAGACGGCGTGCAAAATCTTACCTACAAGGACAATATTCTGTATGTAGTTAATGTTTGGGCTGGTATCCAGGTAATCGATGTGAGCAATGTTTATAAACCGAAAGAGATTGGACGTTATCAGAATGAACATCGCGCCCATAATTTATTCATCGATGATAATTATGGCTACCTCTCCGATGAACTGGAAGGGGTCAGTATTCTGGACCTTTCCAATCCCACAGCCATCTCCCGCGTAGGCAAAATTCCCACTGAAGGTAATGCCTGGTGGGTCGAAGCGAACTTTCCTTATGTTTATATCGCCGAAGAAGAACGGGGAGTTACCGTATACAATATAACGGATGTGACCAATCCGATGCTCATCGGCAATTATGACACCCCCGGTTGGACCTGGGGATTGAATGTGCAGGGTGATTATGTATATGTAGCCGATAAAACCGGTGGACTATTGATCCTCGACTTTACCGTAAAAGAATCCCCCGTCTTAGTCGGTCAATTCAAAGAACCCAGGCAGGCCAAAACGATCCAGATCGAAGATAATTATCTTTACCTTACCGACGGACCCAATGGATTATTTATTCTTGATATCACCAATCCAAAATTCCCTGCTCTGGTCAGCCGGGTTAAAAGCGAAGGTTTTATTTTCAACGTTTTTAAAAGCGGAAAATACGCTTATCTGGCCAATGAATCTTTACGCCGTCTGGATATAGTCAGTTTAACCGATATAAAGAAGCCGGTTCTCGAAGCGAGTTATCAGGCGGACGATAAAATTTACAGCGTCTGGAAAAAGGATGTGTACGTTTTTGTCGCGGCTAATAGCAAGACGCTTATCCTGCGGCATAATAATCCTCCCGTACTGGCGGAAATTCCGGCCCAGACTGTTGATGAACAACAAGTACTTACAATTAAACCCGAAGGATATGATCCTGACGGCGATCCCATCTTCTATCGTGTAAAAAGTTTGCCTGACGGCGCCAGGTTCGATAGCACCAGCGGTGCTTTTAGCTGGACCCCGACGTATGATCAATCCGGACTCTATAAGAATGTAACGATCAGCATCATTGAAAAAACAGATAGTAAACTGGCCACCAGTCAGACTTTTGATATTACGGTACAACATGTAAATCGCGCACCGGCACTTCCGGAAGTGGAAAATTATACGGTTAGTGAAAATCAATCCCTCAGTTTTGAAATTAAAGAAGGGAGTGATCCGGATAAAGAGGATAAAGGTAAACTTGCCTACACCACCGAGAATTTGCCCGAGGGCGCAGTTTTTGATTCCCTGAAAAGAAAATTTACCTGGACGCCCAATTTTGACCAGTCCGGAACATATGCCCTCGATTTCATCGTCAAAGATCCCCCCGGTGCAACTGCCCGCGATGCCTCTACCATTACCGTGCTCCATGTGGATCGTAAACCGGTAATTGCGGCGATTGAAAATAAAACAGTTGACGAAAATCAGAGTATGGAATTTACTGTCGAAGGCAGCGATCCGGATAAGGAGGATCAGAATATTATCGCTTACTCGGCCCGGAATCTGCCTAAAGGCGCTGTGTTTACCGCTGCCAGACAACAGTTTGCCTGGACCCCATCCTATGACCAGGCCGGTGAATATCCAGACCTGTTATTTATCATTACCGCCGGTAAACAATCTGATTCGACCATGATGAATATTACCGTCAATAATATGAGCCGGCCACCTGTTCTGGAATCTATTGCAGCAAAAACCATCGATGAACAAAAACTCCTGTCTTTCATGGTCAGTGCTACCGATCCTGATGCCGAAGATCAGCAGCGCCTGAAATTCACCGCACAGAATTTACCCCCGGGGGCAAAATTCAGCGCCGACTCGCTGCGTTTTAACTGGACCCCATCCTACGACCAGGCCGGCAGTTATGCGGAGATTTCCATAACGGTGACCGATCCTTTCGGTTTGAGTGACTCAAAATCTTTTACTATTAATGTAAATAACATCAACCGGCCGCCGGTGCTGGCAGAAATACCGGCACAGATTGTGGACGAGGATAAACCATTGACCTTTACGGTGACCGGCAGCGATCCCGATAAAGAGGATCAGGATAAATTAAAATACAGCGCAAAACAATTGCCGGCCGGAGCAACCCTGACAGATAACGTTTTTAACTGGACACCCGGTTATGATCAATCAGGAGATTATGCGCCGCAAATTTCAATATCGGATGGTATCCTGTCAGATACAAAAACCGCGCAAATTACAGTAAAACACGTTAACCGTCCTCCTACCCTTGAACCGGTCATTGCCAAAACGGTCGATGAGAATAAAATTTTAGAATTTAAAATTACCGCCGGCGATCCGGATAAAGAAGATACCGGCCTGTGGAAATTAACCGTTGCCCAGTTACCTGAGGGCGCGGTTTTTGATCCGGCCACGGCTGATTTCAGCTGGACACCTAATTTTGACCAGTCAGGCCTGTATACACTGAAGTTCACCAATACCGATCCGGCTGGATTGATTGCCGCCGAGGATGTTCAGGTAACCGTCAATCATGTAAACCGTACCCCTGTTTTCAATATCCTGACCGCCCAGCCATTGGAAGAAAATACGCCTTTCAGTATGAACATCCCTGCCGGCGAGGATCCGGATAAAGAAGATGCGCAAAAATTGATTTATGCTGCACAAAATTTGCCGGAAGGTGCGACTTTTGACGCTGTGTCCCGCACCCTGTCCTGGACACCTTCCTATGCTCAGGCCGGTCAATACAATCTGAACATTTCATGCAGTGACGGCCCCTTCAGCGTAAAGCAACCTCTGAATCTGACAGTGAACAACATAAATCGTCCACCGGAAATCCAGTCGATCGCCGATCAAACAGTTGACGAAAATCAGGAACTTAATCTGCAGGTTATTTTCAGCGATCCCGACGAAGAAGATCAGGGCAAAATCCAATTAACAGCACTTAATATACCTGCCGGTGTGGAATTTAATGATATAAACGGTGAACTGAGGCTGGAAACCTACATATGTACAGGCCGGAGTATATAATAATATTGAAATGACGGCAACCGATCCCGGTGGATTAATGATCAAGAAAAGTTTTAACATCACCGTTAATAATGTGAACAGACCGCCGTTGGTCAAACCGCTGGTCAAAACCACCATTGCCGAGAATACTCCTGTCAGCGTTACTGCCGAGGCGACAGATCCGGATCAGGAAGATGCCGGTAAATTACAATTTTCAGGCGATAATCTTCCCGCTGGAGCCACTCTGGAGCCCTCCGGCGGCACCTTCTCCTGGACCCCTGATTTTACCCAGGCCGGTGAATATACCGTCAATTTAAAAGTGACTGATAGCGGTAATCTGAGTGCTGAAACACCCCTGGCACTTTCGATCACCAATGTGAATCGTAATCCGGTTATCCAGCCTGTAGAAACCAAAGATATAAATGAAAATGAAACGGTAAAATTGAGTATAGCCGCCACTGACGAAGATAAGGATGACCGCTTAAAATTCTCACTTGAAGAAGCACCACGTGGTGCTTCGATCAATGAGACCAGCGGCGAGTTGTCCTGGACTCCCGATTATACCCAAGCGGGTGAATATGCATTTAAGGTTAAAGTCAACGATGGTACAATCGATGATGTCGCTATTGTAACCATAAATGTAAATAACGTAAATCGCAAACCTGATATTCAGGGTGTCAGTCCGGTGACAGCCACCGTCGGCGAATCTATTGAACTTAGTTTTAATGGTTCCGATCCTGACAATGATAAATTGACCTACCAGGTCTCGGGTTTACCGGCTGGCGCCAATTTTGACGTCAACAGCGGAAAATTCAGTTGGCAGCCGGGCGCTGACCAGGCCGGCTCATATAAATTTACCGTAACCGTTTCCGACGGCACCGATTCGGCTGAGACGACAGCCGGCATCACGGTCAATCCGGCGGCAGTACCACCACCTGAACCCGTTCCGCCTGAATCAGCGCCACCGGAACAACCATCAACTCCGTAGGATCGATGGTCTGACTTGTAGATCAGAACTGATAGCAAGTATACGTGGATTGCCGCAATCATGGCGGTCAATCCACGTTTTCATTTTTGATCGTATTGATATTTTGATTTGCAGTGTCTATGTCTCTCTGGCAAAACATAAAGAAAAAATCAAAAAGTTATTTCCTTTCGGGCATTTTGTTTTTCGTTCCGCTGGTAATAACCATTGTGGTCATTAAAGCGATCTTCACTTTTCTGGATAATTTGTTGTTTCCATATTTGCAGCCTTATTTTGGATACTGGCTGCCGGGTATAGGTATTCTGATTATCCTGGGCATGATTCTGCTGACGGGTATGCTGGTAACCAATTATATGGGCCGGAAATTTTTCCAGTTCGGCGAGAAGATGGTCTTGCATATCCCCCTGGTAAAATCGATCTACGGTTCAGTCAAACAGATTCTGCAGACATTTTCCGGCCAGGAAAAACAGGTGAATAAGAAAGTGGTGCTGGTTGAATACCCCAGGGAAAATGTCTGGTCGGTGGGACTGGTCAACGGCGAGCTAGCTGCATCCGCAGACCCGGGCGGAGCTGTACAGTATCCTGATTATCGCCGCCATCAATCCCGCCTCAGGCTTTTTCATTATGGTGCCAAAAGAAAAAGTTATTCTACTTGATCTCAGCGTGGAAGAGGCCATGAAATGGATAGTTTCCGGTGGTATCATTACTCCCGATTCGTTCAAACATTTTCAGGCCCAATTGAAATAACTAAAATCATCATCACCCTCCTGACAAAAATAAGCAGCAGCATGTGCCGGCGCAGCTGACCGATTATTTTTCATTGGACATTGATTATTTCATAATTATATTAATAGTGTTAGATATTTATTACTTCTGATAGAATTCTGGATTCAGGCAATAATTATACCGGTTTCGTTAACGTTTTAAAGATAGCGGTGGGACGTATTATGACACGGCCGTATTCCAGGTTCGATAAAATGTTAAAATTTTAAAAATACATCGAGTGAGGCGTGTTATTACACGGCTGTGCTTCTGCCTTTCGCCATGATATAAGGATAGTAAATACAAAAGGTTTCGGGAAAATAGTTGTATATTTTTTTTATTATTTATTTTATATTTTAGATGACGAAAAGACGGACTAGTCTAACTTAATTATATGTTAGGCAAACCTTGGGGAGGATATATGAAAATCTTTATCTTACTCCTCTTAATATTTATCTCAATCACGCTTTTTTCTTGCATAGATCTATCTGGACCTGAAGATCCATCACATGCTCCCGGGAACATCTACGGTTATGTATATGATAAAATTTCAGATGAACCTGTTCCAGGTACACGTATTATTGTTCTACAAGGTGACGATTTCACCTTGACAGATTCTTCAGGATATTTTGAAATTGATAGTATCAGCCAGGGTTATTACAGCATATTTGCCATCAAAGAGGACTATTATGTAGACTCTTTAAATATTCAAATTAAAACAAATGAAGAAATTCCGACAAATTTTTCAATCTCGTTTAAAGGATTGTATGCGATTACTGATTCATCAAGATATCACATTGAAAATCAACAAAATATTATAAAGGTAAGAATTATAAATAATGCGGAGTATACGCATTATCTATGGTGGTGGTGTGATATTATGTTTGAATCATATAAATATAAGGGAACTGCTTGGGAAATATTTTCAGCGCGTGCTTGTTTACTTAATGTGGCGCCCCAGCTTATTGAAATTGCAGCGAAGGATTCAACGATCGCACAGATGCCGATTAGCGAAGGAGGCAAGTTCTATATTAAAATTCCATACAGAATATCTGAAGACGATATAGACAGATTAGTATATACAAATATTTTTGAGGTAATAAAAAAATAAGGGTTTGCCTAACACCGCAGTCCAGCGGACCCGCCTGAGGCGGGCCGGTTATACCTGGTCGATAAGCCGACCGCTTGTGGTCGGCTTATCGGCGCGGCGGCTTTTCCGTCGCGCCGTTAGAATTTGGAGGTTTTATGAGATCTGTTATTTTCTTAGAATTGTGTGTATTGCTTTGTTTATTATTTGGTTGTAATCCAAGTTATGTTAGTATGACACCAGAGCAAAGAAAAGAGCAATCCATTAAAGACTATGAGACAACTCAAAAAATGATAAATGAAGGGAAAATTACTTTTGAAGGTGGGGATGGTTCTTCAGAAGAAAATGCAATCATAATAAAGGGTACAACTAAGTCAAAATATGGTATAAAAGTCGAGTACATATATATTATGATGAAGCATAGTAATGGAGATAATGATTGGGAAATTATATCACAAGCTCTGGAGGAAATGATAGAAAAAAATATGATATATTCACTATAAAGAATAAAAAAACAGACGAAGAAAAAATATATTGTTTTGACATTACTAAATATTTTGGCAGATAGAATAAATATATTATTGATCATTAATTTCGCGAATTCATGTTTGAGTCCGGCAATAGCCGGACGAGTTTGAATTCGTCGAAGGTCTTTTTGCCTACTTTTTGGCCAGTCAAAAAGTCAGCCGCCGGAGGCGGAATAAGTTTATAAGAAATCAAATTTGGCTCTAACACCACGCTCAAGTAGAGGACAACGAACCGGTTGAACGTGAATTGTAAAATGTGTGGAAATCGGTTTACGCCGGCTACCGTTGGTCGTTAGGTAGAAAAATTGAGGTGAAAAATATGTTTATCAAAAAGAATTTCTATTTTTGGATATTAATCATGTTTCTATTATTAAACTCAAATAATTTTGCTCAGGATACACTTAATTATAGGCATTATAATTTTGGATTCGGAGTTACCTTACTAAAAGATTATACGTTTTATTTCCCGATATTTATTACAAATAATATCAAAATGGAACCGGAACTCTACTATCGTCGTGATTCAGATCCTTATCATGATCAGGAAAGTACAGAGTTAGAAATTGGTACAGGATTATTTTATTCGCGGCACTATTCTCAATTAAATATTTATTCGGGTTTGAGAGCGGTCTATAGTTTTTATAATAGCTGGGACAAGTATGAGGGAATCGAACTTGGTCCGACTTTAGGGGGTGAGTATTTTTTAGTCTGCTCGTTTCAGTCTTGGCACTGAAATGCAACTTAAATATTATCATCATAGGTACTCTTCCAGAAATGACCGCCAAGTTCCCCTTAAAGGTGTTACGAGAAGTGGTATCTGGACATATGCTTATTTCATTATGAGAATTTATTTGTTTTAATTTTACAATTAAATATTTAGGTACTTGTCTATCAAGCGCTTTAAATCGAACCCGCCTTTGGCGGGCCGGTTATACCTGGTCGATAGAAGTGGAGAATATTTGAGAAGAATTAATTATAGATAGAATTGGTTTTGAAGTTCGCGAATTCATGTTTGAGTCCGGCAGTAGCCGGGCGAGTTTGAATTCGCGAAGGGTTTTTTTGCCTACTTTTTGACCAGACAAAAAGTAGGTCGCCGAAGGCGAAATAGTTATATAATTAATTAATTTTGGCTCTAACAAACATTTGTTGTGGACGCCGAACCGACCAGCTTGAAATATAGAATATGCTAAGCCATCAGGCGCCTGTGACTTTTTGTCATTAAACTTAGGACAATTTATGAGAATATTTTATCTTTTAATTGTGCTTATTTCATTTTTTTCGAAAATCTTTGCTCAAACTGAATCTGATTCTATTACTGTAACTGCGCTCGCCAGATCAGAAATTTCAATAATACAACTATTAGCTGATCTGGGGAAAATATCATAATTATGAGATCATTGTTTCCGGATTTATGCACTTAAATTTTGAAGATCATGCTATTTATTTTTCCAAAAATCATGCAGATTTTTTGATTGGATCTGATGCTTTTTGGATTGATTTTTCTGATACAGTAAAAGTTTTCGATATGGATATTAGTAATTCTAAAGTTGTTGGATTGAAAGATTTGAAAAATTTGAATAATAAATATGTAACTCTAAAAGGAATTTTTAATAAAAATAATAATGGACATCTAGCTTCATACTCAGGTGCTATAGAAAATATTACTGAAATACATGAGTGATTTAAAGACGGTATGATGGATCTAAAGAATTAATTGGTATTGATAAAGCAACCGGTAAACTCGTACCTCTTGATTCAACAACAAATAAATAAGTCTAACCTGGGTATAAAGTTAAACCTTCACGCGCCGGCTTTTCGCTAAGTTAAGTTATGTCAAGCGTTCGATCAACTTATACTTTGCAGATAAGCCCATTAATTAAAAATAAATTATTATAAAAAAATGATTATTGAGACAAATACGATCAAATTAACTGAATTTAGTTAAAATGATGTCAAAGATATTATAAATCAATTAAATAATTCAAACTGTGAAATTATAATTTTAGGTAAATCAAAATACGAATTTATTCAAGGTGCAAATAATGAGAATAAAGAATTTCAAATAGAAATTAGTGAACAAAAAAATAATGTGATAGAGTTCGTCGAACAATTAGATACATTTTATAATTAATGAAGTCAAAACACTTTTTATTCAATATTATAGAAATGATTCGACTTGGACTGAGAAATTTAAAATGGAAGATTATATTAATAAGAAATGGTTACTTTTTAAGTGATAGTGCTAGAAAGGTATGCTTAATATTTGGTGCAATTTTACTCGTGGTGTACTTCGCTATTCGTATAAATATTCCTGATAGTTCGTTAAGAAATATTTTGGGATTAAAGTGGTACTATTATCTGACCATATGTTGAAGTTTAATTTCTCTTGGGACTGGTCATGAGTTAAAAAACTTGAAAAATAATGAGGGAAATAACCAGGTTTATACAGTTGGAACGTGGATTGCGACAGCAATTTTACTTATAGTAAGTTTTTTGTCATTAGTTGGCATCATTTAAATCTATCACCGGCCTCAACCAGATTCTGGCTTTGCCTGCCTGGCGACAGGTCGGGGCCGGTTATGCCTGGTCGTTAAAGGTGGAAAATATTTGAGAAGAATTAATTAAAAATAGAATTGGTTTTGAAGTTCGGTAGCCGGACGAGTTTGAATTGGTCGCAGATCCTTTTGCTGACTTTTTGGCCAGTCAAAAAGTAAGCCGCCGGAGGCGGGAATAAGTTTATAAGAAATCAAATTTGGCTCTAACAAACATTTGTAGTGGACGGCGAACCGACAAGCAAGAATTGTAAATTTTGTGGTAAGTGGCTTACCACCACTAAAATATACCATCGCAAGGTAACTTTATTTTTCATTAGGAATCTATGGAGACAGATCTTAAGAAGATAAAGCATTTCGGCGAAAGACGTAGGAGAGAAAATTTTGCTTTTCGAGCATTTTTGAAAAACCTTGATATCAGTACAAAGAAATTAGATACACTTGTTTGTACTATTTTTCATGAAGTTTCATCTCAAATTGATTGTAAGAAATGTGCCAATTGCTGTAAACAGATGAAAATTATTTTAACAAATCAAGATATAAGAAGATTAGCAGATGGGCTAGATCTTCAATTAAAATCATTTAAAAACCAATACACAAGTTTAAGTGAAGATAAATCTGAGATCTATTTTAGTAAAATACCATGTCCACTTTTAAAAGATAATCTTTGCTCAAAATATAAGTTCAGACCTACAGATTGTCGTTCATTTCCTCATCTGGAAAAACGAATATTTGTGTCAAGACTCTGGGATGTTGTAGATAATTATTCGATCTGCCCGATTGTTTTTAATGTATATGAAATTCTCAAGAATAATTTATGTCCATATAAGGAATATGATATTTATAACGAATATGAAATGTATTAAAATCTACCTAACAAGTGCTTCAAATCGGACGCCGAACCAATAAGCATGAATTGCTAAATTGGTGTGACGGCTCTTCCGCCGCGCCGTTAGACGCGCTTTCATATTAAAAATCAATTTATATTTGAAATAGCAAAAGAAAACCCATAAAATTATATATGCCTACGATTCTTTTTATAGATGGGTGGCGTTTTTTCTTCTACTCAAATGAGAAGAGGGAACCCATACATGTTCATGTGCAGAAGGGAGAGAAAGAGTGCAAATATTGGTTGGATCGTATTAATTTTGAAGTTACCGAAGCGTATTCATTTCAAATGAATAATAGAGACAAACGTATAGTAAAAAAGATTATATTTGAATACTTTGAAGTGATTGAAAAAGAATGGGACAAGTTTCAAGAGAGTAAATAAAATGAAAATATATCATCGTATAAAGAATATTCGATTTCAAGAGGATAGACTTGTAATCAATATTGATAATAAAAATTATTCGTTTGAATTAATAAAAATATCCAAAAAGTTGCTGAATGCCACAAAAAAAGATAGAAATCAATATATTATTTCTCCATCAGGTTATGGAATTAATTGGCCGACGTTAGAAGAAGATCTATCAATAGATGGATTGTTAGGAATAATTCATAAACCAACAGCAGTAAAGAAACAGCTATCATTTTAAGGTACGTCTAACACCGGCCTCAACCGAATCCCGACAAAGTCGGGACCGATTATGCCGCGCCGTTAGAAGGAAATGAGAATGGGAACACTACTTCATAAATGCATGGTTAAGGCGACAATTAAAGAAGGTGAGAAGATTCGTAGTTCATTGAATTGGGCTTTTTCACGAAGAGAAATGCTTTATGTGATGTCTGATTCATTAAGATGCGGTGATTGGGAAATACCGTATTCGGAAATCGAGGATTCAAAAATTTATTCTGTACCATGGCTTTTTACTAATGCCTATGTACTTGTAGTGAAAATCAAGGGACAAATATATCAATTTGGATTAAATCCAGGACGATTTTGGAAAGGAGATCTTCCTTTTCCAGTGAAACGAGAAACTCTAGATAATCGATATTGGAATATTGTTAATCTTATCAGAATTATTATATTTGGTCTCTTAGCTTATTGGATCATAAATGAAATAATTAAAAAATACTTCTAACAATGGCATCAACCGGACGCCCAGCCGACTAGCGTGAATTGCTAAAATATGTTAAGTGGCTGGTCGCCGGTTATGCCTGGTCGGCGGACAGAGGGATCAGAGCAAGCGCATGTGGTTGACCGACGGGATACGTAGCCTCGTTGCCCGATACAGGTTCAATCGGACCTATGGGCGGCACCTGGGTGTCCTGTCGGTCACGGACGAGAAGCTGGCGCTCGGCCGCTACCGCTTGCATGGCACGACGACCGTTCTCGAGAACGACTGGCGCGTACCCTGGCAGAAGATCAGAAAGATCCAAGCGTACAAGCGGGACTGCTATATCGTGGACCTCATCTGTCTCGCCCTCGAAACCGAAGATGGCCGGCAGTTCGAGGTCAACGAGGAGATGGATGGCTGGCGGGAGATGCAGGGCGCACTGGCGGCACGGTTCGGAATCCAAGAGGACGCGTGGTTCGTAGAGGTCGCTGTTCCCGCGTTCGCGACGAATCTGAAGACACTCTGGGCACGTGAAGGAGAAGCGTAGGTGGCATTCACCGGAGGCGGAATAAGTCAAAACTAATAAATTAACTCTAACACTTCAGTCCACAGGACCTGCTTTAAGCAGGCCGGTGACTTTCGGTCATTAGTATACATTTTAGGAGAGATATGACAAAATCCTTCATTTCTATTTTAGTTATACTTCTATTTTATTCATGTTCAAAACCGATAGCGAATCTACAACCCACTCAAAATGGAAGCTATTTCATAAAAGATTTCGGTTTTGAAATTACTTTACCTGAAAGTTGGATTCACAGCGAGGTAACAAGAAACGGCTCTGTTACAGATTATAATTTTGTAAGAAAAGGAATTAAAGACAATACTGGATTATTAGTTTCACCATTTATTGGTATTATGTGTGAAAAGGTTACGAAGGATTTAAATGTTCTTTTTTATTCAATGGCAAAAAGAGCACAATTTGTACCTTGGAATTTAGAAACTGTACTTACTGCTGAGAGTAAGGATTTCCCACTTGTGTATGGAATTGGGTATATCGGTACATATAATGATGCAAACAATTTAGAACATAAAATTATTATTCTACATATGATAAATGACACAAATGGAATTCAAATAATAATTGATGGGACTACTTCAATTTATGAAATCATGAAAAATGAATATTTAAGTATTATTTCATCAATTGTTTTAAAATAGTATGAATGCTAACACTGGCCCCAACCGGACCTGCCTGAAGCAGGCCGGTTATGCCTGGTCGATAGAATGAAATAAGTTGAATTTATTGCCTATGCAAGACTATCAATATAGTAAAATGGCTAGAAAGAAATTTGCATATACTGTAATATATCTCCTAATATTATTTCATATTCTTGTGCTTATAATTATCCCAGTACTATTCGCTACTAATAAAGAGTTTGGATCACAGGTACAAGGCGTTGTACATGGGTATATTGTATTTTATAATGCTATGATTGAGTGGGAGAATATGTACTTGGTTTTAGTTATGTGTAGCGCAATAGTTATTGCAATAGTCGTTGAACTAATATTATTAATAATTCAGTATAATATTCACCAAATAAAATTAAAGAAAATAATAATTATAGTTTCCACTTGCTTTACAATAGTTACAATTGATTTTATATTAGAGCACCCAACATTATTAGGATATGATATATTATTTCCGAAGTCAATTATTACTAAGTATGAATATGCATCGAATGAGTATAATAATTCTCTTGCTCCTGAAGACAAATATGAAATATACAACTTACTTATCAAATTCCCTTCTGATGTTTTTATATATGATAGTCTTCATAATAATGCTGGATTTAGGGGTTTATGGAGGCAGTACAGTATACCAATTGATCCCGATGTCCAAAGTATATTTAGAGAATATTGGGCGAAAACCAATGGTAAAGGTAAATTTATTTCGAAATATTCATTAGAAGATCATGGTTGTCGTTTTGTATTTTCTCCAATAAAAAAAATTGGAAATAAAATAATTATAGGATGTGCGTATACATGTGCTCCGCTTATAGGAAAAGGTTGGTATAGTGAAATAGAGAAAGTCAATAATAAATGGATTATTATAAAAGAACATCTTCTATGGGTATCTTAAACGTTATACAACTAAAATCGTTATATGAAATAAAAGTAATATATAAAAACAAATTGCCGGATTAATATCAATTAATTCTGATGACTAACAAAATTATGCTGATATAATTGATTTTATTTACTAACACCGGCCTCAACCGGACGCCCAGCCGACTAGAGTGAAATGCTAAGTTGGGTTAAGTGGCTGGTCGCCGGTTATCCCTGGTCGATAGAAGTGGAAAATATTTGAGGAGAATTAATTAAAAATAGAATTGGTTTTGAAGTTCGCGAATTCATGTTTGAGTCCGGCAGTAGCCGGACGAGTTTGAATTCGTCGCAAATTTTTTTGCCTGTTCCTCGCTAGAGTTTATCCCGTTGAAAAACGGGACGGGGACAAGTTTTGGCCAGACAATAAAAATGCCCCCGCGAAAGCGGGGGTAGGCCGCCGGAGGCGAAATAATTCTAAATTACACGAATTTGACTCTACGGATCAACGGGTATGACTAAACAGCAAGCGATTTCCGTCGCAACATTGAAGGCAATTGTTGATGCGTTCAACGCCCACGACCTGGACGCCATCATGGAGTTCTTTGCCGACGATTGCTCGTTAGACATGCCTCGGGGACCGGATCCCTGGGGTAAACCTTCACGGGCAAAGCAGCCGTGCGAGAAGGCTTAGCGATACGCTTCAAGGATCTCCCGGACGTTCACTACAGTGACGACCGGCACTGGGTCAGCGGCAACATGGGCATGTCCGAATGGCTACTAACCGGCACAACGCCCGACGGAGTCCGAATTGAGGTACGTGGATGCGACCATTGGGAATTCCGAGAAGGGAAGGTAATTAAGAAAGACTCGTACTGGAAGATCGTTGATAAATCCCTGTGAGTGTCAGCGCTCTAACATGATATGTAAGTGTGAACCCGAAGCATAGTAGATTTATAAATTATTGGCTTATTTCTTTATTATGATGATCAGATTGATGAGCCTTAAAGAATCATCCAAAATTTTGGAAAAATTTATGGAGAAGGTAAGTTTGTTTTTTATCTTCGCTAAAGGCTTCAAAGGGTGAATGCCGACTTCTAGGCGATTATTTTCCACGGCGACAGTTTAACCCTAATGATTCTGTAACAGTCGGTTTTGAGATGTGGTATGAGTTTTATCACGGCTAACCGTAATAGTATTTCGACCATAAAGGAAAAGCAGGATGTCGACGAGCGTATCTCACATTCATTACTTTTCAACCAGATCGAATGAAGTAATTTTCATTACAGGTTCGTTTCAATCATGGATTTTAGGGGATGGAATAAATTAACATTATATGTGGCCTATAAGATTATCGATTTAAAGATGCTGCAAGATAGAATACTTTATGAATTCAGTTCAAGGATTAATGAAGAATTGTCACCCATTACCATTGGTCGTGGTGTGATATCATGTATATTTTATACAAGTATAATGGACATTTTGGGAAATTTACCATGGTTCCTCCGTGCATCCAAATTTATGCGCCACAATATTATTGCAATAATTGCAAAAGATACTACGCTCCCACAGATGTCATTTCAGCGAAACTAGAAGGTATTATTATTTATTTGGATATAGAATATCTGAAAATGATCAAGATAGAATATTATTTTCAAATATTTTTGATGTTGTTAAAGAATAAAGGTTCGCCGATCACCTTAGTCCACTGGATCCCGACCTGTCGGGGCTAGTGACTTTCGGTCGTTGGGCACTAGTAAATAGAGATATATATGAAATCCTACACACCGATAAACTTAAAAGAAAAACTATTAAAAATAGGGGAATTGTGGTCCCCGAAAGTAATTGCAGAGATAAATGATTACCAAATAAAATTAGTAAATATAATGGGTGAATTTGTCTGGCATGACCATAAAGAAACCGATGAAGTGTTTATTGTCCTTTCTGGTGAGATGATTATTGAATTTAGGGATGGTATAGCCCACCTTAATACAGGTGAGTTATTTGTTGTTAAAAAAGGAATCGAACATCGTCCTCGAGCAAAAGATATCTGTAAAATCATGGTAATAGAGCCTCGGGATGTAGTAAATACTGGTGATGCTGGGGGTACATTAACTGCACAAAATAATATATGGATCTAGCGCCAGAACGTTAAAATTAAAATTAATTGGATTGTCCCGTCAGGGACAAAATATTTGTGGAAAAACAATGTCACCCTAATTTATGTATAGTGCCGTCAGGCCTGGCGGGAAATATGTCGTCCCTGGCGGGACTACAACAAATTATGGGAGATTTTTCGATCTAGAAATATTTCATCCCTGACGGGATGTTGATTGATAATCATTAATATTTAATTACGTTAAAAAAGGGAATCTTTGCATTGCGTCTAACACCGCAGTCCACTGGGTCCGCCAGCTGGCGGGCCAGTGACTTTCGGTAGTTAGACTTGGAACTTATTTATAGAAGGATAAAATTTCTCGGGGTTTTTTGAATTTGGCGAATTTATGTTTGAGTCCGGCGTAAGCCGGACGAGTTTAAATTCGCCTTGATTTTTTGCTTACTTTTTGATCAAGCAAAAAGTAAGCCGCCGGAGGCATTAAAACGAATTTAGATATATAAATATGAAAGCCAAATCCTAACACCGGCCTAAACCGGACGCCGAACCGACTAGCATGAAATGTAAATTTTGTGGTAAGTGGTTCGCCGCCACTAAAATGTACCGTTAAAAGACTATTAAAGATGGGAAAAAATTACTTGCAATTACGTACATAATCACGTACGTTATATATAAATTGAGGTGCTAATGAAAACTATAAGTGTAACAAATGCAAGATCTAAACTATATAAATTATTGGACGAAACAAATACTTCCGGCGAACCAATTCAGATTACCGGAAAACGATCAAACGGGATATTGATTTCAGAGGCTGATTGGCGAGCCATTAGCGAGACCTTATTTCTCTTATCTATACCTGGTATGCGTGAATCTATTCGGAAAGGATTGAAGGAACCTATTGAAAAATGTGCGCCGGAGATTAAATGGTAAAATGGAAGCTGGTTTATACGAAACAGGCTCAAAAAGATGCAAAAAAAATATCAGCGGTAAATCTTGAGGAAAAAGCTATTGAGGTTCTAAAAATCCTTGCCGAGAATCCATTTAAGTCCTCTCCAGCGTATGAAAAACTTGTTGGTGACTTGACGGGAGCATATTCCAGAAGAATCAATATTCAACATAGAGTTGTTTATCAAATATACGAGAAAGAACATATTGTAAAAATTATTCGGATGTGGACGCATTACGAATAATAAAATATATTATTTTCTAACACCGGCCTCAAGCGGACCCCGACAGCACTGAAAAAATCGAGAAACTGTTTCCGCTCGTGCTAGTGGTGCAGTTCGCCGTCCCCAGAATTGCTGCCCAACAACAACATGCAGTGGATGATGTTTCGCGCAAAAGAGGAAAGGATATATATTTCCCTGATGGCTATAATGATAGACCACGTTAGAGCCTGGTAACTTAATTGTTCAAGATTATAATCAGTTCAACAGCTTTGAGGATAAAGTCCATTGGGATTTTCTTGAAGAATATGAATTAATTAGTAAATTAACATATAAGTGGAAAATTTTAAATGTGAATTAAGGATTGATTTGTTTGGGGAGAATGTAAAATGAAGATTAAATCCTGCTTCCGGATCTCATTTGAACGGCTGTTTAATAGACAAAGTTTGACCTTTTTCATTTTGGGATTATTGCTTAATACACCACTTTTCTCACAAATGCCAACTGCTTCTGAAATTGCCGGCACAATGAAGATTGGATGGAATATTGGCAACTCCCTGGAAGTACCTTCCGGAGAAACCGGTTGGGGTAATCCAATGGTAGACCAGGAATTGATCGATGCCGTGAGCAATGCAGGATTCAATACCATTCGAATACCCTGTGCCTGGGACAGTCATGCTGACCAATCTACATTGGAAATTGATCCTGCCTGGCTTAGCCGTGTAAGCGAAGTGGTTGACTATTGCTATGCTAATGATATGTATATCATTATCAACTGTCACTGGGATGGCGGCTGGCTGGAAAATAATGTTACAGTAGCCATGCAGGATACAGTAAATGCCAAACAGGAAGCCTATTGGACCCAAATCGCCGACTACTTTAAAGATTATGATGAGCATCTCCTTTTTGCCAGCGCTAACGAACCTAATGTTGAGAATGCCACTCAGATGACTGTTTTATTATCCTATCACCAGACCTTTATAGATGCAGTTCGAGCCACGGGTGGCAATAATAGTTCCCGTGTTTTGGTTATCCAGGGTCCATCAACCGATATTGACAAAACCAATCAATTGATGTCATCCCTGCCTGCAGATCAAATAGAAGATCACCTGATCGTCGAAATACACTATTATACTCCCTGGAATTTTTGCGGCCTGACCAGTGATGCCGATTGGGGTAAAATGTTTTACTTCTGGGGGCAGGGCTATCATTCTGCAACCAATCCTGACCGCAACGCTACCTGGGGAGAAGAAGCAGCGGCGGAATCTTATTTTCAGTTAATGAAAACCAAGTTCGTTGATCAGGGAATTCCGGTGATTCTAGGTGAATACTCTGCCGTCAAACGCACATCTCTTACAGGAACAGACCTGGATCTGCATCTGGCTTCAAGGGAGTATTATTATAAATATGTTACCGACGCGGCTATTCGTCATGGTTTGGTTCCAATTTATTGGGATAATGGCTATAATGGAAACAATGGTGTGGCCTTATTTAATCGTATCAATGGCGCAATCGTCGACCAGGGTGCATTGGATGCCCTGATAGAAGGTGCCGAAACAGGTACTTCGGTAGAAGAACAGCAAGCACCTAAAAAAAAAGCGGTTGATCAATTCATAACTGCGTTGCCAAATCCGGTTTCAGCTTCAACAGAGATTCAATTGACTCTGGAAAAAGCTGCACATGTGAATATTTCCGTCGTTAACATTCTCGGACAAGAAGTTGCTTATTTTAATAACTTAAATTTCAGCCGGGGCGTAAACAGTGTGACCTGGAATGCTTTTAACTTGCCGACAGGTGCTTACTTTATCAGAGTGAATAATGGTGCACATCAGTTGACCAGGAAAGTTCTAGTAGTACATTAAATAAAGCGGTGTTAATTGCGCCGCTCTTATTTTCTATCTATTTAAAAAAACTCCAGATGCTGTAATGAATCAGGAGTATTACAAACATGATATTGACCTTCCCCTATTCATTGGACAACTTGATCTGAGAGTATTTCCTGTTGGTTAGACTGCTGTGGTAAAATTTTCAAGGTGAACTATTTCCGAATTTGTGGACATACCAAACAAACAGACCATTGCCTCTTCGTCTAAATTCAATTATCTGTCTTGTAAATTTAAAAATATGTACTATATTTAATGTATAGTATGCGCTGTTGACAGTTTATTCTCTGGTCATCCGGCAACTGCGATTATCAGGCAAAACAATTAATCATTCGGGGAGGATTTTCAAATGAAACACAGTCACTTTAAAACCTTAATATTCATGGTTTTGTGCTTTTATATCCATTCCGGCGCACAGGAAGATCCTTTGTCCGGGAATTACAATCTGCGCAATTCCAGGGAAATCATTTTTTCGGGAAGCAGCGCTAATCATTTTACTCAACAGGTTTTTGATTACTTAAATTTCCCCGCCAGAGGCGATTCATTGGTCGGCGGACCTTTCGATATTCTGTCCGGCGACAGTCTTCAGGTTTACCAGTATAACCAGGACTGGTATGACATGGACGCGGGGAATTTTTTTGGCGACGGCAGCGAGGAAACCGTTACCGCCTGGAAAAATCTCGACAATGGCATCTCCTTGCTGGTTTCCAGCATCGATCCTTTCAGCCGGCAGTGGCATTCGCAATTTTATGCTGAACTCGACAGCGGATTGTGGGATATTGAATGGCCTTATAGTGAGTTTGGCTGTATCCGGGTCGTCAGCGGAGATTTTGACCTGGACGCCCAGAAGGAATTTGTACTGGCCTACTGGGGTGCTTCCGTATCCACCTTGAAAATGATTTTATATGATGGAGACAACACCGCTAATTTTCAGATCAAGGCTGTGAGTAATGAGCAGATCATGTATAACCAATTTACTCTGGTAGAGGCATATACCTTTCCGTGGTTTGATTTGAATGCTGCGGATTTAAACCGCGATGGCCGGGACGAAATTACCCTGACCGGCGTGGAACCGGCAAATCCGGGCTGGCAGGTTTTCTTCCAGATATATGGATATGATAAAAATTTGCCGGATTTTGTTGAATACGGCAGAAAAACCATATATCAAAGCAGCACGGATTCTGATTTCGACAATCCCTATCCTATCCGTATAGCGCTCAGTTCAGGCCACTTTACCGACCGTAAATTCATGGATTGCGCCGTAGGTGTCTGGGCTACGGATTCTCTAAATATTTTCGAGTATGATGTGGATCAAAATTTGATTCTGATCAGGATTGATTCAAGTCTTACGGAAATAACCCAACAGCGAAATTTTACCAAATATCTTGAGGAACCGGAAAGTTCAAAATTCGGCCTGGCCGCCGGTGATCTGAGCGGCACTGGATATGATTATCTTTTTCTGCAACAGCACCAGCATCTGATAATTTACCGGGTCCAGCAAGATCTGACCCTTGAACACTTATTCGATCACCATGAGCAGTACCACTATTATGGTCTGGCCACGTCATCACGGCACAACCTGGTTATAGCCGATATCGATACCGGTTTTACCGGCTTTAACGGCTTACCGGAAATCATCGTTTATGAAGGAATATATTTTAACTACTATCCATACTGGAAAGACAGGTTATCCGTGTTTGAAGCCGAACTGGACAGCAACGGCGCCGTGCTGGCACTTAATCTGAAAGCGATGAGGGATAATTTTGAAGATGCTGGATTTTATCCTGACATCATGATTGCAGCGAATCTGGATATGGATGATATTCACCTCGGTACGCCGAAAAGATTCCAAAAAACCGATATCGTACAGCCGATCGTTGTACTAAATGCGCCGCCCATCCATTATGACATTCTTGACGGCACACCTTTTGATCTCTGTTCCGCCTATAATGAAAATGAATGCCAGTTCTTTTCAAAGTATCAAAAAATATCTGAAAGACTCGATCGAGGTATCGACGGAAGTTGTTAAATCGTGGACAACTTCCAACACGCTGAGCGGCAGTTTCAGCGCTTATAATATTTCCATCGGTGCCAGTCTTTCGGAAAAATATGGAAAAAACTTTTCCAAGCGCGAAGGTTCGGCACATTCGGTGACCATTGAGGTCGCTGCAGACGCCATAGTGGACGACCGGATTTATGCAACGATTGTCGATTACAACCTGTGGGAGTATCCCGCCTTCGCCGGTAATACGCCAATCGGCCATATACTGGTGATCGAACCGGTCGCGGTCAGGAATCAATGGTTTCCCAGTAAAAGTTCGGTGGCCACGACCTATGTGCCCAATCATGAAGTCGGCAATATTTTTTCCTACAAAGAATATCCCGAGTTATTTAATAATGAAGAAGTTGCCAGCCTGATCAAGGGTTCTTACAGCCAGAGTTTTACCCTTGATGAGAACTCCGGTTATGACTGGGCACTCACTTTCAATGATTTTTCAACTTCCGGGGCTGCCACTTCCAATACGGTCACACGTGAAGTAGGCGGTTCCGTCGGAATATTCGGCCTCTCAGCCGGTGTAACCGACACCTATGAAAGAAGCAGTACCGAGACCCACAATATTTCGGTAACCCAGAATCTTTCTTTGCAGGTGCATCTCGATCAGATTAACCAGACTATAGGCGAAATTTATTATACCGTGACTCCGTATGCCTACTGGGCGACAAACGGCGCGCTGGTTATCGACTATGCCGTAAAGCCGGAACTTGCCGAGCCGGGATATCCCCTGACCTGGTGGCAGGAAAAATACGACAACGAACCTGATCCAGCTTTTATTTTGCCCTGGCGTTATGATGAGGAAAAAGGCCTGGCCCCGCCGGCTGAAAAAAAATATCAGACCAAGGAAATTTTATTCACACCTGCTGAACCGACTCCCGGAGAGGTGGTCACGATCAGCGCCCGTATCCAAAACTATAGTTTACTGGCCACATCCGGTCCTGTCAAAGTGCGGTTCTATATTGGTAATCCCGACAGCGGCGGGACAGCCATCATCGGCGTCGGCGCTGAAACTGAGGTTTATACGGAAAATATTATTCAGCCGCGTTCAGCCGCCTATGTTTATCTGGATTGGGAAATACCGGTTGAGCTGGAACAGTTTCCGCGGATTTACGCAGTAATAGATCCCGATCACGAGATGACTGAAATTCATGAAGGTAATAACATGGGATTCTCGGTTTTAGGCAAATACACCATTCCCACAAATATCAGTCAAAATGAAAAAACAGTACCTGCTCATTTCAATCTAAAACAGAATTATCCGAATCCTTTCAATCCGTTAACTCATTTTGAATACCAGTTGCCGAAAAAGTGTCAGGTCAATTTAAGCGTATACAATATTCTGGGCCAAAAGGTAGCTGAACTGGTATCGAGGGATCAGGCCGCCGGCCTGTACAACATGACTTGGGATGCGTCGCAAATGGCATCAGGAGTTTACTTTTACAGGTTAAGCGCTGACGAATTTGTCTCTGTAAAAAAGATGTTATACCTGAAATAGCGTAACGGGAAAACTGATAAACAGACACCGTTAAACGTCAAACTTTATTCCCTGAGCCAGGGGCAGTTCCTTACCATAATTGATCGTATTGGTTTGCCTGCGCATATAAGTTTTCCAGGCATCCGAACCCGATTCACGCCCGCCGCCGGTGTCTTTCTCCCCGCCAAAGGCCCCGCCTATTTCCGCTCCGGATGTCCCGATATTTACATTGGCAATGCCGCAATCCGAACCACGGACCGACAGAAACGTCTCTGCTTCCTGCAGGTTGTTGGTGAATATCGCCGAAGATAATCCCTGCTGCACTCCGTTATGAATTTCAATGGCCTTTTCTATTCCCCCGGTATACTTGATCAAATACAGAATAGGCGCGAAGGTCTCTTCCTGCACTATGGCATAATGATTTTCGGCCTCAACTATCGCCGGGCGGACATAACATCCTGATTCATACCCTTTCCCGCTGAGAACCTCGCCGCCATAGATGACTTTACCCCCTGCGCTCTTGACCTGTTTAAGAGCATTTTGCATAGTCTGCACCGTTTCCTGGTCAATCAGTGGTCCCATATGATTGCCGGCATCCAGCGGATTGCCGATCTTCAAACTCTGATATGCTTTCAACAAGGATTCTTTAACTTTGCCATAGATCGATTCATGAATAATAAGCCGGCGGGTGGTGGTGCAGCGCTGTCCCGCTGTACCCACGGCACCGAACACCACCGAGGTCATGGCTAATTTAAGATCAGCCTCCGGGGTCAGAATTATCGCATTATTGCCCCCCAGTTCCATAATATATCTGCCCAGACGTTTGGAAATGACCTCTGCCGCATGTCTGCCAACTTCCGTAGAACCGGTCAGGGAAATGAGCGGAATCCGTTTATCGTTCAACATCTGCTCGCCGATAATCCGGCCTGAACCGATGACCAGGTTAAAAATCCCTTCGGGCAGATTATTTTCCTTAAGTACTTCCCCGATAATATTCTGGCAGGCAATGGCCGTCAATGGTACTTTCGAGGCAGGTTTCCATAAATTTACATCACCGCACACCGCTGCAATCATGGCATTCCAGGACCAGACCGCTACCGGAAAATTGAAAGCGGAAATAGTCGCCACAATCCCCAGGGGATGATACTGGTCATACATACGGTGATTCGGCCGTTCGGACTGCATGGTAAAACCGTAGAGTTGACGTGATTGTCCCACGGCAAAATCACAGATATCGATCATCTCCTGCACCTCACCCCAACCCTCCTGTAAAGATTTGCCCATTTCAAAAGACACCAGCGTGCCCAATGGTTTCTTATAGGCCCGTAATCGCAGACCTATTTGCCTGACTATTTCCCCCCTTTTTGGTGCCGGCATTGAACGCCAGTCCAGGAATGCCGCCGAGGCGGTACTGATTACCTTTTCATAATCTGCTTTAGACGCCTGGTAAACAGAAGCAATATACTCACCCGTGGCCGGGGAGTGAATCTTTAACTCCCCCTGGTCCCTGGTTCCCAGCCATTGCCGGCCGGTGGCCACACCATTATTTTTATCTTTAATGCCCAGTTCTTTCAAGAATTCCATATTTTTCCTTTCAAAAAATATTATTTTAAAAATCGATTAAATTTATCAAAAGTCCGGGAGAAATAAAATCATCACCGCAAAAAATTTATCTATTTCCTATTGAAATAAATGTTTTTATCATCGTGCAATCTTTGTTATATTTTTATAAAAAAGGGGACTTAAATGGACTTCCTCAAGATCGATCCGCAATCGGTTACTCAGATTCTGGAACAGTTCCTGGCTGCAGAAGTTCATAAATGCGGTTTTGATAAAGTCGTGCTGGGTTTATCAGGCGGACTTGATTCAACCGTCGTGGCATATTTATGTGCCCGCGCCTTTCCGGCCGGCCGGGTCCACGCTCTGATCATGCCTTATAAGACCAGTAATCAACAGAATATACAGCATGCCGAACTGGTCGCCCGCACCCTGAAGATCAACTGGCATTCTTTTGATATTTCAGCCATGATCGATGCCTTCTTTGCTAACGATTCCGGTGCTGAGGCAAACCGGCGCGGCAACCGTATGGCCCGGGAACGCATGTGTTTTCTTTATGACTATTCCTATAAACATCAGGCCCTGGTCATCGGTACCAGCAATAAAACCGAATTATTGTTAGGTTACGGTACAATTTTTGGTGACCTGGCCAGCGCCATCAATCCCATCGGTGATTTATATAAAACTCAAATCCGGCAACTGGCGGAATATCTGCAGGTTCCCAGGGAAATTATCGATAAACCCCCTTCGGCAGATTTATGGAAGGGCCAGACCGATGAAGGGGAAATAGGTTATAGTTATGCTGAAATCGATCGATTATTATATTTTTTAGTCGATAAACGGTATTCCAGAGAAATGTTACAGGATTTAAAAATACCCGTCAAAATGATCAAGGATATCCAAAGCCGCATACAAAAATCACAATTTAAACGCAGGCCGCCGATTATCGCCAAACTATCCAACCGTACTATCAACCAGGATTTTCGTTACTGCCGGGATTGGGGAGTTTAAAGTTTGGAAGAAATTATACCCGGCACCTTATACCTGGTCAGTACCCCGATCGGGAACCTGGGGGATATCACCTATCGTGCGGTTTTTATCCTGAATAATGTGACTGTGATTGCTGCCGAAGATACCCGTACGACTTCAATTTTACTGGCCAGGTACAATATCACCAAGAAAATGATCCCTTATTACAGTTATAATCAGAAATTTCAGACTCCGAAAATTATCGAGTTGCTGAAAAGCGGCAACTCGGTTGCCCTGGTTTCCGATGCCGGCACACCCGGAATATTGGATCCGGCTTACGATCTGGTCGTATCTTGCATCGAGCAGCAGATAAAGATTGTTCCCATTCCGGGCCCCTCGGCATTTTTGACCGCCCTGATCGCTTCCGGTCTGCCCTCCAACCGGTTTGTGTTCGAAGGATTTCTGCCCATCAAAAAAGGTAGACAAACAAAAATTCAAAAACTTGCCGGCGAAGAACGGACTATTGTTCTTTACGAATCACCTCATCGCCTGTCGAAGACCTGCGCAGAGTTGCTGAACCAATGGGGAGATCGCCCCTGTGTGATGGCCAGAGAATTAACAAAAAAATTCGAAGAATTTTTCCGGGGGAATTTATCAGGCCTGGTCGCCTTCCTCAAATCAAAAACAGTTAAAGGGGAAATCGTTTTAATAATTGCTGGTTGTAAATCAAATAAACATATAGATTAGTTGTTTGCACATTGATTAAATTTTGAGTCTGAATAAAAAGATGTATAAACCGGGCAGGATTGTTGTTCATGTCAGATACCACCAGATTCATCTCCTTCGAAGGGATTGATTTTTCAGGGAAGTCGACCCAGATCCAGTTATTAAGAAATAAACTGGAACAGATCGGCAAAAAAGTAACCGTACTGCGGGAACCCGGAGGAACTCTGATCTCTGAACGGATCAGGGATATCCTGCTCGATGCAAGAAATAAAAATCTTACCGATATCTGCGAACTGCTGTTGTACAGTGCCGCCCGGAATCAGCTGGTCACAGAAGTAATACAGCGGGAGCTGACTGCCGGCAATTTTATACTGGCCGACCGCTATGTAGATTCGACCACCGCTTACCAGGGGTATGGCCGGCAATTGCCCCTTGATTTTATCCGTACCCTGAATGCACTGGTCACCGGTGGTACGATGCCCCGGATTACATTCCTGCTCGATCTGGATCTAAAACAACAATCCTATCGTAAAAAAATCAGGGGGCAAAGCAGCGACCGCCTGGAAAAGGAGAACCTCGATTTTTACAACCGGATCCGTACCGGCTACCGGAAAATAGCCTCAACTCAGAAACGCCGGATCAAGATCATCGATGCCAACCGCAGCATCGAAAAAATAGAAATTGAAATTTGGGAATATGTATTGAAAAAATTGCAGTTAAAATTATAAAAAGAGAGATATAAATGAAGCGAAACAATATTACCCTGATCGCCCTGCTGCTGACCCTGCTCATGCTGAACACCGGTCTCAACCAGGTCCGGGCTGATGAAAATGAGTATTATATCAAAGTCCGCAAGGGGCTTACTTATTTTCAGAAAGTATACGAACGGGTGCAGGCCAATTATGTCGAAGAGATCGATCCCTATGCTTTTGTCAAAACCGGCATCGAAGGCATGCTGCAGGCCCTTGATCCTTACACGGTTTTTATCGAAGAAGACGAAGATGTCCGTTTAAAAATTCTAACCACCGGCAAGTATGGCGGGATCGGGATGGAAATAGGGATCCACAATAATAATATTACAATAATCAGTCCCCTGGATAATTCTCCCGCCCAGAAAGCGGGCATTCAGGCCGGAGATATAATTACTAAAATTAATAATGAGCCGGTACAGAATTCCACCACGGAAAGGATATCGAAACTATTACGCGGTCCGATCGGTACCACTGTGCAAATCACTATTCTGCGCCCGGGCTATGAAAACGAAATCACCCTGATCATTAAACGTGATGAAATTATCATCGATGATGTAACCTATGCCGATTTTGTAAAACCAGGAGTCGCCTATGTACGGCTGACCAGTTTTACGGAAAAAGCGGCTTTTGAATTGGTCTCGGCCATCAAAGTATTGCAGCAGAAGGGGGTGATCACCTCATTTATACTTGACCTGCGCGGAAATTCGGGCGGATTACTGGAAGCCGCTGTTGATGTCGCCGGTATTTTCCTGCCCAAGGGTACCCTGGTAGTCACTACCAAAGGATTCCGCGATGGTAAAAATGAATTTTCGACCAAACATGATGCTGTCTTACCGGACGTACCGATGGTAGTCATGGTTAATGAAGGTAGTGCCAGTGCCGCTGAAATTGTAGCGGGATGTTTACAGGATCTTGACCGTGCTATTATTATCGGCACCCGTACTTTCGGCAAAGGCCTGGTGCAGCGCGTATACAATATTGATAAAAACAGCAGTACCAAGATAAAAATTACTACCGCAAAATACTATATCCCCAGCGGGCGCTGCGTTCAAAAACAGGACTATACAAAAGACAGTATGGTTTTCGTTACCAGTGCGGCCACTGACAGCACCACCCTCAATAAAAATATCCCTTTCTATACCAGCAATAAACGCATGGTTTATGAAGACGGGGGTATCACCCCCGACCGCTATATTGAAGACAGTACGGTCGATTACCTGATTACCGAACTGTGGCGCCAGAGTCAGACCTTTAATTTCACCGTTCAATATCAAAAAACCCACCCGGAACTAAAAAATAATTTCCAGGTTGATGATAAAGTGTTCGATCAGTTCATGTCCTATCTCGATGATCATAAATTCACCTACCAGATTGAGGGTGAAAACGAACTGAAAAAATTCATAACCATTTCGCAACAAAATAATTTTTCAAAAGATATTGTCCAGCAAACCGAGGCCTTAATTGCAAAACTGAATTCTTTAAAAAGAACGAATCTGCAGAATCATCGCCTGGAGATAACCCGCATGCTGCTCGATGAACTGGCAGAAAAGTATTTTGGTACCAATGAAAAAATACGCTATACCCTGGTGAACGATCAGCAACTGCCTAGCGCCATTGACATCGTACTGAATAATTCAGAATACAAAAAGATATTAGCCATTAAATGACCAAATCTATAAAGCTTTCCGACCAGACCCGCGACCTTTTTAAACGCCTCAATCAGGTTGGCCGGGAGAATCAACTGAAAATATACCTGGTGGGAGGATACCTGCGTGATTTGTTGCTGGGTCAGGAAGGTAAAGATATAGATTTTGTCGTGCTGGGGGATGCGATTACCTTCGCTGAAAATTTTCGCAGGAAAAATTTAACTACCGAACTGGTGGTATATCCTAAATTCGGAACCTGCATGCTGCAGCTCGATGCATATAAACTGGAGTTTGTCTCAGCCAGAGCAGAACAGTACAGCAATAATTCGAGAAAACCACAGGTATATCCGGCGGATTTAAATGCCGATCTGAGCCGGCGTGATTTCACCATCAATACCATGGCTGTAGATCTGGCCGACGAATCTTTCAACCAGATCATCGATCCGTTTCAGGGCAAACAGGATCTGAAAAAAGGAATTATACGTACCCCCCTGCAGCCGCAACAGACATTTAATGACGACCCGTTGCGCATGATGCGGGCCATCCGCTTCGCCACACAATTGTCATTCACCATAGAATCCGATACGCTGCAGGGAATCAAAGATTGCGCCGACCGGTTAAAGATCATTTCCCAGGAGAGAATAACCGACGAATTCAACAAGATCCTGCTGACCTTCAAGCCGTCGCTGGGTATCGAACTGCTGGATAGTTGTAATCTGCTGCCTGTGTTTCTCCCTGAATTGATCGCCACCAAGGGGGTGGAACAGCGCCGCGATTATCACCATAAAGATGTATTTTATCATACACTGCAGGTGCTGGATAAAATTGCCAGGAAATCGGATAAACTGCCATTACGCCTGGCTGCCCTTTTCCATGACATTGCCAAACCGGCCACTAAAAGATTCGACGATGTAAACGGCTGGACTTTCCACGGTCATGAAGTAATCGGTGAAAAAATGGTCGCTGTTATTTTGTCCCGCTTGAAATACTCCAATGAAATAATAGACTATGTTAAAAAAATAATCCGTTTGCATCTGCGTCCGATGGCCCTGGTCAGCGACGATGTCACCGACTCGGCCATTCGTCGCCTGTTGTTTAATGCCGGTAACGAGTTCGATGATTTGATGGAACTTTGCCGGGCGGATATAACCTCTAAAAATCCGGCAAAATTAAAACATCACCTGGAAAATTACGGCCGGGTACTGGTCAAGGCCACTGACCTGGAACAACGGGATAAACTGCGCGTATTTAAAAGTCCGGTTGATGGGATTGAAATAATGCAAAAATTGAATTTAAAACCCGGTCCGCAGGTCGGTATAATAAAAAAATTCATCGAGGAAGCCATACTGGAAGGTATTATCCCCAACGATCACGATGCTGCCTTAAATTATCTGCTGGATAATAAAGAGAAACTGCCCGGGACTTAGTCGGGTAATAAATTTTAATCTGTTCCTGCTGCATGCTGACCGTAAAAAAAAATTTATACAAGCAAGCGGATATTTTTAAGTGCGTGCATGATGTCCACCTGCATTTCAAGGCGCAGATGTCCCCCTATCATATTTTAATCGAAAAAAAGTGTTACCCGCACGGCTGTATATATTTCCACTGGAAATGTAAATTGCTGGCCAAACAGCATAAATGCTTCCGCAATTTTACAAAAGTTGGTAAAGAATGCTTCAATTGCCGATATTTTTACGAAGAAAAGATCCACCAGTATCCGGAATTCCTGGCACCGGCGGCTGATTCGGCCGGGTTTATGCAAAATTTCGAGGATTTCGACGAATGGGTACAGCAACTGAAAAACAAGCGGGTGCTTTGCGAAGGGACTGTCAGTGAAGTTAAACCCGACTTCGTCCTTAAAAAACATGACCAGCACTACCAACTGATCCTGCATGGTTACCTGGTTTCCTTCCCGGAGGGATATATAGATAACCAGTTTTTCGAGGATAGATTTTATCTGAGCATTTCTGCTATTACGCAGAAAAAACTGCTGTTGCGTACTGATGATATAATGGAATTTGAAGCCAGCTTGATTCTGGATCGCGGCCGGTTTAAGTTCAGCAAATCCGGCAGTTTTCATTTCCAGCAGCGCGGCAGCACAGATTCACTGCAGCAAGCGGACCCGCTGACACAAAAGATTTTCACCATTCACCCGGAACAACCGGCCCAGTGTCTGAACTGCCGCTATGGTACGCTGGTCGATATTGAGACAGCGGATCCCGGTCCCAAAAGAACGGTGATCTGCCTTCAGGGCATTCCCGAATATAAAAATTGTCCGGTATATACAATGCCAGCTCTGCATGAACATTCGGACCGTTGTGCCAATACGACCTGGAATGATTTTAAATGCCGCCATCTTTTATAGATAAGCCCATATATTAAACTATGCTCTATTCGCTCAACCGCAGATGGAATTGGGGTATTTTCGTTTTTCTGGTGATCTGGATCGCTTTGATCATGCTGGCCCCTTTTTTATCCGCCGCGCCATCTCCGACCATGCGTAAATTATCTCATTATATATACCTGTTGTTCAAACCAACCTGTCATCAGTTGCCTGCCCGCTCGTTTCACTGGGGTTTTTATCCTTTTGCTGTCTGTATCAGATGTTTTACTTTTTATGCTGCCGGCCTGATCATTGGCGGTTTTTATCTTTTTCGCACTGAAATAAAAATGCTGCCGCTGAGAATTTACCTGTTATTGGCCGCGCCATTATTAATTGATTTTCTACTGGAAAAATTGAATCTCTATAGCGATCTTTGGATCGTACGTCTGACGACCGGTTTTATGGCCGGATTAGTATTTTTCCACCTGTTATTGTTAGCTGTAAGCGAGAAAAAGTATGCACAACAAGATGGCTAATTAGATAATGGAAAACCGTAATATTCTGTTGGCGGGATTCATCGGCGGATCCGTTACCGCTATTTTTAGTTCAATTCCTTATCTCAATTTTATCAATTGTTTTTGCTGTATCGGCATTATGCTGGGAGGTGCTACTGCTTTAGTGTCGTATAACCGTCTGAGCGCTGCCATAAATGATATAAGTATGCCTCTGGCCATAACCATCGGTATTACTGCCGGATTAATGGGGGCTTTTCTATCTTTATTGCTCAGCTGGATTGTATACCTGCAATTAGGACACTGGGATATCCGTATGCTCCAATCCATGGTAGAACAGATGGAAGAAGTGCCGCAGCAGCTTGAAGAGGCATTGCAACTGCTGGAAGACAGAGCGGCCAGGGGATTCGACTGGGCCCCCACGCTATTTTCAAACCTGCTGATGTTCCCGCTCTTCTGTCTGGCGGGAGTCTTTGCTGACCCGCTTGTATCTGAATAAAAAAATTTCCGCCGGCACGGGTCCAAAGTACGAGTAAGCAGCAACTACTTTGAATCTATTCTAATTCCAGCAGTACGTTTTTCCACAGATATTCTTTATTCTTCTGGGTGACTTGCAGGACCGACACATCTTTCCGGTTTTTCAGGCGAAACATATCCGGAATTTCCGACCCGGCCAGGGTGGCAATCAGGGGAATCGGTGAGTTCATGATCTGTTTAACCTGTTCACAAAATTTTCTGGACAGGCACTCCATTCTGCCGATTTCATCAATGATAAACAGGTCCACTTCTTTAGCGATCTCTAATTGCGGTAAAACCAGTTTTTCAAATCCTTCGACATTTATACCGAATCCGGCCATGCGGTGCGGCCCCTCGATGTATACATGTCCCAGGATCTGATCTCTTAACTCCATCGTGACTACCCGGAATCCTTTGCATACATTATTTTCAATAATTTCTTCTTTAAAAAATCCCCGGACGATCAAAGGACCCAGATCCTTGATCAGACGTTTAATCAATGATGTTTTACCAATCCCGGGCGGGCCGGTGATAAATATATTCTTGGTCATTATCCTGTACTTTACAACTCGTCTATTCCTTAACGGAAATTAAAAAAATCAATTTGGCAAGACAAGTAATAATTGCTAATCCATAAGAAATTATCTTATTATGTTAAATGGGTATTTACCGGGAGGTTATTATGGCCACTTAGACCATATTGCATCATTTAAAGCGGTAAAGTATATTCTGGTTTATGGATGAGAATAAGATTACATCCCTTTCCCCGTTATTTATGCGTTTCTATGCCCGCTGCCTGGCCTATCCCTATGCCGAACAGCAGTATGAATTGCAGCATCTGTTCCGGGTGATGGAAAATGAACCCATCTCCGCTGAGGAGAGCGAACATCTGGAAGCGATACTCAGCATTATCAATCAATACCAGGGTCAGGAAATTAAAATCCTGCGTGAAGATTTTGTCATGACCTTCACCAAGACATACTCCGGGCAAAGTTATTGTCCCCTGCTGGCCGGTGAGTTTACCTCCAGCCATAAAATACCCTACGATTCTGAACCTGTACTGGAATTATTTTTAGAGAATGGACTTTCCGTGGAAGCCGATGAGTCTTTTGATTCGATAATCAACTATCTGGAATACCTGTCCATGTTATACGAGCAATTCCTGGCCAGGGAGATTGACCTGGCTGCGCTGGAAGAATTTGTCAACGGGCATGTGCTGAATTGGATTCCACTATTCTGTCAGCAGGTACAGCAACAATCCAATCTGGAATTTTACAAGGAAGCGGCTGCAGGGCTCCATTTATTACTGCTCTGGCTCAGTGTATAGTTTATAGAAGGCATAACACTTAGTACAAGTACCTGAGTCCCTTAGTTCCTGTAGTCCCTTAGTCCCTAAGTTATCTTTGCGACCTTTGCGGTAAAAAATAGAAAAAACAAACGCAAAGGACGCTGAGGAAAGCGCAAAGATCGCAAAGAAAATATTATTTGTTTAGAATAGATCCCGGGTCCTGTCTGCGCCAGGTCTTCGACATGCCCGGGATGACAATGCATAGGTATTACTTAGGGACTCAGGTACTAAGGTACTCAGGTACTTCTCTTTACACTTATATAAATTACTCCCCCCGCTTCACCGCTCTATAATGCTTATATATCAAATATCCCCCCACCGCTATCAGAATCAACGACCAGTATTTTAAGATATGATTCAGACCGAGCAGGAACACCAGGCCCAAACCCACCATAATCGCCGCCGGTATCAACAATCCTTTTTCTTTTTCGCCGAACTGGTACATCAAATAGAATCCCAGACCGGGCCCCATCAAAAAGACCGGCCACAGGTCATTCATGTTCTCCCAGCCGGTAATCGTACAGTATAAGAATAACAGGCCAAACACCACTAATATTGTGGCCGGCAGCAGCAATCCGTAATTTTTTTTGTTTTTAAAATAACCCAGGGCAAAGGCTATACCGGCCAAAATTAACAATCCCGGCCAGATACTGGGAAAATCCAGGGCAATATAGTCTAAATTATCGGCCAGAAAGATCAGGCCCAGGCAGACCAGTACCAAACCTAAAATAAAATCTGATGTTTTCATGTTTAACCTCTGTTAACCTCTGAGTTTTATTACGTAAATCCCATTATTTTGTTCGATAAATAGATTTTCCTGACTATAAGTAAGCCCCCAGGCAGTTTATAATTTAAAAAACTGGTTCAGATCGGGCAAGGATTAAGCAGATTTGATCATAAATATAAAATATTAACTCTTTCAAAATATTAAACGTATTCTTATATTCATAAATTATCGCTCGACATCAGACAATAAATCATAATAGAAAATGAGGGAGTACACATGGAAAAACGTATTTTTACTTTTAATCCCGGCCCTGCTGCCTTACCATTGCCTGTCTTAAAAGAAGCCAAAAAAGACCTGATCAGTTATCAGGGCGAAGGTCTCTCTGTCCTGGAAATGAGCCACCGCGGGAAAACCTTTGAAACCATAATCAAGCAAGCCGAAGCCTTATTACGGGAAGTAATGGGCATTCCCACTAGTTATAAAGTGCTCTTTGTGCAAGGCGGTGCCACCCTGCAGTTTGCTGCAGTGCCGCTGAATCTTATTGCCGAAAATCAAAGCGCTGATTACGTCATAACCGGTTCCTGGGCTAAAAATGCCTTCAAAGAAGCCCAAAAACTGAATAAAAAAGTCAGAGCCGTGGCCAGTTCCGAAAGTTCCAATTTTGATCATATACCCAGGGATCTCTCTTTTGATTCCAATGCAGCTTATGTTCATATCACTTCAAATAATACCATTTTTGGTACCGAATGGCATAAATTTCCAAAAACCGGCGCTATCCCCCTGGTTTGTGATATGTCATCCGACATCGCCTGCCGGCCGGTGGATGTAAGTAAATTTGCCCTGATCTATGCCGGGGCCCAGAAAAACCTGGGTCCGGCGGGTGTAACCATCGTAATCGTCCGCGAGGATATGTTGAGCAGAAGCCCGGAAAATATTCCGACCCTCATGAATTATAAAATTATGGCCGAAAAAGAATCGTTGTACAATACCCCCCCGACTTTCTCCATATATATAATGAAACTGGTCCTGGAATGGATCAAAAATTCAGGCGGACTGGAAAAAATCGGTAAAATTAACAAACGCAAAGCCAATATGATTTATAAAATCATCGACGCCAGCGGATTCTACCGTGGCACTGTACAAAAAGCCGACCGCTCCTGGATGAACGTTACTTTCAGATTACCCTCGGAAGAACTTGAGAATAAATTTGTGAGTGAAGCCAAGGAACTGAACATGATCGGTCTGAAAGGTCACCGTTCGGTCGGCGGCATCCGGGCCAGTCTTTATAATGCCGTAACACCCAAGGCGGTAAAAGCCCTGGCTAATTTCATGCAGGAATTTGAAAAAAAGAACAGCTGAGAATCGGACACTTTATTCCAGAATATATTCGGCAGTAAAAGCCGTTCCACCGGGTAAAGTCCTGACCTATGGGCAGATTGCCAAATATGCCGGCGTGGGGAAGAATTACCGGTTGATCGGATATGCCTTGCATAATTTGCCTGATCATTCCAACATTCCCTGGCAGCGGGTGGTTAACCGTTTTGGCAAAATTTCTTATAACCCCACACGCGGCGGCTGTGATCACCTGCAAAAAGTTCTGCTGGAACAGGAAGGGGTTGAATTTGATCTGGCTGAGAGAATCAACCTGGTTAAATTTGGTTATCGAAAAGCGAAAAAAAATTATAATTTTTAATACCCGATGTTGAATAATATCAAATAATTGGAGATTTGTTCTCATGGATGAAAAAAATAGTTTCAATATTGAGCAACTTAAAATCCCGGAGAATTTTCCTAAAATCATCCGGTACGGATTTATCTCTGTCATTGTGCTGATTTTTCTTTTTTCTTCCTTTTTCACCATCAGCCAGGATGAAGTAGGGGTAATACTTCGATTTGGCAGATTTTCCCATCTGGCTAATCCCGGGTTGAATTTTAAACTGCCCTTTGGTATCGATAAACTGACCAAAGTCCCGGTATTGCGTCAACAAAAGGAAGAGTTTGGATTTCGGACTGCGGAATCGGATATCAGAAGCCGTTATGAAGAGAAAAGTTTTCTGTCGGAATCACTCATGCTGACCGGTGATTTAAATGCTGCTGAAGTCGAATGGATAATTCAGTACCGGATTGAGGATCCTTATAAATACTTGTTCAAGGTGCGCGATACCTGGCAAACTTTTCGGGCCATGACTGAAGCTGTGATGCGCGAAGTAGTAGGAGATCGTACAGTCAACGAGGTCCTGACCATTGGGCGTCAGGAAATCAGCGTCGCCGTGCAAATTAAACTGCAGGAATTATGTCATCAATATGAAACCGGAATTAAAGTCGACCAGGTGGTTTTGCAGGATGTAAATCCACCTGAACGTGTAAAATCTTCTTTTAATGAAGTTAATGAAGCACAGCAGGAGCGGGAAAAACTGATTAATCAGGCCCGGTCTGAATTTAATAAAGTAATTCCGCGGGCCAGCGGTGAAGCCGAAATGATGATTCAGGAAGCACAGGGCTACGCCCTGGAGAGAGTCAACAGAGCAAAAGGGGAGGCCAACCGTTTTAACTCGATTTTTAACGAATATCGCCTGGCTAAAGAGGTAACCAGACAGCGTATTTATCTGGAAACTATGAATTCCATCTTACCCAAGGTCGGCAAGAAATTGATTGTCGATGAAGAGATCAAGGGTCTGTATCCTCTCCTGGATTTAAAGAAGGAGACCGGCAATGAGAAATAATACACTTATATTCTGGAGCATACTCTCTCTGCTATTGGTAATTTTTATATTTTCGACAACCTTTATTGTTACCGAAAACGACCAGGTAATTGTCACCCGCTTCGGTAAACCCGTTCGTGATCCGATTACCTCTCCCGGCATTAAATTCAAGCTGCCCCTTGTCGAAGAAGCGAATTTTTTCGAAAAACGGTTTCTGGAGTGGGATGGAGATCCTAATCAGGTTCCCACTAAGGATAAACGATTCATCTGGGTCGATGCTTATGCCCGTTGGCGTATTGCTGATGTCCTGTTATTTTTCCAGCGCTTGACCGATGAACGCAGCGCCCAATCCCGTTTAGCTGACATTCTCGATGGGGAAACCAGAACTGCCGTCGCTAATCATGACCTGGATGAAGTAGTACGTTCCACAAATCGGACACCCGTCTCCGATCCGGATCTTATAGGATCGGATGAGGCGGATTCTCTGAAAACAATTAAAACCGGCCGGGAAAAAATTACCCGGGAAATTTTATCCGCAGCAGCAGCAAGAGTAAAAGATCTGGGAATCGAATTGCTGGACCTGCGCTTCAGACGTATCGATTATGTCGATGAAGTCCGTGAAAAGGTCTATGACCGTATGATCAGCGAAAGAAAACGGATAGCCGACCGGTTCCGCTCTGAAGGTCAGGGCGAGGCTTCCAAGATTCTGGGCGAAAAAGAAAGGGAATTAAAACGGATCACATCCGGTGCCTATCGGGAATCTCAGGAAATAGTCGGTCGGGCTGATGGCGAAGCGACTAAAATTTATGCCAATGCTTTTAACCGCAGTGATGAAACCCGGGAATTTTACCGTTTTCTAAAAACTATGGAAAGTTATGATTCTACCTTTACGGCAAACGACTGGTTAATTATTTCCAGTAAAAGTGATTTCTTTAAATTTCTTAAATCACCGGCTGGACGTTAAAATTCAGGCCAGTATTAAGAATTTTTTAATAATTGGATTATCCCCAGGGTTATAAGTAGAACGGGTAATACTATTATAATAAGCGGAATTATAACTGCCGCGATAACTGCACCAATCACTCCCAGGGGCAGGAAAACCAAAATTCCTATAATCACCGCACACAGGGCTCCCACAATTTTAAATGGAATAGTTAACACAAAAAATCCGGCCTTCAGCAGAAATCCCAATATTTTTAATGCCATCACCGCCAGGAATATGAGCACTATCGCAACTAATATTTCCATTTAAATCTCCAAATTTTTACTCAGTGATCTATACGTAGGTCATTGCTTAAAGATTCAAACAGAAATGCAAACAGGCGGGATTATTCTGTTGGCAAACCGTAAAGGTCACTTATGTCCAGAGGCGGCATGGGACCGGACAGCGGTTTATTGTCCCGGACATACCAGTTAAACCATTCTATTTGTCTGTATAGAAAATCAATTTTAGAAGTCTGCTTGCTGTTGCCATGCCCTTCCCCTGGATATTGCATATAACGAACCGCCGGATGATCATTCATTTTCAACCTGTGGTATAATTCCAGGCTTTGACCGGGGTGTACCCGGGTATCATTAGTACCCCCGCAGATCAGAAAGGCAGTCTGACTCTGCCGGGTCCAGTATATCGGACTGCGTTGTAAATTAAATTCCCATGCTTCTTCCAGGCTTTTTCCCATATGCACATACAAATCTTCCCAGGGTATATCGGTCGTACTTCTTTTGCTGATCAGATCGCTGATACCGACAGACATATGAACTGCTTTTACATATTTCGTATAAAAAGTCCCAAACCAGGCAGCTGCATATCCGCCATAGGATCCTCCGGCTAATGCCACCCGCCCGGCATCGACGAGCCCTTGCTTGACCAGAAAATCAATACCATCGGCTATATCATCAAACTCCTTACCCGCCGGATCTCCGTATCCTGCTTTACTGAAAGTATAACCATAACCGGTGCTGGCCCGGTAATTAGGATAAAAAACAAAATAACCCAGGCCGGCAAATACCTGGCCCGGATTGGCATAACGGCTCAGCCAACTGTTTGAATAGTGAGCCTCAGGCCCTCCATGCACATAAACCACCAATGGATACTTAATACCTTGCTGATAACCAACCGGATAGATTAAAATACCTTCAATTTCCAGTCCGTCCCGTGCGTTATATTTAACCGGGAGCTGCTCACCCAATTTTTTCTGCTCCAGCCATGGATTGACAGTGGTCATCCGTTTTATGTTCTTACCAGGTTCCCAGTAATATATATCTCCCGGCGTATTTGCCGCACTGCCGGTCATGACAAACTTTTTATGGTCGGCCGTGCAAGTTTGATTATCAAAAACAACTCCGGCATTTTTAGTGTCCAGCAATACTTTTCTATTGCCGCCATTGCGGTTGACCGTACGTAATGTAGTCCAGACCCCTTCGGCTGACCGGTAAAACAGATTTTCATTATCAAGCCAGCCTGCCCATTCCACATGTCCGCGGAAATCGGGTATGGTCAGATTGACCGCTGCACCCCCCTGTACCGGCACATAAAAAATCTGGCTCACGGCCTGGTCGCTGCTGTCCAGGCCGGCGGTATAAGCCAGGTAAGAACCAGCGGGACTCAGCGAATAATTTCCCAGCTTCCAGGGATTTTTCTTGATGATACTGACTGTTTTATGCTGTAAATCCAGGGCATAAATGCTGCGAAACATATATTGCTGATCAATTAAATTCTGGTCCGAGGCCGAGAAAACAATGAATTTACCGTCGGCGGAAAAGATAAAATCCCAGATACTCAGGTCCCGGGTTAATTGTTCTACTTCAGTATTTTCACTGACCGGACCTGTATTTTGCCGGTATAAATTCCTGGATTTAATATTCTCCTCATAAAAGATAAAATTAAATCCCTGCTCTTTTAATTTTTTCTCACGGGGGGTGTCAGGGGTGCCGGCAATATAAACAAGTGCATTATTCTCCCACTTAAAATCAATCACCCCTGTTTTTGAAGCAGTAACCTGTACCGCTTCTCCGCCATCCCGGGAAATCATCCACACCTGGTCCGGGGCAGCGGCACCCTCTCCGCGGCGCATGATAAATCCAATCTGCGAGCCGTCAGAACTCCATTTAGCGGCAGAGACATTAACCTTACCGGTAACAAACGGCTTAATCTCACCGGTTTCCACAGCCAAAAGATATAATTCACTGTAATCCGGGCCAGGCGTATCCCGCATATCTCTGGCCTGCCGTAGAGTATAGGCGATCCATTTACCATCCGGACTGATCTGCGGTTGGGAGCAGGTTTTGAGATTCATTATATCCTGTGCAGTCAGCACATCCTGGGCAACAGCGGAATTCAAGTTTCCGGTTATAAGAGCAAACATTAGCACTAGTAACAAGAGTAAAAAATATTTTACTCTCCTGATTAGTGAATTGTCCGGTACTTGCAGAAGGTTTTTCCTGTTCATATTTCCCTCAATATTATTTATAAACATTAATATCAAAATTTATTGTACCGACCTGCAAATTTAAAATTTGCCCTGATTATTTCAATGAATTTGGAAATTCGTCTTAGCCGGACTGCTTTGTTTCTGCATCAGCCTGATTTTCTTCTCATAAATTTGCAGCAGTTTGTGTAACAAACGGATATCACGTTTTTCAGCCAGGGATCGGCCGATTAATCTTTTAAACCGTGAAATAAAATCATCCATGCTGTCCCTGGGTACAAACCCGACCTGATTCAGACTTGTTTGTAAATGATCATAAAAACTTTCCAATTCACCCTGCGTGGCCAGGTCATAAGTGTACCTGGTATTTTTTATATTAAGCGACTTAAAAAATGTGTGGGCATAAATCATCACCGACTGGGCCAGATTAAGAGCCGGTTTATAGGTAGCAGTTAAAATTGTCGAGTGAATATGACAGCATAGCAGTTCCTGATTGGTCAATCCGGTGCGTTCCCGGCCGAACACGATGGCAACCGGATGATCGCTGCCGATTTCCCCGATCTTTTCCGCAATTTCTTCGGGAGTATAAAAGGGAAATTTAAACTGGCGCTTTCGTTGCGTGGTGGCCACCACTAACTTTTTATCGGCGATTGCCTCCTGGAAGGTATTGACTATTTTCGCCCGCTTAACAATTTCTTCCGATTGATGCGCCATCCAGTAGGTTTCAGGGTGGGTAATATCGATTTGCGGATTTACTAATATCAGGTTCCTGAATCCGCATGTTTTCAGAGCACGGGCTGAGGCGCCAATATTACCATGACTTTCAGGTTCCAGCAGTACAAAATATATATTTTTTCTTATTTTTTCGAAACTGGAGAGAAACGGTAGTCTGTTATTTGCACTTTCAGGCATAGGACAAGTGATAAAAAAATAATTCCCTTAACCGGTCTTTTTACCCAGAATTTTCTGCCAGCCGGCCAATAAACGATCTGTCGCTCCGGTATTGCCCAGCACATATTGTTCTGCTTTTTGGCCGATTTTTTTACAAAGCGCCGGATCCAGTATGAATTTTTCAAACCACTCCTGTATCCCGGCAGAGTTATTAACAATAATACCCCCTTGATGCCCGGCTAACTTTATAGCTTCATACGAGTTTTTATGCTCGGGACCATATAGAACCGGTATGCCGAAAATTGCCGGTTCCATTACATTATGGACCCCCTGTCTGAAACTACCCCCAACATAGGCCGCATTGGCATATAAATATATGCCGGCCAGGTAACCGACTGAATCCATAATGATAATCCGCTGGCCGCGGATTTGTTCACGGTTGCTGAAAAGAATGCTATCCCAATCTTTGAAATAATCCATATGCGTCTTTATAGCTTTTTCTTCAGGCTGGTGCGGGATAAGAATTAAATTTACAGACTCATACTTTAAGAGGATATCCTTTAAAGCCGGGAAGAGGTGTTGTTCATCTTCCGGCCAGGTACTTCCGGCCGCGATGGTAAACCTGTGCTGATTCCATTCGGCCGGTAATAACTGTAGTTTGACAGCTGCCTGCTTGCGGATCACCACCTGGTCATACTTGGTATCCCCCATGGTTTCGACCCTACAACCTGGATAAAAGGTTTTAAAGCGATCCCCATCCTCCCTGGAAATGGCAAAGATTTTGTCGAAATCGCAATACACTGTTCTCAAAAAATTTCTTACTACTGGTTTGGTCCTGGTAGAATTTTCGGCCAGTGAGGCATTGGTCAGATACACCGGTATCTTCAACTCATGAGCAGTCCAGATCTGATTAGGCCAGACATCATGTTTGGCCACAATAACCATCTTCGGTTTAAGTAAGTTATAAACTTTTTTCCAGTTGCCTTTTGTATCAAAGGGCATATACAAAAATAAATCAAGAAAATTATACTTTTTAACATGGCGATAACCGGACGGTGAGAAAAATGTGACAATATTAACGGCAGAGTATTCTTCCTTGAAATGATGCAGCAATGGTTTTACGTGCTCGAATTCTCCCATGGACGCCGCGTGAATAAGTATGATTTTTTCCCCTGGTTGTCGCTGCGCAGTCCACTCGGCTAAGGTTTGTAAACTTTTATAGCGGGGATATAGACCTGAGCGGATCCTGGCAGAAAACAATGAAAATATGTGCGCTGTAACAAAAATAAGGGGGAAAATCAGCCACTTATATAAAATTTTTGCCAGAGTTTTAACCATTAATTCAATTTCTTTCCTGTTCAATAAGTTTATACAGTTGTTGCAGGACAATCTGCGGGGTCAGCTCCAGCATACATTTAAAATGCCGTTCGGGACAATTCTTACGACCGATATGGGAGCAGGGCCGGCAATATAACTTTTCATTTTGCACAACAACGCTTTTAGCCCGGTACGGGAAAAACCCAAACTCTTCAACTGTATTTCCAAAGATAGCCAGCACCGGTATTTTTACGGCTGCAGCCATATGCATCAGCCCTGTATCGTTAACAATCAGGGCTTTTGCCCGGGACAGGACGATGGCACTTTGCAGCAGATTCAATTCTGCTGCCAGGTTAATGACCCGCTCACCTGTGGGGAAAACAGTATGTAAATACCGATCCCCCTCACCCCCCAGGATAACCAGTTTATAGCGGTGCGACTGCAGTAATGAAACTGTCAATTGCTTAAAATAATCTACCGGCCAGCGTTTGGTGTAAAAACCAGCCCCGGGTGCAATACAAATATATCTATCTGTATCCGGATCAAATTGCTTGTGCTTTAACTCTGTTTTCAGCACGTTCTCCAACCGGGCATCCCAGAACATATCCAATCCCTGCTGATCATCTTCAATTCCCAGGGCTTGGCCCACCTTTAAATATCGTTGAGGAATGGGCATAATATGTTTATAAATGTTTTTTTTAAAATGTACCAGCCAAAATTGCCTGACTTTATCCTTTTTAATCCTATGGCGCAATCCGGCCGGATAACCGAAACGTAAATAGTTGCTGCGCCAATTATTATGCAGATCAAAAATATAATTATAGCCCTGAGCCCTGATCTGCTTCCTGATCATTTGCAGAGTATGGGTACGGTCACGGTCATCGAATTCAATCAGATTATCTATATTGGGATTGAACCGTAACAGATCTGCATATTGCTTTTTCACCACATAATCAATCTCGGCATTAGTGACTTTTAATTTTATCTGCCTGAGGAATGGTGTACTTAATAATATATCTCCGATAGAACTTAAACGGATAATCAGTATTTTTAACCGCTGCCGGGATATATCGATATTCATTTTTTTCGGGAAATTACATAGTCGACAAATTTTAAAGCATTCTCTTTATAGGCATTATCCGGATAAATTTCAATACATTTTTTCGCTTTTTCAGCATAAGCGACAGCCGCCTGGTAGGCCTGTTTAAGACCACCATATTTTTCATTGAAAGATATGATCTTCCTGATATCTTCCCTGTTTACACCCTTCTTGAGTAACCTTATAACAAAATTTTTCTCGGGGCCGGGTGCATTATTTAACGAAATAATCAAAGGTAGTGTGATTTTTTTTCCTTTAAGATCAGCTCCTACATGTTTGCCCAGGATGTTCTCCTTACCTTCATAGTCCAGCAAGTCATCTTTGATTTGAAAAGCAATACCGATATTTTCACCATAACTGGCCAGTGCTTCACGATCCGCAGGAGTATTACGAACAGTCATACAGCCCAGTTCACAGCAAGTCTGAAATCAAGGCTGCCGTCTTATCAGAAACCAATCTATAATATTCTTGTTCAGAGATATCCAGTTTCCTGCTTTTTTCTATTTGAAATAATTCACCCTTGCTTAGCCTTTTAGCAGTCTGGGCTAAAATTTCCATGATCTCCAGGCTGCCGGTCTCGGTTGCGCTGATCAGTGATTTGGCCAGTAAATAATCACCCATCAGAATGCTTATTTTATTTTTCCACAGGGCATTGATCGAAGGGAAACTCCGGCGCACCTCGGCCTCATCGACCACATCGTCATGAACCAGAGTGGCCGTATGTAAAATTTCCACCAGGGCCGCAACCAGGTATGTATTATTATTTGCATCCCCGACCAGCCGGGAACTTATTAAGACCAGCAGGGGCCGCAAGCCTTTACCGCGGTGACGGACCAGATACTTGGCCACTTTGTCTACCAGGGCGACATCCGAGGACATGATTCGGGAAAGGGTTCGATGATATTCTTCTAATTCAGCACGAAGGGAAACTCTAATATGATTTAATAAAGGATTCATCAGAACTGCAATATCAGATTCATTCTTTCACTCAGAACCAAAAATAGCGACAAGAAAAAATCTAATCAAGTATTTACTTTTTTAGATGAAAACCAGACGGAGACGTATATACTTAATTCATAAAGGATAACCAGGGGTACAGCCAAAAAGATCTGGGTCAGGGGATCAGGCGGGGTCAAAATAGCACCGACAATAAAAGCCAGGACAATAGCATGACGCCGGTATTTCCTCATGAACTGCGGGGTCAATATACCTATTTTGGACAGGAACAGGCTTAACATGGGTAATTCAAACACAATGCCAAATACCAGTATCATTCTGAGCAGGAAGCCCATGTAAAAATCGATTGCAATATTATTTTCAATATTAACCGGCACTGCCAGTTTTAAGAAAAACTCCAGGGCAACCGGAATGATTACGAAGTACGCGAACAGTGCGCCGGCCAGAAAACAGACTACTGAAGCGGTAACAATGGCCGGAATCATTTTTCTTTCTTTTAACAGCAGGCCCGGAGCCAGAAACTGCCAGAATTGATAAAAAATTACCGGCAAACTTAATACAAATCCGGCCACAATGGACAATTCCAGCTCGATCATAAAGATCGATTGTACTTTAAGTGCCTGTAATTTAATGGGCGGATTTAAATTCTGTCCGGGGTATAACAAAATATCCATCAGGTTATCTGAAAAATAAAAACAGATAATCATCATGACCACAACTATCGAAATGCTTTTAATCAGCCGCCAGCGTAATTCCTCTAAATGATCGAGGAATGGCATTTCTCGTTCATCTTTAAGTTTAGTATTCATGGAAGTTCTTAATAGATATGGTGTGAAAGATCAATTAATATAAAGTGGAAATTTCTGACTCAATTCCCGTACTTCTTCACCGACCGATTTGATCAACTGCTGATTTTCAATGTCCGACAGTACCCGCTGGATCATCCGGGCAATAATCTTCATCTCCGCTTCTTTCAGCCCTTTAGTGGTCAGAGCTGCTGTTCCTACCCTGATTCCGCTGGTGACCATGGGACTTTTCGTGTCGAAGGGGATCATATTCTTGTTCACTGTCATCCCGGCAGCATGCAGAGCCTCCTCGGCCGCTTTTCCGGTAATATTTTTACTGGTCAGATCCATCAGGAAAAGATGATTATCCGTCCCTCCCGAAACGATATCAAATCCCAGTCTGATCAATTCATTGCATAGACATTGAGTGTTGGCTATGATCTGCCTGGTATACAATTTAAATGAGGGTTGTAAAGCTTCACCAAAAGCGACCGCCTTGGCGGCAATAATGTGCATTAAAGGACCACCCTGGATTCCGGGCATGACAGTACTATCAAGTAATTCGGACATTAATTTGGTCCTTCCGGTTTTAGGCGCGGTTAGACCCATTATATTTTCACTGTCTTTCCCCATTAATAATAAACCACCCCGCGGACCTCTGAGGGTTTTATGGGTTGTAGAGGACACAACATCACAATAAGGCAGAGGGGTCGGATGTAATCCGGTCGCGATTAATCCGGCCGGATGAGCAATATCCGCAAATAATACACATTTAACTTCATCGGCGATTTCCCGGAATTTCTCAAATTCATAAAACCGGGAATAGGCACTGGCGCCCACAACAATCATGGCTGGCTTACACTCCCTGGCCAACTTGCGGACTTCATCCATATCGATACGGCCTGTCTCTTTTTTCACGCCATAAGACACAACTTTATACATTCTGCCGGAAAAATTGACCGGCGACCCATGGGTTAAGTGGCCACCATGGGCCAGATTCATACCCAGGATTGTCGCACCGGGTTGAAGATAAGTAAAATAAACAGCCATATTAGCCTGGCTCCCGGAATGAGGCTGAACATTAGCGTAATCACACTGGAATAATTGTTTGACCCTGTCTCTGGCTAAATTCTCTGCCTGATCGACATATTCGCAACCGCCATAATATCTTTTGCCGGGATAGCCTTCCGCGTATTTATTAGTCATAACTGAACCGGCAGCCTGCAGCACTGCTTTGCTCACAAAATTCTCCGAAGCAATCAGTTCAAGTTTGTAATCCTGCCGCTCAATTTCATGACAGATTGCATCATAAATCTCCCGATCGGATTTAGCTAATTCATCCAGCATGTTTTTCATTATCATCGACCTGTAAGTTTTGAGATCATGTCTAACCTGTTTTGGTGTCGGCCCCCTTCAAAAGGGGTTTTTATCCATATTTCTACAATTTCCAGGGCCTGCTCGGGCGAAAGCTCGCGACCACCCAGACACAGGATATTTGCATTATTATGTAAACGGCTTAATTCGGCGGTCCTCGCGTTATAGGCCAGAGCCGCCCGGATACCTTTTACTTTATTGGCAGTTATACACATGCCTATGCCGGTACCGCATATCAGAATGCCCCGGTCATATTCACCGCCAACAACAGCTTTGGCAACTTTATAAGCGAATTTAGGATAATCTGTAGAATCGGAATCAGCAGGCCCGAAATCGGTGTAATCGTATTTATACAACTTAAAATGCTCTTTAATTGCTTCTTTTAAATCAAAACCCGCGTGATCAGAACTTAAAGCAATCTTCATTTGTTCATACCTTGTTTATATCGCTAACGTTTCTCGCGTACAAACCAGCGCTCACTGCTTAATAAGGACAGGGAAATCCCAAAAAACTTCTCCTTTAGATTAGCGGACTGTGCGTCCCCCCGTTGACCAAATTCAAAAGTAATATCAACTCTGTTCCGATGCTTGCGTACCGGTAAACTTAGCCCGGCACTTATACCATATTCGTATACAGGATTGTCATCAGCAGTGACATTCAACTGACTGAAGAATAATCCTCCTCTCCAGGAAATATTTTTTAAAAACGGCACAAACCTCTTCTCAACCGGTGATTTTTCAAAGCCAAGGCCGATCCGGTAACTATCATTGATCTGCCCGACCTTGTTGTCATCTACAGTATAGGACTCGGACCAATTCTGATAAATACAGTCGATACCTGTTTGCCAGAGCGGCGATATCTTGTAATTTGCACCCAGAGCGAGCAAGGCCGGCAAATTGATATCTCTGGTTTGTTTAATTGACTCAGACTGAATGGCTTGACTTTCGCTCCTGATGCATAGTTATACTGGTGGAAGATTTATATTTAAGTCCCAGGTCTATTTTTTCACTGACAGCATAAAATCCGTTCAAGCCAAAATTTACACCGCGCAGCTGATATTCATCGTAGATATAGATATCACTGTAGACACTATTATTATATAATATGGAAATCTCATCTTTAATCATGCCGAAATCATAACCAACTTCGAGTGCAAAAGAAACTTTTGGCAGCGGTGCATAACTCCCGACCAGTACCGCCTCACTTAAATTACCTCTACTGTATAATTTGTGGACGAGATTGGAATCCGGACCAAATCCTGGAACTTTAATCCCGGTATTATTAATATACCGTGGAGTGAGACCCATCCCGATCACAAATTTCTGCCTTTTTAACGGCAGGGTGATAAATCCGCCCATAAAATTGGCATCGGTGGAGTATATGTCTGCCTGATTTGACTTTGTGCTGATTCCGCTGTAATTAAAACTTACAGATACGGAAGTATTCTCGAGCCTGGTCCACAGAGCATAATTCATTTGATTGATACATAAAGAGTCCACGAAACTCATTTCATACCCCCCGCGTCCTGCAGCTGAGGTCGAGTACGCATTCCGATAGGATCCGATCAGACGAGGTCCAAATCCAAAAATCGATGTACCGCCGGCAACCATGTCCGGTAGTACCAAGACGATAACTGTTAGAAGAATAAGATATTTTTTCACTGGCGCTGACCTTTATAATCTGGATGGAGGACTTAAATAATATTCAATAATTATATAGGGCCGGGTAGAGGGTACACTATTTTGAACACCCTTTATAGCATAAAATCCGATACTTTCATCTTTGTAAACGTGTTCAAGATAGAAAGATCCGCAAGCAATCTCTCCATTAATTATATTCTGCATAAATTTTTGACCGGCAACTGCTTTTTTCTGATTATCCAGACTTAGCTGGTCGGTTGTTTCTTCGCTTAGAATCAGGTTGAAATAAGTACTAAAATTGAAAGTCGAATCCAACTGAAAATACGGTAATTCATCAAAACCGCTTGTTACAACCCGCAGAAAAATCATCTGGCTATCCTTGGGATCCAGCAACGATCTGTCCACATCCTGGTTGAAAACGAAATTGGTCGTCGATAGATAAGCATCGGCGGGTATGGGGGAAAGATCGAATTGAACAAAGGAATAGATTGAATAGCCGCTCCCGACATAAATAGTATTTTGATCCAGGCTCCCGTGGAAATCAAGCAGTGATGCATCCTGGTTGGCATAGGTTGTATCATATATAATTCCACCGGTATCGGTAGAGGTGTCTTTATAGATGAAGACCATTCTGGGCAGTACATCTATTGTACTATTTTCTAATGAATAAAATTCGATTATCTGTTCTGCTGACTGATAATCGAAGAATAAACCAAAATTTTGCTGCCCGGCCGTAACAGTATCCCGCCAGATATCTACTAACTCAACCGGAAGATCAAGGGCAATCGTAGCTGAATCGGCGCTGCTGATGCTAAAATCAAGCGACGTAGCTGCAGTATAATCAATGTTTGACCGTACATCCCAGCTTGAATCTATATTCACGTCGTCACCCCACGCTGATGTGACACGATAGATTGTACCATTGATCATGCTGGTGGAATCACCCAAATTGGAGCGCACCTGCAACAGTAATCGAACCGTATCGACAACAATAGTATCATTCGGCAGATTGGAAAACTTCATCAGGAATTGAGCATCATATCCGCCGTATGATCCCAGCATCACTTTAGAACTTGAACCGGTATTTACTTTACCTCCACTGAAAGTGCGGGCGGCGATGGCATAAAGGGTATCCCTCTTGATTTCACCATAAGCATTCAGCATGGAGCGATTAACATCTGTTAACAGCATCTCATCCGAACAGGCAGAGAAAAATAAAAATAGTATGAGAGTACAATAAATAAGTTTCGTAAGTTATTCTCCTTCAGCAAATGTTATTTTCAAAAATATACTTAATAATTTTTTTCAGATCAACCGCTGTCATGCTTCATTCACCGGCAGCGGCCTTAACTTGCTGCTGCGTGATTTGCCTGGCCAGAGCCAGCAAATCCTGACCTATTAAATCTGGTTGATATTCCCAGCCTTGACGATCATAGGTATATTCGCCCAAGCCGTAGCCGGTCAGGACCAGCCCCGCTTTCATATTTAATTGCCTGGCCATGACCACATCCTGATATCTGTCACCGATCGCGCAGGAAGCAGGTAAAGAAATGTTGTGCTCCTGTACTGCTCTGAGGATCAAGCCCGGTTTTGGTTTCCGGCAGTCACAATTTTTACGGTACTCCGCCCGGCCTTCCGAGGGATGATGCGGGCAGTAATAAATTGCATCGATCCGCGCACCCTTGTTTTGCATTTCCATGGTTAAGCGATTATGCAAATCTTCGACCAGGGCTTCACTATAGTATCCTCTGGCAATTCCTGATTGATTGGTGATAATAATGACTAAAAAACCTGACTGATTAAAAATTCTGATACTTTCGGCTACGAAAGGGAAAATTTTAAATCTGTCAGGATGGTTAATATAACCCATTTCCTCATTAATGGTTCCATCGCGGTCTAAAAAAATTGCTTTTTGCATCTGCATGAGAACCATTTAACCGAGGCTGGTGAATTTTGAAATATCTTGGCCTGTGATCATGATCTGTTGAGTGAGACTGACCAGAGAAAACTATCGAAGATCAGCTTCAGTTCAGAAGGTCGGAACAGTAATCTGATTGTAAATGTCAATATATTGTTCTGTCGACATTTCCCAGGAAAAGTCCTCGCGCATTAAGCGTACACGGGTTTCTTTCAATTGATCAGGTTTTTTATAAAGTTTCAGGGCCTTTTTTATACTGCGTACCAGATCTTTGATATTATGTTTTTCAAAGATAAAGCCGTTCCCTTTATTCTTATCCAGGTCCAGTTCCTGCACAGTTTCAGCCAGTCCGCCGGTCTTATGCACTATAGGTATCGTGCCATATTTAAGCCCGTACATCTGGATCATTCCGCAGGGTTCATAAAAAGCCGGCATCAACAGGAAATCACTGCCGGCAATAACCATGTGCACTACTGTTTCATCAAAAGTCGAATTAAAATTTATTTTGTCCGGATATTTGTTCTGTAAATCCTGAAAATCCTTTTCGTACTTTTTATCGCCGATACCCAGGACTACAAATTGAATATTAAGCTGCAACAGTACTTTTATTTCTTTCAGAATAAGTGCAATTCCTTTTTCTTCATATAAGGGAGAGATTATCCCGATGACCGGGTAATTTTCCTTGTACTTCAAATTGATCCGGGTCAGCAGTGCCTGCTTATTTTGTTCTTTGACCTCAATTTTATCCGGGGAATAAGGAAATGGAATATACTTATCGCTTGGTGCCGACCAGACGTTGTAATCTACGCCATTCAAAATACCAGAAAATTTAGAGCTGCGGGATTTTAAAAACTTGGACATTCCATAACTGTACTTGTCATTCTCAAAAATTTGCTTGGCGTAGGTTTTCGAAACGGTGGTGATCCAATCTGAAAAATATAGTCCCCCTTTTAACAAATTAACATTCCCCGCATCATCTAAAGGTCCATCCTTGGCAGCAGCCAGAGCGTCAAAATCAAGCCCCAGGCCGGGATTCTTTTTTATGATGCCCTGATTCTGCAAATCATGGATAGTGAAAACAGTTTTGATTTGTTGCAGGAAATCATCATCTTTATAAATGGTTTTCAGATAAATCGGGACAAAAGACTGTTTGCCAATCATTGCAATGAATGATGTCCGGTTTCCAGGATAGAATTTTTAAAGTCTCCAGTGCGGCTTTACAAAAATAAGCAAAGCGCTGGGCGTTGTCAGCATACTCTTTTCCAGTTTTGTTGTCCGTATACAAACCGACCCGGCCAAAATAATCCTGAATTTCCACAAAATATATTTGCACCTTACTATCGGGTAAAAATGCTGATTTGACATTTACGATTTTAGTTTCTCCATCAATGGTGACCGGGATGTCGCGCAAGCGAATCACTTCACGCAGGATATATTTCCGCTCGTTGATGGTCTTGTACTTTGGCATGATCACCCGGATTTCATGATTCTTGGTCTTGATGCTTTTGGGGAAGGAACCCGTTATATCTCCCAAAATAGAAGTTTTAGCAAAAGGATAAACCTCTGATGATATATACCAAATTTTTAACTGGTTCATAGTTTCTCCCTGCAAGTGTGCATCGAACTGTACAATTTAAAGACTGCTACTCGAAAAAAATCGACAAGACCATCCTTATACGGGAAACTGGATAAATCTGATTGATCTAGTACAGGTAATTTCATATATATTTCTAAGATAAAGAAAATTAAATAGATATAACTTTATAATTTAACAAAATTTACACTGATAATCAACTCATTTTCCTTTCCGCCATTCATTAAGTGCTTTATTGATGAAGCCATCATTTTTGACCAGCATTTTCTCCACAGTCTGAAGATCCAGATTCGTTATAGCCATAACAATGGCTGATTTGACCTGCCCCCTGGCCTGTTTCAAATAATTTTGTGCCTGTTCATAACTGGCACCCGTGGCGGTCATGATAATTTTCTTAGACCTCTCTACCAGTTTTTTACTATTCTGCTGCAGATCGATCATCATATTTTCATACACTTTTCCTGATTTAATCATTACGGCTGTGGTTAATATATTTAAAACCATTTTCTGCGCCGATCCCGCTTTCATCCTGGTAGAACCCATGATTACCTCCGGGCCCGGGACAGGACAAATGAGGATATCAGCTTGCACTTTTATTACGCCTGGTGGATTACAATTTATAAATATTGTTTTCGCGCCACGCTTTTTAGCTTCCAGGAGTGCAGCTAAGACATATGGAGTACGTTGACTGGCGGCCAGACCACAAACGACATCCCTGGCATTAATATCCCTGTCCCGTATATCGGCAGACCCTTGTTCAGAATTATCCTCGCTCCCCTCCTGAGCCTGTACAAGCGAGGCAGTTCCCCCGGCGATGATTCCCTGAATGAGTTGTGGATCACTTCCAAAAGTCGGGGGACATTCTACGGCGTCCAGTACGCCGATCCTGCCTGAACTACCAGCCCCGATATAAAATAGCCGTCCACCCTGGCGAAAAGCATCGCAAATCAGCTCTACGGCCTGGATGATGTGGGGAATTTCCTGAGCGACTGCCGGTGCGACTTTATGATCTTCCTTATTAATCAGGCGTACGATATCCGCTGTGGTCATAAGATCTATTTCAAGCGAAGCCGGATTTCGACTCTCGGTGATTAATCCAGATAACTCGGTAAAAATTTCATCCATGATTCTGCTGCCTCCTTACCCGTACGATAAATTTATTCTCATCAACATCTGCTGAATTCTGCCACTCCTGATCGGGTCTGAGTATTTCAATATCCTGATTCATTTCTGCCAGCTGATGTAATTCGAGATCGATCTTGCCCCCTTTCATTACATATAAGGATCCATGGGGAGCCAGAGATTTTTCCGACCAGGCCCAGAGTGTTGCCACGGGTGCAACCGCCCGACTTACAACCAGATTAAAATGTATTTGCACATCCCGGGGCAAATCCTCAATTCGCGCATTGATAACTTTGCAGGGAATGTCTATTTTTTCGCATAATTCCAATAAAAACAGATATTTCTTGCGCGATGAATCTATTAAATATACAATTGTTTGAGGGAGTAATATCTTTATTATAATTCCGGGAAAGCCTGAACCGGAACCAATATCGGCGATCATCATTGCAGTTTCGTCTCCGATCATACTGGCTATGAAAGCACTGGGCATGACATGTCTTTCATACAAATGATCAAGATCATGCCGCGATACGATATTCTGTCGCTGTGACCATTCCTTAATTATCGCACAGTACTGATCAATTTTATTCAACTGCCCGGCATTGACCGTAAATTTTTTACCCAGAAAACCTTTATAAAAGCTGTCCGGCTTGAGATTATGTTTCACGTGGAACATGTCCTGTCTGTTTTTCTTTTTCCAAATAGACTAATAGCACAGCCAGGTCAGCAGGAGAAATACCAGAAATTCGGGACGCCTGACCAAAACTGGCAGGCCGGATCTTGCTGAGTTTCTCCTTGGCTTCGCTGGAGAGAGAATCGAGAGAAGAATAGTTTAAAGCAGCCGGAATAGAATAATCTTCATACCTGGTAAATCTGGCCATCAACTGCTGGTTCCTTTTAATATAGCCGGCATATTTTGTACTGAATTCAACTTCCTGTACTACATCATCATTGTATTGAACAGCAAGGTGAGAAAGAATTTCTTTTAATCCTATCTCCGGTCGTTTGATGATCGACTCGATTCGATCAGCCTGCTTCAGCGATGGTGCTTGTTTACCAAAACAAGTATTATATTCATCCACACTTATTTTTTTCACAGAAATAAATCGGCGCAAGGTCTCAATTTCAGCGACCTTTTTATCCAGGCGTGCTCTATCAGCACCATCCAGCAAAGCATATTGAATCCCATATTTGGCCAGACGCAGATCGGCATTATCCTGTCGCAGCGATAATCTGAATTCTGCCCGTGAAGTAAACATACGATAAGGCTCTGATGTGCTTTTATTGATCAGATCATCGATCAGTACGCCAATATAGGCTTCTGATCTGTCAATTTTCAACGCTGGCAGCTTTAAAAACTTTGCTGCAGCATTGATTCCGGCAATCAAACCCTGGGCAGCAGCTTCTTCATAACCGGAAGTTCCATTAATCTGTCCGGCGAAATAAAGACCTTCAATAAATCTGGATTCCAAACTATAGTTCAATTGATATGGCGGGAAATAATCGTATTCGACTGCATAGCCCAGTCGCACAATTTCTGCTTTTTCTAAACCAGCAATCGAGCGAATAGCATCTATTTGAGTTTTTTCCGGCAGACTGGTTGAAAATCCGTTTAAATATACTTCAGGATCTGTATACCCTTCTGGTTCGATAAATAACTGATGCCTCTCCCTTTCGCTAAAACGATCTATCTTCGTTTCAATTGATGGACAATACCTGGGTCCGAGAGATTTTATTTTTCCGGTGAACAGTGGAGATTGATTGAATCCTTCACGCAGAATCTCATGCGTCCTTTTATTCGTATATGTCATATGACATGGTATTTGTCGCTGAGGCAGGGCTGCAGTTGAAAATGAAAACGGGGTTGGAGGAATATCCGGCTCCTGCACGCTAAGATTACTAAAATCGATTGAATCCTTGCGGAGTCTTGGGGGTGTTCCGGTTTTTAACCGTCCCGCTTCTATACCCGCTGAGGTTAATGATTCAGTAATTCCCCTGGCTGGTTTTTCTCCGGCGCGACCTGCAGCAAAACTATTCAGGCCAATATGGATAATGCCATTTAAGAATGTTCCGGTAGTTAAAACGATACTATTGCTCAATAATTTTTCACTATTATTCAGGATAACACCCTGAACCTTTTTATCCTTTATTTCAAGTCCGCAAACAACAGCCTCAACTATTGAGAGATTCTTCAATAAACCTAATCTGGTTTGGGCAAAAGCAGCATATGACTTCCGGTCCGCCTGTGCGCGTGGCGACCAGACCGCCGGTCCCCGCGACTTGTTCAGCATTTTAAAATGTATTCCGGTCTGATCGGTGATCCTGGCCATTTCTCCACCCAGAGCATCAATTTCCCGTACCAGCTGGCCTTTTGCAATGCCACCTATAGCAGGATTACATGACATTAAGCCGATTTTTGTCCGTTCCATGCTCACCAGCGCTACCCGCAGCCCCATTCGGGCTGCAGCTGAGCTGGCTTCAATGCCCGCGTGTCCGCCGCCAACTACAATTATATCAAAATCTGTGTTCATCATATATGTTTCACGTGAAACATTACTTTCCGATACAAAAGGTGGAAAATATACGCTCTAATATATCTTCAGTTACAGTTTCCCCTGATATTTCACCGATGGTCTCGCTGGCCTGCCTTAAATCAACACAGGCGAATTCATACCCTCGCTGTTTTTTTATCACTTTTCTGGCATTGCCTACCTGCTGGTGCAGGTCGTCGAGTACTTTCTTCTGCCGTAAATTCGTGATAATTAAATCATCAGACAGCCGCTGAGATTCCTGGATAATTTTGTCAATTATAGTTTTCTTTAATTTTTTTATTCCCGTGCCATGCAGAGCTGATGTTTTAACGAATGAAAGTCCTGTTTTATTGATCATTTTCAGCAGCTGCGGCCTGGTTTTCAAGTCGCACTTATTAACAACTATGATAATCTTTCCGGTGCTATCTGGTACCAGAGATTTAATATTGTCGAATAATTTGACCGACCAGGGCTCCTGGTGGTCAATCACCCACAGCAGAATATCCGAGATAGCGATCTTCGCTCTGGTCTTTTCGATCCCCTTTCGTTCGATTTCATCGGCTGCCTCCCTCAATCCCGCCGTGTCGATGAGTTTAAAGTGTATATCGTCTATAATAATATCTTCATGCACAATGTCCCTGGTTGTCCCGGGAATATGACTGGTAATCACCCTGTCTTCGCCCAACAAAGCATTCATTAAAGTGGATTTTCCCACATTGGTTCGACCAATAATGGTAACCGTTATGCTGCCGCTGAGCATTTTAGCCTGATTATAACTATCTGAGAGTCGCTTTATATCTGATTCCAGCGATTCCAGTCGATTACCGATTTTATCCTCAGATATATTAGCGACATCTTCCTCTTCCGGGAAATCAAGCAAAGCTTCCAACATTGAACGGATCTCTATGATCTCTTCTTTCAACCGGTCAAGTTTAATATTAAGTTCGCCGTTTAATTGTCTCAGTGAATTTTTTAGTCCCTGACTGGACTTGGTACTGATTAGTTCAGCTACAGACTCGGCCTGGGCTAAACTCATTTTACCATTCATAAATGAACGGAAGGTGAATTCTCCGGGTCCGGCCAGCCTGGCCCCATCTTTAAGCAATACTGTGATGATGTTGTCAATAATTAATGGATTGGCATGACATGATATCTCGATACTATTCTCACCGGTATATGAATGCGGTGTCCTGAAAACGGATACCAGTACCTGATCCAGAATCTGTCCTTCATTGTAAATGTTGCCCAGGTGAATCGTATTCCCCGCGGCACTGGTTAAATCTTTCCCGTTAAAACTTCGATTCACCAGGTCGATGGAATCGCTGCCGCTGAGTCTTATAATGGCAATACTACTTCGCCCTATACCAGTAGCCAGGGCAATTATTGTATCGTGGGTATTTTGCATCATAGCGCAAATAAAAAGCCCCTTATATTTATCTGGCAGGGGCTAAGAAGGTAAAATTTTAATTATTGCAATGAATTTATGTTGTACAAATTTAACAGCTGATTATTTCTTTACCGGAGATCTGACCAATGTCCCCCGGTTATCAATAAATTTCTGCTGCAGGATCGTCCAAAGATTAAACAGTGTATAATATAAATTCAAACCTGAGGGAAATTGATTGAATAAGAATAACATGAAAATCGGCATCAGATATATCATAGCTTTTTGTTTTGGATCCTGCATGCTCATTTTTGACTGGATAATCATAGAAACTGACATCAATATTGGCAGAACATTGAATTGATTACCATAGAAAGGTAAACTGAAGGGCAAGATAAAGATAGTGTCCGCCCGGGAAAGGTCGTCAATCCAGCCGGGTATAAATGACGCTCCGCGCAACTGTATGGTCGACCTGAACACAATAAACAGGGCTGCCAGCAGGGGAAGTTGTAATAAAACTGGAATACAACCCCCCAGAGGATTGACACCGTGCTCCTTGTACAACTCCATCGTGGCTTTTTGCAATCTCTGCGGATCGCCTTTGTATTTTTCTTTCAGTTCCACCAACAGCGGTTGAATTTTACCCATCTCTTTCATGGAGCGGTAACTTTTCTTGGTCAGCGGGTATACTACTATCTTGACCAGAATAGAAAAGATAACTATTACCAGGCCATAATTAGAAATATAGCGATGGAAAAATTCTAACAGATCGACGATCGGCAGACTGATGATCCGGAAAGTCTTTTCATACCCGCCATGGCTGAGCACCAACTGGTTCAGGCCGACGTCATATTCGTCCAGAATTGAATTATCGAGCGGACCCAGGTAGATCGTATATGAATCAATCCTGGATTGTTCATCCTTGGATATATTCAGGCTGGTGGTATAGCGTCTTTCGACTACATCATTGACATTAACGCCACGACCGCCAAAAGTCACACTGTTGGTCTGAACATTTCGGGGAATAAGTGCCGCCAAAAAATATTTTGTCCTGATGGCAGTCCAGGAACATAAACCTGTTTTATTTATTTCCGGCAGTTCCCCTTCTTTGGTGAGATCCTCGCTCTCCAATTCATCCCCCATACTGGCATAAATCTCGCTGTAGGAAAAATCCTCTACCCTGTTTTCTTCGTTGGCCGGTAATCCGTTTTTCCATATTAACTGATATTCCTTATTGAGGAATAATCCCTGCGGATCACTGACTATAAATTGAAGATCCACATGGTAACGGTTGCCGTAGAAAGTGATCTTCTTCTCGATCCGGCTTTCATTATATGATAGATAATAATTCATCGAGAATGAGCCGTTCTCATCGATCGATACTTTCTCCCGCTCATTTTCAGTGTAAAAATAGAATTGATTGAGTTGGATCTTGTGGCTCTGGCCCTGCGCGGATAAGAACTGGATATCATATCCATTTTGTAATTCTTCATCAATTATTTTAACCGGCGATTTATCCGATTTATTATATCTGGTCAAAGAATAATCATAAATCTTACCCCCGCCCCGGTTAGAAATTTTTACGTGAATCAAAGGGGTTTTAATCTCTGTGAATTTTTCCTGCTGATCGGAATCGATATAAATACCCATTCCGGCTAATACTGTCTGTTCCATTCCGTCTTCAGGCTGTGCACTAACACCTGGGCTGACCGCGACTGCAGGTTCTGCCGGTTTTATTAACGTATCGCTGGTAGTGGCTGCCTGTTGAGTTTCTGGTCTGACGGTGGTGCAGGTGCCTGGAGGTGCGCCTCAGGCGCACCTTTATAAATCAGTTGTTGATAAAAGGGATACAAAATAATGATAATGGTGATCAAAACCATTGCCAGGACAGATTTCTTATCCATTGTATTATATATCCTATAACAATTTTTATTTAACCAGATCGATGCCGCCCTGGTGGAACGGGTGGCATTTACTGAGCCGGATCAGGGTGTACCAGAGTCCTTTAAATGGCCCATGTTTGGCAATGGCCTCGTAACTGTAATGGGAGCAGGTAGGATAGAAACGGCAACTGTTCGGCAGCAGAGGCGACAGCAGCGTCTGATATATTCTGATCAGGCCAAGTAGAACAATCTTCATGCTACACCGGATATTTTATCGTTAAGTTCATTCTGGATATCATGAAAGTACGCCCGGGTTTTGTAATGGTAATAGAACACACAATCATTGTACCGCTTGAATTTGGAGTGGTTATCTTTTAAGTATTTTCTGAGCACGCGCCTGTAATAATTTCGTTGAACAGCATTGCCCACAACTTTCTTGATTATGATTCTGATTTTAAGATCCGGGTGCAGTGGATTATTAACCAGGGTGAGGTATCCATATTTCGTTTTTATTTTTATTTCATCTGACCGGGGCGCTGGTACATCAGTAGTAAAGACAGTTTCTGCCTTATCCTTACCTGGTGAATTCATCACTGACAGTAAGTTTTTTTCTTCCTTTGGCCCGCCGGCGCGCTAATACAGTCCGACCGTCCTTACTGTTCATTCTTTCCCGGAATCCATGCTTGGCTTTTCTTTTACTATTATTTGGTTGAAAGGTTCGTTTCATTGGTTATCCTTTATTTATATCGATATTCAGAGCCTGTAAAATTACAATTTTTCTTCTGCAGAGTCAATGGTTTATTGCTCTTATAAGGGACAAAGAGACGGAGGGACAAAGGGACAAAAAAAGGCACTAAGGTACTAAGAAAAAAATCCCTGAGCACCTTAGTACCTGAGTTCCTGATAAATAAACCAGACCTTGTCATCCCGGGCATGTCGAAGACCTGGCGCAGACACGACTCGACCTATCTGTTGCCAAGCATACTTTGTCTGTAGGTGGGGTGTGCAATAAGGAGAGTAGAAGTAAATGGTAAAGAAATCCTTTTGATCCCTTTATCCTTTGGCCTTATTATTCATAAATCAATTCTCTTTAATTCTTTAATCTTTATATCATAACTCCAGAAACTGGAATCACTTTTCATGAATAATAAGGGAGCAACAGCACTGGCATGAATTAGTTTTATATCACTCAGTTCCTCGATACACATTGGTTTATTCTGGCATATATATTCAGATTGATTCGAATCCCACGCAATCAAACCCCAAAACCAGACAGTCCCATCGTTCTTCAGGGCCAGGCAGCGCGAACCGTTCGCTGATATGGCTATCACATCCGTAAGAGTATCAATCTTTGACGGAATTGGATTATTGTTAAAAGTCCCATTCCCTAGTTCGCCACAGGGATTAATCCCCCAAGTCCAGACCGTATTGTCATTTTTTAATACTATTGAATGGCTTATGGGATTATTCTGCAGATCTTGAACATCACTAATTTCCTCACTACTTAATCCACCATTTTCCGGCCCACGCCAGGCGCGATCGGGAAATTCACACAAGTCACCGTTATTCTGAAGCGCCAGGTTACCGGAGATTTTTTTAATATTAACCATCCCGCCGATCATTTCAGGATCCTGATATTTTGTCGGATCGATATAATCCCAATCTATTCTCCAAACCGTTCCACTCTCTTTCAATAATTCCACTCCTGCGCCTGCTATTTGTAATTGCTTTATCCCGTTTAAAAATGAAATTTTTTGTGGCGTCAGTATGGTCGGAGTAACAGAACTCGAACTCATATGATTACCCCAGAACCAAATATTGCCTTCCTGGTCAGCGGCATTGGCGGCTCCGTATGCGAAATCAAGTGTAACAATCTTTTTCAGATTTATTACTTGTACGGGTTGTTCGCCTGGAATCATTGTTCCACTGCCAAGTTGTCCGCTTAAATTACGTCCCCAAGTCCAGAGGGTTCCATCAGACTTTACGATTGCCTCATCCACGTCGGATTCAAGTATAACCGGGAAAACTTTAGTTAGGATTCAAGTATTCGGTAGGATGATTACAACCAACTAATAATAAAATCATTAAAAATAGAAAGTGCTTTTGTTTAAAGGAAGTGAATTTTTTCCAGGAAGTCGGTATACACAATGTTTTAGAATATATAATCATTGTGGCCTAATTCGTTATAAAAAATTAATGATTACGTCTAATCGTGGATTAATAGCAACCATAAAATAGGTATAAACTAGGCAGACATCAAATAATTTAATATGTATTGTTCCTAGTCAACATAGAAAATAACAAACCATTTAGATAAAAGGTAACGATTACTTTGGCGAATCATTTGCGGTTAAAAAAAGATAAAGCACTACACAAAGAGGCAAAGGTATGCGCAGGGATCGCTGAGACTACCCGAAAACACCTTTTGATTACTTAATTACTTTTTGCCGGATTACTATAGTTTCTTTCTTTGCCTCTTTTTCCCTTTACCCTTTTTGTACATATTTTATTTGATTAGTATCATGTTAATTACCTGTTAATAATATTTTTTTTACTTAAAAATCCGGTTTATTCACCGCTACTCTTTAGATGTAAACAACCTCCTGTCAGTATTTTTAGGGGGGTAACAACATAAATTACAGCACTTATAAATGTTATTAACATACTAGCTCAGATAAATACTACAACTATATTATATTTCAATTATTTATATACTATAATTTATCTTGAAATAGAGTGATCTTTTCAGTAATTTTACCTGTTTATCTACCCGTTCGGAGGACATATGCATCTAACCGTTTCAAGAGACAATCTCTACAAAGCACTACAAAAAATAATCAATGTAATTCCCAGTAAAACTACTATCGATATCCTGTATAATGTTCTGATCAGTACCGAAAATAACAAGTTGAAAATGGTCGCTACCGATCTGGAAATAACTCAGATTTCCTGGTGTGATTGTAAAGTTGTCAAAAGTGGATCCGTGGTTGTCCCGGGTAAACTGTTAGCCGATATTTTGCGTGAAATGTCCAATACCGATCTGGAATTTGTCAAAGAAAATGATGCGAAGATTGTGCTGAGTTCATCCTTTGGCGAATATAAAATATCCGGTCAGGATGTAAATGACTTTCCCAGCACCCCCTCGCTGGAATCACAGGAAACGGTGAAAATTAAAAAAGAAAATTTCCGCCGGATGATCGAAAAAACTCTGTTTGCCTGTTCGTCCGATAATTTAAGACCGGCTTTGACCGGAGTTTTCTGCCAGATATTCAATGATCATATCCGCATGGTTGCTACTGACGGCCATCGACTGGTAAAAATTTCCAATAAGGATTTCCATTCAAAAAATCTGCAGCGCGATATTATCATTCCGACCAGAGCTCTGAATCTGGTGGCCAGAAATTTGAACGATGACGGACAGCAGGAAATCATTATCGGTAAAAACCATGTGCAGTTTAAATTCGATGATACCTTTTTGTTCTCGCGAATTATCAGTGAACCTTATCCCGACTATGAACGGGTCATCCCGGACAAGAACAGCAAAGAAATAATTGTCGATCGTGACACACTGATCGCGGCCGTCAAACGCGTGTCACTCTTCTCCAATCCGATCAGTTACCAGGTGCGTTTGCACTTCGACAAAAACAAAATTGATATCAATGCCCAGGATATAGATTTCGGGGGAGAGGCCCATGAAACCCTGGACTGTAAATATAATGCCTCCGAACTGGAAATTGCCTACAATGCCAATTATCTGCTGGATGCACTGCGCCATATCGATACCAAAGAGGTGAAATTTGAACTGGAAACATCGGATGGACCAGGCCTGTTGTTCCCGGAGAAACAGAGGGAGAAAGAAGAATTGCTGATGCTGGTGATGCCGGTGAGGTTGAGCAGCTAGTAGATGTTCTTGAAGCACCTGAGTTTAAATAATTTTCGCCTTTTCCCTGCTGTCGAACTTGAATTTGACCAGGATGTTAATGTTTTGTCGGGCATGAACGGACAAGGCAAGACCTCCATTTTGGAAGCCATACATTATTTAGCACTAACCAGGAGTTTCAGGGCCAGCGATGACTCTACTGCCATCAGGTTCAGCAATGATTATTTTGACATCAGCGCTCAGTTTTTTTTAAATCCGGCAGAAAAAAATGACGTAAGAATTTTCTATTCCAATGACCAGGGTAAAAACTACTTTGTCAACCAGAAAAAGGTCGTGACTTTCGCGGAAGTCATCGGCAGGTTCCCCTGTGTAATATCAACCGGTGATGATTTGAAGTTGATCTTTGGCGCACCGGCTGACCGCCGCAGATTCGTCGATATACTTTTAGCACAGACCAGTTCGCTGTATCTGCAGAATCTGAAAATATACCGGCGCATCCTGCAGCAGCGTAACGCTCTGTTGAATATGGCCAATCGCCAGACCATCCGCCGGCAAGTGGAGATCTGGAATAAACAGATCGCCAGTTATGGCACGCAGATAATCAGGCGCCGGCTTGACTTTGTGGATTTCCTGAACCGGAACCTGGGGGATTATTATTCTGGTTTTACACAACAAACAGAACAGGTACAGGTGATCTATAAAACCGATATACAGACACCGGGTGAAAGCGGTGATCCTGAGACTTTGGAGGATATATATCTGCGCAGGCTGGAAAAATTATTTGATGCTGAATGCGAAAAAAGGAGTACCCTGACCGGTCCCCACCGCGATGATCTGGAGTTCATTAAAAATGACCGGGCCGCCAGGCAGTTCTGCTCGCTGGGTGAAAGCAAAATGTTTACCCTTTGTTTGAAATTCTGCGAATGGAAATATTTACAGCAGCACAATGGACAGGAACCCATCATGCTGCTGGATGATGTCTTCGGCGAACTGGACAGCGTCAAAGGAAAACGGATCCTGGTTCTGCTGCACGACATGGGCCAGGCGTTTATTACCACCACCGGGCAGATTGAGTTGCCCGGGAATCCGGCGGTCAAAAACTATGTCTGTAACAACCGGGAAGTGCATGCGTTACAATAAAGATTTTATAGCTTTGAACAGTATTTTAAAAAATGTGCTGAGCAAACATGCTTTAAATGATCTCAGCATCGATGAGCGGTTATTCCATAACTGGCGGGAAATCGTGGGCCGGGAACTGGCGGAATATTTTATACCCAAATATCTGCAGGGCGGAATCCTTTACCTGCAGATACTAAAAACGGCAGGCAACAAGGAGCTGAAGTCGAAACAGAAGAATTTACTGCACCTGCTAAATTCCGGCCAGGATCATCAGCCGGTCAAAGAGGTGAAATTTATTTAGAGGGAGTAAATGGCATCAAAAACAAATCATAGTGACGAATACAATGCCGAAAAGATCCAGGTCTTAAAAGGCCTGGAAGCAGTGCGCCGGCGCCCGGCCATGTATATCGGGGATGTCTCCAGCCGCGGACTGCACCACCTGGTTTATGAGATTGTCGATAACAGCATCGATGAAGCTATGGCCGGCTTTGCCACCCAAATTTCGGTGATCATCGAAAAAGATGAAGTGATCACTGTTGAGGATAATGGACGCGGTATACCGGTCGATCTCCATCCGGAAGAAAAAAAACCGGCGGTGGAAGTCATCATGACCATGCTGCATTCAGGAGGAAAGTTTGACAAAAGTTCTTATAAAGTTTCCGGGGGACTCCATGGCGTCGGTGCGTCGGTGGTCAATGCCCTTTCGGAGTGGTGCAGCGTGGAGATCTACCGTGACAATAAGATCTATTATCAGAAATATAAACGGGGCGAAGTGGCCGAACCTTTAAAAGTAACCGGCAAGTCTAAAAAGAACGGCACCAAAGTAAGTTTCCTGGCCGATAAAAAGATTTTCAGCAAGATCAAATACAGTTATGACACCCTGGCCCAGCGTTTGCGGGAACTGGCTTTTCTGAACCGGGATCTGAAGATTACCTTAAGCGATGAGCGTGAGCAGAAAGAGGAAGTGTTTCAGTACAAAGGGGGTATCGTTGAATTTGTAAATTACCTGGACGAAGCCAGGAATCCGATTCACCGCAAACCGATCTATATTGCCAAACTGGATATCGATACCCCGGTGGAAATTGCCCTGCAATATAATTCAACCTATACCGAGAATATTCAGACCTATTGCAATAATGTCAATACCATTGAAGGCGGAACTCACCTGTCCGGTTTTAAATCGGCCCTGACCCGCACGCTCAATAATTATGCACTTAAAAATAATCTGATTAAAGAAAACGACAAGATTGTACTGCAGGGGGAAGATGCCCGGGAAGGGTTAACCGCCATCATCAGCGTCAAAGTTCCCGAACCGCAGTTTGAAGGACAAACCAAAACCAAGCTGGGCAATTCAGAGATCAAGGGTATAGTCGAAACGGTGGTAAACGAGAAATTATCGGAATATCTGGAGGAGAATCCCTCCACGGCCAGAGCCATTGTGGAAAAAAGTAAAAGCGCAGCCAGGGGCAGAGAAGCAGCACGCAAAGCCCGGGATTTAACCCGGCGTAAATCTGCTCTGGAAAGCGGTTCCCTGCCGGGGAAATTAGCCGATTGCTCGATCGAGGATCCCGACCATTGTGAAATATACCTGGTAGAAGGGGAATCGGCCGGCGGTTCGGCCAAGCAGGGGCGCGATCGCCGTTTCCAGGCTATCCTGCCGCTGAAGGGCAAGATCCTGAATGTCGAAAAAGCGCGTCTGGATAAAATATTGTCCAACGAGGAGATCAAGACTATCGTCATGGCTCTGGGTACCGGTATCGGAGATAATGATTTTGACGTGTCCAAACTTCGCTATGGTAAGGTGATCATCATGACCGATGCCGATATTGACGGTCAGCATATCCGCACACTGCTGCTGACCTTTTTCTATCAGATACATGAAAGAGTTATTTGAAAACGGGAAAATATTTATCGCTCAACCTCCCTTGTATAAAATTTCAAGCAAGTCCCAGGAGCATTACGTCTTTGATGATGATGAAAAAGACCAGATGGTAAAAAAATTGGATGGCAGTGGTAATGTATCCATCCAGCGCTACAAAGGTCTGGGCGAGATGAATCCCGAGCAGTTATGGGCTACTACTATGGATCCGGAAAAACGGACTATTCTGCAGGTCTCGCTGGAGAATGCCGCTGAGGCCGATTATATCTTCTCTACCCTGATGGGGGATGACGTGGAACCGCGCCGGGCTTTTATCGAAACGAATGCCAAGTATGTTAAAAATTTAGATATCTAACCTGCTAAGGAATGTTATGGCTACTGGTGAAAAAATTATACCGACCATGATCGAAGATGAGATGCGGAATTCGTATCTCGATTATTCCATGTCGGTCATCGTATCGCGGGCTTTGCCTGATGTGCGTGATGGGCTGAAACCGGTCCACCGCCGTATTTTATATGCTATGCGCGAGTTGGGCCTGGCCTACAACCGTCCGTATAAAAAAAGCGCCAGGATTGTCGGCGAGGTGCTGGGCAAATATCACCCTCATGGCGACACGGCGGTATATGATGCCATTGTACGCATGACCCAGGATTTTTCACTGCGTAATCCGCTGATTGACGGCCAGGGAAATTTTGGTTCTGTGGACGGGGATTCCCCGGCGGCCATGCGCTACACCGAGATACGTCTGGCCCGGATCGCCGAAGAGATGCTGCGCGACCTGGACAAGAATACAGTAAATTTTACGCCTAATTTTGATGATACCCTGAAAGAACCGTCCATACTTCCGGCCGCCCTGCCGAATATCCTGATCAACGGCTCGTCCGGAATTGCCGTCGGTATGGCCACCAATATACCCCCGCACAATTTAGCCGAAGTGGTGGATGGTATTCATGCGCTGATCGATCAGCCCGATCTGGAGGTCGCGAAATTATTAAAGTATATCAAAGGTCCCGACTTCCCTACCGGCGGAATTATTTTTGGTTATGAAGGGATAAAAGAAGCACTGCAGACCGGCCGCGGGCGCGTAATCGTCCGGGCGCGGGCCAATGTGGAAGTGACCCGCAACGGGCGTGAGAATATTATTATTACCGAAATACCGTACCAGGTCAACAAGGCCAATTTAATCGAAAAAATTGCCGAGCTGGTACAGGCAAAAAAAGTGGAAGGCATTTCGGATATCCGGGATGAATCGGACCGCGACGGTATGCGGATTGTCATCGAGTTGAAGCGCGATGTCGATGCCAAGGCCGTGTTGAATTTTCTCTATAAGCACAGCCAGATGCAGGATACCTTCGGCATTATTATGCTGGCCCTGGTCAAAGGGCAACCGAAGGTATTAAATCTGAAAGAGATATTACAGAGTTATATCGATCATCGTCATGAAGTGGTGGTGCGCCGGACCAAATTTGACCTGGATGAAGCGGAAAAACGCGCCCATATTTTAGAGGGACTTAAAATTGCACTGGACAATATCGATGAGATTATCGAGCTGATCAAGAAATCCAAGGATGTGGAAACAGCACAGCGCAATTTGATGAATAAATTCAAATTGTCCGAACTTCAGGCCAGGGCCATCCTGGAGATGCGCCTGCAGCGACTGACCGGTCTGGAACGGAAGAAGATCGAAGAAGAGTATCGTGAAGTTCTGAAATTGATTGAAAAGCTGAAAGCGATTCTGGCTAACCGCGGATTACGCATGCAGATCATCAAGGATGAACTGAGCGAGATGAAAGAACGCTATGGGGACGAGCGTAAAACTGAAATTATCCGTGATTACCAGGACCTGACGGTCGAAGACATGATCGCCGAAGAGGATATGGTCATCACCATATCGCACCGCGGCAGTATCAAGAGGTTCCCGGTCAGCGGATACCGCCGGCAAAATCGCGGCGGTAAAGGATCCACCGGTGCCACCACCCGCGAGGAAGATTTTATCGAGCACATGTTTATCGCCAGCACGCATAATTATATTTTGTTCTTTACCGACAAGGGTCGCTGCTACTGGTTAAAGGTTCATGAAATTCCCCAGGCCGGCAAGGCTTCCAAGGGGCGCCCGATTGTGAATCTGATCGATATTGAAAAAGGGGAGAACATCCGGGCTTTTGTGGCGGTCAAGACTTTCGAAGATGAAGGATTCATTGTCTGCGCCACCAAGAAAGGTATCATTAAGAAGACTGAATTGAGCGCTTTCAGCCGGCCGCGTAAAGGGGGCATCCTGGCCATTACCATACGTGAAAAAGACGAGTTGATCGAGGCTAAACTTTCCGAAGGTAAAAATGACGTCATCCTGGTAACCCGCAACGGTTATTCTATCCGTTTTAACGAACAGGAAGTGCGGGATATGGGCCGGACCGCTAGCCGGGGTCAAAGGGGTGACCCTGCGCAAAGATGATTGCGTCATCGGTATGGTGATCGTGAAGAGAGAAGACACCTTGCTGACCGTTACTGAAAAAGGCATGGGCAAACGCAGTGATGTAAGTGATTACCGCAGGCAAAGCAGGGGCGGTAAAGGTATCATCGTGATGAAAATAAACGTCAAGACCGGTAAAGTGGTGAATGTTTTAAATGTGGTTGACAATGAGGATATCATCCTGATTACGGAAAAAGGGGTGGTGATGCGGCAGCATATTGCAAAAATTTCCGTAACCGGACGTAATACACAGGGAGTGCATTTAATCAAACTGTCCGGAAACGATAAACTCGGCGATGTGGCCAAGATTGTCATGGGCGAAGAAGAGGAAGAATAATCCGGGTATATCCGGCCGGATTCATGATCCGTCGATAACTTACTGTCGGGGATAAAAATGATGGAAAAAATTTCTGCAGCAACCATCAGCCGGTTATCACAGTATTACCGTACCCTGGACCGGCTTATCGAGCAAAAAATTCAGACTGTGTCATCGGAAGAAATTGCCGAGATCGATGGTGTCACTTCGGCGCAGGTACGCAAAGATCTATCCTTCTTCGGCTCTTTTGGCCGCCGGGGTCTGGGTTATAATACCGCCGATCTGAAAAGTAATATCTCCGCCATCCTGGGTCTGGATAAAGTCTGGAATGTGGCCCTGGTCGGCATCGGTAATATCGGACGCGCCCTGGTCGATTACGGGGAATTCAAAAAACAGGGTTTTATAATAAAATTATTATTCGATAACGATGCCGAAAAAATAGGCAAATATATAAACGAGCTCACTATCCTGCCCTTCAGCGAAGCGGAAAACCAGTTTAAAATGACGGATATTCAGATTGCCATCGTGGCTGTCCCGGCCCGGGTGGCCCAGGCCGTGGTCAATACACTGGTTCAGTTGAATATCAAGGCCATCCTAAATTTCGCCCCGATCAGTCTTAAAGTGCCGCCGGGAGTTCTGGTCAAAAACGAGAATATGTCGATCGAGTCTGGAATCCCTATCCTATTATCTTAAAAGTAAGACCAGAAAATAAAAAAGGCGTACTGTTCAGGAACATCAGTACGCCTTTTAGACTGTTAATGCAGATACAATGTACTATTGATCCTGTAACTGTTTCGAGCGTTCCATGGCTTTCTCAGCTTCCACCCTTTTGCCCTGGCGGGCCAGCAGGAAAGCCCAGTTTTGCCAGATCGAAGACGATTCGGGGAAACGCTGCAAACCTTCTTTCAGCAGGGCTTCGGCTTCAGGATACCTGCCGCGCTGCAGCAGCAGAGCGCTGAGCAGATCATAAGCGTCTTTTAAATCAGGATCGAGTTGTTGTGCTTTGGAGAAATAAATTATTGCTTCGTCATAGTAGGCATTCTTTTTAGCATCATCATCTTCTACGGCATTGGCCATCTTGTTTAAAAGCAGACCCAGATTGAAGGGGATGGCTCTTTCTTCCGGATTTTTTTCGATGGCAACTTTATAGGCGGCGATGGCTTCAGGTTTTTTGTCGCCAAAGTCAAGATTTTGAGCATACAGAGTCCAGGCTTCGACATCATCAGGTTCTATGTCGAGTCCTTTTTTAAAATTGTCAGCTGCTTTCAGGTAATCCTTTTGCTGATAGTAGTAGTAACCCAGGCCCATCCAGGCGACCAGAGTGTCGGGTGTTATTTTGGCGGCCTCTTCCAGGTACTTTAATTCATTGACCGGATCTTTCAGGTTTCCATAGGCGATGGCTATAAGCCGGGTAGCCGAAAAATCATTTTTGATTATTTTGGCTTTACTAAAATTTTCGATTACGGCGTTGAGTGATTTCAGCGCTGGTTCACTCTCGCGGTCTTCAATCTTGATAAAAGCATTATAGGCAGCTACTCCGGCATTATAAAAGTTGCCGAAATAGGTATTTTTCTCCAGTTCAATTTCATTCTGGAAAGTTTTGGCCAGGTTGAGGGACTTGGCAAAAGAGTCCATCATCTCCTGAACCATTCCTTTTTTACCTTGAATTTTGCCCAGGTAATACCATGCTTCAGGATCAGTTGGTCCTGTTTGAGTGGCCTTAATCAAGAGCTCATAAGCCTGGTCATCCCGGCCGGCATTATAGTGAACTATAGCCCCTTCCACCTCCGGCCGCCGGCAGGAACTAAAAGTAAATGACAGATATAGTGTGATCAATAATCCTGCTAAATAAAATTTTTTCATTTTTACTCCTCTAGTTTTATTTAAATAATTTCTTTATTTCGCCAGCCAGGGGTTGTTTTATAATCCCTTGATCGGTTATAATTCCGGTTAAAAACCGGGCCGGCGTGATATCAAAAGCCGGATTATATAGCCGTATGAACGGTAATAAGTTATTATTATAATCATAAAATTGCAAAATTTCTTTTCCGTTGCGTTCCTCGATGGGGATCTGTTTTCCGCCGGCGATGGCCAGGTCAAAAGTGGAAGCCGGAGCCGCAGCATAGCAGGGAATTTTATGAGCCCGGGCCAGGGTGGCCAGCGAATAGGAACCGATTTTATTGGCCACATCACCGTTTCTGGCGATGCGATCCGCTCCGAATAAGACCAGGTCCACTTTATGCTGTTGCATTAAAAAACCGGCACAACTATCCACGATCAGCGTGCAGGGTATTTTGTTATGCAATAGTTCCCAGTAAGTCAAACGGGCACCCTGTCCCAGCGGCCGCGTTTCCGGGACGTAAACATGGATTTTATAGCCTTTTTCGACAGCCGCGTAGACAACACCCAGGGCAGTGCCCCAGCCGCCGGTGGCCAGACTTCCTGTATTGCAGTGGGTCAGGATGGTACACGGATTGGAAACAAGTTGCAGACCATGTTCACCGATCCGCCTGCAAGACCGTTGGTCTTGCAGGTGAATTTCAAGCGCCTCGGCCCGCAGCAGTTTTCTGATATGGGAAATATCGTGACCGTCAGGATTATTATAGATTTTCTTCATTCGATCGAGGGCATACCTGAGATTCACCGCAGTCGGACGGGTGGCCAGCAGTTGCCGGTAATTATCATCCAGCTGTTTTTTAAACAGGTCATATCGAGCGGCTGTAACGGTTTTAGCAGCCAGGTACATACTATAGGCAGCCACAATACCCAGAGCCGGCGCACCGCGTATTTTCAGTTTATTGATCGCCGTACAGGTTTGGTGAATGGAATTCAGTTTAATATATTCCAGACGGCGGGGCAAGCGGGTCTGATCGATGATGCTCAGTTTTTCTCTGGCGAACACAATGGCCGGGGTGTACATAATTTCCTGAATTGTATTTTGAAATTATTAATACTTTAATATAATCAGAAAAAAAATTAATTTAAAGCCTGACTGGTAATAATAACTACAGGATACTATTGCAGGAAAATCTAAAGAGGCGAGATGAATAAAAAATTAATTCTTCTGTTAATTGTGATTTTTTACCGGCCGGCGGAGGCACAGCTGGACACCCTGGGTTTTTTTCAGAAAGTCCGGACACTCTATTATACGGTCGAATCATCCGGGCTGCAGAATTTTTCCATGTGGATCACCTCGGATTATTACCGCAGTAATACAGACAGCACCATCACGGCTCATGGCTACCCGTTGGAATTTATCTGGATGCGGCCCGACAGGATCTCCTTTATCAAAGGAGCCCTGAACAGACCGCCGGGAGCGGATTCCACGCAGGTCCTGCAGGTCGCGAAACTGCAACTGGATATGTACCACGAATTGAAGGGACTGTTTTACGACTGGTTGAGATTCTACGGCAGCGGAATCCTGGCCGATCTGCCGGCTCAATACGAGTTAGCGCTACAGCAGGATACCATTTTTATCAAATATGAAACACAGGAACAGGGGCAGAAAATGCGGGTTTGCCTGTATTTTGGACAGAATGCCCTGTGTTTTAAACTGCACCTGGCCTATCTCGATTCGGGGCAGGAGATATACATCTATCCGGCTTTTACTTACCTGGGCAATAAATGGTTATGTTCAGGCTGGCAGGTGCAGCTTCTTGAAAAAGCGGAAGTGCAAAGCGGATTTAACGTCCAGATTTTTTCCGAAAAACTGGACAACTACTGGTTACCCAAAAAGATCACTATGCAACTGCAGACGAAACAGAGTGAGGCGGTGGTATATACACGTGAATATTATATTGCCAACATAATGGTCAATCGCCCGATCGAAATGGTGGACTGAGCGGTCAGGCCGACTGAATAATTTTTTTTAAATCGGCGAGTAATTTATCGGGAATTTTCTTTTCGCGGGCTTTTGCTTTCAGGAGCTCGCGTAATTTTTTTTCAAATTCTATTTTTTTATCACAGGGCAGACAATAATCGAGGTGCTGTTCCAGTAACACCAGATCGCTTTTGTCCAGCTCACCGTCAAGGTAGGAATGGAATTTCTTTTCGATGTCATTACAATTAAATTTAGTTTTCGGTTTAGGCTTGCGCATGGTCTGATCCTGCCGGTGAATAATTATTTTTGCATTGAAATTAAGTTAATATAATAAACATAATATACTTGTGAAATATTCCACGTAGTTGCATAAATTTTTTGCCTTTTTCCTGGCTAGTGTTCTCTTTCTTCCGGAACAATATAACCTTTTTTCTGAGCATAATTCCATAGTTGCTGCTGCAATAATTTCCGGCCGCGGAATAATCGCGACATGACCGTACCTAAAGGCGCACCGATAATGCTGGCTATTTCGTTATAGGAAAATCCTTCCACGTCGCAGAGCAGCACCACCAGACGGAATTGATAGGGTAAATTTTCCAGGGCGGACTTGACGTCGTCTTCAAAAAAATTCTCCAGAAAATCTTCCTTGGCCATTTCCTGTAAATGGACGCTGTCATCCAGTTTTTTATATAAATAAAATTCTTCCAGATCATCATAACTGACTTTTTGAGGTTGCCGGACGGCCTTGCGATAAGCGGTTATATAGGTATTGACCAGAATACGAAATACCCAGGCGCGGAAATTGGTGTTTTTCTGATATTGATCCAGGGCGCGAAATGCCTTGTACAGGGAATCCTGCACCAGATCCTCGGCATCATGCTGATTGTGGGTCATGCGCAGGGCGGTACTGTAAAGGGAATTAAGATGCGGTCTGACTAAACTTTCGAATTCTTGCTGTTTCTTCGTCGACAAATTATTCTCCTGCGCTGTACCATTATAAGATAAGAATATTTCCGTTCAATAACTTACAAATTTTCTGCTGCGGAGCGGACATTTTCAAAACTGATTCTGAAAGTTGTTCCTTCCCCTAAACGAGTTTCCTTGATAAAAAGTTTCCCTTTATGATAATCTTCGATGATCCTTTTGGCTAAACTTAAGCCCAATCCCCAGCCGCGGGTCTTGGTGCTGAATCCGGGTTTAAACACATTCTGCTTATCGCGCGGATTGATCCCCTTGCCATTGTCTTTGACGTCGATATAAACAAAGCGGCGGTCGGCAGACTGCCTGAGCGAGAGAATGATTTCACCATTCTGGCCTTCAATGGCATCCAGGGCATTCTTGATTAAATTTTCGATGACCCATTCGAACAATTCACTATTTATGCTGATGGAAGCTTCGTATGTAAAATCTTCCCTGATGAATACTTTTTTATTCAGTTTGGGCAGACGCTTGCGGTAATAGATCACGGCATTACGCAGAATCGGTACGATGGGCCGCAATTTTACAGCGGGCCTGGAACCAATCTGCGAAAAACGGGAGGCAATTTTGGTAAGCCGCTTGGTATCAACTTCAATTTCCGGCAAGATCTGCTCTAATTTTTCCGGTTCTTCCTTGAGAATTTCTATCCAGCCATTGAGCGAAGATATGGGGGTGCCCAGTTGATGGGCAGTCTCCTTGGACATACCGACCCAGATATTGCGCTGTTCGCTTCTCTTGATCTGTGAAAAGCCGATGTAACCGATCAGCACGAAAAGCATAAAAGCGATAATTTCAATATATGGCAACCAGCGCAGTTTTTCGATTACCGGTGAAACGCCATAGTGGTAATAACCAAGTTTGAGGCCCTGATAGGTGATGGAAATGGGCTGGTTTTCACGATCCATGTTTTTTACCCTGGCGGATAAAATTTCGATAGCCGGCGGGGTCAGAATACGCAGGGTATCCAGAGCGGAGCCCAGGTTTTTGCAAAATTGCGGTACCATCAGCGTATCGGTGTAGATGATGGGGTAGTCTGTTCCCTGAATTACCTCGGTAAAGAAAAATCCGAAATCCTGGTCAGTAGACGGACTGTTGATATTCTCCTCAAAAATGCGGATCCGGAAGCGCAGGTATTCGCGCGACTTTTCCTCGAGTATATTGACCAGGTGCTGGGTATAAAGCAGGAAAACGCCGATCAGGATCAGACCGAAGATGAATAAAAATCCTTTAAAACTTCCCTTCTGCCGGTACAGCTCTTTGTTATTTGATTTTTCCATATTTGTTACCATCACAATCGGGATTACCTGTAAGCGCTTTGGGACAAAGATAGTTATATATTAAGATATTTATCAAACCAATTCTCTGAAAGGTCCATGGCCGTGTCCAGATAAGAATTTCTGGTGCGCAGGGGATGGCTGATGCCCAGCATATGGTTGGCGCCTTCGATAATGACCAGATCTTTGGTGTCGGTTTTCAGGCTGTCAAAGATCTTACGGGCCTCTTCGACCGGTACGTCTTCATCCTGGTCGCCATGGATGATCAGTACCGGTACATTAAGTTTGGCCGCAGCCTGTAAAATGTCCAGCCGGTCTTTGTTTTCCTGTATATCTTTTAAGAGTGAGCTGGAAACGGTCATATTCTGTCTGCTCCAGGTACTTTCCAGTTCGATAAACCCGTCTTTCTGCAAGTTAAAAATGTCGTCGGCATTAAAGCGCTCGACCGTGGATATGGCCGACCAGGTGACCACGGTCTGGATCTTTTTATCCCTGGCAGCACGGAGGATAGCCAGCCCTCCGCCCCGGCAGTGGCCGAACAAACCAAGCCGGTGCTGATCGATCAGACCTTTGCCTATCTTTGATGTTTTAATTGCGGTCAGTACGCATTCCAGGTCTTGTAATTCGTGCGAATAGGTATTGACCGCAAACTTATCGTGTTCGGTCAGATTGTCCAGATCCGCACCAATGCCGTTCCGCGAGAAATTAAAAGTGATGGTTACGTAACCGCTATCGGTCAGAGTTTCGGCCAGCAGGGGGAAGAAGCCCCAGTCCTTGAAACCGCCGAAGCCGTGACAGAGGATGATGGTCGCAGAATTTTTTGCTGATTCGCGGTAACGCAAATCACCGCGGATTATTTCATTATCAGCATTGGTCAGGGCAAAAGTTTTTCGCAGCATCTTTCCAGCTTACATGACGCAATTTAATTAAATCACATTCAGAAATAGTTCTATTTAATGAAGGATTGTCAAAGGATTACCGGTAAAAATACATATCCGCTCAATCGTTTTAAGATCCATTAAATCATGTATATACTGGAAATATATTATACTGCGGGGTAAAAATACAAACAATAATTACGAACAATGAAAAATTACATTAATTTTTTTAAATCGTCCAGAATTTCACGGGAATGTCCGTTTACATCAACTTTGGCATAAATTTTGGCAATTTTCTGTGCGGGATCGATCAGAAAAGTCGTCCGCTGGATGCCCATATAGGTTTTGCCGTACATGGATTTTTCTTTCCAGACGTCATAGGCTTCGGCAACTTTATCCTGTTCGTCACTGAGCAGCGGGAAGGGCAGAGTATACTTATTGATAAATTTTTCATGCTGCCGGCTGCTGTCTTTGCTGATACCCAGAATAATTACGTTTTGCTGCGTGAAGGCGCTATAATCATCACGGAAATTACAGGCCTCGGTGGTACAGCCGGGGGTCATATCCTTAGGATAAAAATAGAGCACGATCCATTTTCCTTTATACTCTGCCAGTTTATGTACTTTACCATTCTGGTCAGGCAGAGCGAATGCTGGGGCCGCCTTACCTTCCTGTATCATTTTTTCTCTCCTCGCCGTTATTGGTTGATGGCAATGATCAACATTTATATAGTCGTCATCCTGTAATGACGTGTTAACTTACCAATTTATTCCCCGGCATGATACTACATATTTGAACAACTGTGCGTTAATAATATTGCCGGCCTACCGGTCGGATTCGATCTATAACACTTAATTTTTACGGGTAATTACCGGGCAGCGCTATCCGGTTTCTAAGATTAATAATATCAATCTATTAGAGATAGATTATTTTTATACTATCTGACCGGTGTAGACGAAGGTCAGGCCAGACTCTGGCACGCTTTTGGTATGTATCTCAGCGAGTCTATAAATGCAAAAATAGAAATTATATTAAATGGTGCCTGCACGGTAGTCAGAAATGAGAATAAACCGAAGGTATTTTAGAATTTTTAAGTCCGGTAGTTACGGCCGTTTTCCGGTTGTGAAGCAGCATGATCGCAGCGATTGCGGTCCGGCTGCGCTGTTAAGTGTGCTGCGCTACTACAGGGGCGACAGCAATATGGCCCGCCTGAGGGAATTATGCCATACCGGCAGCGAGGGGAGCACCATGTTTGATTTGATTGAAGCGGCCCGCCGGCTGGGTTTCGAGGCCAGCGGTGTTCGCGGTGAATATACCGATCTGCTGCGGGAAAAAATGCCCTGTATTGCCCATGTGGTCAAGGATGAAAAGTACACCCATTATGTTGTCATCTATGCGCTCAATCGGAAGCGTGTGCTGCTGGGGGATCCGGCGCGGGGATTATATAAATTATCCCGGGCCCGGTTCAACAGGATCTGGCAGCAGCAGGCAATTATCCTGCTGAGACCCCGTACTGCACTTTTTAAGCAAAGCACTCCGGTCTGGTTTGAATGGTTGTGGCCCTATCTGAATCATTATAAATCGTGGATCGCTCAAGCGGTCTTCCTGGGAATTGTCTATTCTGTTTTAAGCCTGATTATGGCTGTGTTTGTGCAAAAAATAATAGATGTATTTATTCCTGCAGCTGATATCAGCAGGATTACGATCAGCGGTATCTTGCTGGTTTTTTTAATCTCATTGAAAAGTGTGCTGGGATATTTCCGGCAATTTTTTTTGGTCTCGCTGAACGACAAACTCGGTCTGCGGCTGAACTCTGATTTTATTGACCATGTATTGCGCCTGCCCAGACGCCTGCTGGACATTTACCGGGCCGGGGATATCACCTCGCGTCTCTATGATATCATCAGGATACAGCAGGGGGTGGTACAGATTATTGGGATCACGATTATAGACCTGATGATCCTGGCTGGTTCGTTAGCCCTGATTTTTGCCTTCTCGTTTAAGATCGCTTTAATTACGCTGCTGGCCATGCTGGTCTATACACTGTTTCTGCTGCTCAACCTGAAGAACCTGAACCATAAACAGCATGCACTGCTGCAATCATTCTCCGAAGTGCAGTCGATCTTCATCAATACGATCCAGGGTTTTGATGAAATTCTCAACTATAATGCTGCCGGTTTTTTCAGTGATAAAAATTGTTTCACCTTCGGTCAGTACCAGCAGCACCTGAAGTTACTGGGTTTACTGCGATCAAAACTGGCCGGTGCTGCCGAGCAATTGGGAAGTATGATGATGCTGGCCCTGCTGATCAGCGGCGCGGTCTGGGTCATCAGGGAGGGACTTTTACTGGGACAATTGATGGCTTGTTATTCGCTGCTGGCCGGTATTATCCCCGCCCTGAACCGGCTGGTGGAAGGATCAGTGTCCTGGCAGGTCACGGCCATCGCTGTGCAACGGATTTTAGATTTAGTGCAGATGGACAAAGAAAAAGGTACAGGGCAGCTGATCTGTGAGCCTATCCAAAGCATCGCGGTCAGAGATGCGGGCTTTCAATGGTCCGCCCGTAAGCATCTCCTCGAGAATGTGTTTCTTGACCTGCAGCGGGGCAAGATCACTGCCTTGTGGGGTCCCATCGGTTCGGGGAAGAGCACCCTGATGCAGATCCTGCAGAGAAAATATCAGTTGGCAGCGGGAGAGATTCTCAGCAACGACCGGCCCGCAACTGAATTTGATCTTCATCTTTACCGGGAAAAAATCGGCATCGTGCCCCAGCAAGTAAAGGTCTTCGACGGCACCCTGGCCGAGAACATACTGCTGGGCCGCCGGATTGCGGACAGGGAAAAATTCAATCACCTGTTGTACCAATATGGATTCGCTGATTATGCCCGGAAATTTGAGCAGGGGTTGCTCACCGTGCTGGGAGAAAACGGGCGGCACCTGTCGGGCGGCGAATTGCAGATGCTGGGCTTAGCCCGTGCTTTGCTGTTTGAACCGGACGTACTGATGATCGATGAAGGGCTGAATGCCCTGGATGCGGAGATGGAGAAAACAGTTTTTAAAATAATTCAACAGTATGCCCTGACCCATCCGGTGCTGATCAGCACTCATAATTTAGCCATGATCACCCGGGTGGATTATGTGTATGTCCTGGACCAGGGCAGGATTGTGCAGTCCGGCACCCCGGCCTGCTTATTGATCCGGGACGGATATTTCAAAAATGTCTGGCTGACGTGGAGAAGTAATCTTAACAGGGTTTATTGCCCGGTTTAAGGGGAGTAGATGGTTAACAGTATGGATCGTCCGCTGTGGATGCGGATGCAAAGCATAACTAACTGGCAGATATTCGCTGCGCTGATGGGAATTAATGTATTGTTAATCTGGCTGGTCAGGGAACAGGTTCTCCGTTCCGAATTCATTTATCAGCTTTTCCAGGAACAGATCGAGATAACCCGCCTGGACGATCAACTGGAACTGTGGCGGGGCTGGTTTAACCTGAATTTTATCCTGGTACCCCTGGTTCTTTTTATAAAATTCTGTTTTATATCTTTTGTGCTGCAATTCCCGCTGTTGTTCCTGCTGGAAGATATCGCTTACCGGGATATTTTCAGGGTGGTCATGATCGCCCAGCTGGCCATGCTCGCCGCGGCGATCTTCCAGGTGGCTATTTTATACCTGAGACCACTGCCGGCAATCGATATGGAAAACCTGGGCCGCATGCCGTTAAGTCTGGCCGGCCTGACCGGGCAATATTCAGCTTTATCCATTCCGGCCAGGACGATCATCAACCGCTTTAATGTGTTTGAACTGATCTGGTGTATGATCGTCTATTATAAACTTAAATCTCTGGTCACGATGAAAAGCGTCGATCTGGTTATCCTGGTCAGTGCTGTATGGATTTTTTTACTAATCCTGCAATGGCTGAGCACGGAAGTATTAATGTTGTTGAGCAGCTGAGTTGTGATCCGGTTTTTGGATGATATTGATTAAGGGAGAAGATCATGAAAGAAAAACAATTCTTTGTACTGGCGCTGCTGATTGCTGCTATAATCATCCTGGCGTTTTTTTGGATCGAACAGCACCGGAAAAAAATTCTGAAAGTCGGGGAAAGTATACCGGCAATGAATTATCAAACCCGGGATGGACAACAGCTGCTGTCGGCAGACAGTACCCGGGTACTGGTACTGATGTATTTTAACCGGAAGTGCGAGTATTGCCTGTATCAACTGGAATTGTTTGAAAAGAATATAGGGATCTTCCGTAATCAGAGATTCGTGTTTCTGACCAGCGAGGCGGATTTTTTTTCGGCGGGATTGGAAAAACAGTGGAGTATGCTCAGCAGCCGGGAGAACTGCAGTTTCGGAATGGTTCCCGGCAATGTATTTTTGAATGCATTTGGCACGAGCAGCACCCCGGCGATTTTCATATTCAGTAACCGGGGTTTGCTGCTGGCCAATTTTAACAGTGTGATTAAACTGGACAAAATCAAACAGGTACTGGGGGTATGATCATCAGTATGAAGCTAACACCGGTTTAATAAATACCCTTACCGGGGGGTAATAAAATAATGATCAAAGATTGGAGGTAGGTATGCAGGAATTAACCAATGAAAGATTGCTGGCCTTGCAGGGAGGCCAAAAAGCAGCTGTAGGCGGGGCCTGTGCCATGTTCCTGATGGAATTAACCATCGTATTGGGGGCCGGGGTCATCCTGGGGGGCGCCGGAGCTGCTTTCGGCCTGGGTTTTGTAGTGGGTGCTCTGGCCTCGGAATCTAATCCCTGTTAACAACAATGAACTCAGAAAAGGAGGAAAGTAAGATGGATGCAGCATGTTTAAAAGGAAATTTGATCGAATTAGATCAGAACGATCAGCTCAGTATCAGCGGCGGAAATAAAATCGCGGCTTTCGTCGACGGCCTCTGCGTGGTTTATGGTACCTATGCCGTGCTCGGCCTGGTGATTCCGGGCATAAATGCGGTCGGTGCCAGCACGTTAGGTGCATTCTGTGCCGGATATAAACTGGCCAGCTGGCTTTTATAATAATCTTAACTGATTCAGCGTCCTTGGCGTATACCTTTGCGAACTCTGCGGTTAGAAAGCTCTCCGACGCAAAGGGCGCAGAGGTAACGCCAAGGTCGCAATGAGAAACTCTACTGAAAACCGAATATGTTACAATTGATTTCTGTATCAAAAAGATATGCTGATGTGCTTGCACTGGATAATATCAATGTCAATCTGGCCGCGGGACAGATTGTAGGCCTGATCGGCCCTAATGGCGCCGGCAAGACCACCCTGTTGCGGATTATCGGTACGATCCTGCGGGCCAGTCACGGAAAGGTATTATATAATGGGACCGATATTCAAACCGCTGCGGTAGAATATCGCGGCAAAATCGGCTATGTGCCGGAAGACGGCGGATTATATCTTAAATTGACCCCCTTACAGAATTTAATGTTTTACAGATCATTTTATCATGAAGCCATCCCCCCGGCTGTGATTCGGGATTGTCTGCGGGAGTATGGATTGGAGCAGGAGCAGAATAAACAGACCGGCAAATTGTCCAAAGGCACCCGGCAAAAAATTCTGTTTCTCAAAGCGATTCTGAACCATCCCGAATTACTGATCCTGGATGAACCGTTAAATTACCTGGACCCGGAGACCAGGATCAGCGTAAAGGAGAAATTAAAGGAATTGAGCGCCGCGGGGAAACTGGTGCTGCTCAGCAGTCACACCCTGGCCGAGGTGGAAGATCTGTGTACCACAATTATAATAATCCGCCAGGGTAGAATCCTGACCTGCACCTCTCTGCTGGAGCTTAAACAAAAATGTGCAGTAGCGGCAGAGCAGTCGCTGGAAAAAATTTACTTACGGATCATCGGATCGACATGAGCATAAAAAACATCAGACAACTGGCCTGGTTAGAGTGGCTGGAACACCGCAAACGCATCCTGGGCAGTATCCCGGTTTTATTGTTTTTCTCTGTTCCCGGATTTTTGCTGCCTTTGATCAGTAAAAGGGATCTAGATTCAGAATTAATCGGGAGGTACCTGCAGCAGTATCAACTATTATATTCAGTCTTTGTCCCAATCCGAGTTGCAGCAGATTATCATGATCGATTTCAGATTAACGGTAATGGTCCTGACCGCCGCGCTGATCAGTCCTTTCCTGGGTATATTGGACAGTATCGGCAGCGAGAAGGAGGGCCGGACCATTGAGAATTTATTGGTTTTACCGCTGAGCGATGCGGAAATTATCAGCGGTAAAATCGTGACCTGCTGGCTGGCCGGGATTCTGCTCTCCTGGTTATTATGGCTGCTTTATTTCCTGTTTATGCTGTGGTATTCCACGCCGCCGGCCGCATTTCATCTGCTGAGCGGCAGCTGGCTGATCCTGGTAGCGCTGCTGGTACCGGCCGCAGGTCTGTTTATGAACCTGCTGGGTATAATTATTGCCGTGCTGGTGCAAAAAATACAGACCGGATACAATCTGGGCTTCCTGCTGGTATTCCCCCTGGCCCTGCTGCTGACCATGCTGGGATTTGGCCTGTACCGGTTGAATCTCACAAATGTAATGTTTGCCTCAGGTCTGTTCGCCCTGCTGGATGCGATGTTGTTTAAAGTTGCGTATAATATTTTCAACAGGGAAAAGATTATGTTGAGGTATAAATAAAGGGTAAAGGGATAAGGGTAATGGATTGTAGGAGGCGCTTCCCGGCGCCGATGTTTTTCGCTGAATATTTCCTCTGCGACCCGTGCAATTCCTTAGCGACCTTAGCGTTTTGCTTTGATCTTTTTTAACCGCAAAGGACGCAAAGGATTCGCAAAGGTCACAGAGAAAAATCTTAGCAGGAAATCTACAGGCAATTTGATCTTACTTTTTTGTTTCCGGTAATTTTTAACTTACATTATGACCTTAATTATTTTTTAACTCAGCGATAGTCGTAATAATGTAAATAAAATATCTAAAAACCCTTTCGTATTTATTCAGGTTACAGAATTGAATATTATTCAGTTAGTGCTGTATATTATTCGAATATTAATCGCAACTTTTTTAAATATCACTCGTCTATCGGGTACATGTACGAGTGGATGCACGAGTACATGTATTCAGGAACTTAAAGGAGGGAAATATGGAGGTTACTCAACCCGTACAGGGGCAGCAGGAAGCTAAACTGCCTTTTTTGACCAAGCTGGTTCTGCTTTTTACCAATCCCGCTAAACTTTTTGCCAATTTAAAACTATATCCTGATTGGCTGATACCAATTATCATAATTATAGTTTGTTCAATCGGCAGCGCCTGGATAAATCAGGATCTGATCAAGCAGAGACAGATAGACAAGATCTCAAAATGGGAACAAGTGCCTGATGAGCAAAGAGAGGCGGCAATTCAAAAAACCGAGGAAAGCGGTATAATCAGCACTACTGTCGGAATAACCGTTTTTACTTTCGTTATCTTCCTTTTCGTCTCGTTGCTTTTCTGGGTCAGCGGGAATTTTGTATTTGGCGGTTCTGCAAAATTTGTATCCGTACTCTCGGTATATACCTGGGGTTCACTGACCTTCATACCGGAAGAAATCATTAAAACTATCCTGAGGGGTGTGCGGAGTACTTATGATGTATACTCCAGCCTGGCCTTATTAATGGATCCGGAACAATCGAAAACAGTATTATTCAAGTTAGCCAATGCCATCGATATATTTTCCATCTGGCGCCTGTTTTTATGGGGATTAGGGTTAAGCATAATTTATAATTTTACCAGGGGCAAATCATACGGGATAGTTATTTTCTGGTATGTATTCGGTGTCCTGATCTGGATAGGACTGACCTTGTTAATACCCTGGTTAGAAATGTTTATTTAAGAATAATCAGGTGTGCAAAGCGGATGAAGGAAGAAATTCATATTGAAAGATGTTACTCAGAATACAGCCGGAATTATAAGAAATAATTTTAAGGAGATTTACTGATGAAGCAGATCATAGGCATGTTAAGCGTGGTACTCTTATTTACTGGTATGGGTTTCGCCCAATCCGCGGCTCTGTCATTGGAAGAATGTGTGGCCATCGCCTTAAAAAATAATACGACTTTAATCACCACCCGTAATGATGCGCTTAGCGCCAGGAAAGATGTTTTATCTTCGTATGGCGGAATAATGCCCACCATCGATGCCAGCGCCAGAAAAGGCCGCTATAAAGCCGGTGAAGCCACCGACATGCGTGATGTTCTTGTTGGTGTAGATTCCCTGACCGGAAATCCTATTCTGGAGAGAAGACTTATAGTGCAGGAAGGTTTCACCGTAAATTCTAATGATGTGAACTTCAGTGTCAATCAGAATATTTTTGACGGCGGGGAATGGTGGAATGCGATCGGGTATGCCAGATCACAAAAGACCTGGTCTGAATTAAATTTAACCTCGGTTACCAATACGGTTATTATGAACGTGCAACAGGCCTATTTTGATTTATACCGCCAGCAGAAATTACTGGAAGTATACGATCTGGCTGTGAAACGCAGCCAGGATCAACTGGATAAAACTCAAAAAATGTTCGACCTGGGTGCCGTGGCCAAAGTCAATGTCTTCCGCAGCAAGGTCAACCTGGGCAATGACAAGATCCAGTACCTGGCCCAGCAGAACCTGGTAATGACGGCCAAAAACAATTTAAACATGGTCATGGGACGGCAGCCGGCTGAGGCGCTGGAAATTGTCCCCGAAATTTCGCTGAAACCAGGTTATAAAAATGTAGATGAACTTTATCAGCAGGCGCTGGAAAATAATCCGGAATTGAAAATGTACCGGCAGAATGTCCGCAGTAATGAATTGCTGGTGGCGCGCAGTAAGAGTCCCATGTGGCCCAGAGTGGGGGCAGGATTTAATTACAGCCGTTCCAATGAGGATATGCAGAGAGTATATTCCGACTTTGACCGCAACTGGGGTTATTCGGTGGGAGTTTCCCTGTCGATGAACCTGTTCAACGGTTTCAGGGACATGGTCAATATCCAGAAGAGTAAACTGACGCTTAAAAACAGCATGGAAAACTACGAATACAACAAAAAAAATCTGATTGCCAGCGTTATGCAGTACGCCGATAATTATAATTCCTATATGGATATCATAACGATTAATGAAGAAAACCTGGAAGCTTCCAAAGAAGAATACCGCCTGGCTGAAGAGCGTTACCGCATCGGCTCGGGGACTCAACTGGAAGTGCGCGAGGCGCAGGTGAATCTGACCCGGGCCGAACAGACCCTGGTGGCAGCCAAATATTATGCCCGCATCACCCAGGCCCAGATCGAACAGGCGCTGGGTAATATTCAGCAAAACGTGCAGGAGAACAATTAATGAAAAAGATCATCATCGGTGCAGCCATAGCTGCGGTCGTTATTTTTTTTATTCTGATCAATGTCCTGAAAAAAGATAAAGGTATAGAGGTAGATTCTGAAAAAGTTCAGCAGGGAACACTGATCCAGAAAGTTTCCGGTTCAGGACAGATCCGGCCGGAAGTACAGGTCAAGGTAAGTTCCCGGGTGGCGGGCAAGATACTGAAACTGCACGCCAAGGAAGGGGACAGGGTCAAGAAAGGCGCTTTACTGGTGGAACTGGACCAGGAACAGTACCGGGCCGCCCTGGACCGGGCCAGTTATAACCTGGATTATATGATCGCCAGCGAGAAAAAGTTGAAGAGCGACCTGGTGCGGGCGGTGGACCTGCACAATAAAGGGCTGTTGTCCCAGGCCGAGTTCGAAGCGGCGCAGGCCTCGGCTGATGCCGCAGTCAGCAGTACCAACCAGGCCCGGGCCAGCAAGGCGGAGGCGCAGGACCAGCTGTCCAAGACCCGCCTGTACGCCGATATGGACGGGATCGTGACCAAGTTGAATAAGGAAGAGGGGGAAATGACCCTCGGCTCGCAATTCCAGGAAGACGTGATCATGATCGTGGCCGACCTTTCCAAGATGGAAGCGGCCATCGAGGTGGATGAAAACGATGTGGTCAATATTTCGCTGGGGGATTCGGCGGCTATCGAAGTGGATGCTTTCGGTGACACAACCCTGAACGGCCGGGTGAGCGAGATCGCCAACAGCGCCACGATTAAAAATCTGGGAACCCAGGAACAGGTCACTAATTTTGAAGTGGTCGTATCGCTGCAGGATTATAATGCCAGACTCCGGCCGGGTATGAGTACCACGGTCGATATTATCACCGAAGTGAAGAATAACGTGCTGAAAATTCCCATCCAGGCGGTTACGGTACGGGAGAAGGATAAACTGGAAAAAAAACCGGCGGTTGAACAGCCGGTAGAAAAAGAGAAGGAAGAAACAACCCAGGCTGACGGTTCGGCCGACAAAGCAGCCAAAGAAAAACAGAACATGAAGGAAGTCGTTTTTTGCGTGGAAGAAAGTAAAGCCGTGATTAAAGCGGTGCAACTGGGCATCTCCGATGATTCCTATTATGAAGTTATTTCCGGCCTGGAAACAGGCCAGAGCGTGGTTACCGGACCTTTCCGGATTCTCAGTAAAACCCTGAAAGACGGCGATCTGCTCAAGATTAAAGCGGAAGGCAAGAAAGCATCGGCGGAAAGTAATAACGACCGCACCACTGCCGAAGCGGAGTGAACATAGTTCAGGAGCACGGCAAATAATAAATTTAAGCAAGAGGAAACAAGGTATGCTGATTGAAGTAAAGGATCTGAAGAAAACCTATACCCTGGGCGAGAATATCGAAGTTCCCGCGCTGCGGGGGATCAATATGACTATCGATAAAAATGAATACCTGGCCATCATGGGCCCCTCCGGCTCGGGCAAATCCACCCTGATGAATATCATCGGTTGCCTGGACGTGCCCAGCGAGGGGAGTTATATTCTCAACGCGCATGATGTCAGCCAGATGAGCGATGACGAGCTGGCCGTGATCAGGAACCGGCAGATCGGCTTTGTGTTCCAGACCTTCAATCTGCTGCCGCGGGCCAATTCGCTGCATAACGTGGAGTTGCCGTTGATTTACAGCGGCGTGAACCGGGGGGTTCGCCGCAACCTGGCCAAAGAGGCGCTGGAACGGGTGGGACTGGCCGACCGCATGTTCCATAAACCCAATGAACTTTCGGGCGGGCAGCGGCAGCGGGTGGCTATCGCCCGGGCGCTGGTCAATAATCCGGCCATCATCCTGGCCGATGAACCGACCGGTAACCTGGATTCCAATACCGGCGAGGAGATCATGGAAATTTTCGAACAACTGCACAAGGCCGGCAATACCATTGTACTGATCACGCATGAGGAATATATCGCCAAGCACAGCAAGCGGGTTATCAAACTGCTGGACGGCCTGGTTCAATCCGACGAGAAATTGAATTAGCGATTAATCTGAAATTCAGAAAAAGAAAATAGATTATGTATACTTTTACCGTAATCGGCGAATACCTGCTGATGGCCTGGCAGGCTTTGAGTACGCACAAGATGCGTTCGATCCTGACCACCCTGGGCATCCTGATCGGTGTGACTACCATTATCACTATTTTCACCGCCATTCAGGGTATTAATGAATATATAATGGGTTCACTGGCCAAGATAGGTTCCTCAACTGTTTACGTGGATAAAATGCCCTGGGTATTTGACGAGAACTGGTGGAAATACCGTAACCGCCGGGAGATCACCTACAGTGAATACGAAGCGCTGCAGAAATATTCCACCGAAGCGGATTATATTGCACCGTCTGTATTCAGCATGAAAAAACTCAGATATAAAAAAGAGATCTACGACCAGATACCGGTAGTAGGCACCAACGAGGAATACAAGGATACCGATAATGTCAATCCGGCCGAAGGACGCTTTCTGACCGAACTGGATGTAAGCCGCAATCACAAAGTTTGTGTGATTGGCCAGGATATAAAAACCAAACTGTTTAAAGACGAAGATCCCCTGGGCAAACGGATTAAAATCGGTGATGATAAGTATATAGTTGTCGGGGTCAACGAAAAGCAGGGTAATGTATTAGGGATGAGCATAGATAATATTGTCATCGTGCCGATCGGCACTTTCCGGCGGGTATTCGGCGGCTGGGAACACGAAAGCCGCGGCCTGACCATTTCCCTGAACGTGACGGATGTATCCCGGATCGAAGCGATGAAAGACGAAGCGCGGGGCATCCTGCGCCGGGTGCGCAAAGTGGCTGCGGCCGATGATGACGACTTTGCCCTGAACCAGATGGACCAGCTGACCGAATTGTACCGCAAATTGACCGGCACCCTGTACATGATCATTTTCGTGATCGGCGGCGTATCGCTGGTGGTAGGGGGTATCGGCATCACCAATATCATGCTGGTCAGCGTGACTGAGCGTACCAAGGAAATCGGCATCCGTAAAGCGATCGGCGCCAAACAGCGCAACATACTCTCCCAGTTCCTGATTGAAGCGGTCGCTATCTCCTCGGTGGGGGGTATCCTGGGTATTATCCTGGGTTATCTGGGGGGGAATGCCGTGCTGTCGTTGATGAATTTATCAACCGGCATCAGCCTGGCCTCTGTCCTGATCGGTTTTGGCTTTTCGACTTTCGTGGGGGTAGTGGCGGGCTTCTACCCGGCCTGGAAGGGTGCGCGCATGAATCCGATTGATTCGCTGCATTATGAATAAGGATATTTGCTAATGTATATTCAGGAAAATCTGGCGGTTGCCTGGACGCAACTGAGAGGGAGCAAGTTAAGGTCGATTCTGACCATCCTGGGTATTTCCATCGGCATCATGACGGTTATCCTGATTGTCTCGGTGCTGGAAGGGTACCGCCAGAATATAACCCGTGAATTACAGGGATTAGGAGCCAATGTTTTCCAGGTGGAAAAGTTTGACCGTAATCCCGGTATCCATGTGGGTCATGAACAGCGCGAATACCGCAAGGATTTGTTGAAAGAGTACGCCGTGGAACTAAGGGAAAGATGCCCGGCGGTCAGGTTTGTCGGGGCTGAAGTCTGGTATTACAATATTGCGATCCATTATAAAGATAAGAAAACCAATCCCACTTATTACCTGGCCGGCGGCGAACCGGAATATTTTGTGAACAATGCCGAACCGGTGGGGTATGGCCGGGCCCTGCTGCGCAGCGATGTGGAATCCAATGCCAAGGTGGCGGTGCTGGGCCTGGATATTGTCAATGAACTTTTTCCGCACGAAGACCCGCTGGGTAAATTCGTCAGAATTTCCGGTACGAAATTTAAAGTGATCGGCACTTTTGAAAAGATGGGTACAGCGACCTTCGGCCGCAGCAAGGACAACAAGGCGGTCATACCGATCACCGCTTACGAAGATATTTTCGGCCGGGAGCGTTCGGTTTACCTGACCGTGCAGGCTGAGGATGTCGAGCACATGGAAGAAGCCAAGGCCCAGGTGACCGGTGTGCTGCGGCAGATACGCAAGATACCGCCGGGCAAGGAGAACGATTTTGAAATCTGGTCAAATGACTCGCTGATCGAATCCTTCAACGATACCGCCAGGATAATCCAGATGGGCGGAATAGCGATCGGGCTGATTTCATTGTTAGTGGGCAGTATCGGCGTGATGAATATAATGCTGGTGACCGTCACCGAGCGGACGCGGGAGATCGGGGTGCGCAAGGCTCTGGGTGCGCGGCGCCGGGTAATTTTAACCCAGTTTTTAAGTGAATCGATTTTTCTGAGCCTGATCGGGGGAATGATCGGGCTGCTGCTGGGAGTGCTGCTGGCTTTACTGGTCAGTTCTTTATTCAAAATGCCTTTTGCCATTCCGCTGTGGGCTGTGCTGGCTTCTCTGGGCGTGACTACCGCGGTCGGACTGGTAGCCGGCGTTTATCCCGCGGCCAAGGCGTCAAAACTGGATCCGATTGTGGCGCTCCGTTATGAGTAATAATGAATATGATAGAAAGTTTTAGTACCTTAGTACCTTAGTACCTTAGTTCCTTAGTTCCTTAGTCTCTACCTATCGCCAAATCTTCGACCTGAGTTCCAGAGACAGTAAAAATCCAGAAGTCATTCCCGCTGAACAAATGCCTTGCCTGTCTGTAGTACAGGCGGGAATCTTTCCTGACTTATTGATATTTTCTTTGCGTCCTCTGCACTTTCCTCAGCGCCCTTTGCGTTTAAAAGATCAAAAGCAAAACGCAACGGCCGCCAAGGAAACGCAATGGACGCAGAAAAAATATTCATAGTTAGTTTAAGTTTTATTCCATTTATCCATTACCTCTATCTAACGGAACATTTTAGACCTGTCAGCGCCAGGCCTCCGACCTTCGTCCCTACCTAGCGGTAGGTCGCCGATCTTTGTCTCTTTTTTCTCAGGTACTCAGGTATTCAGGAACTAAGGGACTATTTCTTTAATGCATATCCATCGAACCAAATATCGACCAGGGGTAATAACGCCTCAACTCCCTGAGCACCAGGATGTCTGCGGCAAGTCCCAGCAGGGTATAAATAATCCTGCCGCTGACCGGTTTGGGCAGCCTGATCACGGCCACATTTTCTCCCGGAATTTTCTGCAGATCCGCTGGTTGATTCAACCCGCACTTCCGAACGCAGCGGTACCAGGCCATTATTAACGTATGATTTGATGATCTGCGCATTCATATTTTTGCCCTGACGATTGATAATTCTCTCCATGTTATCCAGGATTTCGTCGCTGAACCGGTTGTGTTCAGGCAGATGGATGCTGATCGAATTCAGATCAAAGCCGGAAAACAGGCAGGGTGATTCAACTGTAAAGGTAAGCAGGCCAGATTTCCGGATCAGTGTGATGGTATCGTTTAAAACCGGGAAGAGTAAATTGTATTTCGGATCGGATTGAAAGGCATTATAGCGTTGCAGATACAGGGTTGAATCGATCTGTTCCGTTCCCCGGAATTTACCCTCCACAATCTGATAATCGTTGAGATGAATCTGCACCGAGGTCTGCGGCCTGATTTTCCGTACCTTTTTTATGGAAGGGGATTTCAGCACCGCGCGGCCGGTATCGGCCTTGGCTCCGGCCAGGAAGCCGAGGACGGTGCAGCCATTTAAAACTGCCAGACAGAAACCGGAGAGAACGATGTATAAAAATTTTTTACGGATCATATAGCTGTCCCTTTATTTAGCTATACAGAACAAGGAGAAGATATCATCAGGCCACGGGCTATTGTCAAAAAATTGTCAGGGTTGTGTAAAAAATTCTGTAAAGAGTATAAGAGTAAAGGGTACAAAAGTATAAGTAGGAGGCGCTTCCAGCGCTGATCCTTATAAAAATCCAAGTTAAAAGATAAAGAGGTAAAGAATCAGCATTTTAAACTTTTTGCCACTTTCCTCTTAATTTTCGCCTTTAACCTTTAAACCATAACATCTTATAAGAATGGGTCAAACTACTTAATCAACACCATTCGTTTTACCGCAGAGAACCTGCCTTGCCATTGATAGAAATAAATCCCGCTGGCCAACGGGAACCGTAATGAATACCTGATACCGCCCGGCTTCGGGCAGGATGGCTGTTCGCGCAGCGATCCTGCCTATTTTACTTTCCACATGATCATCACCCCCTTTCTCATTTTTGCCTTCCGCGTAAAATTAAAGTTTGCTGGTTGGAAGGATAAATATAACCGGCGATAAAAACATATTTATCATGCACCCATACGGCATAGTATGATATATTGGGCAAATCCGTAAATTTATGCCAGCTATGACCCGTTGAAATGAAATAAATCACCAAACATACCAACCGTAAAAATGTTATTTTCAGAACTTCCTGAAACATCAACCAGGTCGATGGATATTGAAGGGGGAATGATTATCTTTTGCCAGACGCCATTTTCCCATCTAAAAACTCCAGTACACCAACTGAATAAAACGAGATCGTGGATTTATGACTCCACAACGCAGAAGTACCAAAGGTTACAGTATCCGGATTGATTCACAGTCAAGATAACTATCTATGACTTCCCAGGTATTGCCATTGTATTTTAGAAAATGGTAAGTAGTTGTATCCATAGGAGACATATCATCCTGTTGATAACCAAGGGCATATACCTCATCAGTTGAAAAACCGGTAATTGATAAAATTCCTGCATTTACTCCGAATGTATACTCGGTCCAATTTACTCCATCGTAGTGATGGAATCTTGTTAAAAAAATCACCCACCCATAAATCTGAACTTGAAGTTCCCCATACCGATAATCAAACTAGAGGATTGAGGGAAATCCTTTTTTGACCCAGTCCACTTCCGTCAAAATGTAAAACTATACCTTGATCTTGAGATTTTTCACCGACTATCCAGATATCATTCTCGGCAAAGCCATAAATACCCATAAACCGTGTTGGTCCCAAATAAAAGGGATCAATAGGACCATCATAATTCACCAGACTCTTCCATTTAGCTCCATCCCAATGCCAGATTGAACCAAGACTACCTTGATCATTATGTCCTACGGCATAGACATTAGTTTCTGTAGTGCCCCATATATCTAGTATCAGAGTTTGATAGGAACCTGGGTAATCCAAAGTATCGAATTCCCAGGTGAAATTATGGCTGGTGGTATCGGCCTTGTTGGTCGATCAGCGAAGTATAAAATAGACCCTTCCCTTCGCAATTAAAAAAAATTTCAGAAAGAATAAATCCTAATAATAAGAATTCGAGTGCATGTACCAATCTGGATTTCATATTCAGATCACCTCGATTAGATTTTGTCAGTAATGATTTAAATATTTAATTAAGGTCAATAAAATATTGCCACGCGGCGAAACACAATAAACGATTTTACTGAATCAATTTTGAGCGTCTCAATTTTCAGATATAATTTTTCGTCTGGAACTAAACACCGGTATATTATATCTTTTTTTTTCTTTGCAAGAATTATTTTAAAAATTAGTTCCTGAGTACCTGAGTTCCTTGGTACCTGAGTCCCTGAGCAAACTAAGGTTCCTTGACGTTTTCCTCCAACCATTATTAATTACTTTTAATCAATAGATTCCCGCCGTTCCACAATCAGGATAGGCATGTGCTTAGCGGGAATGACATATTTGTCTCTTCTAAAACAACCCCCTTACCTCCCTGCCTTGCGGCAGATCTTCGACCTTTTCTAAGGGGGAACTCCGTGCCTTTACTTTGGTCTAATTATCAGTAGGTCCTTCCGACCTTTGTGCCTGTCATTCTACTTTCACCTCGAATGAATTTTTATATATATTAAAAAAATGTGAGGTTCAAATGTCCGAGAAAGAAAAGATCCAGATAGAGGTGGAAGTCCCGTCCCATACGCTGCATGTGGAGCATGCCAGTTGTTCGGCCGGACATTCGCTGCGCGATGAAGCGGTGCAGATCCACGGCCACCCCGCGCTGAAGGTGAACATCAAGTGCAAAGGCAAATCGGGGGTGCTGTATCTCGATCCGGTCTACGGCAGTTTCGATAACATCGAAAAAGGGATCAAACTGGCCAAGGGCGACCTGGTGGAGATGTTCTGTCCCACCTGCGGAATCAACCTGAAAGACGCTACTGATACCTGCCAGTCCTGTTCGGCGCCGATGTTCGTGTTCCACCTGCCCAAGGGGGGCATCATCGAAGGGTGCACGCGCCGCGGCTGCATGTTCCACAAACTGAAGATCGTCGACGGGGCCGAACAGGTCTCGCGCCTGTTCCAGAACAGCACGCTGGAATCTTATCTGTAAGCCGTACTGAGTTCGCAGCTGGCGCTGACTGCGGGTATTTCCTGTTCAGCAAATCTTAAGTTCAGAAGTACAAGGTTTACTGATTATCTTTTGAATTAAGTAATATAAAGATCTGATCTACAGGGACACAGATTAAAAAGGAGAAGATAGTATGAAATTATCAAAACATCTCTCCTGCCTTTATCCGGCCTTATTGATTTTTAGTTGTTCCGGAAGCATTTTACCGTTCGAAGATGCTGATATCATAAATGGTAGCGGGACTATTATTTATGAATCGGATCTACGGGACCAGGCTTCATATTATATACAATCGGATATTTTCTATCAAGGTACAGATAGACTTTATCCGACCAATCTGCCCGAAGGCTTATAAAATTGACAGCCTGAGGGTAGTGTTCAGCGGTAAATTAATCGAATGTCCACCCAATGCCTCCATGCTTATGCTCAAGAAATTAAATTGTCAGCTGATAGAGGCGATAAACGGAAATTAATTTAGAAAACGTTGCACACGATATATATTCCCAAAGAATACCACCTTTGCCGGATTGGCGAGGGCAGGTGGTCGATCTTATCCCATTTTAATTCAGCAATGTCCACGGATTATACAAAAACAGTTGAGGTGATTGAATCATGGCCAAACTTAGTTTTTACGGAGCGACCGGGATTGTCACCGGCTCGCGTTATCTATTGGAAACCCAGGGCAAACGGCTGCTGATCGACTGCGGGATGTTCCAGGGGGTCAAGGAAGACCGCGAGCGCAACTGGGAACCGTTCCCGGTGTCGCCTATCGAGATCGATGCCGTGCTGCTGACCCACGCCCATATCGATCACAGCGGCTACCTGCCGCGGCTGGGGCGTAACGGTTTCGGCGGCAAGATCTATTGCACCTATGCCACGCGGGACCTGTGCGACGTGATGCTGCAGGATTCGGCGCACCTGCAGGAAGAAGATGCCCAGTACGCCAATAAGAAAGGCTACAGCAAACACCAGCCCGCCCTGCCGTTGTACACGGTGGAAGATGCCCTTAAGGTAATCAAACAGTTTGCGCCGGTCTATTACGGCGAGGATCTGTTCCTGACCGACAACCTGCGCATCAAGTTCCGCGATGCCGGGCATATACTCGGCTCAGCCATGATCGATGTCAAGTTGAATCCAGACAACGACACGCGCCGGATTTTGTTCAGCGGCGATCTGGGCCGGCCCGACCAGCCGATCCTGCGCGACCCGGCCCAGGTGTTCAACGTCGATTACCTGGTGGTGGAATCGACCTACGGCGACCGCCTGCATGATGGTGGTACACCTCAGGTGGGCCTTAGGCGCAAATACACTCCAAGACCTGGCCAGGGTGATCAATGAAACAGTGCAACGCAACGGGGTGCTGGTGATACCGGCTTTTGCCGTGGGACGCACGCAGACCCTGTTGTTCAATATCCGCCAACTGGAAGAGCAACAGCAGATACCGCTGTTGCCGGTTTATGTGGATTCGCCCATGGCCGCGCAGGCCACGCAGATCTTCGAGCAGCACCGCATCGATTACGATTTCCAGGCCAAGATCCTGGAACTGCAGGGCAAGAAGATCTTACAGCCGCGGCTGCTGCATGTAACACGCGATGTGGAGGAGTCCAAGCGGTTGCATGACCTGAAGTCGCGGGCCATCATTATTTCGGCCAGCGGCATGGTCACCGGCGGACGGATCCTGCATCACCTGCAGCACAGGTTGCCCGAAGCCAGGAACACGGTGCTTTTTATCGGCTATCAGGCCGTGGGCACCCGTGGCCGTGGTATCCTGGAAGGGCAGCCGCTGGTGAAGATCCACGGCGAAGAGGTGGCGGTGAAAGCGAAGGTGGAGAATATACCCGGCTATTCCGCCCATGCCGATTACAACGAGATCCTGGCCTGGCTGATGGGCTTTAACCGGCCGCCCAGGCAGACCTTTATCGTGCACGGCGAACCTGAGGCCTCGCAGGCCCTGGCGCAGAAGATCGGACAAGTCCTGCACTGGCCGACGGTGATACCGAAGTTCGGGGAGGAGTTTCAGTTGGAATGATGTGAGAAAGGGCAAAGGGAAAAGGGTAATGGATAAAGGTTAAAAGGATAAAAGGTAAATAGGTCAAGATCTACCGAAACTCAGCGCCTTTTTTCCTTTTAACCTCTTGACCTTTTATCCTTTATTACTGTCATTCCCACCGCAGGGATGTCTTGTTTGATTGTAATACAGACGGGAATCTATAAGAAATGCAATGAAAAATCTTAACTGTTGCATGTTCTCAAAATGGGATCAGGATGCCGCCAGGGATCTGGGACGGGCGGGGGATTTCGAGTTTGTGCTGGGCCGCTGCGGCAAGTGCGGCGCATACTGGATGAGTGTTTATTGTCCGGCAGTCAGTACCGCAGACTATGCGCCTGTTTCCGGCGAGGACGCGCAGAAGATGCTGTCGCTGCCCCCGGGAGCGGAGTTAAAATCTTTCCTGAAAGAGTGGGAAAAGGAGCATGTATGAGGGAAAAAGAGGGGTGGGTCACAAAAGGCGAATTGTAAAACGCCCCTACTTCAGCAAGATCATCTTCCTGACCTGCTCAAAGTTTCCAACCTGCAGCCGATAAAAATAAATCCCACCGGCAAAGCCTGCGGCGTTCCATTCTGCGCTATGCGTTCCCGCACCAAGATTTTCTTTCATTAAGGTTGCTACTTTCCGGCCCAGCAGGTCGAAGATCTCCAGAGTTACAAAATTGGAATTTGGAATCTGGAATTTGATGGCGGTGCTTGGATTAAAAGGATTAGGGTAGTTCTGCTGTAATGAATAATTCCGGGAAAGTTCCGGTCCGGCCTTTTTAATATCATCAAGCGGAAAAGTGAAATTTTTCCGGTAGGCCTGGGCGGCATAAGAATGGTTCTTCAGCAGATCATTCCAATCGCTTCCGAAAATGAAGGCCAGGGTAAATTTTTGCAGCTGACCCGGTTTCATCGAAAAATACCCGCAGCCCAATAACAGTTCAACATTATACCCGGTGGTAACCGTGGAATAATATCCCGGAGCCAGCGCATTCCAACAGGCTCCATCATCATATAGAGCTAAAGAGGTCCATTCATACAGGTTGGAGCTGGTCAAGCCCAGCATATCTGTCTCGTCGATATCCGTTTTATCAAAATCTGGTTCGCCGCAGGTGGGAAATCCGTCCCCTTCGCCCGTATCGCCGGTTCCGGCCAGGCCGTCCGCTCCCAGGTCGTCCGCCGGCAGGTCCCAGTCTCCGTCATTATCGATGCCATCGTCCCGGCGTTCATCGATCAGCAGGTTGTTCAGACCATTGGTGCTTGTATCGGGATTAGAGTAATCGATGTATTTATACCCTGTGTAAAGATAATTGAAAATTCCGCTCTCATTTTCCTGCCCCCTGCTTTCATCGATGAGGCCGTTGAGATTGTCGTCAAACTGGTTATCGCCGATTTCGGACCGGCCGGCGTGATCCAGCAGCTGTCCCGTCCAGAATTTATAAACAATTGAATTGCACTGAATTTCGAGCGTATCATCCGGGTTGTCCAGGGTATCGTTCAGGGTGGTAACATGCCGCTGGAAATTGTCATAATTAATCACGACAATCGTATCGTTCAGGTTAAGAGTATCGGGCTGCCATAACAGGTCGGAGATAATCCCCCCGCTGCCCGCTGCGCCGTCTGCATCGTTGTCAATTCCGTCATGAGAGTCACCAGGGCTTTCCAGCACGGCTGCGCCGAAGTAGCCCACCGGCCAGAAGCCGCCGGCGCCTATATCATCAAGATCCCACTGATATACCAGGTCCAATTCCCGGTTATAACTGCCACAGTCATCCCCGGCGTCGGCGCCGCTGTAACTTTCCCCCATATTACTCCCGATTGTGTAACCCAGTACCATTTTATGGTGGCTGTAAGTGCCGATGTTTTCAAAATCGATAATCTTAAATAAAACATCTTCCAGCAGAATATCGGAAAATTGTAATCCGCGTGCATACATCCGCATGCCCAGGCCCTTTCTGGATAGATCCGTGCTATCCGGGTAAAAATTGAATTCCTGGTTCATGTAGTCATCGGCGACATAATAGCTTTCCTGCGCGGCGTCGAAACGGTCCCGGCCGAAGTAGCCGTTCCACGAACCGGCCCAGCCATCGGCAGAATAATTGGGATTTGCCGTGTCGGCGATATCGGGCCAGAAGGGCGGCCAGGATTCCGGTTTATGACTCATGGTAATCAGGTTAGTATCGGGATTGGCAAACCCGGGCAGGGGAAGAAAAGTCCACCATTCGGAAGTGAGCGGATTACAACTTCCGCAGGTTCCGCCCCAATTCATGATTTTACTCTCGCTCAGGATATGCATTATATATCCTGAATTATCGATGACTTCGGAACCGACAAAAATATCCCCGTTAACCAGGTAAAAGTGTTCCGAGTTAAGCGGCCATTCACCGGCAATCTGCGGCAGTTGACCGACCATGCCTCCGTCAGATCCATCATTGAAAAAAGTGGTCCGGAACTGGTTCCCGGAATGAGTACCCATCCGGCTTTCGGCATCATCGCCATGCAGATCTCCCACCTGGGAGTGAAGATTTGTCGATGCCAGCATCAAGAGTAAAACCGCGACGAATGGAGCAGAATAGAAAAAATTTTTCATTTTGATTCCTCCTGAGCTTGAACAAATTTGATGTTAATTAACTTTAGTTGCCCGGTATTTATTATCCTGGTACCCGGTCAAAACCTGTCCTAATAAGTGTCATAAAACTCAATTCGCATATACTTCAAAGCGTATAGATATCAGGTATAATTATAGTTCTAATTTCGAATAGTGCTGAAAGTGATATATACTAACGATGTAATATAATCACAGCACAAGGCATGTCCAAAGAAATATTACACGGACAGGGGTATATAAGAGAGGCACTTAGGTCGGAGGTCAGAATGACCGGTCGAAGATCTGGCGATAGACAGGCACAAAGGCACTAAGTGAAGATTAAAGATGAAAGATTAAAGAAATAAGAGAAAGTGGGTAATGATGCTGGAGGCATCAGATGTTTGTAGTAAAGCAAAAACCCAATACTAAAACGACCCCGTAGGGGTCGAACAGATTTATCAACAGAGGGACAAAGATACAAAGGTACAAAGCGTCATTCCCGCAGCAGGAATGCCTTGCGTGAAAGTAGTACAGGCGCCTGCCAAAAGTTTTACATTATTCTGACTTCCCGGTGACAAAACCCCCATCATTATTTATTAGTCTTACCAGTAAAAATAACTTCAGGGTAAGACATCATGAAAGTATTGCTCATCGATCCCTCGGCCCGCAGATTTATGTACACCATGCATAAAGGTAAAATACCCCGCTCGCACCGCTATCCCGGACTCGGGCTGACCACGGTGGCGGCGCTGTGCCCGCCTGACGTGGAGGCGCAAGTGCGGATCCTCGACGATGAATTCGAGCAGATCGATTTCCGCGATCTGCCGGACCTGGCCGGCATTTCGTTATTGACCTACAGCGCCAGGCGGGGTTACCAGATCGCCCGGCAGTTCCGCCAGCGCGGGGTGCCGGTGGTGCTGGGCGGCAGTCATGTCACCGCCTGTCCGGACGAGGCTAAACTGGAAGCCGAGGCGATTGTGACCGGCGAGGCGGAGGACACCTGGCCGCAGTTGCTGCGCGATTTCCGCCGCGGGGCCATGAAACCGGTTTACCGCTCCACCAACCAGGCCAGCCTGGCCAGGTCAGCCCGTGGCCCGGCGCGACCTGCTGCGTCCGCAGAATTATATCACCGTCAACACCATCCAGGCCACCCGCGGCTGCCCGTTCAACTGCGAGTTCTGTTCCATCGCCGCGTTGTTCGGCCACCAGACCCGCTGCCGTCCGGTCGAAGAAGTTATTGCCGAAATCAAAACCTTTAAGGGCAGATATTTTGTGTTTAACGACGACAATCTCGGTCAGGAGCATGAGTATTATAAGAGCCTGTTCGCGCAATTGATACCGCTGAAGAAGAAGTGGCTGAGCAACGCCTCCTGGAATATCGTGCAGGATAGCGAGATGCTGAAACTGCTGCAGCAGAGCGGCTGCTGCGGGCTGTTTATCGGTTTCGAATCGATCCAGGCCCAGCAGGGGGTCAGGAAAACCGGTGCGGCGGCCAATGGCGACGCCGACCGCCGGCAACTGTACACAGAGGTTGTGCGCAAACTGCACCGCTCGGGTATTGCCGTGATGGGGGCTTTTATTTTCGGGTTTGACAACGACGACGAACGCGTCTTCGCCCGGACCCTGGAGTTTGCCCGGCAGAGCCGCATCGATGCCGCGCAGATAAATTTGCTGGTGCCCTATCCCGGCACGCCGTTATACGCCAGGTTGAAAGCAGGAGGGTCGGTTATGCGAGCAGGACTGGAACTGGTACCGCAGCTGGCACGTCTGTTTCGAACCGAAGCATATGACCCGGCAGGTTTTGCAGGAAAAATACCTGTGGTTCCGGCGCAGGTTCAACTCCTATCCCCGTATCGCCCGGCGCAGTCTGAATTCCATGGCCCGTTCCTCGCCGCGGATCGCGGCGCTGTGCCTGGGGGTGAACCTGGGCTCGAAGAGGGATGTGCGCTATATCCCGCCTCAGGAGTATTCGGCGTGATCGTAGTTTAGAAGGTCAAATGGATAAATGGTGAAAAGGATAAGCAGACAGGTATCAGCGCCAGGTGGAAAAATGAATCCTTGGCCGGGCCGGGGAGGAATAAAGCGGGAATGACAATCGGGCGCCATTCCCGCTGCTGGAAGTTCTTAACCTATTAATATAAAGGCAGGAATCTGATCTCGCTGGTTGCTGAGATGTCCTTCCCGCCTTTCAAATTCTCTGTTTGAGAATGAACCTTAATTGAATATATTCTTAATGTCCCAACACCTGAAGATCCCCTCTGATCTCGCCCCCCGGGTACAGGGTGGTATGGACGTTGACATAGGTTAATCCATTCAGCATGGCCGTATGCAGGTCGACCAGGGTCATCCCGGCCAGCGGGCCGACCAGGTTGGCAGCGGTCAGGGTTCCCGAGGCCAGGACACCGTTGAAGGTACCCGGGATCAATTGCGGCGGCGGGGCTGAGGGGTAGAGCCACAGCACCGGCGGGCCGTTCGCGCCAACAGCCGGGGCCAGGTGTATATGGGCCACGGTGACGTCGTTGGTGTTGACCACGATCAGTTTGAACTGTAACGAGCTGCTGTCGGGACTGAAACGGACCAGGGCTAATCCCTTGCCCTGGCTATCGGTGTTGTCACCGGCGCCGGTCAGAAAAGCCCAGAAGAGATTGACCTTCCTGTGGCGGGAATTTAATTTCCACTCCTGGTCCTGGGGACCGTTCAGGTACTGGGCCTGCAGCTGGGCCAGGGCCTGATCCTCTTCGCTCTGCGCCTGCGGAGCGCTGTTCATCACGGCCGCATCTTCCTGCGAACAGGAAATCAGAAACCCGGCCAGCAGACAAAGCAATAAAATATATAGATAGGACCTCATGGGTACCTCCTAATTGAATTGGTTTAACGGTTGAAGAGCCATTGTAAAGTTAAAAAACGAAAATGCGGCTATAAAATTCCCGGCTGGTCGAAGGATCGAGGGCCGCAGGGGTCGAACAATCATTCGCCCCTAAGATTTGACCTTTATAACTGCCATCGTGATATCATCGTCCTGCGTTCTGCCGCCTCGCCATTGGTCGGCCAGAGCAAACAGCTGCTGGGAGATTTCAACCGGTTTTTTATGGGCAGATTCCTGGAAGGCAGCAGCGATTAGCGGGTAGTCCAGCATCTCGCTTTTTTCATTGAACAATTCCGGCAGGCCGTCGGACAGCAGCAGGATCACATCTCCGGCAGCCAGTTCCGTTTCGACAGTTTGATAGGGGAATGAATTCACCGCCCCCAGGGGCGCGCCCTTCAATTCCAGTTCCTCTATTTTTTGTTTCGCCGCTTTATAGATCTGCACCGGGGGCATCCCGGCTGCCGAGGCCGTTAATTTTTTGTCTTTTATTTTAACCAGCAGCATGGTCATGTACAAATTACCCAATCTCATTTTCCTGATGGTCTGGGAACACATGTTAAAAAATGCCGGAAAATCCATTTTTAAAATCTGGGTTACAAACAGGCTTTTGATGATGGAGACCATGATCCCGGCTTTCAGGCCATGACCGGTAGCGTCGCCGAGGGTAACGATACAGGGCGCTGGCGTCCTGGTCCAACAGAGTAATCGTAATAATCCCCGCCGACTTCGGTAGCAGTTTTCATATCGAAGCAAATCTCCAGTCCGGCGAGTTCCGAGACGCACTTCGGCAGCATGGCCAGTTGCAGGTTTTTGGCTTCCAGTAATTCTTTGGATTTGCGGGAATCTTCCTGTTCCAGCAGGCGGTGCTGGATTTCATTTTCTTTATTTTGCCGTTCTTTTTCCAGGATGGTGCGGTTCATGCGGGCCATATCGCTGGCCAGGAACACCGAGGCTGAAACGATCAGGAAGCCGAAACCGAACTGGTAGCCGTTGGTCAGGTTGAGGATGGGCTGAAACAGTTTAAAATCCAGGGCCATATCGTACAGTGACAATACGAACAGCAGTAAAAATCCGGCTGTGATTATCCAGGCGCCGTGCCGGCGGCGGCGGATCGCCCCGCTCAGCACCCGCAGGGCTTCGATCATGTAGGCGAAAACCCACAGCAGGAACAGGTTGAACCAGTCTATATTAAGCGTGCCCAGCAGTCCGCTGATGGCCAGGCCGGCGGCGATGATCCAGAAAGACTTCGTCAGTTTCAGGTCAAAGACCGCGTAGATGAACAGCAGGCCGGCGATGGAGCGGTAGGGCATCACGGCGTGGTGGATTCTCAGGAACAGGTCGTTGGCCGGGTGGGACGCTACCAGCAGGCGCTGGAAGTCGAAAAAGATAGCGATGGCGTAGAGGAACAGGAAGATTGAAAAATACAGATTGCTTTTGAATTGCCGGTTAAAGGCATACAGGGACAGGTGCAGGATGCCGAAAGCCAGGGCCAGGGTGGTAAAGAATATTTGCTGGTATAAGTCCATTTTTTATCAACAGGTTTGTAGGGGCGAATGATTCTTCGCCCTATATTTATCTTACAATACGAAAAGAAAAATGAAAAGATTTATTTTCGGAAAATTTAAATCAAATCTTTTAAGGATTTTTTTCGCGAATTTATGTTTGAGTCCGGCAGTAGCCGGACGAGTTTAAATTCGCGAAGGGCATTTTTGCTTACTTTTTGACCAGACAAAAAGTAGGTCGCCGAAGGCGAAATTAGTCCTTATTACGGTTTAATATATTGCCTGTAGAGAAGAATAATATGTGCAGGGAGAATGATTATTAGTGTTATGAGTCAGGATTGCAGCGCTTTTCTCATTTCCTCGACATTTTTCTTCAATCCCGGCCACCTAGTCCACTGATCGACCGTGCAGGTGGGGAAATCGGCGCAGTGGGCGCAGGTCAGGACCTGTTTCTTTTCGGCGCATTGTTTGGCCGAGCAGTTGAACAGGGCGCTTGGCGTCTTGCAGCCGTGGCAGACGATCTGTTCCAGGCTTTCATGTTCCATTTTCTGGCCGTCTCCTCGCGCAGTTGCTGGTACGGTCATTCTGCGTGGCGATGTAGCGTCGCACTATTTAGTTGTAAAATATTTCGCTTGACTTATGCACAAGTGTGGTATATATTTACCATGTGGTAACAATATACCACAGTGTATTAAAAAGGAGGAGATATGTTGTGCTTTGGAGAGTTTGTTAAAAAATATTAGGATTAAACAAGGAATCACGTTACGCGAATTTTGTAAATCTGCTAATTTAGATCCAAGTAATTGGAGCAAAATTGAAAGGAACATTCTTCAACCACCTAAAAGTAAGGAAGTATTATCAACTATAGCAAATGCACTAAATTTAAAGGAAAATCAGAATTTTGGAATACTCTATTGGAGTTGGCTTTAATTGAGCCACATACCAAGTGAACTAATTAATGATAAAAAAGTTGTTGAAAAATTGCCTGTATTTTTTCGTACACTAAATGGTCAAAAACCAAATCGTGCTGAACTTGAAGATTTGATAAGATTGTTAAAAGAGATCTTTATGAATTATGAGGAGGTACTTGTGAATTATATAAAACCTCGTTACTTAACCAAAGATTTTATTCGAAAAGAAGTGGAAAAATTTCGTAAAAAATATGTGAATCCACCAAATTTGATTCCAGTTCCCATTATTGAAATTGTTGAAACGGTTATTAAAATATATCCAATTCCTATAAAAGGATTAAAAACAGAATTAGATATGGATGGATTTCTTCTCCAAAGACCTCAACAATATTATAATTGATCATGATTTCTATATGGATCAAAGATTTGAAAATAGACTCAGATTCACATATGCACATGAAGTTGGGCATTTAATACTACATAAAGATGAAATTCAGCAATGTCAATTCAGAACATCAAGAAGAATGGGTACATTTTAGGGAAGATATGACTGAAGATGACTTTGGGTCATTTTGAGTATCAAGCATATGAATTTGCAGGGCGGTTATTGGTTCCACTGGACAAATTAGTTAGAAGAATTGGAGAAAAGAAAAGACAAGATTGCACAATTTAAATCACATATGTGGAGATGAAGGGTAAGGACCTTCTTATTAAAACTGTTTCATAAAGCATATCTGCATTGTATTTGGTGTTTCAGAGGATGTCATATTGAAAAGAATCATTGTACGAAAATTTAAGAGATATAAATATTCTAATCAGTCTACTTTTAACTTTAGGAGTAATTAATATGCCGAGAATTACACATCATGTCGTTCACGATCCTGAAGGAGGATGGAATGTTAAAAGAGGTGGGGCGGACCAGGTCCTCCGGTCATTTCGAAACAAAGAATGCAGCTGAAAAATTTGCACGAGAAAGTGAGTATTAATCAGAATTCAGAACTTCTAATTCACGGGATTAGATGGTAAAATACAACGATCTGATAGTCACGGAAAGGACCCGTATCCTCCAAAGGATAAGAAATAATGATTCGGAATATTGCTACTTGTGAGGTTAAGAGTAATTTATAATCGTATATTTAAGACTTATTTTATTTCGCGAATTTATGTTTGAGTCCCGACGAAGTCGGGACGAGTTTAAATTCGCGAAGGGTCTTTTTGCTTACTTTTTGACCAGACAAAAAGTAAGTCGCCGGAGGCGAAACAGATCCTGGTTATTGTTCATATAATATATTTAATTAGAGATAATTTGTATAGGGGCGAATAATCATTCACTCTTACTAATATTACGCTTTGCAGCGCCTTCCTCATCTCCTCCACCTTGTGCTTCAACTCCGGCCATTTGGTCCAGTGGTCGACCGTACAGGCGGGGAAACTCCGCGCAGTGGGCGCAGGTCAGGACACCTTTCTTTTCGGCGCACTGCTTGGCCGAGCAGTTGAACAGGGCGCGATGGGCGTCTTGCAGCCGTGGCAGTTGATCTGTTCGGCCTTCATGTTCCAGCGTTTGGCCGTCTCCTCGCGCAGTTGCTGGTTGTTGGTCTGCGTGGCGATATAAGCGTCGCACTCGTTGCACTTCAGGCAGCAGTAGGAGACCATGGAGAAGTCGTTGTTTTCCGGCAGGATTTCTTTCTTCTTCGATGATTTCAGACAGGAGGAAAGACCGGTTCCGGATAAAAGACAGGCAGGTGCCGGCGGCAGCGCCGGAAGCGACTTTCAGAAATTCACGACGGTTGTGTAGCTTTAATGAATTAGTTGACATATATTTACTCAATTATTTATATATAAACGAATTTAATAAAAGTATCTCTTCATCAATATCAATTTCAAATTTTTATAGTTATGCATGTTTAGATTTCGTTTAGGTATTATCATAATCTTAGTTGAAATTTAGAATAGAGAGGCTCCTCCAAAAGATCAAATTTATTACTAAATTTGGTCAAGACAATTAACATTTAAATTAGGAGGAACCTCGGGATGAAAGTAAAAACAACTACGGTTAATCGCAAGAAAATTAGTTGGTTATTACAGCAAGAGATCCATATTCAGTTCGAAATGCTACGACATCATTTTGAATTATGCCGGATGTTAATAAATGAGATATTAGATGATGAGGTAACGAGTCTGACAGGCGAATGATATAAACATGATCGTAACCATTACAACCGCTGGGGATATAATCCCGGTAGTGTACGCATAGGTGATGAGAAATTGCGAGTGGATGTACCTCGTGTATATGATACCCGGGCCAAGGAGAATAAATCTCTGGCAGCTATATAAACAGTTGAAGGCCTGCGGCTCACAGTCGACGACAAGTTATTCAAACGAGTTCTATCTGGTATAAGCACTTGAGATTACCGATCGGCCATACAGAATTTGGTGGATAGTTTTGGCTTAAGCCGATCCAGCGTCAGTAACCGGTTTATTGAAGTCAGTGCCGACAAATTAGAGGAATTTGCCAAGCGTGATTTGGGCAGACATGACTTTATTGCTTTATTTATCGATGGTAAATACCTGGCGAAAGAACAGATCATCATAGTCTTAGGGGTAACGCTAAAGGGCGAAAAGATACCGTTGGGCTTCATCCAGACCAACACAGAGAATTCCGGATGTATCAAGGAACTACTCAGCGGTTTAGTTGATCGCGGTCTGAGATATAAGGAAGGTATTTTATGTATCATCGACGGTTCCAAAGGGATTCGCAAGGCGATCTCCGAAGTGTTCGGTAAATATGCCCTGGTACAACGTTGCCAGTGGCATAAACGGGAAAATGTATTGAATTATTTAAAAGACAGTTCTAAGGAGATATATCGTAAAAGAATTAATAAAGCCTATCATACCGATACCTATCAGGAAGCAAAGAAGATGTTATTAGCGATTATCGCTGACTTAGAGGTAGAAAATTCCGATGCTGCCGGATCATTAAAAGAAGGCTTAGAAGAGACCTTGACCATGCATAAATTGGATCTGATCGAAGAATTCGGGACCAGTTTTACCATCGTGGCGGAGCAGACCTTTACGGCAACGAATTGATTGAAAATGTAAACTCCCTTATGAATAAACATGTAGGTAAAGTAAAATACTGGCAAAACTCGGATCAACGACATCGTTGGATTGCCTGTGCTTTATTGGAGATTGAACAGCGATTAAGAAAAGTGGATAATTACAAGAAACTTCATCTGCTTAAAAAGAAAATTATGTTGGAAATAAATAAACAAACTGGGCTAAAACTGAAAGCGGCGTGAGTTTCTCTTATGAAATTTTCAACTAAAATTTGGAATTAACTTTTTTAGCAGAATATATTTATATATTATTTGTAGTTATTTAACAACCAATAAATATTATAGTTTATATTGACTATTAATTTAGATCTTTGTTACGATAAAAGTATATGTATTTTTTGGATCAAAATTTGTAGATATGTTTAGATACTCAAATATAATAATACGTTCTGTTTATGATTAGAATGAATGTTGAATAAATAGTGGAGTACATTCATGAGTACAGTTACTCCAAAATAGGGATAATATATTTTATAACATATAGTATTTATTTATCTTAAGAAAATATTTAATTTAAATAGTTCTTAATTATATTCATGAGGAGCATACCCCAATATGAAATATTTAGCATATGTGTTAATAATAGTTTTCCATTTTGATAGCACCATGAATCAGGAAAGTTATAGCATTAATAGTTATAATAATATAAGTAATAATATATTTACAAATATTGAATATTCTTTGCCCAAATCATTAAAAACAAGTAAAGAAGCATTGTCGATGATCAAAATAATTAAAACTGAGTTTAAAGAAATAGTTTATTTAATTGATATGCCTATGATATTAAAATCTTTAAAAAATGGGAAGAAACATATAGAATTATTCAATGAATTAGTAATCCTCTCAGAAAAAGCAGGTTATGAAGAGGGAATTATTAAAGACTTATTCAATGATAGGATATCACAGTTTTCTGTTGGGACAATATGACAATGCAATCAATTATTACAAAAAAGCACTAGAAAGATGTATTAAAGTTAATAAGGCTTCATTACATGCATTTATACTGCAAAATTTGGCAATAATTTATTATGATATTGGTGACTTCAAGCAATCAATAATTCATTGTTCAAAAACATTAGAGATTGGGATGCAAAGTAAAGATAAAAAAATAATTTTATCGGCTTTTAATTATTTATCAAATAATTATACTGCTCTGTGTGATTACGAGAAGGCATTAGAATTCAGTTTTGATGCTATCGAGATCAGTAGAGAATTGAATGATAATCAAACTTTAGCACTTATTTATCAAAATATTGGAACAATATATTCGGAAATAAAAAATTATGATAAGTCATTAATATACAATTTGGAATCATTAAAAATAAATGAAGAATTAGGTAATAAGATTAATATAGCATCATCATTAAGTTCGATAGGTATGATATATTGTCAAACAAGTAATTATTATCAGTCGTTGAACTATTTGAATAAAAGCTTAAGATTGAATCAAGAAATAGTGTTTAATCAAGGATTAGCAACTGTATATGACAATATAGGTTATGTCTATAGAAAACTTGGGAATAAATCTCTTGCGCTTGATTATTATAAGAAGTCATTAAATATAACTCTTCAAATAAATGACCACTGGAATATTGCTAATATTTCAAATCATATAGGTCAACTATATGTAATGGGAAAAGAATTTAAAAAAGCAAAAAATTACTTAAGTCAAAGTGCATATTACGCAAAGGGAATTAACGCTATAGACTTGCTGCAAGATTGTTATAAATCATATACAGAATTATATGAAACCATGGGAAATTATAAAAAAGCTTACCATTACTTAAAGTTATATTCTAATTATAATGATAGCACAATGGTAAAAATTAGTAATAAAATTAGCGACATGTTGATGAACTATGAATCTAAAAAGAGAGAAAAAGAGAATGAATTGATTTTGCTTAGAAATAGAGTGGAATTAGACAAGCAAAAATCAATCTCAGGGCAATTATTTTTTGCGATTTCCATATTATTTTTATTGTTAGCTTTTAGCTATTTAAGATATGTAGAAAAAAATAAACTAAATATACATTTAAGTCAGAAAGTTGAAGAATCTTTGGAAAAACAAACTCAACAAAAACAGATAATTCTTCATCAAGCGAGTCTAACGACTCTAGGTGAGTATTCCGCTGCTATCGCTCATGAAATTAATCAACCCCTTCAACTTATGTATTTTGACATCGAATCACTCTCTCTTCTTCTTAAAGAACAAAATATTAATATCAACAAAGTGAATCAAATGATTGAAGCATTAGTAGATAATATGAATAGAATAAAGTTCATAACTGGATATGTAAAGAATTTTTCCTGTAGACAAAAAGAATATATCAAAGAAAATTTTGATTTGAATACAATGGTAAAAAATACTATGTGGATTGTGCAACGACATTACGAAAAACTTGGCATTAAAATAAAATTAATCTTTGATGAACCAAATAATTTTATTTATGGAAGTTTATTTAAACTAGAACAGGCATTATTAAATCTTCTTTCTAACGCACGAGACGCAATAGAAGAAAAATGTGTTCAAAATCTTGATAAAGAGTGTCAGTGTATTACTATTAAATGTTCAGTTGAATATAATTATGCAATACTATCTGTCAAAGATAATGGAATAGGTATAAAACCCGAGACAAAAGATTTAATATTTAATCCATTTTTTACAACTAAGAATTTTGGTAAGGGTATTGGATTAGGTTTGTCTGTGGTGAAAGAAGTAATTGAGGATATGAATGGGGAAATTGTAATTGAAAGTACTTATCTAAAAGGAACTAATATAAAATTAAAAATTCCTATTCAAAAAGGATAAAATGGAGAAATGATGAATAATATTAGTGTACTAATATTGGATGATGAGAAAAAAATAGCCGATAGAATTGCAGAATTTTTAACAAAAGATCCCTTTAAGGTATTCACAGCATATTCACCAAAACAAGCATTTGGTATTTTAGAATCAAATTTTATCGATATAATTATTATTGATGTTCTGTTACCTGAAGTGAATGGCATTGAGGTACTAACTTTTGTTAAGAAAAACTATCCAGATATCGAAGCTATTATAATTAGTGGCTATGGAGATATGGATATGGTAATAAAATCATTGCAGCACGGAGCAATTGATTTTCTAAAGAAACCATTCAATAGCATCGACCTACAATTGGCAATTGAAAGGACTAAAAGATATATCACATTACATAAAAGACTTAATGTTGAGCAAAATAAAAATTCGCTTATATCTTACGAACTCGAAAAATTAATTGATAAAAACTTCATTGGTATTAGTAAAGTGATTAAAGATGTTTTGGAATTAGCAGTCCAGGTGGGTAGAGATAGTGATATAAATGTATTAATTGTTGGTGAAAATGGAACGGGAAAAGAAATTATTGCACGAATTATTCATTATGCTAGCGATAGAAAAGATAAAAGTTTTTCCGCAATCAATAGTGCTGCTATACCTGAGACGCTATTAGAAAGTGAATTCTTCGGTCATCGTAAAGGTGCTTTTACTGATGCAAAAGAAAATAAAAAAGGATATTTTGAATTAACCGATGGAGGATCCCTGTTCTTAGATGAAATTGCCGATATGCCTCATTCATTACAGACTAAACTTTTGAGAGCTATTGAAGAGAAAAGAATCAAACAGGTTGGTAGTGACAAAGAATTCCCTGTCGACGTAAGAATAATCTCTGCGACGAATAAAGATTTAGAAAAACTAATAGAGGAGAAAAAATTTAGATTAGATTTATATCACCGTATAAATAATTTTATTATCAGTATTCCCCCACTTCGTGAGAGGTTAGAAGATCTTGAACCATTGGTTTCATATTTTGCTGAAATTTATGCAAAAAAGAAAAATAAAAAAATTCCAAGAATACATAAAGAAGTTATAAATAATTTAAAAAATTATAATTTTCCTGGGAACGTACGGGAATTAAGAAATATGGTCGAAAGAGCAATGATATTATCAAAAGATGACTTTTTGGATATGTCTCATTTTTCATTCTCACTTAAAGTAAATGAAACGAAATCTCTCGGAAAAAATAATTTAAATTTAAAAATCAATGAAATCTTATTAATAAGGCAAGCACTATCTACGACAAAGTACAATCAACAAAAAGCTGCAGTTCTTCTGGGCATTTCAAGAGATTCTTTAATTAGGAGGATGAAAAAGTACAATATATTAATAAACAAAGAATTAGATAATATTCACTGAATTTCCCAGTTATTTATTTCTGAAACCACACGAATGTGCGTTTTTAAACATTGTTTTTAATATGCTATAAGTTCAATTGTAATTAGTGATAGTCTTATGTAAAATATTTATTTATTGTAATATAAATATAATTGAATAGTTATATTAAAAATAAATTTTTATGTTAAGAATAACTATATTGGCATAATTTTAGATATATAAATACTTATAATTTATTAATAAACGTGATCATTTTATAAATATAAATTATTACTATCTATTAAGTAGATACTCATTGAATTTTTCATAATATTAAATTGATTAGGAGTCATGTATGTCAAAAGGCACAATCAACAAAGCAATCATCGTCGGGCGGCTGGGGAAAGACCCCGATATGCGCTACACCCCCTCCGGCCTGGCCGTGGCCAACTTCAACGTGGCCACCAACTACGCGGTAAAAGATTCCACCGGCACCTTCCAGGATAAGACCGAATGGCACCGCATCGTGGCCTACGGCAAGCAGGCCGAGTTCGCCAGCGAATACCTGGCCAAGGGACGGCTGGTCTACGTCGAGGGACGCATCCAGAACCGGCAGTGGGAAGACAAGGAAGGGCAGAAACGGTACACCACCGAGATCATCTGCTCCACCCTGCAGCCCCTGGGTCCGCGCGGCGAAGCTGCCGAAGCTGCCAAACCGGATAGCGAAGTAGTAACAGATACCCAGGAAACGCAAGCGGGAGAACCGGCGGCGGATAATAACCATCCGGCTACGGGGAAACCTGTGACCACCAGCGAAGAAGACGACCTGCCCTTCTAAACCGGCATAAACAGAAAACCCCGCCACTTCGTAGGGATGACGGGGCCTGAGGTATGCATGGGGATGTATTAATATGCATATTTATAGACGCTGGATTTGCTGAAAAGTTTCGAATTAAATTTTTTAAAAGGATAAGGGGAAATGGGTAATGGGTAAAGAATAATGCCTATGTCCCTGAGTCCATCAGAAAAATAACGAATTGTCATTATTGCTGAATAATTGACATGCATGAGTTCAATCCAGGCTGGTTTTGGAAATAAAGGGGAAAAAGTAACTAAGGATAAGCAGAGATATAAGAAAGGCGAATCGTGCTACGTGGAAAAGTTGTTTATAGTTTCATTTCTGCCGTCATCCTGCTGAATCTTTACAGCTGCACTTTGCTTGGTTTTTATGCCGGTTCAAAAGCCGATGCGGACAGGGCTATCCTGGAACCGCTGTCGCTGGATGAAATGCTGAAGATGAAAACAGGCAGCCCGGTCAAAGTATATCTGCGCGAAGGCCAGGTTATGCAGGGCATACTCCAGGGGGTGATCCCCCTGCTGCCGGGGGAATATACACAGCGCTATGACTCGTTTCGCCTGAAACTCAAAAATGATAAAATATTCCCGGCGCTGGAAGATACCATTATGGTGCTCCAGCAGTCACGCCGGGGCCCCAGCCTGGATAATACGAAATACCTGTTTGCCGGATTCGATCCAAACACGGTGCGGCTGCGGCCGCTGCGCTCGAATAATGACACTGCTGAAAACATGGAAAATCTGCGGGATATTGCTGATCTGCGCGGGAAGAGAGTAAATCTTGCCACCATCAAAAATTTCCTGGAATCCGCCAAAGTTCCCCTGCGCTCGGAAGTGTTTTTATGGCAGGGCAACGAAATGCAGAAAATCCCGGCGGAAAAGATCTACAGAATCGATCAACCTAAAATTGCCAGGAGCAGAATTATGCTGACTGTTGCCGGCCTGGTGGTCGATTACATAGTCGTGGTCAGCTGGATCTCCTATAAGGTTTTTCATGATTTTAAATTGGGGAAATGATATATGCTGGTACCCCCTCCTGTATGAGGGGGGACAAGGGGGTCAGATTCCCGCCTGTACTATAATCAAGCAAGGCATTCGATAGGCGGGATTGACACTTCGCTTCGAGCTGTTTCGCGCCAGGTCTTCGACCTTTATGCCTTCTTGACCCTATTCATACTGAACATTCAATTTTGAGTTTCTATCGATAATCAGCAGATCTGCGATCAGGAAATTGATAAAATGGTGGATCTCCGCCAATTCTGTTCCGACCTGCATATTGATTCGCCCATCATGCTCATAAAAAGATTTATTTTGCAGGGTTTCGAGAATTTCGCCCGGCGCAATAAAAGGATCGGGATGTTCCCGGAATCCGGCGTCGATCAAATTATTTTTAATATTTTCGATTACACAAAATCTATTTACACTCAAAACTGTTCCATACTTTCCTTTATCCAGGTCAAGCAGCACTGCTTTTGCTCCGGCGGATATTTTCAATTGTTTTGTCCCGGAAAAAGCAGGATCCCATAGCTGGCTGAATAATTTTAGCATCGATTCCCGGGAAAGGTATCTGAAATTGCTGACTTCGTAAAACGTACTGTCATTTTCGTACAGTCTGATCGAAGCTGCAGCGGAAATGTAACCGGGTTCTCCATCATCGAAATATGGTCTTCTCTGGGAAGTCTGTATGGACCAGTAAACAAAGTAGCCTACTGCTATCAGTATCGCTGCCGCGGCAATGTATACCAGAATTAAATTCCGTTCTTCTTTCAGGGCCGGAGGCGCAATGGTGTATGCCTGTGGAGTGGAATCTTTTGAAGCAGGGGATATGGGATAGGGGGATGTGGCATAAGGCCCAGGGGCGACTAAGTCCGGCTGCAGGGGATCTGCGCCGAAACGGTTGGGACCAACGGTACCTTTTTTAAACTGTAATTCAAACGCCACGAATATATTATAAAGGGGTACTAAAAGTAAAAAATAATCTCCCCCTGATCTATCAAGGTCATGAAATCTTCTGACAGTGAGACATACTTCTATATAAATATATAATATCAAAAAGACGAACATTAATATAGTGAAAACGACATCACTGCCAGCTGATTAATCAGGTAATAATATCATCCATCAGTATAAAAATGAAGGAATTGGCCAGGGAATGCAGGAAGTAACTTAACCGGGCCATTCTGCCTTTGGTGCTGAATAGATTCATTTTATAACCCCTATCAATTAATCAGGAAAATATCAGATCTGACTGACAGGATGATCACCTCTGTAATTTATACTGAATATTTATTATTTTTTCTATCAGGATTATCAGGAATACAGAAATAATGTATTAATGAAGTATTATAAAAGCAAGGGATGATAGGGGGCTGGCCTAAGCGCAAAGGTCGGAGACCTGGCGCCAGACAAGCCGCAGCGCAGAGGGATTCCGAATAGGCAATTATTACCTCAGCTGCAGTGCAAAATAGCCTGCCGGAAAAATCAGCAGGATCCAGGCACCCCGACCCCGGGTACCTGAAAAAATAAAGACCAGGAGAATATTCACGAAACCAAATCTATTTACTGCAGTATTACTTTTTAACCTCCTCCGGATAATGCATTTTTAATCTGATTGACACGGCGTTTGTGATGTTCTATATTATTCAGGCGTTATTTTTCACAGTGGTTTTATTAGCGGTACTTTAATTCATAACAGAATACCTTATCCTGCTTTACAGGTATCTTTTATCATTCAGAAAGGAAACTTATGAAAACCTTATTCTTTTTGGTTCTGCCTCTGGTATTGCTGGCTCAGCAGGCCAGCTGGCCTGACACGATCGTTATGAAAGGGGGCAAGGTCTTCCCCTGTCTGGTCGACGAATTACAGCAGTCGGCGGTCATACTTACTTATAGTCTGCGTGAAGAACGGCTTAATTTGGGTTTAACGGGAGTAGAGAAAATCATGCTGGCTGAACATGGAACAGTATTCCAGGCGGACAGTGGTTTAAGGGGGGATTTTGACAGCGTACAGGAATTTATTGCCCGGCGCCGGGAAAAGTTGAAACAACAGCAGCAATTGCTGCAGCTGCAATTGCAGCAGCAGTCGCTGCAACAGCAGAAAGTCCTGGAACTGGCTGAAAAGCAGCGACAGCAAGAAGAGCAGGTTCTTAAGCAGCAGCAGCAACAAATGCTGGACACTGCCCGGCAGGCCGGGGAATGCACTGCACCGTATCACTGGTCATTCGGAGTGCTGTACATCCCATATGCTTCGGGCAGAATTTATCCAAGTTCCGCCAGCAGTTACTATGTCGATTATGAATCCAGAATGGACGCACAGGTTGCTTTTATGATTTATCCAAAAGTACGGCTGACCTGTGATCTGGGTTACACCCGCGCCTATAGCCGGCAGAAACAGGAGGAACATTATCTCGCTATTGATGGTTCGTATCAGGATGATAATGGATACCTTTCAATCGATGATCTGAAGTTATTCGAAATAAGCGTCGGCTGTAAATATTATTTTTCAGGATTACGTATGCACAGGGTCAGTCCATATCTGCTGGCCGGGGCGGGCAAGCAGTTTGCGTTTGTAACCGACAAGTCTGAAGAGTTATTTGTGCCGCAACCGCCGCTGGCACGGATCGATGATAACCGGGAGGAGTATCTGCAAGATTTGAATTCCCCTGTGCATGTTTTTTTAGGTTTTGGGGTGGAATACTCTTTTAATGAATCGATTTCCCTGGTCGCCAATGTCCGTTTCCATTACCAGTGGATCGAGGCTCATTACGATTACCGCAGAATCGAAGCAGCGATCACGGATAGCCGGTCTATTGATTATAATAAAGCCGATCTGATCAAACGGGTTGGCCTGGGTTTTAATTTTTATTTTTAGCAGGGTAAATTCATGAGCAGATCAAAAACGAAGATATGGATTATTTTCATTGGTTTTTGCCTCGGATTGATTATGCCACACCCCTTACCGGCACAGATCAGAAACGATTCTCCCGCAGAATTTTCAGACCCGGCCGTCATTAATCCGGATCACTCCCAGGCATCTGCCTATGAACCAATGCTGGTTCAGGATACTCTTGAATTGCTGCCGTGGCTTAAACAGGATTTTATGATTAACGAGCTGGCCGGAGATTATGGTTGTGAGCAATGGTATCCAAATATCGCCAGTGACAGCAGCGGTAACTATGCCATAGCCTGGAACGATCAGCGTAATGGCCGGGCCGATATATATGTCCAGTTTTTTAATAACCGGGATGAAAGGATCGGGGCAAATATACTGGTCAACGATCAGGAATGCAGCAGTATATACTTCACTCCTTTTATTGCGGCCAATAAGCGGGGCGACTTTATGGTGGCCTGGAGTGAAAAGTATAATGATGTGGTAGTTCAAAAATTTACCAGCAGCGCTGAAAAAGTTGGGGGGAATTTAATCCTCGATATTTTATCATTATGGAATCCGGATGAAGTTTCCCTGGTGCTGGCCGGGAATGGCTGCTTTTTAGTCAGTCTGGGTTGCCAGATCCGGCAGGGAAAATATATATGCGCGGCTTTATGATTCAGCGGGAATTGCCCTGAGCGATGCCATCGTGCTGAATGATGAAATGGATGAGCCGGCAATATATATTAACTATCATTGTTTGGCAGTTGATGAGCAGAACAATTATGTGGTAGTGTGGAGAAGAATAACAAAAAGTGTATCCAGAATATTTTTGCAACGGCTGGACAGCAATGGCTTTAAAACCGGCAGGAATATAACGATCAGCGACAGCCTGGATACGCGTAATCATTATGATCCTGCCATCACAGCTGCGGACGGCGGAGATTTTTTTATTGTCTGGAATAGTGATGATTATCAATTTGGCAACGGCGGCACTACGGCCCGGATATATCACAGCCAGGATCAGACGCTTTCAGAACAGACTAACTATTTCAGCAGCCAACTCCTATTTATTTTCTGATTTACTGGCAGGAAACAGGCATGATGCTTTCTGGATTTTTACTTTTGACCAGGGAAATGGTACGGTGCGAGGTCAGAAAATCGGCAAAACCGGAGAATTACAGGGGGCAACGCTCATCCATAAACTGGACCCGGCCGATTCTCTGTTTGTCCACGATGTTAGTATTGCAGATATTTTTACAGGTCAATTTTTTATAACTTTTTTACGTTATCATCGTGGTGATACCGAAGTTTTTAGCCAAAGGTTTGATCAAAACCTGCAGCCGCTATCTGTACCGCTTAAAGTAAATATGGATCAATTCTCTGCCTGGCAGAATACGCCGCTGGTCTGTTTTAACCGGCAGGGGGGTTCAATCGTACTGTGGGAAGACCACCGTAACGGTCGTTATGATCTGTATGCCCAGGTCTATGATCCTGATTTTAATCCCTTGGGATCCAACAGGCAAATCAACGACCCGGCCGTAAGGTACACATTTTTCGGAGACAAGCATGCAGGTGCATTGACAGACGGAACATTTATGATCGCTTTTTGCGGTACTGAAAATATAAATGAGGGCAATATTTATTTACAGGCGATCGATCCGCAGGGTTATAAAACAGGTACGAATGTCAAGGTGAACGAAGATTACAATCCTAATCAGGTCCGCTTGAAAGTCGATGCGCAAGATCAGATTTTAGTCTGCTGGTACAATCGGAGTTCAGCCGGCCTGCGCAAGTATAATAAGAATCTGACCGCAGTATCACCAATAAAAACGTTGTAAGTAGTTATGATCAGCGCTATTATCATGAGCCTGTTGTTATGTCGATCGATGAGGATTTTAATGTTTTTGCCACCTGGCATGTATTATGATCACCAGGGTTTATGATTATGGTCGGACACTTTACGGCTTAGTCTATGACCAGGCAGGAACGGTTGTCAGCGATACAATGATCATCAATGAGTGGGATTATCCGCTGAATTTACATGCTCTGGACAATTATTTGACCGATAGCGGGGACTACATTGTCGCCTGGGATTATAGTCAACAGGTACAGATCTGGCGGAAAATCACCACTGATCAGACTTATGTATTTAAGAATCACTGGTATAGTTGGGATTATGGTGATATACGGTTAAAAATTGTTCAGGCAAAGAATTGCAAGACTTTCATAACTTATAATTCAGGATCTGAGGTGCTGGGCTGGTTCTGCAATGATAATAAACATCAGTCACAGTTATACCGGTTATACCGTAATACAGAATTAACCCCGATTGAGACCCATTCTTATAATGCTGCGGTTTTCGATGATAATCTGTTCTTTACAGTTGAAAGTAACAGGCACGGTGAAACGGGTCTTGATATTTGGGGCAATACGCAAAGCCTTGCTGACATAAATTTTGATCCGGAAATTTTCCGTTCACCCCCTGGCGATGATATTCTTTATCCCAATTTTCCTAATCCGTTCAATGGGGTGACACACATAAGTTATGAAATACTGGCTTACCATAAGGTAAAATTGACCATGTACGATGTGCTCGGCAGGGAGGTGAGGGTGCTGGTGGATAAGGATCAGGCGCGGGGGTTTTATGATGTTGATTTGAATGCAGCCGGCCTGGCCTCGGGGATCTATTTTGTAAAACTGGAGGCGTTCAGGACAAAGGTGAGGAAGGTGATTGTGATTAAATAGTACCTGAGTACCTTAGTTCCTATGTACCTGAGAAAAAGAGACAGAGAGACAAAGAGACAAAGAGACAAAGATCGGAGGACCTAGCATAGACAGGCACAAAGTAAAAAGGGCGCTGAGTAGTCCGGCACTTGCCGGACGTATCGAAGCGACATGTATAGTGCTAATCATCGCTCGTTTCGAACCCAACGATCGGGTTAATAAAAAATCCGCTGTGCCGCTTCAGCGCTTTTGTCTTTTTCCTTCATTTATAGATTCCCGCCTGTATTAAAATCAAGCGAGGCATTCGACAGGCGGGAATGACTTTTTTCTTTGACTCTGTACCTGACGGTCGAAGATCTTCGATCTCTGTCTCTTTGTTTCTTTGTCTCTCTGTCGCTATCTGGCCGGATTGCTCGATCCTTGTCCCTTTCTTATGGTCGACAATTAATTTACCGGATGATTACATTGCTGTGACACTGTCCTTCGGTACGGATCATATATTAATCACCAGAAAAAGTAACACAAGTGTAATACAGGAGGATGTGTCATGTCAGGTAAGACTTTCTTTATTGCTGGCCGGTATGGTTTTTATGCTGGCGGATTTTAGCGGTTGCACGCTGATCGGAGTGATCGGGGGTGCAATCAGTGATACCAACAGGGCCACGATCGATTCACCGGCCTGGAAAACAGGGATAAGATCAAACCAGGCAGCGGGGTAAAGGTGCAACTGCGGGATCAACAGATTATTGCACGGGACATTCCAGGAATGGGCGGCGATCGACTCCGCCGAATATTCCCGCCGGTACGAGGAATTTTACACCGCGGCAAAATTCGATGATTTATTCCCGGCCCTGCAGGATACTGTCTGTTTCAGCCGGAAGTACGGCATGTTTACCCTGCCGCCTGACCGGAAATACCGGTTCAGCGGTTTTGATCCTGAACTCGGTCCGGCTGCAAACTCTGAACGGTAACCAGACCAGAACGGGCAGCCTGGATACCCTGGTGACGATCATCGATCAGCGTGGAAAAAATATGGCGGTGCAGAACATCAGAGTATATATGGATAACGGCATGGTGCCGCTGTGCTCGGAACTGGTTTTAAAGGTAAATAATGACCTGCACAACATCGGGCAGCGAAAATATTATAAGCATCAAGTCCCCGGTCAAACCTAACCGGATCATAGTTTACGGCGTAATCGGCCTGGGGTTGGATGTTTTGATAATACGCCTGATGGCCCAGTCGCTGTCAAATTCCTTAAAAGCCGGTATGGTAAATTGGAACTGACGCCAGGTCTGCGACCTTTATTTTTTAATTATTGAACTTGCTACAAATATCGCTGCTGGCATCACTACGCACTTTTTCTTATTTCTTTTCTTTAATCTTTCATCTTTAATCTTCACAAAGTGCTTTCTCCTGCCTCTTAACCTTTTAACCTCTTAACCTTTTAGCCTTTTATCCTCTTAACCTTTTGTCCTCTTTACCCCCCCAACTAATGTAAACCCTGATAAAGTCGATCATAATATTAAATTCTGTATATTTTAATTTTATAAGAATCACCCGGGGGAAAAGAATATATTATGATTAAAAAAATAACTCTTCTTACCGCACTCTCATTTGTAATCCTGCTGTCGCGGTTAAGCGTTTCCCAGACACAAAACGTGGCGGTGACTAATTTTGATGCTCTGGGGATCGCTCCGATCAGAGGCTGCGGCGCTGACCGATCGTTTCCGCAGCGAATTGTTTCTTACCAGTGCTTATACGGTCCTGGAACGGGACCGCATGGAAGAAATTTTACAGGAACAGGGTTTCCAGCAGGCCGGCTGCAGCAGTAACGATTGCATGGCAGAAATCGGTAAATTGCTGAATGTCCAGCAGATTTTTGCCGGATCAGTTTCGCAATTCGGTAATTTATTTACGGTAATGATCCGCCAGATCGATGTGGAGAGTGGAAAAATCGTTAATTCACAGGCTCTGGATTTCAGCGGCGGCAAGGAAAAAATGATGACCGAAGGCATGCGCAACCTGGCCCGCTATTTTGCCGGAGGGAAAGCAGCACCCGTCTTCGATCTGCTCCTGCGCTGCCGTCCAACGTGCAGTCCACCGTCGATAGCGAAACCGGTCTCGAATATATCCGGATACCCGGCGGTACTTTTAATATGGGCAGCACATATCCCGGCGGATTCGACAGCGAGTTGCCAGTGCACCAGGTAACGCTGTCGGATTTTTTTCTGGGTAAAACTGAAGTAACCGTGGCGCAGTATCGCCGCTATTGCCAGGCAAGCGGAAAGGACCTGCCCAGGGAACCTCCCTGGGGCTGGCAGGAAGATGAACCGATAGTCAATATCAGCTGGGCAGATGCAGCAAGTTTCTGCAAATGGGCCGGCGGACGCCTGCCCACGGAAGCGGAATGGGAGTATGCCGCGCGCAGTTGCGGGAAAGAGGAAAAATGGGCCGGGACCAACAGCGAGACGGAAGTGAATAACTACATCTGGTATGATATGACCAGTGATTTTAAACCTAATACTGTGGGGACAAAAAATCCCAATGCCCTGGGACTTTATGATATGAGCGGCAATGTGTGGGAGTGGTGCTTTGACTGGTATGATGAATATACTAAGAAACCGCAGGTCGACCCGACGGGCCCGGCTAAAGCGAAGAAGGCCCGGGTCTGGCGCAGCGGTTGTTATGCCGCAGCATTAGCACATTCCCGTTGTACCAGGCGGGCCAGCTCCAGCCCTGACCAGTATTATGAGTGGTTGGGCTTTCGGGTAGCCAAAGGTATAATCAATAAGGCGCAGCGGTAAAAAGGCACAAAGGTCGAAGACCTGGCGCTGAGACAGGCACATAGGCACAAAAATAATGATTAAAGATGAAAGATTTAGGAATCAAGAAGTTTTAAAATAATGATGCCGGAGGCATCGACGCTTCGACTACGCTCAGCGACCAAGAAATTGATGCCCGAGCGCAGTCGAGAGCCGGTGGGGTCGGACAGGTTTCACAAGATCCTTTTCTCGTAAAAGATTTATAAAAGTTTTGATCGTTCCTTTCAATTTAACCGGACTGCTTTTTTTGTCCTGCTTTGGCCGTTTATAATTATCCGGTAGAAATAAACGCCTGAAGATACTGCAAGGTTTTGCCGGTCCTTTCCATCCCAGACAATGCTATGCTGTCCCGAAGTGTAGAATCCGTTTATTAATTGTTTGATCTCGCGGCCATTTAAATCATAAATTTTAATCGATACGTGTGCCTTCCGGTTAAGAGTGAAGGCTATATTGGTGGCCGGATTAAATGGATTGGGATAATTTTGAAATAGTTCAAATTCTTGAATGGCTTGCTCTGTGTTGTCTCTAATATTTGTTACCGTATCACCGTTTTCGTCTATTAATAACTGGCTATAATAGATATAGTGATAGTTATTTCCATTTGAATCAGGTCCCCGATCGGATTCAAAGTATAAAAATTTTCCATCCGCTGGTAATTGATGGAAAAGCATCATAGCCAAGATTGCCAGGATTGTACCAGGGCACACTGTCAGGCGGTTGTGTATTTATATTAAGCCGCAGCGGATCACCGTACCCACCCTCTAGCTAGAATCATAGTATGCCACCACAAGCTCATATTCAGCATGCTCAATCATGTCCAACCACCAACTAAAATATACCTTCCTCATTATTCTTTGTCATTGTTAGACCATTTACTACTACCGCCATGGGTGAGAATATCATGATCAAATGATTGCGGAACTCTGCCATTGTTGTAATGTATCATTCCAGGCCGAAACAAGAAGATTGGAAACGGTGCCAGTGACTCTGCCAAAATAAGAGATTTTTATCATCGGGAGTAAAACAAAACCATTCAATAACATCGGTATTGATGTTTGAGCCCAAGTTTTTAGCCACATCCCAGTCATTGAGACTTTCAGACCATTCACTTACCCATAAATCCCATGAGCCAAATCCACCGGTTCTTTCATAATCGACAAAATATATTTTCTTACCATCAGCAGATATAGTAGGATTTCGTGCAAAGCCATAATTAATATGTGGACTCAAAGTAACCGGCACTTGCCAAACACCAGCTTGCCGGTAACTTATTTGTATGCCCATTCCATTAAGAAATACAAGTGTGTCGCCCCCCCGGGAAATAGAAGGTTCTACTCCTCTCCCTATGTTTTCTAACATTACAGGTTCGCTCCATACCTCTGGTGCCATAGAAGGTGGAGGTGGCGTTTGAGCCAGAATGGTATTAAAAGTCATCATAATAAATAAAAAGATGCCATAATCTCGAATTATCTTTTTTTCAATTAATTCTCTCATTAAAACTCGCCTTTATTCAGTAATTTCAGTTTATCTTATAAATAAACAAAATCATGAAAGAATATTAAAACTAAGTAATTCATAATTTTTCTAACGTCCGAATTTTCTTCAAGAATTAACAGAGATTATTTAAATAAACGCTTATCTATCAATTTATTTTAATCTTATATAAAGTCAAGTGTAAAGATATGATTCGGCATCAGTACTCCCTGAATTCATGTGTTTTAAGTTTAATCCGATTTCATGAAAGTCTGATTCACCGTTTTATGATAGTGCCGCCGGAAGTGCCTGCTACTTATAAGGGTAAAGGTAAAAGGATAAAGGTAAAGAAAAAACATTCTACTATCTTATTTATCCTTTATCCATTATCCTTTTTCCTTAATTCATAGATTCCCGCCTGTACTAAAATCAAGCGAGACATTCGATCTGCGGGAATGACCTCCGGACTTTTCTTCTCAGGAACTCAGGAACTAAGGTACTAAGGTACTTCTTGACTCACCCCGTATTATATTCTATATTATTCCGGCGTTACTATTCATATTGCACGATTGTCAGCACTTATTATTCATAACGAAATATCTTATTCCTGCTCATAATTTATTTTCGGCCCGGCCGGAGCAGGGAAATGCAAAAATATTTCTAAACATCTTTTATTTTTCAGAAAGGGAACTTATGAAAACCCTGATGATTTTAATTCTGCCGCTGCTGCTGGTTCGGCCCAGGCCCAGGAGGGCAGCGGGCCCGATACGCTGGAATCCAACTGGTCGTTCGGCGTGCTGTATACCCCGATTTCGTCGGACCGGATTTATCAGATCTATTACTACCCTTACTATGATTATGCGTATATCGATAGCTGGATCATACCACCTTATCCTTATCCTTATCCGGTCAACTATGTGATCGAAAATACCGAGCCGGAAATGGAAATGCAACTGACCTTGAAACATCCGCGTTACGCCCGGGTGCGGGTGTCCTTCGATTTCAGTTATACCCGCACCTACAGCCACGAGCTGAAGGGAGGAACATATTTACTATCCGGCTTCCTCTTCCTACTATGATTACGGCCGCAGGTATACCGATGATATGAAGATCTTCCGGCTCAGTATCGGTTTTAAATTGTACTTCTCCGTCCTGCAGGTTAAGAAGGTCAGTCCCTACATACACATCGGCGCAGGCAAGCAGCTGGCATTCGTGACGCACAAAAATGAAGATCTGTATCCCAGCAGCCGCTGGTCACTGAGCAGGATAACGAAGAGGAATACCTGGAAGAATTGAACTCGCCGGTGCACATTTTTGCCGGCTTCGGGGTGGAATATCCTTTTAACAGATCCCTGTCCTTGTTTGCCCTGGCGCGTTTCTATTATTCCTGGTCCGACAGCAAGTATGATTACCGTTATATACAAGACGATCGTACCGAAACCAGGACCAGCGACAGCGATGCGGCCGGTCTGATCAAGCGCGTCGGCCTGGGACTCAATTTTTATTTTTAGCAGGGTAAGATTATGAGCAAGTCTGTGCTGAAAGTACAGCGCTTATCTTGATTTGTTTTTATCTGGGACTCCTGCCGGCACAGCAGAATTCACTGTTCATGGCGCCCGATACATTGCCGGTATTGCCAGCGCTAAAAACTGATTTCCTGATCAATTCGCTGAGCGGTGATTATGGTGCGGAGCAACTGGAACCGGCCGTTGCTGCCGACAGCAGCGGAAACTATGCCGTGGCCTGGATCGATCTGCGTAATATCAGGACAGGAAGTATATATTCAGTTTTTCAATAACCGCGATGAGCCGCTGGGCGACAATATGCCGGTCAGTGACCGGTCTGATGATATTGCCTTCTCGTCATCAATTGCTGCCAATGAAAGAGGGGATGTCGTTGTTGCCTGGGAAAATACAGCCGGGGAACTTATGGTACAGAAATTTTCAGCCACAGGGAAAAAATCGGCAGCAATATCTGGGTGAACAATGCGGCTGAAGTCGGTTTACTTCGGTCCAGCCCTGGCCGTCGCCGGGAACGGCTCTTTTCTGGTCAGCTGGTCCGGCTGGTACAATCAGTACAATATCTTTGCCACGTATTTATGATGCCGACGCCAGCCTGGTCCGCGAAATTCGTACTCAATGATAGCCTGAGCCAGCGAGGATTCAGTTTGACCGATCATGGCGCCGCCGTTGATGGTCAGGGAAATTTTGTGGTGGTCTGGAATCAGACTGAGTATAATTCCATCCTGCTATATTTTTACGGCAACTTGATTCGCAGGGCAATAAACAGGGGAATCAGAATTCAAGTTAGCGCCGGCGCGGATATTCTGTTTCATAGGTTCCAGCCATTATGGCCACTGCAGACGGTTATTTTTTCATTATCTGGAATTTTTCAATGCACTTAATGGTCAATGACGGCACCGCCGCCAGGATATACCGCAGCGATGGACAGGGTACTGTCGGAACCGCTGGTTATTTCAGACCAATAATACCGATTTGTATTCGGATTTACTGGCCGGGAACCGCAAAGACACCTTCTGGATTTTCAATCAATAGTTTGATCAGGATAGATTCAGTTGCCAGAAGATCAGTAAAACCGGAGAACTGCAGGGAGAACCGATAATTCGGTACTCTGGAGCTATGCGGATTCGCTGTCATACCCGCGGGCTGGGTATTGCCGATCTGGTCACCGGATCAGTTTTGCCTGAGCTTTTATGCAGTATCGCCGCAGCGATTCGGATATTTTCGCACAAAAATACGATCTTAATCTCCTACCCATTAATGAACCGGTCAAGGCCAACCTGGATCCCTGGGGTGCCTGGCAGACCAGGCCGCTGGTCTGTTTTAATCAGCAGGGCAGTTCCATTGTCCTGTGGGAGGACCGGCGCAATGGCCGCCGGGATCTGTACGCCCAGGTCTATGATCCGGATTATAATGCGGTCGGGGAAAACCTGCAGATCAATGACCTGTCCGGGGATTACTGGTATTTAGCCGATAAGGATGTCCAGGCGCTGAGTGATGGAAAGTTTGTAATCGCTTTCAGCGGCACTGAAAATATGAATGACCGGGATATATATTTGCAGATCGTCGATCCCGCAGGGTTATAAAATCAATGCGAATAAATTGGTAAGAAGATTAATAATGCGGAATATACTATAATGTTGAAATAAAAATTAACCGGCAGGATCAGATATTACTCTGCTGGTATGATAGACATTTCGGCCTATCTGCAGAAATATGATCAGAATCTGGCAGATCTGTCAGCGGAAAAAAACTTGTATAATAATGTGTCTCAAGCTTATTACCAGGCGATTGCTGTTTCAATCAATGACGGATCTGAATATTTTTATCACCTGGCGGAATTCTGATCGAACAGGGTGACATCCTATGTGGATTACTTTACGACCAGACCGGAAAAATAATTTCGCAGAGCTATGAATATCGAACGGATAAATTCTAGATCCACTTTTTAATGCCTTGATAATTACCTGACTGATAGCGGGGATTATATCGTAGTCTGGATTATAATTCGCGATTTGCATATCTGGCGGACATACACCACCGATCAATCGTATACATTCCGGAATTCATTTCGCAGTTACTTTTATTCTTTGCCGGCTGCCAGACATTGTACATTCGCAAAATCACAAAACTTTTATTACCTATTTATCCGGGTATGAAATCCTTGGTTGTTATTTAAACGATAATAAACACGAGATCAGGTTTTATCAGTTGGGTTACAATGATCTTGCTGATTATTATATGAATCAGTTGCATGACGCCGCAATGTATAATGATGATTTGTTTTTTGCTTATGAAAGTGACCGTCATGGTGACTCGGGTCTTGATATCTGGGGCAATGTGCAGAGTCTGGCTGGACATAGATTTTGATCCTGAATTGTTCCGTCCGCCTATCAGCGATGACACCCTCTATCCCAATTACCCCAACCCGTTCAACGGGGTAACTCATATTAATTATGAAATACTTGCCTATCATAAAGTAAAATTAGCCGTATACGATCTGCTGGGCCGGGAGGTCAGGGTGCTGGTGGATAAAGACCAGGAGCGGGGATTTTATGAAGTCGATCTTGATGCCGCCGGCCTGGCCTCGGGGATCTATTTTGTAAAACTGGAAGCGTTCCGGACGCAGGTGAGGAAGTTGGTTGTAATTAAATAGTACCTGAGTTCCTAAGTCCCTGAGTCCCTGAGAAAAAGAGACAAAGATCGGAGACCTACCGCCAGGTAGGCACAAATAAGAAGGTCGCTGAGTAGTCCGGCACTTGCCGGACGCATCGAAGCGACCGGTTTATTTGTCGTTGTACGGATAATTAAAACATCCGTGATTACATTAGCACTTTTTTGTCTGGTTGCATTAGTGCCCTTCTTGTCCGTGTAAAGAGAAAAGAAATTTATGACTGCAAAAATTTTATGGTGGGTCGTTATCTCTGTATTATATTGCAGATCAACAAAACCATAGATTCACCGGCTCGGTATTGAAAAATATCGAAGCGAGGACTGGTACCAGTGCATTCGGAATTTGTGGTACAATGTCCGCAGGAACGGAATAATAGGTGGAAAAAGGATCAAGAATAGAACTGCCAGGTTCGGTAAGTGACAGGGGACATTTAACTTTATTGGGATTTCAGCAGACCTGCTGATATATTTTATGGTTGCGGAAGCTGGCCGTTGACCTATAAAATTTCAGCCTGCGTCGCAGCACTTTCTTACCTTTGATCTTTCATCTTAGTGCCATAGTTTTTCCTCTTAACCTTTTGCCCTTTTAACCTTTTAACCTTTTAGCCTCTTAACCTCTTAACCTTCAAACTAATGTCTGCCCTTATAAAGTCGATCATAATATTAAATTCTGTATATTTTAATTGTATAAGAATCACCCGGGGGAAAATAATATATTATGATTAAAAAAATAACTCTTCTTAGCCGCACTTTCATTTATACTCCTGCTGCAAAAGATGAGCCCGGCCCAGACCCAAAATGTGGCGGTGATGAATTTTGACGCCCTGGGTATGGCGCCGGCGGAGGCGGCGGCTCTGACCGAACGTTTCCGCAGCGAATTGTTTCTTACCAAGGCTTATACGGTGCTGGAACGGGACCGCATGGAAGAAATTCTGACCGAACAGGGTTTCCAGCAGACCGGCTGTACCAGCAACGAATGCATGGTGGCCATCGGCCAGTTATTGAATGTCCGGCAGATTTTTGCCGGCTCGGTCTCGCAGTTCGGCAATCTTTATACGGTAATGATCCGGCTGGTAGATATAGAAAGCGGGAAGATCGTCGATTCGTACGACCTTGATTTCAGCAGCGGTAAGGAAAAAATGATGACCGAAGGGATGCACTCCTTCGCCCGTTATTTTTCCATCGGCAAGACGCCGGCAGCGGCATTGCCGGGTGTGGCATCGCCGGCATCGCCCAAAATGGGGGCCATCGTCGATGCACTGAGCACCATTGAGTTTATACAGGTTCCCGGGGGTATTTTCGATATGGGCAGCACCATTCCAGGAAGCTATGACAATGAAAAACCTGTGCACCAGGTCAAGTTATTCGATTTCTACCTGGGCAGGACCGAGGTGACCGTAGCACAGTACCGCCGTTACTGCCGGGCAACTAAAACCGCCATGCCCAAGGAACCGCCCTGGGGCTGGCGGGAAGACGAACCAGTGGTAAATGTGGACTGGAACGACGCGGTTAACTTCTGCAAATGGGCCGGCTGCCGCCTGCCCACCGAAGCGGAATGGGAATACGCCGCCCGCAGCGGCGGGAAGAACGAGATCTGGGCCGGCACCAGCGACGAGGCGGAAGTGGATGATTATATCTGGTACGGCCAAAACAGCAATCAAAAAGCCAACAGTGTCGCCGCCAAACGTCCCAATGGATTGGGGCTTTATGATATGAGCGGCAATGTCTGGGAATGGTGCGCCGATGCCTTCGTACAATACAGCGAGGCACCGCAGGTCAATCCCGCCATGCTGGATGAAAATGCCTCCACCCGGGTCTGGCGCAGCGGTTCTTATCTGGCAGGCGTGGTGTATACGCGTTGTGCCAGACGCGCCGCTTCTCCCCCCGGCCAGAAACTCGAATGGTTAGGCTTCCGGGTGGCTAAAAGTAAGTAGTACCTGAGTCCCTAAGCACCTTAGTTCCTTAGAAAAACGGACTCAGGGACTAAGACGCTCAGGTACTCAGGTACTCAGGTACTCAGGTACTATGGGACTTTATTCTTTCCCCATTATCAAAAATCCCTTAAATTCAGCACATGAAAAAAGGCATCCTGATCGGTATCTGCGGAGCCTCCGGTTCCGGGAAAACCTTGCTGGCCGATAATGTCTGCCGGCAGGTTGGATCGGAAAAAGTGGCGGTGATCCACGAAGACTCCTATTATAAAGATCTGCAAGACATTCCCCTGCACGAACGCGGCATCCGCAATTTCGATGACCCTGCCGCTTTCGATCAATCACTGCTGATAGCGCAAGTACGCGACCTGCTGGCCGGCAAAACCATCGCCCAGCCGGTGTACGATTATAAAACACATACCCGTACCAGCGAGACCCGTACGGTGGGTACCCTGCAGGTCATCATCCTGGAAGGGATCCTGATCATGCAGGTCGCAGAACTTCGTAACCTGATGGATATAAAGGTCTATATCGATGTTCCGGCCGACATCTGTTTTATCCGCCGGCTGCAGCGGGATATCAGCGAGCGGGGCCGCGAGGTCGAGTCGGTAATAAACCAGTACCTGCACACCGTGCGCCCGATGTACCAGCAGTTTGTCGAGCCTTGCCGGCAGTACGCTGATATCCTCGTTCCGCAGGGGGGAGAGAATACGGTGGCAGTGGATTTAATTGTGGCGAGAATTAGGGAAATGAGTATCTGATTAGCTGACCCACCCCTCTGTCCCCTCCCTTTCAGTCCGGCGGCTGCCGGACTGAAAGGGAGGGGAGAAAGGGGTGGGTTACTCAGGGACTAAGGTACTCAGGTACTTAACCAATTCATTATCAAAGGAAAATAATATGCATAAATTTTTTATGTGGTTTGCCATCATCCTGGGAGTTTTTATCATACTGATCGCCGGGGCGGTCCTGTTCCTCACCGCTCTGTTTGATACCGAGCCGGTCATCCCGGCCAACGGTTACCTGAGCATGCGCCTGTCGGGATCCCTGCCGGAATATAACCCCCCCGATGCGATCGAAGAATATTTTCAAGGTACCAGCCTGGACCTCAAGAAGGTCAGGCAATGTTTTAAATACGCGGCAGGCGATAAGCGCGTCAAGGGTGTGCTGCTGGAGATCGAATACCTGCAGACCGGGTTTGCCAAACTGCATGAACTGCGGCAACTGATCGGCGGATTCCGCCAATCGGGTAAAAAAGTGTACGCCCTGCTAAACCTGGCCCTGACCCGTGATTATTATTTAGCCACTGCCTGCGATTCCATCTTTATGCAGCCGGAAGGGACTATCCTGCTGACCGGTTTCCGGGCCGAGGCCACCTATTATAAGGAACTGCTGGGCAAAGTTGGTATTTCCGCCGACTTCGTGGCACGTCGGTAAATATAAAAACGCTCCCGATACGTATACCCGCCAGGATATGGCCGAGAGCGAAAGAGAAGTTCTGAATGCAATTTTGGATAACCGCTATACCGACCTGCTCGACACCATCAGCGCCAGCCGCGGCCTGGCTAGAGACGAGGTCGCCGGCCTGATCGATAATATAACTACTTTCACTGCCGGAATGGCCGTTGAGCATAAATTGATTGACGGGATCAAGTATTCAGACGAAGTAGCTGACATGTTCAAAAGCGGATCGCGGAAATTATCCAGGATATCGGCCCTGGAATATGCCGAGGTCAGTCCGACTTCAATGGGCTCTGGCGGCGGTCCGCGCCTGGCTTTGATCTACTGCCAGGGTACGATCATGGACGGCGAGGACGGCGATGATCCTGTTTTCGGCAGCACCATGGGCGCCCGGCGGGTGATCCGCAACCTGAAACAGGCCAGCGACTCAAAAACGGTCAAGGCTATTATTCTGCGCATCGACAGCCCGGGCGGACTGGCCACTGCCGCCGATGAAATGTGGCATGCCATCAACGAAGCGCGCAAAGAGAAACCGGTGATCGCCAGCATTTCCGATCTGGGGGCCTCCGGGGGGTATTACATGGCCATCGCCGCCGATACTATCCTGGTGCAGGGTCCGACCCTGCTCGGTTCCATCGGCGTCTTTGCCGGTAAGTTCAGTCTGAAGGAATTATATGAAAAAATCGGGGTAAATGTTACAATCATGCAGCGGGGTAAAAATGCCGGGCTTGCTCAGTTCCTATGATAAATTTTCAGACTCCGAACGCCTGGCGATCAGGCGGGTGATCGAAAGTTCTTACAGCAGTTTTGTCGCTAAAGTGGCCGACAGCCGCGGCAAATCGGTCGCCGAAATAGACCGGATCGCCCAGGGACGGGTCTGGACCGGCGAGCAGGGTCTGGAACTCGGCCTGGCCGATCAGATCGGCGGGCTGGACGAGGCGATCTTGATCGCCAAAAAGATGGCCGGCATCAAAGCCGAGACCCGGGTGCAGATCTCGGTCTACCCCAAGAGCCGCTCCCTGTTCAGTCAAATCTTCAGAACGCTGACTTTGAGTTCGCAACTGCTGACCAATCCGGTACAGCAGTTGGAACAGTACTGCCAGAAACTGCAGGCCAGACCGTTGTACCTGATGCCGTATTTAATCAGTATAAACTGAATCGCCCAATTGTGTGAGGAAAATAATCGCTATGAACCGGCGTGAAATATTCAACATTTCAAACTCATTGAGTTTTATCCGTATCTTTTTTGCCTTGCCCCTGTTTTATTATATATCACAGCAACAGAATATAGTGGTGCTGGTACTGGCTGTGATAGCTTATGGTACCGATCTGTTGGACGGCTTCCTGGCCCGGCGTCTGAATCAGATCACCCCCTTCGGCAAGATCATCGATCCGCTGGCGGATAAGATCTGCATCGGCGCGGGGCTGATCGCCCTGACCCTTTATCAGGATTTTCCGCTGTGGATCACCGCGGCGATCATCGGCCGGGACCTGATCCTGCTGGGCGGTTCGGCGGTACTGATCGCCTCGAAAAAGAATGTTATCTCTTCCAACAAGCCGGGTAAATTCACGGTAACTTTTATCGTGGCCCTGGGCCTGGTTTTTGTGCTCAACATCGAATGGCTCAAACTGCCGTTGACCATCGCCGCGCTGCTGATGCTCCCTTATTCGCTGGTCAGGTATGCCATGATCATCTACAAGACGGTAATAAAACCAGATGCAAATAATGTTGCCGCAGGAGACAAGAGAAAAGGATAATAGGATAAAAGGTCAATAGGTCAAAAGGAAAAAAGGCACTGAATTCCCGTAAATCTTGCCCTATTTACCTATTATCCTTTTTTCCTTTTATCCTTTACCCTGTTTTCAGATTCCCGCCTGTACTATAATCAAGTAAGGCATCCGTTCAGCGGGAATGACAATCTGTACTGAATCTCATTGTAAAGAAATGGGTCGCTTCGGTACATCCGGCAACTTCCGGATTACTCAGCGACCAGTCAATACCTCTATCGCTTAATCCTTTGTCCCTCTGTCTCTCTGTCCCTCTGTCCCTTTTCTCAGGTACTAAGGAACTCAGGAACTAAGGTACTTTTATAATAAATTCTTGTTTTCCCTTAGCCATAAATTAATTATAATAGTGCAGTTGTGATGCAAATCATGATGTACTGAAACAGGGATAACTATTTTATATTATAAAACCAGTGGAGGTCTTATGCAGGTTAAATATTCCGGGAAAATTTTAATTTTCTTTATATTGGTGTTCGTTATGTTGTGGGGCAGTAATCTGCCGGCGCAGAATGTGCGGGTGCAGCTCATATTATCACCGTCGCTGCATAATGCCCAGGTGGTCTATCTGTCCAATTTCGATTTTCTGCAACTGCAGTCGTCTGAATTTCTGTTTCAGGTGACGGTACAAAACCTGAGCGGTGCCCCGCAGAACGGCAGGTTAAGATTCCTGGTGACCCGCGGGTCGGAAGAACTGGTCAACGCTTTGACCAATATCTTCACTTTACCGAATGTTCCCCCGGTGACTTCCTTCAGCAATATTGAGTTGAGCAACGGATCGAATAGCCTTAATGTAAAATTCACCGAAACCAATGTCACCTATCCCAACGATGATTTTCAGAATGAAGTTCTGGCCGGGGGCAAGTTACCGCCGGGTAAATATGTTTTCACCGTTGTCTGGGAACAGGGGGGCAATGAGGTGCCTTCCAACATCGAGATAATCGATATAATCAATAGCCCCTTCGTTTTACCGGTAGCTCCGGGTTATGCCGATTATACCAATCCCGAGATTATTTATACGCAGTTTCCGGTTTTTCAATTCAATACCAATATAACCGATCCGCTGGCTCTGATGGAGAATCCCTTCCTGATCCAGGTTTTTCAGAAAGAGGAATATCACAGCAGCGCCGATGAAGTTCTGTCCGGCACCCCCTACCTGGAGGAGAAGGTCGGCTTCACTCTGTTTCCAGTATCCGCAGGGCGGCGGGGTTCAGCCGCTGGAGCCGGGGACCTATGTCTGGCGGGTAATGCTGCATCTGCAAACCACCAAAGGAATCGATGAAATATCTTCGCCCCTTTACGTGTTTAAGTATGTCGATCCCAGTGCTGCTTCCGAAGATGTGCAAAAACAGATCATGACCGCTGATATCTTAAGAATGCTGAAATATCTGCTGGGGGATCAGGTAGACGATATTGCCAAGGCGCTGAATAATTACAGTATCGAAGATATGCGCCTGAACGGCGAGCGGATCGATGTCACCGACCTGTACAACAAGATCAATTCATATCAGGGTAAAGTGACGCAGGTTAATGATCTGGAACTATTATCATCGCAAGAATAGGATGGGCATCATGAAAAATAAAAATAGAATAATCATTATAACTCTGGCAACGGTGATTGTGCTGGTTGCCATTACCTTGCTCTATGCCGCCGAAACGGTGGCCATCGTGTTAAAGTCGGCCGGCACGGTCTCGTTAATGCGCGGTGAAAAAGCCACGACCGTGGCGGTCAAAATGGATAAAGGATCCCGTCTGCAGGACGGCGACAAGATCGTCACCGGCGATAAAAGTTTTGCCGCGGTGCGCTTTGTCGACGATAACAGTACCGTGCGTATCCGCGCCAATTCCACCTGCCGGATCAAGGCTAAAAAACAAAAAGATGAAATCCTGAAAAATGTATACCTGGAAGTCGGCGCCCTGTATGCCAAGGTTACCCAGCAGCGCGGCAAGTTTGAGATTTCGACCCCGACATCGGTAGCCAGTGTCAAGGGTACCGAATGGATCACCGAACAGAAATTCGAAGGGGTAACCCTGTATCATTGCCTGGGCGGGGCAGTTGAAGTTTCCAACGAGGTCGGTACAGCCCTGGCCAGGGCCGGCGAGACGGTGGAAGTTGCCGATGGCAAAACCGCTCCGGTAACCCGCAAAACCAAAGCCGGCGAAGGGATCTGGAGCGACGGTCTGGGACTGCAGGATGATTTTGAATTTGAATTTGAAAACCAGTCCGGCGAGAAAAAGTTGCTGAAATTCGAAGTCAGTTCGGAGAAATAATCCTAAAGATTCTTCATCCCGATGAATCGGGATTCAGAATGACAGATTGGTATTTTTAAGACAGTTTTAAGAGGTTCTCTGTTATCTTTTAATGAACCTTATCGGAAAATATGCTGACCCAGCTGATACTAAGGCTGATGAAAAAATTACTAATTACAATTCAAATTACCAATTACCAATTATATAATAACTGTAGCATAACTTATTATCAGAGAAATAAATTACGAGGTGTTTTATGAAGTTATTTAAATATATCATACCCGGCCTGTTGCTGCTTTCGGTTTTACGCCGTGCTGGCCGGCACCAATACAACCCTGTTCTATCATGATACTCCGCAGGGGGTGGTGCGCGGTGATAATGTGCGTATTGAAGTTATGCTTAATACGCCGGGATCACAAATCTATGACATGTACCTGTTTTATCGCCAGGTTGGTAGCAACAATTACCAGCGGGTGGCCATGGAAAATGAGGGATTTCTTTATTATGCCTCGCTGAATACGGAGAACATCACGACCGGGCGGATCGAATATTATATCGGTTATGAAGGCGAACTGGGTAAGATCGGTACGTTGCCCGAGGGGTCTGCCCAGACCAATCCTTTTGTCATGCTGGTTGCCCCGGCCCAGGTGGCTTCGCCAAAGAATGACGTGGAAATTATGGTAATCAGCCCGGATCCGGATGCGACCGTGGCTGCCGATGAACTGGTCATTGCCGCTTATTTGATGGGTGTGGGCAGCGATTTTGATTTTTCCAAAAGCAAATTGCTGATCGACGGAGCCAATGTGACCAGCATGATTGAATTTGCCGATGGGGTCATCACCTTTTCACCCAGGCAAATCAAAGGGGGCCCGCATAATATTGAACTTAACCTGTATGATGCCGGGAATAATATGATCGGTAAAAAGGAATGGTCGTTCCGCGCCGGCGGCCAGGTCGAAGCACAGAGACCGTCTAACTACCGCGGATCGGTGTTCATGGAAGAACGCTATCAGGATGTCAGCGATATCAGCGATAATTTTGTACGCGGCGGGGGTGATTTCAGCGCGCGCTACTCCAGACTCGAGGCCAACGCCCGCCTGCTTTTTTCTTCGGAGGAATCAGCCAACCGGCAACCGGTAAACCGTTATAGCCTGGGCCTGCGCTATAACCTGTCCGACTACAATAACCTGTATTTACGGGGCGGGGATTTTACGCCCATCCACAACCCGCTGACCTTCTATAATAAGCGGGTGCGCGGAGTTCAGGCCGGTCTGCAACTGGGCTTCTTCCTGTTTGATTTTGTTTATGGCCAGACCTACCGGGGCATTAATGGGGCAATCCGGCAGGATACTTCCGCCACTACCACGCTGGACGGTGACCTGGTTATCTCCACTATAAACGAAGGGGGCATCTACGGTGAAAATGTCATGTCGCTGCGCCCGGGATTCCGTTTTGGTTCGCATGCTACCTGGAATTTGAATCTGATCAATGCCAAGGAGGATCCCAAGTCCATTAAATACGGCAACAATCCCAAGGAATCACTGGTCGTCGGTACTGATCTGAATCTGAATTTCGATCAGCGCCGGATTTTATTCGAAGCGGCAGTGCAGGCCAGCATGGTCAACAGCAATGCCGGCGGACCGGAGATCAGTCTGGGATACTTTGACCAGCGTCTATAGCGGGTTGAAAGATAATTCCACGGCAGAGAGCATGTTTAACCTGCTGGAGAGCACCGGTTTTCTGTCCATTACCCCGGGACTGAGCCCTTATCCCAGCCTGGGCCTGAATCTGGAAGCCACCTTCCGTTATTTTAACAACGATCTGCAGGTAAAATATCTCAGCCTGGCTAAAAATTTCGCCACCCCCGGTAATCCATACCTGTTAAAAGACATGGCCGGTATTTACATTAATGATTACATGCGGGTGCTGAACAACCAATTGTATATCAATTTATTTTATAACAATTTTAATCAGGATAAATCTGATGACTTGCTGAGTACCGCCAATCAGGAAATCGGCACTACGATTTCCTATTTCCCGGTGGGCAATATTCCGTCGTTTACCGTCGGTTATGCCAGCATCAGCCGCAGCAATGACATTGCGGCTAACGATACCGCCGCTTTTGTCAATCCGCAATATTATATGGAAGATAATTCCACCCAGCGCTTCATGCTCTCCACCACCTATAACCTGGAAGTCAGCAGGGTAAAAAATGCCGTGTCACTGACCATGAATACCTATGGCCGGGATGAAAATGTTGAGTTTAAAAAAGAGAACGCCAGTGATTTTACGCTGTACGGCATCGGGGTGGTCAGCAAATTTCAGATCCCGCTGATCACCCGGGTCAATTATTCGCAATCGGCCAGCAATTTTGGCACGGCGGCCGCATCAAAATATGAAACGGATATTCAAAGAATATTTTTAGGTGTTGAATATGAACTGCTTAATTTGATCGGTGCCGATGTGCTGAAACCGTTTGTGAATGTAACCCTGCAGAATATTAACAGTAAAAGCCAGGGCGGGAGTTTCGATTCGCCCAGGAATAACTACACGGTCGGCCTGGCTTACCGCAATCAGCAATGGGGTGTTTTCTCACTGCGCTTTGATCAGATAGCCTATGAACTTCCCGGGGTGGGTGACACCACGGATGATTTTTCCGATACGATATTTAATCTGCGGTATCAGTATAACTTTTAAACGTCTGCTAAGGCGACTGCGCTGAACGCTGTCTGGATGTGGCAATAAACAAGGGTGAAAAAATATGGCAAAATCCCAAAAGTATAACGCCCGGCCTGTTACTTCGCTATTGATCGTCGCCGGGGCGGTCCTGCTGGCTGTGATCATCGGACAGTTAACCCCCCTGCTTAATTTGGAATTGAACTTACTGGATTACCGCTTTAAGATCAGGGGCACGCAAAGTGTGGTCAAGTCACCAATAGTCATTCTGGCCATCGATGATCAATCGGATGAATCAACACCGGCCCGCTGGCCCTGGCCGCGCAGTTATTATGCCCACGTCATTGAGAATCTGAATGAAGCCGGCGTAAAAGCGATCGGCATCGACGTCATATTCGATCAGGCCGATCAGAATGGTGCGCAGTCGGATAGCCTGCTGGTCGAGGCTCTCAGATAAATATAAAAACGTGGTGCTGGCCGGGAAAATCGATATTCCGGCCGGTGGCCGCACCGATATGGCCACACTGGTTCCTCCCTATGAAATTTTTCGTCGGAGCGGAGTACAGTGGGGCCTGGTCTCCTTCGACCTGGATCAGGATGGATTTTACCGCCGTTATCTGGTTGGACAAAATTATAATGACAGCCTATATTCTTCTTTTGCCACACAATTACTCAGAATATATAAAGGTATTCCTGCGCAGGTCACCCTGGCCGACAGCGGAAGTTTTTTTCAGTTAGACACTTTTAAGATTCCCAAAATAAACAGTTATTCGACATTGATTAATTATGCCGGACCGGCCGGCACTTTCCGGCAATATTCTTTTGATGCCGTGCTCGATGATGAAGATTTCGATCTGATCGAAGAATATGATCTGGATGCTTTCAGCGATATCGGTGATATTGCCAGTGGTATTCCGCCGGGTCTGTGCTGCTCCGGGGATTTAAAGGATAAAATCGTCCTGATCGGTTCCACCATGAAGGAATTGCACGACGATTTCCCCACCCCTTTTCTGGAAGTGCGGGATGCCCAGGGTCGATCCAGTAAAGTGCTGACCAACGGAGTGGAGATCCATGCCAATACCCTGAATATGATTCTAAATCAGCAATATCTCCGGCAGATTTCTTTCTGGTGGCAGATAGCCATTCTGGTTTTACTGGCCATTGCTGTTTATTTCCTGACCCGGTTTTTACCCACTTTCTGGGGGATGTTGATAACTATAATTATTGCCCTGGCTTATTTTGGGCTGGCTTTTGTTTCCTTTTCATTCTGGAGTACAATTATTGAGCTCAGTACGCCGATACTGGCCATAGCTTTTGCTTACCTGGGCCAGACGGTTTATCAGTACATCCTGTCGCAGAAAGAAAAGAGATGGATCCAGGATGCCTTCAGCCATTATGTTCCGGCCAAAGTGGTTAAGGAAATCGTCAAGGATCCGGACAAGTTAAAACTGGGCGGCGAGGAACAGGTGGTTACGGTGCTATTTTCCGACATCGCCGGGTTTACACCCCTCTCCGAAAAAATGAGTCCGGCTGAGCTGGTCCGTCTGCTGAATGAATATCTGACCGAGATGACCGATATCATCCTGGCCAATGAGGGTATCATCGATAAATATGAAGGGGATGCCATCATGGCCGAGTTTGGCATTCCGGTCAATTATGCCAATCATCCATATATGGCCTGTAAAGCAGCACTGCTGATGCAGCAGCGCCTGAAATTTTTACGGCAAAAATGGCAGGATGCCGGTAAACCGGTAATCAAGGCCAGGGTGGGCATCAATACCGGCAATGTCATTGTCGGCAACATGGGCTCGCGCGATGTGCTGGATTATACGGTGATGGGTGATAATGTAAACCTGGGCGCCAGGCTGGAAAGCGCCAATAAATTTTATGGTACCAGTATCATGATCAGTGATTTTACTTATGAATACGTCAAAAATGATTTCTACACACGCGAACTGGATTCAATCCGCGTGGTTGGTAAAGCAAAACCGGTGAAAGTTCATGAATTAATCGCTTTTAAAGATGAAAAATTAAGCGATAATTTTATGCAGTTATTGGAAAAATACCAGGAAGGTCTGCAATTCTATAAAACCCAGAAGTGGGATAAAGCCATCACGACATTTGAAGCCTGCCTGCAGTTAGTACCGGACGACACCCCTTCGGCCGAATACCGTACCCGCTGTATCGAGTATAAATTCAACAGTCCGGGACCGGATTGGGATGGTGTTACGGATCTGAAGGGCAAATAGTATCCCCGCCTGACCGGTTTATTTAACGCACAACTTAAGCAGAATTAATCATTTGACAAAACCTGGATATTTCTTTACTTTTTGTTTCTATTTTTAAGGATTCAGTGATGTTAAAAAAGCGTATTCTTTGGGCCGATGATGAAATCGAATTACTGCAATCGCATATCCTGTACCTGCAGACCAGGGGATATGAGGTGGAGACGGTAACCAACGGTGATGATGCCATCGGCAAATTCAGCCGAGGGTAATTTCGATATCGTGCTGCTGGACGAGATGATGACCGGCAAGGATGGCCTGGCCACACTGCAGGAGATCAAAAACATCTCACCGCAGATCCCGGTGATCATGATCACCAAAAATGAAGAAGAACGGTTGATGGAGGATGCCATTGGCCAGAAAATCGATGATTACCTGACCAAGCCGGTCAATCCCAGCCAGATTTTATTAGCCTGCAAAAAAATTCTGGACAGCAAGAATATCGCCACCGAGCAAAAAAGCCGGAAATACACGGAAGAATTAAAGCAATTTTCGGAACAGTTATCGAGCCCACTGAATCATAAGGACTGGATTGAATTGAATTTAAATTTATTCAAATGGGACCTGGAAATTGACAGTTCGATGGAGCCGCAGTACCGCGAGATCTTCAATGACCAGCGCCGGGAATGCAACGTGGAATTCGGGAAATACATCGAGAAAAATTATCAGAACTGGATCTGGAAAAAAGAGGAGTCGCCGCTGCTGTCCACGGACCTGGTTAAAAAATATGTCATCCCGGAACTGCGGCAGAAGCAAAACGTGATCCTGCTGGTCATCGACTGCCTGCGCCTGGATCAATGGCTGGTGCTGGAACCGTTTTTTTACGATTACGTCAATGTAATCCGCGATTATTATTTTTCGGTACTGCCGACGGCCACCCCTTTTTCGCGCAATGCCATTTTCAGCGGGTTATTCCCTGAAGAAATCGAAAAAAAATATCCGGAGTTATGGGTCAGGGACGATGAGGATGAAAATAGTTTGAACAAATACGAGAAGGAGTTGCTCGAACAGAATCTGCAGCGTAATGGTATTAATCTGGAGCGCGGGATCAAATATATCAAAATCATGAATAACGACGATGCCAGATATCTGGAGAAGAATCTGAACTCGTTTATGGATACCCCCCTGCTGGCAATTGTCCTGAATTTTGTCGATGTGCTGGCGCACAGCCGTTCCGATCTGCCGATCCTGAAGGAAATTGCTCCCAATGAATCGGCCTATCGTTCGCTGACCCGCAGCTGGTTTGAGCATTCCCCGATGTTTAATGTGATGAGAGAACTGGCCAAATCCAACCGCAGCTTTTTCATCACCACCGATCACGGCAGCATCCGGGGGATGCGCGGCACCAGGGTGATCGGCGACCGGGAATCATCCACCAATCTGCGTTATAAGTATGGCCGCAGTCTGAAAGTCGAAAGGAAAAATGCCATTTATGTCAAGAATCCGTCTGATTTCAAACTGCCCAGGCGCGGGATCAATACGACGTATATAATTGCCAAGGAAGATTATTATTTCATTTATCCCACCAATTATAATAAATACTTAAATTATTACAAGGACAGTTTTCAGCATGGCGGAGCCTCGATGGAGGAGATGATTTTACCGTTCATCCGCCTGGAGCGGAAGGGTTAGATGAAACAGGAGGTACTGATTATCCGGGAAGTGGCCGATCAAAAGGAATCATCCGCCTTCGCCGCCGAAGCGGTCGCCTTCTTTGAGGCGAATGATACGATTTTACTTTACGGCGAACTGGGCAGCGGCAAGACTTTCCTGGTGAAGGAATTTGCCCGGTTACTGGGTTCGCAGCATCCGGTCAGCAGTCCTTCTTTTACCATTGTGAATCAGTACAGCGGAAAATTTCTGATCAATCACATTGATCTATACAGAATTTCCGACCTGCGTGAAATACAAAATTTAGGATTGGATGATTTCTGGGACAGGGGGTATATAAATTTTGTGGAGTGGCCGGATATAATCGAATCAAGTATTACCTGGCCGCATTTCAGAATTAATATCGAAGCGCATTTTCCGTTAAAATACTGGCGCAGGTTCAGGTTAAGCCGCCATGCCGGATAATCCATTAGTACTGGGCCTGGACACTTCCGGGATAAAGTGCCTGGTGGCACTGTGGCGGGATAATCAGGTTCTATACCAGCAGACCGTGACAGCACCCAATCTGCATTCGACCCTGCTGGCCGGCCTGGTCGGCGGCGGATTGCAAGAACTGCAACTGGAACCTGATGCGGTGCAATTAGTGTGTGTAACCTGCGGACCGGGTTCTTTTACCGGGTTGCGTATCGGGATGGCTTATGCCAAGGGATTCTGCTTTGCCCTGCAGATACCGCTGATAGCAGTGACAAATTTTGAATTACTGGCACTGCAGGTACAGGATCGGGCCAGGCCCATTTTTGCCCTGATCGATGCCCGCCGGGAATCCTGTTACCTGGGTATCTTTAAGCAGAGTCCGCAGGAACTTGCTGAATATAAAATTGTGCAGATATCCGAACTGGATCAGCACATCGGGGCAGAAGGGTGTATTGTAATTGAAGCACGGCAGGATGGCGCCGGGTGCAATTTACCAGCGGAGTTAAAAGACAGGATAATCCGGGTCAGCAGCGAACCGGGCGGTATCTGCCGGTTGGGCTACCTGAAATATCAACGGGGAGAACAGGCTGATCCGGCTCAGTTAGAGCCTTTATACATTCAGTCGTTTGCCGGGGTGTTATGAACCTGCACTTCCGCAAGATGCAGCATCAGGATATTGCCGAAGTTTACAAGATTGAATGCGATCTGTTCCAGGATCCCTGGTCTTACGAAAGTTTTGTGCGGGATGTGGAAGATGAGCAGATCGCCAGTGCTTTTGTAGTTGAATTAGAAAAAGACATTGCCGGTTATGCCATCTGCTGGAACTACTCCAGCGAGATTCATATCGGCAACATCGCGGTTTCCAGAAAATGGCAGCGGCAGGGTATCGGTGCTTTTATCCTGAGTAAGCTGCTGGAATATTTTAAAGATGTGGAGGTTTCCTATCTGGAAGTCCGGGAGCACAATCAGCCGGCAATCAGTTTATATCAGAAATTTGGTTTTGAAACCATGTATGTCAGGAAAGGATACTATCCTGACGGCGAGAATGCATTGGTCATGGTAAAAAAAATCATCAACCGAGGAGAAAATGGATTGGTTTAAAAGGAAAAAAGAAGTATTAAAATCTGTAGAGCGGAAAGAAATTCCGGATGGATTATGGATCAAGTGCGAGGAATGCGGCGAGATAATTTATAAAAAGGAATTGGAGAAAAAACTCTACGTCTGTCCCAAATGTGATTATCATTTTCGCATCGGCAGTTATGACTATATCGACATTTTACTGGATAGCGACACCTTCGAGGAGTTCAACCAGCATATCAGTTCCAGCGATCCGCTGCGCTTCAGGGATAATAAAAAGTACTCGGAAAAATATCAGAGTGCGGTCAAAAAAACCGGCTTAAAAGAAGCGGTGGTTACCGGCCGGGGCAAGTTGGACGGGCTGGATATCGTACTGGCTTTTATGGATTTTTCTTTCCTGGGCGGCAGTATGGGTTCGGTGGTGGGTGAAAAAATATCCCGGGCGATCAGCGCCGCGCTGGAAGAAAAAAAGGCGTTGATCATCATCTCGTCTTCGGGCGGAGCCCGCATGCACGAAGGGGTACTCAGCCTGATGCAGATGGCGAAAACCAGCGCCAAACTGGCCATGCTGGCCGATCAGGGTTTACCGTTTATTTCTATATTGACCAATCCCACTACCGGGGGTACCACGGCCAGTTATGCCATGCTGGGGGATATTCATATCGCCGAACCGGGTGCGCTGATCGGTTTTGCCGGACCCCGTGTGATCAAACAGACCATCGGCCAGGATTTACCCCCCGGATTCCAGCGCTCGGAATTTTTACTGGAGCATGGATTCATTGATGTGATTGTGCACCGCAATGAATTAAAAAATCATATCAGCGGGATTTTGAAATTCTTTCAGCATAAAAATCAACCGGACAAATAAGCGTGGGGTCGCGGATAACAGGTATAATTAAGCAGTTGCGGGTGGCAGGGTGAATATTCTGATTACCAATGATGACGGCATACATGCAGCGGGACTGTACCAGTTGAAGCAGGCCTTGCAGCAGATTGCCGAGGTACTGGTGGTGGCACCGGATACGGAGCAGAGCGCCGTAGGTCATGCTATAACCGTGTCCGATCCGCTGCGTGTCTACCCGGTGGAAAAGGATAATAGTTTTTTCGGCTACGCGGTCAATGGTACCCCGGCTGATTGCGTCAAACTCGGCCTGAAATGCCTGCTGGAAAAAAAGGCGGACCTGGTTGTATCCGGAATTAATTTGGGTCCCAACACCGGCACAAATATTATATATTCCGGGACCGTTTCAGCGGCAGCCGAAGCCGTGATCATGGGTGTTCCCGGTCTGGCTTTGTCGATCGCTTCTTTTCATGTTCATGAATATGAATTTGCCTGTACCCTGGCCGTTACCCTGGCGCAAAAGATATTGAAACATGGACTCCGGCCGGGCACGTTATTAAATGTGAATGTACCGGCGTTGAAAAGCAGTGAAATTAAGGGGGTGGTCATCACCCGGCAGGGTAAGGCCCGCTTTGAGGAATCATTCGATAAACGGGTCGATCCGACCAACCGGGTCTATTACTGGCTGACCGGTAAACGCTTGTACCTGGATAAAGAGGATGATCTTGATGACGTGGTGGTTCAGCAGCACAAGGTTTCGATCACTCCGATACGTTATGATTTGACCGATCTGACGATGTTGACGGAACTGAAAAAATGGGAAATTGAACGGTGACCCAGGACTATATACATGAAACCATAGTCGTGCTTGACTTTGGTTCGCAATATACCCAGTTGATTGCCCGGCGCATCCGGGAACTGGGAGTATTTTCGGTCATTCAGCCCTACAATGTACCTGTGGCGGGATTGAAAAACAGAATGATCAGGGGGATTATCTTATCAGGGGGGCCGGCATCGGTTTACAGTAAGGACGCGCCGCTGCTGGATAAGGAATTCCTGAATTTAAATATTCCGGTTCTGGGGATCTGTTATGGCTTGCAACTGCTGACTAATATGACCGGGGGCCGTGTTGCCGCCGGTGAAAAGCGGGAATACGGCAAGGCGATTTTGTCCATTGCCGCTGATACTCCGCTGTTCAGCGGAATGTCCCGGGAATCGGTGGTCTGGATGAGTCATGGTGATAAAGTAACGGATCCCGGATCGGCCTTTCAGGCGGTTGCCTCGACCGCCAACAGCAAATTTGCAGCCGTGCAGCACACCTCCGCTAAGCCGGTTTATGGCATCCAGTTTCATCCCGAGGTGGAACACAGCGCAGAAGGGCGTAAATTATTAAAGAATTTTTGTTTTAAAATATGTAATTGCCGGGGGGACTGGTCGGCCGATTCTTTTATTGACGAAGCGGTCACAGATATTCGTGAAAAAGTCGGCGGGGACAAGGTTGTTTGCGGGTTAAGCGGCGGAGTGGACAGCAGCGTGGTGGCCATCCTGGTGGATAAAGCCATCGGAAAAAATCTGTACAGTATTTTTGTGGATACGGGTTTATTGCGGAAGGATGAAGCGAACAAGGTTGAAGCGGTGTTTAAAAAGAATTTCCGGCTCAATCTGACCTGTATTAACCGGGGTGAGCTGTTCCTGCAGAGATTAAAGGGGGTGGTTGATCCCGAACAAAAACGCAAAATCATCGGCCATTTGTTTATAGAAATTTTTGAGGAAGAATCAAAAAAAATCGGGAATCCCAGATATCTGGCCCAGGGCACCCTTTACCCGGATGTGATCGAGAGTGTTTCGGTGAAAGGCCCTTCAGCCACCATCAAATCGCATCACAATGTCGGCGGGTTGCCGGAAGAGCTGCCGTTCCGCTTGCTGGAACCGCTCAGGGAATTATTCAAGGATGAAGTCCGCGCGGTGGCCCGGCAACTAAATTTACCCGAAGAAATAATTGGCCGTCATCCTTTTCCCGGCCCGGGTTTAGCCGTAAGGATTCCCGGGGAAATTACCGCGGACAAGGTAAAAATATTACAGGAAGCAGACGAGATTTACATCACAGAATTGCAACGTCATAATCTGTATAATAAGATCTGGCAAGCATTCGCCGTTCTTCTGCCGGTGCAAACCGTCGGCGTCATGGGGGATTCCCGAACCTATGATTATGTAGTGGCCTTGCGTGCTGTGACCAGCAGCGACGGCATGACGGCCGATTGGTTTGAGCTGCCGCGTGATATCATGGCTGTAATATCCAACCGGCTGATCAATGAAGTCGCAGGAATCAACCGGGTGGTTTATGATGTAAGTTCGAAACCTCCGGCAACAATCGAATGGGAATAATTATGGAAGGGAAAATATGTGTGGTATAGTCGGATATATCGGTAAACGTAAAGCCGTGCCGATATTGTTAGCGGGTTTAAAACGCCTGGCCTACCGCGGTTATGACTCGGCTGGCCTCGCGGTTATTGATAATGGTCAGATGCAGATTATCAAAGAAGCCGGCAAGATCAGCAAACTGGAAGACAAGATTCAGAATATGGAAATCCCCGGGACGCTGGGCATCGGGCATACCCGCTGGGCAACTCACGGTGTGCCGAATGAAACCAATGCCCATCCGCATACGGATTCTAACGGCAAAATTGCCCTGATCCATAACGGGATTATCGAGAATTACAGTTCCCTGCGCACCGTCCTGCTGGAAAAAGGGCATACGTTTAAATCCGAGACCGATACGGAAGTTATCACTCATCTGATCGAGGAATTCTATGACGGAGATATGGAAGAAGCCTTTCGCCGTGCGCTGGCGGAATTGAAAGGGACCTACGGCCTGGCCGTGGTTTCGCTGCATGAACCGGATAAAATTTTTGCAGCCCGGCGGGGCAGCCCGCTGGTAATCGGGATCGGCGACGATGAATATTTTCTGGCTTCGGATGTGGCAGCGATGGTTGCCCATACCCGCAGTGTTTTCTATCTGAACGACGGGGAAATGGCCATTCTGAGCCGTAATGAAATTGTTACCAAGAGCAGCACCAATGAGTTGATCGAGAAAAAAGTCGAGCAGGTCACCTACGATCTGGAACGCATCGAGAAGAGCGGTTATCCTCATTACATGCTGAAAGAAATATTCGAACAGGTCAATACGATCCATGATGCTTTCCGCGGCAGGACCATGCACAGCGAAGGGAAAGTCAAACTGGGCGGCCTGGCTGAAATTGAAAACCAGTTGCTTGATGCCGAAAAGATTATCATTGCCGCCTGCGGGACCAGCTGGCATGCCGCTTTAATCGGCAAGTATCTGATCGAGGAATATTGCCGGATTCCGGTGGAAGTTGAATATGCCTCTGAATTTCGTTACCGGAATCCCATCATCGGCCGCAACAATGTCCTGATCGTAATTTCGCAATCCGGGGAGACTGCGGATACGCTGGCTGCTTTGCGGGAGGCCAAGCACCGGGGTGTGCTGGCCATCGGTATCGTCAATAGTGTCGGCAGCAGCATTGCCCGGGAGACCGATGCCGGTGTATATATTCACGCCGGACCTGAAATCGGGGTGGCCAGCACCAAGGCCTTTACTTCGCAGGTGACCGTGCTGGTACTGATTACCCTGCTGCTGGCGCGCAAGCGGAACATGTCGGTGGTCCTGGGTCAGCATATTTTAGACGAATTGCATAATTTGCCCGATAAAGTTAAAACCATACTGGCCCAGAGTCATCTGATCGAGGAAATAGCCGAGCGCTATAAAAATAACCGGAATTTCCTGTACCTGGGCCGGGGTATTAATTTCCCGGTAGCGCTGGAAGGGGCTTTAAAATTGAAAGAAATATCGTATATTCATGCCGAAGGCTATCCGGCGGCAGAAATGAAACACGGGCCTATCGCCCTGATCGATGATAATATGCCGGCAGTGATCATAGCCACCAAAGACCTGATTTACGATAAAATTATGAATACCCTGGAAGAGGTAAGAGCCAGGCACGGAAAAGTGATCGCTGTGGCCAATCACGGTGATAAGAATATCGCTAAACTGGCAGATCACGTGATCTATATTCCGGAGACCAGCCAGATGCTGGTTCCCATTCTGGCGGTTATTCCGTTACAATTGCTGGCCTATTATATTGCGGTCAAACGGGGCTGCGATGTCGATATGCCGCGCAACCTGGCTAAAAGTGTTACCGTAGAATAAACCGACCGAAACCAGCTATGAAAAAAAATTATCTTGCCGTTGTTTTAGTTACCGCTCTGGCTGCCTTGCTTCCGGCTCAGGAATGCGCGCGATACGCGTCAGCGGGAGCTGGCCATTTTAGAAAAGAATATCGATCTGTACCGGACAGGCAAATACGAAAAAGCCGAGCAGAATTTCAACCTGATCATTAATCGTATCCCGAACAGTGTTTTCATTACTACGAATTATTTAATGTGGGCCAAGTGCAAATATAAATTGCAGGATTACCGGGAAGTCCTGAAGATCAGCCAGGATTTTTTGACCCGCTATCCTGGCAGTGAATACCGTGATGATATCCTGCTGGTACAGGGCAACAGTTATTTCCAGTTAAACCGCTTCGAGACCGCTGTGCAAAGCTGGTTGAATGCTGTGGAACTGAGCCATAACGGAGCCCTGCTCCAGAAAATCGGCTTTCAGGTTACAAAAACCCTGCGTTATAAATTTGACCAGACGGGTTTTGATCGTATGTACGCCCAGGCGCAGTCTGCTGATTCCCGCATACTGTTTCAAATTGCCCTGGCCGAAAAAGAAATGCAGCGGGGGGATAAAAGGAAGGCAGAACAGATAATAAATAAAGCTTTGCAGGATTATCCCGCCAGCAAGTTCACCCGCCGCGCAGAAACTTTCTTTGCCGGGACGGAGATTGAGCCAAGCGAAATAAGCCTGGGCTTATTGCTGCCCCTCAGCGGCGCGAATGAAAAGATCGGCGCTGAGATCAAGGCAGGATTTGAATTTGCTTTTCAGGAATATAATCAGAAAAATAATACCGCGCTGAAATTGACCATAGTAGACTACGGGGAAGAACTGCTGACAGCCATCCGCGCTTACCAGAAGCTGGCCCGCAACAACGGCGTACTGGCTGTGCTGGGGCCGCTGGAGAATGACATTTCTGCCGCCTGTGCAGCCATTTCCGATTATGAAACCTTGCCGATCGTCAGCCCTACGGCGACCGAAACGGATTTAACCCAGCTGACCGACAAGTTTTTTCAATTGAATTCTACCCTGACCCGCCGGGCGGAATATCTGGCGGAATATGCCATCGATAGTTTAAAACTTAAAAGATTTGCCACCTTTGCCCCGCTGGACAATTATTTCATAAAAATGGTCGCCAGCTTTGTCGCAGACGTGCAGAATCACGGCGGTCAGATCATCGACCAGGAATGGTATTATCCGGGGGACCAGGATGTCAATAAACAATTCATGAATTTAAAACGCGCCGGTCTGCGCCTGGCTTTTGCCGATTCGGTACTGCGTTTCAGGCCGGCTTTACGCCCGGAACAGGTGGACAGTATGTATCGCCGCTATCAGAACGAGCAGTACCAGCTGATCAGGGAAAACGACATCAAAGTTGATTCAGCCGATATCGCCGTAAAAACCATAGACGGAATTTTCATACCGATTTTTGGACAGGACCTGAAATTTATCGCTCCGCAGATCGCTTACAGCAACATCCAGGCACAGTACCTGGGGAACAGCGACTGGTACGACACGGAGGAATTAAAGAAGAATAAAAATTATATCAACGGTCTGATCTTTATCTCCGACGGTTATTTAAATGAAGAAAATTGGGATTACAAAAAATTTAAGAATGATTACCGGACCCAGACCAAAACAACGCCGACAATATATAATCTGGTGGGTTATGATTGCTGCCGTTATATGCTGCGGGCCCTGCCTGATACCAAAGGTGCAGCACCGCTAACCCGCGCCGAGTATCTGCAGAATTTGCGCCGCCAGGGTCCCTATAATGGTTTATACCGTTCCATCAGAATAAATGAAGATCAGTATAATCTGCAGTTACGGTTGTTAAAATATATCTTCGGGCAGATTATTCCGTTGAATTAAAATGGTTTCCTTTCCGATTTTCAGATCGTTTGGCGGACTGCAGTGCGTGGTCTCAACCCGGCCGGGAGGCTTCAGTCAGGGTGGTTATGCCGGTCTGAATCTGGGAATGCATACCGGCGACCAGAGCAGCAGCGTCCGTAAAAACCGCGACTGTTTTTTCCGCCGCCTGGGACTGTCGGAGCAGCAGGTTGCCTTTGGCGAACAGGTACACAGCGCCAGGGTCAGGCGGGTGGACCAGGCCGGGATCTCTCAGCAGACAGATGCGCTGATCACAGCGGAAAAAAATGTATTTTTAGCTGTACTGATTGCCGATTGTTTTCCGGTATTTTTATTTGAGCCCTGTTCTGCTGCCGTGGCGGTGATTCATGCCGGCTGGAGAGGAACCCAGGCCGGGATTATAGAAAACACCCTGGAAAAGTTGAAATCTGAACTGGCTGTTACAGCCGGACGGATTATCGCGGCGATCGGACCCGGCCTGCAGAGCGAGTGTTTTGAGGTCAGCAAAGACGTGTACGAATTATTTGCGCCGCATTATCTGTCTGCGCATCCCGCGGCGGATAAAAAATATCTTAATCTGCGGCAGGTGATTGCGGATAAACTGTTTCAGCAGGGGGTGCCAAGGGAACAGATCGGATGGAGTTCTGACTGTACGTTCTGTTCTGCTGATAAATATTATTCTTTCCGGCGGGAGGGAAAAAATAGCGGTAGAATGATGGGAATCATAGGAATCAAATAAAAAATTTTGTAGTATAGGGTATATCATGAATATCTGTCAGGAGGAGCATATGCATAAAGGGGCAAAAATATTCGGCGCCGCCGCCACCGCCTTAAGTTTGCTGCTGGGACCGGCCAATCTTGTTTTCGCGCAACCGGTGAACTTTCCGTCCCTGGGGATAAGCAGCGGATTGATTCTGCAGCAGAATAAATGGAACCCCGGTTACTCTGTCGGATTGCAATGCGAAGTGGGGGAAATGATCGATTATGTTTTTTTAGTTCCTTATCTCAACTACTGGAATGCCGAAAAAACGGAAAGCGGAGCCGGTCTGACCCGCACCCTGAGTTTGAGCGACATCAATTTAGGCGCCGAGCTGATCGCTTATATTAATTCCAAACCGCAGGGATTTTTTAGCGGTGCCGGTATCGGTTATCATATTATCATGGCTGACCGGCTGGCGCCGCAATATTTCACGACGCTGCCCATGGTGGAGGAAAAAACCGAAACAAAACTTTCCTTCGCCGCCCTGCTGGGGTATCAACTCAAAGTCTCGTCGTTCTCTTATGCCCTTAAATTGAAATATTTTCTGATCAACGGCGGCTACAATACATTCCAAACCGCCCTGATCTTCAGTTACAATCTATAACCGCGGTTGCACCGCGGCCGCACGGAATTTTTCATTTGCAGGCATGAAGAAATTAACCGTTACCTCCTTCAGTAAATACCTTCGCGCGGCACCCGCGGTTCCCGCGGATATTCTTTACGTCTTTCATGGCGAGGAGCGATTTTTTATCGATCAACTCATTACCGAGTTGGAAAATTTTATCTTCAAGGAAACGGCTGACAGGCAGCTGAATTGCCATACTTTTTACGGCACCGAGAACAGCCTGTCGGAAATTATTTCTAGCTGCATGTCCTATTCCATGTTCGGAACAAAAAAATTAGTGGTGGTGAAGGAATTTGATAAATTTAAGTCCAATACTCTGGATAGTTTGATTAAATATGTGCAGCATCCGCAGAAATCCACGGTTCTGGTTTTTACTGCGGAGAAATGGGGAAAGTCAAAGATTTACCAGGAAATTTTAGAACAGGCGGTCAGCGTGTCCTGCAAACCGCTGAAGGAGGAAGAACTTTACGGCTGGCTGTATGCCAAGGCCAGGAATGCGGATATTAAAGCAGAGCGGGAGAGTCTTTTATTCCTGATCGAGAACATCGGTTCAAATTTATTGCGGCTCAATACGGAAATCGACAAAATACTGAATTATATCGGCCCGGGCGGCCGGTTGACCATGGACCTGGCCACGCAGTTGACCGGATTCAGCCGGGAGGTAAATATCTTCAACTTCCAGATGTATCTGGCTGAGAAGAAACTGGAGCCGAGTTTAAAAATCGGCCTGCAACTGCTCGAGCAGGGCGAGGTACTTGTCGGAATACTGCCGATGCTGTACGGATTCTTCCGCAAGATCTGGCTGGTCAAGGCGCTGCGTGCCCAAAAATTGAACAGCAATCAGATCCTGGAGCGGCTGGACGGCAAGATGTATTTTTATAAGGATATTTTTGTAGCCGAGCAGAAGTTCACCATGGCCCAGCTTAAAAATGTGATGGAACGGCTATTGGAAGCAGAGATTCAGTTGAAAACGTCGCAGAAACCCATGGAGGCCATTCTGACCATGTTGTGTTACTATATTTGCCAGAACTAAAAAGTGCTGTTAAATGAGAAAACGGGAACTTATATTATTGATATTGGTTTATAAGAGAAATTGGTAAATGACAAAAACTGCTGCTGATGGTACTCTGACCCGGGCCGCGGCCAGAACCCAGCCCACGGATGAAGAGTTGATCGCCCGGTTTCAGGGTGGAGATGTTTATGCCTATGAACAACTGGTGCGCAGATACAAGGAGCCTTTACTAAATTTTATCTTTAGATTTATCGGGGAGCTGGCGGAGACTGAAGACATTGTACAGGATACATTATATCGTGTTTATAAGAACAAGCATTATTACAAGGAAGTGGCAAAATTTTCCACCTGGATTTATACCATTGCCAGCAACCTGGCCAGGACAGAATTACGGCGGCGCAGACGGAAGCGGTTTTTTTCCATTAATAAAGAAGCGCCCAATGAAAAAGAAGTGGAACTCCCGGATCTAAAAGCAGATCCCGAAGTTGAAGCTAATACTATTGTAACCGAGAAAATTATTCAGAAAGCAATAGGAAAGTTACCGCAAAAATTCAGACAGGTAATAGTTTTACGTGATATTCAGGGATTTTCATATGAGGAGATCAGCAGTATAATAAAAGTCCCGCTGGGCACTGTAAAATCGCGGGTCAATCGCGCAAGACTCCGCTTACAGGAAGATCTGGGATTTTTATTAGATGATATTGACGATATTGCCAATTAAGCGAGGAGAATGCCTATGGGTGATTGTAACAGACTGAATGAACATATTTCTGACTACCTGGAGAAGACTCTGGACCCGGCCATGCGGGCAGAGTTTGAGCAGGGTCTGGAACGCTATCCTGAATTAAAACAATCCACCGGCCAGGTTAAAAAATTAGCCGCACTGCTGGGGAAATTACCCGGGCGAAAATGTTCGGATGATTTTGTGCCCAAACTGCGGCAGAGAATAAGTTCGGCAGTACCGCAAAAATCCAGGCAACCGAACCTGCGCAGGTATTCCTGGGCCTTTTCGTTTGTAGTCGTTGCACTGGTCGCCCTGGTCGGGATCAATGCTTTGCTGACCAGGGAAAAAACCGTACCGGCCTTGCCCGCGGTAAATGAATTCCAGCCGGCCCCGACGTCGGTTTCCGGCGGCGCGGTGAATGATCCGGCCGGGGTATACTCCCCAGGCAGTCTCTGCCGGTACCGGAAACGAAGTGGATATAAAAACCCGCGCCGAGAGCAGAATGGTGACTGATTCATCAGCCATCCGCAGAACCGAACAGGAAAAATCACGGGCCAGGCAGGTAGGGCATACCGCCCCGTAAATCACGATAATATTGTCCGGCCCTTTTTATGATTTGAATTTTATTTTACTATTTTATAATTTAGTACAAATAAAAAGTTATTTACTTTCCTCATAATATTCTAATTATAGATGATTCGACTAATATTTATCATTGCCTTAGCCTTCCTGGGAATCTTTGTAAATCCTTTCCAGCCGGGAGTATGGGATTTTGTTTTTCGTTTTTTAGTTTTCGTGCTGATCATTTATTTACTGTTTAATTCCGGATTCCTGCCGGGCCGGAAAAGAGAGGATCTTCCGGCCGACCAGCGGCCGGCAGCGGTCCAGGAGCAGAAGTTGAACCTGGAAGAGCAGGTGTTCCAGGAATACCATCTGCCTGATCTGCTGGTTTATGATGAACGGACCATGCGCTACCTGATCGATCAGTTCGAGGTGATTGCCAGCCTGGCTTTTCCGGACCAGGGCTGGATTTTCCTGAAGCAAGACCCGCATAAACTGAAGAAGATCTATTATAAAAATTTTACCCAGGCGACGCTGGCAGGTTTACAGGAGGAATATGATCTGACCGGTCTGACGCAGATACTGGCTGAAAAAAATACAATTCTGATAGAAAACAATCTGAATCAGGAAACACAATTGGTAAATTTCTATAACCCGGCCGAATACAAGCCCAATTCTTTTATGGGGATTCCGCTGCGGATCGAAGAAGAGGCGCCATTATTTTTCATTTTTGATGCGGCGCATAAGGAAAATTTCAATGCGGCGGATCAAACCTTGTTTGAGAAAATCAGGGATAATACGGCCATTTTTGTACTGAACCGGCTTAAAGCCTATTCTCTGTTGAGTACGCTCAGGACACAAGAAAAATTACTGAAACTGGCTGTGGATCTGAACAGCAGTAAAACGATTGCCCAGGCCCTGGAAAAATTTGCCCGGGTCATGGCACATCAATTTGAGGCTTCGCGGCTGACGATCAGTCTGGCCAAACCCAATTCGAATGTTGCCGTCATCAGAAAAGTGATCGGCCAGGGGGATGAATTCGCCGAGAATGTGGAATTTCCGGTGGATGAAGGCTTGACCGGCTGGGTCATCAGCAAGAAGAAACCGTATGTGATTGAAGACCTGGAAAAAGGGGAGTATTTTATACCGCGTTATACCAAACAGGAAAAGACCAATTACGGTTTCCGCTCATTTCTGGGCGTACCGCTGCTGGTGGAGGAGCGCGTTTTCGGAGCGCTGACCCTGGAGCATAGCCTGCCCTATAAATACAACAATGCTGTTCTGGACGAGGTCAAGACCTGGGCCCAGGTCTTCAGCAGCACCTTCGGCCGCCAGACCAGCGAGCCCGCCAAATCCAGCGATGTTTAAAGCGATTGCCTATAAAGGAAAAGGACTCTTTACGCTTCACATTTGGTCAGGGAATTAAGGGGCTTGGGGATGACCCTGAACAAATTTACTTCGTGTCGCAGAAGTAAAGAGTCCTTCAGGAGTGTATCATGAGGGCTTTAGTATGCTTCTTTTACTCGTTAAATTTCTCCTCTGTTTAATTATTGCCGCATATGCAGACTGCGGAAAGTAGTCCAGCGGTCAATGCAATGGCGCAGGAATTTTATCTTGAACGGTTCCTGCATCAGGGCGATCAGTGAATCGGACTGCAACTTGGTGCTGTCGGTCAGTTGTCCCCCTGCCGAAATATATATAATCGGAATTCGTTTACTCACCGGATTGGAACGCAAACGGGTCAGCATTGCGCTGCCGAGCTTGGGTGCGAATTGCTCGTTGAGAATAATAATAGCCGGTTTATGATTTTCGATCTGTTTAAACAGATCAAGATTTCTGTTAATGGTTATCAGTTGTAATTTGTAGACATTAAGCAGATCGTTTAGAACCTTGGCCCGTTCGGCATCCCCGTCACAAATCATAACTTTCATCGTGATTCCTTCTATTTAACAGAATTCTTTGTCATGAATAATTCTGGCCCGAATCGCTGAATCCAGAACTTTGGGCAGATCTTCCAGTATTTCATCGATGCTGTTGCGATAAACCGTCAGCGCATCGGTTTCCGAAAAAATGACCCGGATATTATAATACCTTCGCCCGTTTTCATCGGACAGAGCATTAATATCGACTTTGCTTTCCAGTATATTATTTGTCATCATGAAATCTTCCTCTTCATCTGCTGAAATATTAAAGACAAGAACCGTGCCAGACTATAACTTATATAATAACAATAAGTTGAGTTGTATAATCGCTAACTGATAGTTAAATAAGGGGATAGATACCTTTTAGATCGGGTCGATTGTATAAAATACAATTTAAAGATCAGGGTAATTGTAAAAAATACAAAAGTGTTAGTCCTGCAGTTTATTCTGCAGGGTGCGGTAATTTATATTCAGGAATTTACAGGCTTCTTTTTTATTCCCGTTAAAGTGGGCCAGCACGGTATGGACATAATCCCGCGATATATCGTCCAGAGTATGTTTGCGCAGCAAGGCCTGCTGCAGAAAAATATCGTCACTTTGTTTCAACTCTGCCGGCAGGTCGCTCAGACTGAGGGTACTGGAATTAAGGATCAGCATTCGTTTTAAAGTATTTTCCAGCTGGCGGATATTTCCTTCCCAATTCAGTTTTGACATGAAACTGATCAACTGCGGATCAATTTTAGGCAAGGGCAATTCGTTTTCCTGGCAATATTTCTGGGTGACATGATCGATCAGTGCCGGGATATCATCCGGCCGGAAGCGCAAGGGCAGAATGTGGATGGGTATCACGTTGAGCCGGTAGAACAGATCTTCACGAAATCGCTTGTCTTTGACTTCCTGATTCAGATCTTTATTGGTTGCGGCGATCAGGCGGGAATCCGATTTTATTTCCGTGGAACCGCCCAGATGATAAAACTTTTTCTCCTGCAGCACCCGTAATAATTTCGCCTGCAAACTGACCGGGATATCGCCGATCTCGTCTAAAAAGAGTGTTCCTTTTGCGGCCAGTTCGATTTGGCCCTTCTTCAGATCGGTGGCTCCGGTAAAGGCCCCTTTCTCATGGCCGAACAGTTCATTTTCCAGCAGGGTTTCCGGCATGGCCGCGCAATTGATGGCGATAAACGGACCCTTGTGCGCTTTACTGCGGGCGTGAATATGCCTGGCAATTATTTCCTTGCCCACCCCGGATTCGCCAGTAATCAGAACGGTTTCAGTGCTTTTACTGATCTTTTCGATCAGGGCCAGGATATTTTGCATGGGTTTGCTGACCGCCACGATATCTTCGAAATTAAATACCCGGTCCAGACGCTGCCGCAGTTTTTTATTCTCGCGTTTTAAGCTCAGCATTTTGAAGGCCCGGCTGACCAGGAAAGGCAATTCCTCCTGAATATTTTCTCCTTTGGAAAAATATGAATTAGCTCCCCGCTGCTGGGCTTCCAGGGCGACCTGATGATCGCGGGAAGAAGTGATCACAATTACTTCGGCATCTGTCCCGGCGGCCATTATCCGTTCCAGCACAACGAAACCGTCTTCGATGCGGGGAATGCCCAGGTCAAGAATAACCAGGTCGGGGAGTTCTTCGCTAAAAATTTTTAAGGCCTGGTCAACCTCGCTGGTTTCGCGGTAGACATACTGATCACCCAGCCATTTTTTATAACTTTCCCGCCAGACTAAATTGTCTTCAATAATTAAAATTTTATTTTTCAGCATATTCTTCTTCCAGAGGTAAACAGATGGTGACCTGTACGCCGCCGCTGGCGATATTACCGATCGACAGGTTTCCGTAATGGGCCTGAATGATTTTTTCGGCGATGGCCAGTCCCATGCCGACCTTGCCCTGGTCCTTTAACGTGGTAAAAAGTGGTTCTTTGACTTTGCCGAGGAATTCTGCCGGTATGGCCGGGCCGTTATTAATGATATTCAATTGTACCCAGTCATGAGGAATAAACAGAGAACGGTTGCTTAAACGGTTAAAATTAATCTGAGCTTTGCCGTGCACCAGTCCGGCATAATAGACTGAATTTTCCAGAACCGCCAGCAGGGCCCGGTTGATCAGTTCCAGATCAACTGACAGGCGCATCGGTTCCTGAGCCGCCGCAGGGCTGTTATCTTTAATTTCGACAGGGGTGGAAAAATTAAGCAGAATCGCCAGCAGCATATCGTGAACAGTGATGGAAATCCTGGACATTTCGGTTTCAGAAAGGTAAAAAAGAAAGTCACGGGTCAGCCTTTTCCCATAAATTAATTTCTGCTGCACGCTGTCATTTTGAACATCCAATATGGATATAATGGCGATCAGCGAATTAAAATCGTGGGTTATATTGCTGATATATGCCCCGCACTGTTTGTGCGCGGCGACGGCCGAGAGATGGGCGGCGTGGCTCAGGTATTTGAACATATTCTGCGCCTGGCCGGTTAAACTGATCAGGGCCTGTTTGGCGGTTGGGCCGGCCCGGGCAGCCAACAGTATGTAAGTTACGCGCTGCCGGTGATCTTTAAAGGGGAAAATAAAATAATCCTTTAGTTCGTAAAAAGATTGTTCCCGGCCACCGCGGTCGCCGAAGGCATATTTTTTCAGATCCAGGCCGGTCAGCATTTGCAGGGCCTGTTCGGCAAAAACACCGGGTGTGCTGATCCGGTAAGGCCAGGGTGAATAGGAATGCTGCAGCAGGGCAAATGCCAGATCGGGAAATTTTTGCTGCAGATAGCGGCAGAATTGCTCCGGCATGTTCTGCTCGTTCAAACACCCGGATTGCGATTCGATAAAATCCACGATCGTGGACTGGTCATGCGCCGGCATCAGTTTAGTGCTCCTTGGATTTATTCCAGATCAGGTCCAGTTCAGCCAGTTTAGCCTGTTTCATTTTTTCATAATCCTGCTTAAAATATTCTTCGATAAACTGAAAGCGTTTGATAAATTTTTCATTGGTCAGCCTGAGGGCATCTTCAGCTGCCAATCCCAGAAAGCGCGATAAATTGACCAGGCTGAAAATAATATCCCCCAGTTCTTCCTGCATGTTCGCGCGATCTTCTTTCTGTAAAGCCTGTTTAAGTTCCCTGATTTCCTCTTCTACTTTATCCAGGACTCCGCTCAGTTCAGGCCAGTCAAAATTCACGGTGGCGGCCTTTTCCTGAATGCGCTGGGCCCGCAGCAGAGCGGGCAAATTTAGCGGGATATCGGCCAGCAGGGAGGATCGCTTTTCCTTGTTTCGCTTTATCTGTTCCCAGTTATGGAGAATATCCTTGACGCCGTTTACCGGAAGATTGCTGAAGACATGGGGATGGCGTTCGATCATTTTGACCGTGATCGCCTCGATAACCTGTTCCAGGGTAAAATGGTTCTGTTCGGCGGCTATCACACTCTGCAAAATGATCTGCAACAGCAGGTCTCCCAGTTCCCCTTTCAGTTTATCATGGTCAGCCTGGTCAATGGTCTGCAGCACTTCATAGGTTTCTTCCAGGATGTACTGGCGCAGGGACCCGGCTGTCTGCTGGCGATCCCAGGGACATTCGCGGCGAAGTTTTTCGATAACCTCGACCAGGGTGGCAAATTTGGAAGCTGTGCTTTCGCTCATATTTTTCTACAACTGTATGTTTAATCTTACAATTTATAATTTGTAATTGGTAACTGGTAATTGTTAATCACGCTGTCCGGCGGATCTGACCACTGGCTCATTGGAATTTGGTATTTGGAATTTGGTCATTACACATACCGGGTCTATTCACTCAAGCCACCTTAAACTTAATTTCCCCCAGTCCTTCAATTCTGGCCTGCAGCAGATCGCCGGAAACGATTTTGCCGACACCGGCCGGGGTTCCGGTTAAAATAATATCTCCTGCCTCCAGGGTGAAATATCCGGAGATGTAGGCAATTAGCCGTTCTACCGGATAGATCATTTCGGCAGTAGAGGCACTTTGTCTGGGCAGGTGATTCACCTCCAGCTCGATCCGCAGGTTATTGAGATTCTTGATTTGGTCCAGGGGTGTGAAGGCAGAGACCGGGCAGGCGCCATCGAAGCCCTTGCTCACACTCCACGGTTCACCGCGGTCTTTGGCCAGGCGCTGCAGATCGCGCAGGGTCAGGTCCAGGGCGATCCCGGCGCCGGCCAGATACTGCCGCCAGTCCCCGGCGGCGATATCCTTGCCGGTTTTGCCGATTAACAGGGCCAGTTCGACCTCATGCTGGACATTGTTGCTGTAGCCCGGAAGTTTTATGGGCTGGCCTTCGGCCAGGATGGCGGTAGGGGGTTTTAAAAACAGCACCGGCGGATTTTTCCCCGAGCCGCCCATCTCCGCGGCATGTTGAGCATAATTTTGACCAACGCCGATTATTTTACCGACGCTATATTTTTTATCAGGTAGTAATATCACGGATGCCATAGGATGATTCTCCCAGGATGCGGAATAATTTTATTTCACCACGGACTACTTTCAATTTCCTGATCGTGTTCAGCGATTTGATGATATCATGCTCCGGAGCCGGTTCGGTAAAAATATGCACGAAACTGTTCTTCTCCTGATTTTTCGTACTATTGGCAGAAGCATGAGTGGATTCAATATTGATTTTATTCCCGCCAAGTATGGTGGCGATACTGCCGATGACACCGGGAACATTCAGGCAGGTGAAACGCAGATAGTAATGCGAAATAATATCCGTGACCGGGATTACCGGTTTATTTTTCCAGACCGGAAATTCATACATGTACTGCGGGGAAGTCTGCAGGGACGTTGCCACGTCGACCAGATCGCGGATTACCATGGTTGCCGCCGAATAAACCCCGGCACCTTTACCGTAAAGCATAAATTCACCAATGGTGTCGGTCTGGATAAATATGGCGTTGTAATCGTAATCGACTGAAGCCAGCGGATGAGTTTTGGGTACCAGGGTGGGATGAACCCGTAATTCCAGGCCGGATTTACGGTCCTTGATAATAGCCAGCAATTTAATCTGGTAACCAAACTCAGCGGCAAACTTGATATCGATCGGTTTTAGTGCGGATATTCCTTCGGCATAGACCTGCAGATAATTGACCTGGGTGCCGAAGGCCGTGGCCGCCAGCAGGGATAATTTTTGCGCTGAATCAGATCCCTCGTAATCCAGCAACATATGACTTTCTGAAAGTTTGTGTATTTCGGGGGAATTGAGTATTTCTTTTAAACTTTTACCGGTACGGGTCATTTCACTCAAAATATAATTTGAGGTCCCGCTGGCTACTCCCCAGATGCCCAGGATGCGGCTGGCGATCAGGTCGCGGCGAATGGTGTGAATGATTGGAATGCCTCCGCCCAGGGCAGCATTAAATTGTAAATGAGCCTTTTTGGAACGGGCCAGTTCAAAAATCTCACCTATCTTGCTGGCCAGCAGAGCCCGGTTAGCCGAGACCAGATGACAACCCTGGGCCAGAAATTTCTTGATTATACCATAGGTTGGTTCAATACCGCCCATGGCATCAATTACGATTTTTATATCGTGATCTTTTAGTATGGCATTGACATTATCGGTGAGAATCGTAGTCGGAATTGCCGAATCGCGTTTGTAACGGATATTCTTGACCAGGATATGTTTGATATTGAGATCGATCCCGGCCTGCTCCAGAATTTTAGGATGCCGGTCCAGCCAGAGTTTATAGATACCCTGGCCCAACTTGCCGCAACCCAATAAAGCAACATGTACTTGTTTATTCCTGGCCATAGATCTGCTCCGCTTTACTGTTAGTTATTGATTTGCTTTATTGCCCGGTGGTGCTAATTTAAGCATTTTTTAAATGGATTGCTTCTTCAAAAGAGTTCCTTAGTTCCTTAGTCCAGTTCCTGACCCTCCCCTCTGTCCCCTCCCTTTCAGTCCGGCGGCTGCCGGACTGAAAGGGAGGGGATGAAAGGGGTGGGTTACTCAGGAACTCAGGTACTCAGGAACTCAGGTACTATATTATTTTAACATTGAAAAGGGATTGAATAAATTGTTAGATTATGGACCAGCAACCAGAATTCAATACAGAGGTTTTCAATATGGGCAGCAGAAAAACATCTCCCAAAAAACAACTCATCGTGGTCGGCGACCGTGTGCTGGTCCTGCCTGATGAATCAAAGCAAAAAACCAACTTTGGTTTATACCTGCCGCAGGGTATGGAGGAAAAGGAGCGGATTCAGGGGGGCTATGTGGTAAAGACCGGCCCGGGTTACCCGCTGCCGGATCCCAGTTCAGTTTCCGATGAACCGTGGAGTACCGCCAAACAGGACGCCAAATACCTGCCGCTGCAGGTTGATGAAGGGGATTATATCCTGTTCCTGCGCAAGACCTCGGTGGAAATAGAATTTGAAGGCAAGAAATATCTTATTGTTCCCCAGTCGGGTATACTGTTGATTGTCCGCGATGATATCCTTAACCAGATGAATGATCAGTAAAGTTGAAACCTGCTCAAAGGAAGGCCGACCATGAAAATGATTGCTAACCTGATTATTTTTTTCCTGAGTGCAATAGTACTGGGCCAGGCCGGTTATTCCAGCGGCGAAAGAATACAGGGTTATAAATATCACGAAGATCAGTTCTATTTTGTTTTTGATGAACAGATCTATCAGGTTAAACCTGCACGGGTTATTGTGGAAGGATCGTTTCGCAACTGGGACCATAATCTGCAGGATAGCAGCTGGCATCTGCAAAAAGATCAACGGGAAGCAGGAGTATGGAAATTAAAGGTTACCAGGGAAATTGAATCCCAGGCCCAATTTAAATTCAGAATCGATAGCGGTACCTGGTTGCAGCCACCCGCCGCAGCAAGGAATCAACAAGGGGGTAATCTGATTGTCCTGGACGATACGAATCGTATCAATTTAGAAGCAGAAATTGCGGGACCGCGTGATATCCGTGCCTGTATTTCCGGCGGCCGCAGGTCTGTTTCCCTGGATCCTGCCGATTACCGTCTGAGCGATGTTTACAACCGGGAAATCAAAGTACTGCAGGTATTTTATCTCATGCCGGGAAAGATACAAGTATATCCCGAAGAGGACCTGGATATCCGGCGGGTTTATTACCTGCAGGATAAAGTGCATGATGTAAAAACACTGGTGTCCTATGAAGGCTGGACTAAATATCTGTACTCCGGGAAAAAATTAGGAGCCCGCTATGATGTCACTGCCAATTGCACCTGGTTCCGCCTGTTCGCTCCCAGGGCCACGGCGGTTAATTTGTACTTGTACCATAATCCCGGAGAAAAATATTTTAGCCGGCAGCTCCTGACAGTGGACCGGGACGGCGTGTGGGAAGTCAGTTTGGCCGGGAATTTAAACGGTTTATATTACGACTATACCGTTCACGGCCCGGATGAACCGGGGAATAATTTTTATGAAAAAGTTCCTGTACATATAAGTGATCCCTACGGCCAGGTCAGCGTCGACAGTTTCGGGCCCTGCCGTATCTGGCCGGACATAAAACCACCAAGACCGGTCAAAGGGGGGCGTCCGGCCATGGAGGATGTGATTGCCTATGAAGTACATGTACAGGATTTCACCCGTCTGCTGCCGGTAGCGGAAAAAAAGCAAGCTACCTTTACGGCCTTTTTTGAAAAAAATCTGAAAAATAAAAAAGGTGAAAAGATCGGTTTTGATCATTTAGTCGAACTGGGCATCAATGTTGTGCATCTGCAGCCGGTCCAGGAGTTTTTACACTTTCCGGATCAGGAGTGGCAAAAATATTTTTTGAATGATCCGTTCATGATCGAGCAGGGTATCAACAAAGAAAATTATGAATGGGGCTACCGCACCACCCACTTTTTTGCCATTGAGAGCAGATACCGGGAAAAAGGGAGCGAGTGGGGTGCACAAAATCAGCAGTTTCGTGACCTGGTGGAGGCCCTCCATGATGCCGGGATGGCCGTAATTGTCGATCTGGTTTTTAATCATACCGGCGAGCGCATGGACGGCCGCATGGACTTTTTCAATTTTTCAGTTATCGATAAACCGTATTATTACCGGACCGATAAAAACCTGGATTATATCGGTGAATATGGCACAGAAGTTAAATCCGAACAAAGGCCGATGGTGCAGCGCTGGTTGTATGATCAATGCACAAATCTGATAAATCAATACGGCGTGGATGGTTTCCGCATCGACCTGGCCGGACAGACCGACCAGCAGACCCTGCTCAATCTTCGGCGTATAGTGGGGCCGGATATAATCATTTATGGTGAACCATGGATCGCCTCAGCAGATCCGGAATTCGAAAGTAATCCTGACTGGGACTGGTACAAGGCCGATGCGCCCATTACTTTTTTTCAGGATGAATCGCGCAACGCCTTTTGCGGACCTCCCTCAAATCCCGAAGATAAATGGATGGATCGCGGTTATGCCGGGGGCAATGGCGACCGTGAAAATGCTAAAAAAGCATTAAGCGCCGGATTTCCCGAGGACGATACCCCGCTGGACGGGATCAGTTATCTGGATATTCATGATAACTGGACGCTGGCCGACCGTTTTGCCAAAACAGACTGGGATGCCCGCCAGGGGGTCGAAGAAAACCGGGTCAAAATTGCGGCGACCCTGTTGTTCACAACCGTCGGACCGATTGTAATGCATGGCGGAACAGAGTTTTTACGCAATAAAAGCCAGGCCCCCTTAGCAGAACATAAAATAAAATTTCAGAACGCCTACCTGTATTTTCACGGGAAGCGGGATACCTATAATCTGGCTGCAGCGAATGCCTTTGGCTGGGAGACCAAGGGGAAAAGCGCCGGGGACGATCAGGGGGTCATTACCTGTAATTATAAAAACATGTATGATTTCTGGCGGGGATTGATTGCGCTGAGGAAAAGCGACGCCGGCAGGGTGTTCCGCATAAAAGAAGTACCGCCGGCCGGCAACTATTATCGCTGGTTTGAACCCGGAAATCCCAGGTTGCTGGGATATCTGGTCGATGAAAAAATTCTGGTGCTGATCAATACCGACACCGTGGCGGGGGAATTCAGCGGAATAAAATTACCGGACGGCAGCAGTTGGCGGTTAGTTGCCACGGTTGACCATATTGATCCGCTGAAAGGTATTCGGGGCAGAAGAGAATCCAGGTTAAAAGGCGGCAGCAAATTTAATTTTACGCTGGCGCCGGAAGATCTGCGTATCTGGGTGTGTCAAAAATAGTTTCAACTGAATATATCCTTTAGTACGTAGCCGGCAATATTGGGATTTTCCTTCAGGCGCCGGCTGGAGTATGCATACCATTTTTCACCAAAGGGCACATAAACCCGCAAACGATGGCCGGCAGCCACAATTATACTGCGCAACTGTTCGTCAACTCCCAGCAACATCTGGAACTCGTAGTCCTCTTTTTTAAGTTTGAGTTTGTCGATCAGGGCCAGGGCCTGCCAGACAAGTTTTTCATCATGGGTGGCGATGCCGACGTAACATCCCGACTTCAGTAATTTTTTCAGGCACAAGGTATAGTTGTCGTTGATAATCTGCGGATCCTTGTAGGCAATATCGCGCGCTTCCACATAAATGCCTTTGCACAAACGCAGATTTGCTTTATGTTCCAGCAGTAAATTGACATCAGCCACGGTCCGGCGCAGATAAGCCTGCAGTACTACACCGACATTTTTGAATTCCCGCTGCAACCGTAAAAATATTTCAATGGTGTCCGTAGTGCAGGTATGATCTTCCATATCAATCCGGACGAAATTATTATTTTTTTTGGCTTCCAGCACTACCTCGCGGATATTATTATAGCAGAATTCTTTATCGATTTTTAATCCCAGGTGGGTCGGTTTAACCGAGATATTCGAATCCAACTTATGCCGGGCGATGGCAGCCAATACTTCTTTATAACCGCTTACAACCTGTAAAGACTCATCCCTGTTTTTAACTTCCTCGCCGAGCAGGTCAATGGTAGCGCACATCCCCCGGGCGTTTAAGTCCTGGATTGTTTTGACAGCATCGGCCAGACGGAGACCGGCGATATATTTTTTGGCAAAAAGATGAACTATAAATTTGGGTACCAGAGGTAGAGAGAGCACGATAAGTTTGTTGATGAGGGACATGCTTACTCCTTTGTGCCAGATTGAATTTTCATGAAAATTTAGGCAGCAATGAGAATATGTTGCAACTTTAATTGATATAAAAAGGGACAAAAGGGACAAAGGGACAAAGTCGGAGGTCATCGCGAACAGATACCGCTGATTATAGTACAGGCGGAATGTACTCAGGTACTCAGGTACTCAGGAACTCAGGTCCTCAGAAACTAGAAGACTGATCGATCGATTTGGCCAGCTGGAAATCACGGTGGGTGAGGCCTTTGGCCGAGTGGGTACTTAAACGCAATTGCACCCGGTTGTAACTATTAAGAATATCCGGGTGATGATCCTGTTGTCCGGCAAGTTGGGCCACCACATTGACGAAAGCTATGGCGCTGTCGAAATCCTTGAATACCCATTCTTTCTGAATGGCATTGTCGACATAATTCCAATCCGGCAATTCCTGAAGTTGCGCTGCGATTTCCTCGGTCGAAAGTTTTTTGGACATGGATATATTTCCCGCTTTTATGACTTCTGACGCAGATGGAATGCAAAATATTCCCTGATATTGAGCGATCTGATTGATCGGGGGCAGCAGGGATTTATCAGTTCAAACCGGGTTTGGTATATCAATAAATTTGACCTGCAGCGGGAATTTACGGGAGAGATGATCGCTCAAAGCCATGATGCCGAATTTTTCGGTAGCATAATGACCGGCAGCGACAAAATGAATTTTTTCTTCTTTGGCATAATGCATGATATGCTCACTGGCTTCACCGGTGATGAATATATCCAGGCCTTCGGCCACAGCCCGGGTTATATCTTTTTGGGCAGCGCCGCTGATGATGCCGGCTTTGGATATATAATCCGGCCCGTAAGGAAAAACCAGAATCGGGCGGTTGATCAGGGCTTCAATCTTGACAAAAAAGACTGTCTTTGGGAACAGCTTCGGCGGTACCGCGGATGCCGATATAGTCACCATGCCGGCCGGCAAAGGGTTGCAGGTTTTTGAGATTCAGCGCCTGGCCCAGTTGGGCGTTATTGCCAATTTCCGGGTGCGCGTCCAGCGGCAGATGGTAAGCCAGCAGATTAATATTTTCGGTTAACAGCAAGCGGATCCGCTCACGGTAGCTGCCCCGGTACAAGGGGCGCTCAAAATCCCAGATCAGGCCATGGTGGACAATCACGGCCTCGGCTCGTTCGTGAACTGCCCGTTCGAACAGTTCCAGCGAAGCGCTGACCGCCGTGATCACCCTGGAAATTTCCTCGCGGCCCTCGACCTGCAATCCATTGGGACAGGTATCCTTAAACTCACTGATATTTAAAAGCGTATTAAGATATTCTACTAAATCTTGTCGCTTCATAATCTATTAAGGATTCAAACCAAGTTCAGCGGCAACGGGCACGAGTGCCGTGATCACAAACTGGATATGCTGATCAAGTTCAACCCCCAGTTCTGCTGCGCCCTTAATGATCTCTTCCCGGTTTACCTTGGCAGCGAAGCGCTTGTCCTTCATTTTTTTCAGCACGGACGATACTTGTGACTTCGCTCAGTGACCGGGTAGGCCGCACCAGGGTTACTGCGATAATAAATCCGCACAATTCATCAACGGCATATAATACCCGCGCTGCCAGGGTATCGCGCGGAACTCCGCTGAAATCGGCATGTCCGAGAATGATCCTGCGGATATCTTCAGGCATACCCTTTTCGGTCAGGATCTCACTCCCCTTCCCGGGGTGTTGATCCGGATACATTTCATAATCAAAGTCATGGATCAGACCGATGGCACCCCACAGTTCCTCGTTCTCCCCGTATTTTTTGGCATAAGCCCGCATGGCAGCCTCGACTGAATAGGCATGCTTGCGCAGGGGATCGGTCCTGGTGTATTCATATAGAATCTGTAGGGCTTGTTCGCGATTCATAATCAGTACCTGCTATGTGATTAGTTCCTGGGGGTGGTGCCCCCAGTTATAATATAGAAATCTTTCAGATTTCTTTCACAGTACAGTAACAATTCATCAGTACAAAAGCACCATCCTGCTGGTTAACCGCAGAGTACGCTGCCGGCATTGACATTCAGTATCTCGCCGGTGATGGCCGAGGCCCAGGGCGAAGCCAGAAAGACAATCGGAGCAGCAATTTCGGCAGCCAGCGGTATCCGTCTCTGCGGAATGGTGGCCAAAATTTTCTTTTTCTCATGGCGCAGGCGCAGAACGTCGGCCGACATATCAGTATCCACCCAGCCCGGGGCCACGCAGTTAACTTTTATTTTAAAAGGAGCAAGTTCCACCGCCAGCGATTTGGTCAGGCTGATCAGGGCCCCCTTAGTGGCGGCATAATGGGAATGATAGGCTTCACCGCGCTGTCCGGCGGTGGAAGCTATAAAAATAATATCGCCGGGACGCCTGCTTTTTTTCAAATGGGCCACTACTAACCTGGTAAAATAAAATACACCGTCCAGATTAACCTGCATGGTATGCAACCAGTCCTTGCGGCTCAACCGGTCAATGGCCCCGCCTTCCCAGATACCGGCATTATTGACCAGGATATCGATATGTTTAAATTTTTCGCCGGTGATATTAACAAAATTTTCGACCTGGGCATAATCGGCAACATCACAGCGTTGAGTAAAACTTGCGGTGGAATATTTCCTGATTTTACGCAGTACTTTAGCAGCGGCTTGCGGATTGGATTGATAGTTGAAGGCCACGCTGGCACCCAGCCGGGCGAACATTTCAACCGTGGCAGCGCCGATACCCCGGCTGCCCCCGGTTACCAGCACTGTTTTGCCGTGAAAATCGAAGGGTGGAAAATTTTTATTTCTTCTGACTACTGGTCTCATCGGCTTGAATCCGTTGCAGATACCAGAATTCGATTATTTTGTTGATCTTCTGTCTGGTATCTTTCAGCAGGTTTTTGAATTCGCAGCCCAGCCCTATTTTTTCAGATAATTGTGAACGCGATATCCAGCGCACTTCGGTATCCACATTGACAATTACTTCGGCGGCATGAGCACCGCGAATCTCGGTAAGCAATAAACGATCCCCCTCCTTGATGCGTTGTTTCAGTACTGTATTGAAAGTCAATTGCAATCCCCCCTCACTGAGATTCAGCACCTGGGCGGTGATAGGTTGACCCCCCTTTACTCCGGGAGGATCAAGTAAGCCCACAATGCCGTCATCCAGTGTGAAAACGATACGGCTAAACTGCCTGCGCTCCTTGTCCTTGGTTTGCTTGGTCATTTCTAACTCCATCAATCAGTGTCGGCCGAAGGGATTTAAATTCTCTGTACAACTATTTTTTGATCTGATAATATAAGAAAAAGTGCATTGTGTTACTAATTCTGATTTAACACTTTAAATATAAAAATTATAGTAGATTAAAAGGGAGTTTGTGTTGTCCGGCTGATGTTATTGTAATAAAATGTAAATTATGTAATTTGTAATTGGTAATTTTTATAAATTTTAAGATAAGTGACCAATGGTCGTGATTTTATACGATATAAATAATTTAAAGTTAAGACCAGAAATTAGTATAAAGGAGGAATGGGGATGAAGAAAATACTGACTTTAATACTGGGTCTGGTTATACTCGGATCTGTTTATGCTGACGGACCGGCAGTCAGCGGAGCGGTAATTACCGATTCGCCAATTGATTTTTCTACCTTTTTTGCGGTCAACCGGTTGGGACCGCCGCAGGTTTCCGCATCCGGCAAGTTTATGGTGTTCACCGTTAAAAAAGCATTGCTGGCGGAAAATAAATACGAAACACAAATCTGGCGGATTGATGCGGATGGAAGTAATTTACGCCAATTGACCGGCGGTATTGCTGCCAGCACCGATCCGCAGATCGGACTGGATGATGTATATTTGTATTTTCTGGCCAAACGGGGTACCACCAGCCAGGTGTGGAGATTACCGTTAAACGGCGGAGAGGCTAGGGCGGTTACCGATTTATACGGAGACATTTCCGGTTTCACACTATCGGCGGATAATAAAAACCTGTTGCTGCAGCGAATGGTCGATCCGGCCTGTAGCGGTGAAGAGAGCATTCAGCAGAGCAGTGAACAAAAGAAGAAAAGTAAATCCAAAGCCAGGGTTATTGACCATTTACTGTACCGGCACTGGAACGAGTGGCTGGAAGGGGAATTCGGACATCTTTTTTTATACAACCGGGAGAAAGCACAGGCTGAAGATATCACTCCCGGTGCCTATCACACTCCGCCGATCGCCCTGGGCAGCAGTCATGATTATTGTTTTTCGGCGGATGGCCGGGAGATATGTTTTGTCTCCAATCATGATCCCGAACCTGCCACCAGTACTAATAATGATGTCTTTCTTTATAATCTGCCGGAAAATAAGTTGACCAAAATAAGTATTAGTCCGGGTAATGATTGTAATCCGCATTACTCGCCTGACGGAGTTTATATCGCTTATACTTCCATGGAACGCGCCGGTTTTGAAGCTGACCGGCAGCGACTGATGTTGTATAAACGTAAGACAGGAGAAACTGCAGAACTGACGGTCGGTTTCACTCTTTCGGTTGACGAAATTATCTGGTCTGCGGACGGCCGCGATATATATTTCACAACTGAAGAAGCAGAGAACGTTTCAATTTATAAAGTGAATTTGAAAACGAAGAAAATTGAGGCGGTATTAAAGGGTCATTATGTCAGCGGGGTGAAGTTTTTAAATAAAGATGAACTGGTCTTCGCCGGGCAAAGCACCCGCTATCCGGCGGAAATATTCAGATATAATCTGCGGAACAGGAAACTTACCCAGTTGACTCATTTTAATACAGAAAACCTGGGCAGGTTTGAGTTGCCCGGGTATGAAGAATTCTGGTTCAAGGGTGCGCTGGGGGACAGCGTGCAGGGATTTATTATGAAACCGCCGGGTTTTGTTCAGGGGCAAAAATACCCGGCTGTGCATCTGATTCACGGCGGACCGCAGGGGGCCTGGAACAACAACTTTCATTTCCGCTGGAATTACCAGATGTTTGCTGCGCCGGGGTACGTGGTGTACTGGATCAATTTTCATGGCAGCAGGGGGTACGGACAGAAGTTTACCGATATCATTTCCGGGCACTGGGGCGACTATCCTTACCAGGACCTGGTCAAGGGTACTGAATACGTGCTCAGTCATTACGACTATGTTGACGGCGGGCGCCTGGCAGCCGCCGGCGCTTCGTACGGCGGATTCATGGTCAACTGGATTGCCGGGCATGAGAATCCCTATAAATGCCTGATTTCCCATGACGGCATTTATGAGCAGATCAGCATGTACGGAGCCACCGAAGAATTATGGTTCCCGGAGTGGGAATTCGGCGGATTGCCCTGGCAGGAAAATACAACCTATCAGCAGTGGTCGCCCGGACGGCTGGCCGGCAATTTCAAAACGCCGATGCTGATCGTGCATGGGGAAAATGATTACCGGGTGCCTTACACGCAGGGATTGCAGATGTTCACCGCCCTGCAGCGGCAGGGGGTACCCTCGCGGCTGTTGTATTTTCCCGACGAAGATCATTTTGTGCAGAAACCGCAGAATGCAAAGGTATGGTGGGATACGGTGTATGAGTGGTTGGGCAGGTATTTAAAATAACCCTCCCCTCTGTCCCCTCCCTTTCAGTCCAAGGACTGAAAGGGAGGGGATAAAGGGGTGGGTCTTTATGGGCGCATTTTATGTGCGCCCATGCCGGGCAGATATTTAAAATAATACGGATGGAGGATCCGATGAAATTAGGGAAAATGATCTTTGGTATTTTATTATTTACGATTTGTTACATTACTTTAACTGCGCAAGCAGCGGAAGACACCTGGCGGGCCTGTTGCACTTAAAAGTCAGATCACCCACGTCCAGCCAATGACCGGTATTGTGATGTGGGAAGATTCGAAAAACAGTTTTAGTACTGCCATCCAGCTGGAATATTCCTACATGCGCTACTGCGATGTGGTCAGCGAAAAGGGGGTCTACGATTGGAATGCGGTCGAACGCAAACTGAATTCCACGGCCAGCCGCGGGCATCAGGCCGTACTGCGATTCTGGGATACTTATCCCGGCCGTGAGACCAGTGTTCCGGACTATATCAAGGCATTACCGGATTATAAGGAAACCATGGCTAAAAGTGAGGGTAGAGATACTGGTTTTCCGGACTGGTCCCATCCGGAATACCAGCGCTTCTTCCTGGAGTTTTACGAAAAATTTGCTGAGCAGTACGATCAGGACCCGCGCCTCGCATTTCTGGAAACCGGTTTTGGTCTGTGGGCTGAGTATCACATTTATTCAGGACCGGAAGAACCAGGAAAAACTTTTCCAAGTAAGGAGTTTCAAGCCCGCTTCTTCCAACACCTTAGTAGTGTACTTAAAAATACACCATGGATGATTTCAAAGGATGCCCACGACGGGAAACGCACCCCCTTTGTGCTGCAGCCCGAATTGCTCAAACTGAAGTTCGGTATTTTTGATGATTCTTTCCACCTGGCCTGGAAGCCGGGGTATAATCTGGAAGGCTGGACTTTTTTTGGTCGCGAGCGCTATAAAGAATCCCCTATGGGCGGAGAAATCCTGTTCCCTGACAAAGAACGTGAAGAACTGGTGTCAAAAAACTGGGCTGAACAGGCACGTAATTTCGGTATCACTTTTATGATTTGCGAACAATGGCCGCGTATGACAACAATGGAACGGATAGCTGAACATGGCCTGGCTTGTGGCTACAAGTTCAAGATTACCGGTTTTGAAACCAGTGCGACCGAGTCACGGGTGACAGTACTAAATACCGGTGTCGCACCAATTTACTACGATGCTTTTGTGAGCATTAATGGTGTCCGTGCTGTTGAATCGTTGAAATATTTACAATCTGGCTCAGCCAGACAATTCGTGGTTAAGGCAGGGGGTACCAATCCGAAACTGACCATTGCAGGCGACCGGCTGGTACCAGGACAACAGATTGAATTTGCAGCGGATTTACAATAAAAATTTTGCCTCAAATATTCACCATGACCGGGGCCGGGTTTTAGTTGATGCTAAAAATAATGATCTGGGAGGATGAAAAATGGATCGCAGAAACTTTTTGAAAACCACTGGTGCGGTAACCGTACTGACCAGTCTTAACTTCAAGCCGGGACAGGCGGATGTTCCGGACCATCGCTGGGACGGCTATGATTTCGGACCAGGTCCATTTGTTTCAGAACGACTTAATCAGGGACCTTTTGGTATTGAACAGGATGAAGGATGGCAGACAATCGGCTGGACTAATCCTTCAAAAGAACATATCAGAAACTTCGGGTTGGGATTAATTGGTTATACCTGGGAAGAAAACGGGCCTGCTCTGGCAGTACGCCAGGGTAAGGAATCCCTCGAAAAAAGTGTTGAAAAACTGGCCAGTCTTCCGTTCATGGATTTGCTTTATATTCGCTGCGACTGGCGGGATGTCCAAAAACGTCCGGGGCGTCTGGATCTGAACCCGGTCTGGAAACTTACTTTGGAAGCGGCTAAACAGTACAACCTGCGGGTGGGATTCCGGGTACAACTTTCCAGCCCCAATTTTCAACCTGAGCAACTATCGCTGCCGGATTTTTTAATGGATAAAATTCCTCTGGTGAAAATTGGCCGGCGGCGTGGAGAGAAAGAGGTGAACGAATCAGGGAATTGGGAATATCGTGAACCCCGCTATGATCACCCTGAATTTCAAAAAGCATTCCGGGAATTGAATGAACTGCTGGCTGCCGAACTGGATGGACAGGCCGTGGTGGAATTCATGGATATGATGATGTACGGCTTCTGGGGGGAAGGGCATACCAATGCACTGCCCAATCCTTTTCCTGATTATCTGACAGCTGAAAAAACGATGGTGGAAATGACCCGTAGGCAAATCGATACCTGGAAAAAAGTGCCGTTAGTAATCAATACTCAGCCGGATATCAGTAAAACCGGAAACCGCGAATGTCTGGACCTGGCTGTCCGGTCCGGCTGCTGGCTCCGTTCGGATAGTCTGGTCTATATTGAAGAACCCATTCAGATTGAATGTCTCTCCAACCGGCCGCCATGGCTGGGAGTAGTTCTGGAGGAAGGGAAAAATCGCCATTATAAACCGGAAGATCTTGAACTGGATAAAGCCGGTATCAACGATCGTGAAAATGCCATGTACCATGTCCTGGATACTGCAGGAAATTACTGGGCGCTTTGGACCGAGGCCGAAAACCTGCGGGGATTCTATGATAAGCATCCTGATGGCTTTAATATCCTGCAGCAGCGGATGGGATACCGGGTGCGTCCGTCCTGGATCTGGCAGCGCAAACGTTACGGTACAAGTGAAATTGTCCTGGCTGTGGCCAATGATGGGGTGGCCGGAGTGCCGGGGATACTGCGTATTTATGTGGAGAGTATGGATGGGAAAGTAAAGGTAGGCGGGGGGTTGGATGCTGGTCAACCTTACGGTGGACGCCTGAGACAGGCTTCATTTATTCTGCCTGCCGGGATGGAAGGACAGCAAATTAAAATACGTGCTGAAATTGAGACGAAAGGAATTCGCCGGCCGGTAAAATGGGCCTGCAGCCAGCAGCTTAATCCGGATGATTCGTTTACTGTGCAACTCAAGACATTTGCTGATGCCGGCTGGCGCAAAGGGATCTGAGTTAAGAATTTGAAACAACGGACCGGCCGGATTGTTATCTGCATATTCAGTATCATTAATGGAGGATAGCGAAATGGTTAAAAGGATTATATTCATGACTATGCTGATTTATTTTTTAACCGGCTGGTCATATAAATCTTTATCCCCTGTTAATATAGTTTATGCGGAGGAAAGAAATAAGATGGTGCTCAAAGTCAAAAAGACAAAAGATTTTCAGGTCTCGGGAGATGGTAAATTTCTTGTCTGGGATTCCACTGAATGGCTGTCCCTGCCGCAGCGAAGAGGAAAAGATACGGGTTACCAGACCGCTATCAAGGTTCTCTATTCGGACAGCGGAATATATTTCCTCTTCCGCTGCAGCGACGGAATATTAAAAGCTTCTTTACAGGAAGATTTTATGGACTTGTGGAAAGAGGATGTAGTGGAAGTTTTTATCTGGCCGGATGAAAAGTATCCTGTTTATCTTGAATATGAATTATCTCCACTGAATCATGAGCTGAGTTTTGTTAGTCCCCAACTTTGAAGGAAGTTTGTGGGGGTGGCGTCCCTGGCATTACGAAGGAGACCGCCTGGTTCGCCATGCCACAGCGGTTCAGGGCGGAAACAAAGAAAGTGGTTCGAAAATCAGCGAGTGGACCGCCGAATTTTTTATTCCGTATGGGTTGCTCAAGCCGTTGCAAAACGTACCACCGCGGCCGGGAACGGAATGGCGGGCCAATTTTTATCGTTGTGATTATGATACGGGAGAGAGTGCTTACTGGTCGTGGCAGCCGGTGGATAAGCGTTTTCACGAATACAAGAAATTCGGGACCCTGGTCTTCGAATAGGTCCGGACAGATAAAAGCGAGGGAAATATTTTATGCGAAGATTTCAAAATTGGGTAAGTATTCTGGTAATCCTGATGCTGGCGGGTCAGGTGCTGGGTCAAAAAAAAGCAGTGATCGGATATTATCAATCCTGGCAATGGCACAAGTCCCCGGAACTGCTTAGTCCGGGTAATATCCCTTATAATAAATTAACGGTGATTAATTATTCATTTTTTTATCCGCTGGAAAGCGGTGAAATTGTCGGCATGGATCCGATTGCTGATCGCTTTCTGCTGCTAGGGGAATCGAATTCATTATCTGCACGCCGCGATCCGGGTGGGTCGATAATCGAATTGGCCAGACATCATGGCAGCAAAGTAGTGTTGTCCATCGGCGGGTGGGAAAATTCCAGTCATTTTCCGCAAATTGCAGCCGATCCCCAAAAGCGCGCAAACTTCGCACATTGGTGTGTCAGGCACATCCGGCAATATGGATTTGATGGGATCGATGTGGACTGGGAATTCCCGGGTTATGTACGGCATAACGGTACACCACAGGATCGCCAGAATTTCACCTTGTTACTCCAAACCGTGCGCGACAGCCTGCAAACACTCGGCAAGACATCTGGTAAAAGTTATCTTTTATCTGCCTCCTTACCTGCTGCTGCCGGTCACCTGCCGGATATAGAAGTACAGAAAATTTCCACGATTTTGGACTATCTGAATATTATGACCTGGGATTTATTCGGCCCGTGGGGTAAGATCAGTAACCATAATTCTGCATTATACGGCCCGGGACAGGGGGACTCAACCCGCTGCCTGGATGGCGCATTTAAACTTTATCATCAACTACACCATGTTCCCGCGGAAAAAATAAATCTGGGTGTTGCCTGTTTCGGCCATTCGTATACACACTGCAACGAAATCTATGGCGAACATCAGGGGCCCGATACCAGTCTTTTTATGGAAGAAGATGGTATCCGCTATGCACAAATTGTGGAAAAGATGACATCTGTTCGAAAGGTTATGGGATCCAAAAGCACAGGCACCGTATCTGGTCAGCAATTCACTGAATATGCTCATTTCGTTTGATGATGAAGAATCCGTTGCCCGTAAAGCAGACTATGTCATCCAAAACAATGCCGGCGGACTGATTATTTGGCCGCTGCTGGGAGATTATCTAAAAGATAATAAGACACCACTGCTCGATGTGATCAATCAAAAGTTTTCAAGGTAAATTGACAAGCTGGAACAGAAAGAGTTGAAAGATGATTTTAAATAAAACGTTATGAATTATAGTGTAATTGTTATATAGTTGTAATTAGTAATTAGTAATTATTTACAGGAGGAATTCTTATGTTACCGATACGCGAGATTTTTACTGTTTATGTTTCTGCTGTTTCCAGTACTAGCATCTTTGCTCAAAACTTCGATCTTAAAACTGCTGGACTGGAAACCGAAAAGTCAGTTAGCTGGTCAAGGAAACACAGGCTGCTCAAACCTAAATTCCCGGTGATCGATATTCATAATCACCTGGGGGATCTGCAAAATACAAAACAATATCTGGAAGAAATGGACAAAGCCGGAGTCTGGAAATGTGTCAGTCTGGATGCCCGTTCGGCGAAGGATTTTTATCAGGAGCATCTGCGTGTTTCGCAGGAGGTTTCCAGGGAGCGGTTCCTGCTTTTTTTTGCACCTGATTTCAGCAAGATCGATGAGCCTGATTTTGGATTAAAAGAAGCCAAACGGCTGGAAGAAGCGGTCAAAATGGGTATTAAAGGGATGAAAATATTCAAAGCCCTGGGATTGACCATCAGGGATAAAAGCGGAAAACTAGTGCCGGTGGATGATCCCAGAATCGATCCTTTGTGGGCCGAATGTGCTGAACTTGGCATTCCGGTTGAGATACACGTTTCCGATCCTAATGCTTTTTTCACACCGATCGATCAGTTTAATGAGCGCTATGATGAACTGGCCGCCCATCCCAACTGGTCATTTTACGGGCCGCAGTTTCCGGTTAAAGATTCGATTCTGGCGCAGCGCAACCGGGTTATTGCCCGGCATCCCAATACAATTTTTATTGGAGCGCATGTGGGTAATCTGCCGGAAAATTTGCAGCGGGTTGGCGAGTGGTTGGACAAGTATCCTAATTTTTATGTGGACATCGATGCACGGATCAATGAACTGGGCCGCCAGCCTTATACCGCGCGAAAATTTTTGATCAAGTATCAGGACCGCGTGCTGTTTGGTACCGATACACCGCCGAATGCCGAGGCGTATAGAATCTATTACCGCTTTCTGGAAACGGATGATGAGTATTTCGATCCGGCCGGCGGTCATCATCTGCAGGGGCGCTGGATGATTTACGGCCTGGGTCTGCCGGATGAAGTCCTGGAAAAAATCTATAATAAAAATGCCCTGCGGTTATTGAAATAAACGCAGCGCGCTTAATTCATTAGTCTCGGATGAATACGGTTAAAAAAGCAAAGTAAAAAAGTACCTTAGTACCTTAGTACTGATGGGATTGTTTTACATCGTCATCCCGGGCATGTCGGAGACCTGGCGGTAGACAGGACCCGGGATCTATCATACTCAAATGAATCAAAATCTGTAAATTCTGCTAAGGCAGAATAAGCAGGCCTTCGGCGTAGAATATATATCGATAAATATCCGCGTTCAGCAGCGGTTAAAAATACAATAGCACAATCATTATTCTTTTAAAACTTGGTCAGTTAATCAGTTCAGTAGCAGAAAAATATCCGGAGATATTCACAATCCGGGTGGTATCCTGTTCAAATAATTTGCGATAGTATCCGCTCATTTCCAGATCGCCTTTTACTACAGTAGTCGTCGCTTCCGTGATATTTAAATTTCCAGCGGTCATGGTATAACCGGAATAATCGGTAATATTTCTACCGCTGAAACTGCCGCCGAACTCATTTTCCGGAATATCCGATCCTATTGCATATTCACCAATCTGGTAATTTTGTACTACCGGAATTTCGGGATTGAATTTAAATAACAGCGCCATGCCTAAGGGATTAGCCCCGCTGATTCTGGGCATGATCATAATGGTAAAATATTCCTTAATAGTATCCCCGGATGTATAGGTACCGGTATCAAAATAGGCTATCGCTGAATAGGATTCATTAGAGGTCTCCGGTTACAGTGAGGTGAGAATCGGATAAATTCTGATCAGGTCCGGAGTATCATTTTCACAACTCATCAGAATTAAAACTAAACATAGCAGCATGATCCTCATGTATCACTCCTTAAATTATATTGTTGTTTTAGATCGTTTGCCGATTTCAGATGCGAATGATCAGGACTCGTCTGAGAAGAAGGCAGTATGTCATGATATATTAATTAACTTTCTTCAGGATAGCAATAGAACAGAGAAAAAGGCATTAAGGCACAGAGGCACATAGAAAGGGCAGGTCTTGTACCTGCCCACCGAGTACACGAGTCCCGATTCATCTAGACGAAGCAATCTCCTTTGTGCTTTTTACCTTTTTTATTTGACCGTACAAATCCTGTATTTATATTTAGGCCATTAGAATTCCTCGATTAAATTAATATTCCTTTCTGTTAAAAATGATTGTTGTGTCTGATACAGAAATGAGACTTATAATAAAATACAGTAAAAGAATTGTCCTCGGTTCTTTAATTTTTACTTTCTTATTTAATCAAGATTGTTTAGCCCAACACCATTCAAAATGGTTGGTAGGGATAAGTTTTAATATGCCCAGGATAATAGTTTATTCATTGGCTTATTATCCAAATGAAAATTGTTTTTTAGAGCTAAGTGCCGGCGGTGCTCCTCATTACGGGAATATTGGTTTTTCCTTTAACTATTTAAGCAGAACGGAAAAGCCGAATATTTTGTCAAAGATCGGCTCAACGCTTCTTACTAGTGGAGGCGGCCCATACCCGGATTTTGCTAACATGTCTGCCGACAGTTTACACGGGATTGGCGGTATGGCTGCTACAATTGATGTCGGTTTTGGCCGGCAATTTTTAAGTAAAAGCCGGGTCTGGTACTTTTCACTTGGTCCAAGTTATATCTGGTACCACAGTCTTCAATATATAAATTCCAAAAGAGAATACAGCACTAAGCGAGTCGAAACAATAAAATATTTAGGCTTTTTTGATTTTGGTGCATATTTAAAAAAAGAAGATTAACTTTATTTTATATATAAAAGTCTGGGTATAGACCAGGTAAAGGAGTCATTGATGTCGGAAGCACGGTATTACCATATCAGTAAAGCCGGGAAACTTGTTCCGCTGGCGAGCCTGGCTGAAGTTATCGCTGCGGCCGGGAACGAAGGGTACGTCTGGTTGGATTACTACCAGCCGACCAAGGAGGAACTTTCCGCGCTGATCGAGCCATTTAGACTTCATCCGCTCTCTATCGAAGACTGTGTCGATGAAATTCAGATTCCCAAAATCGATGATTATCCCGGTATAGCTTTTATGCTCTTCAACGCTTTCCACTATGCCCACAGAGTACTGACCATCAGGGAGGCGGATATCTTTATCGGGGCCAATTTTCTGATCACGGTTAATATCCGCGGTTCAGGCGGATCCAATACTCAGATGAGTGTTGAACATCTGGTGGATCTGGCTCCCGGGAATGTCCGGCAGGGTCCGGCTTTCCTTTTGCATGTCATTCTGGATCAGATAGTCGATCAGAAATTTTTAGCCATCGATGCGATCGAGGACGAACTGAATGAAGCCGAGGAGACAATTCTGTCGGATCTGGCCGGTTTTAAACCGGCCATGCTGCTGCACCTGCGCCGGGACCTGTTTGCCCTGCGCAAGAGCCTCTTCCACGAGCGGGAGATCCTGGTCAAGATCTGGCGCAAGGACTGCCCCTTTATCAAACAGAAAGCGCTTTTACTTTATCGCGACCTTTACGATCACCTGACCATATTTTTCGAACTGACCGAGACCTCGCGCGACGTGGTCACCAGTCTGATGGAAATGTATTTATCCATGCTGAACAACCAGATGGCCCAGACGGGTAACCTGACCAACAAGACAGTCAGGCGCCTGACTTTTATCACCACGATATTCATGCCGCTGACGCTGCTGGCCGGAATCGGGGGCATGTCGGAGTGGTCGATGATGACCGGCCCGGGAAATTGGAGGCTGGCTTACCCAATATTCCTGCTGGCGATGGTCGTCATGGGCATTGTCAATTACTTTTTCCTGATATGGTTGGAGAAAAAAGACCGTAAAGCAGACCAGCCGGCATAATCGCAGACGTTCCACGCAGAGGATAAAAAAGCCAACGAATAAATCGCTGGTTTCCATGCGCTCCCAAAGGGGCGGCACCCGCCAGGTCTATCCTTGTAACTGTTAATATTACCTGTTAAGAACTGCAATCAATTCCCGGGAATATTTTACACTCCAGTTACATTATTCATATTACTATGTACAATGACCGCACAGAAGTATATGATCTTTTAACAATAAATTATCTTATTGCGGGCGGACTGTTGCAGGTGAATATGTTTAAACATAATTATTACTGAGAGGACCAGGACAATGAGAGTGAAAACAACACAAGGGCATGAGCTAGATCTGAAGCAGGACATCTTCGATGGTCTGAAAATGCGTTTACGGGGGCCGCTGTTCCTGCCCGGTGATGCCGGCTACGAGGAATCCCGGACCGTCTGGAATGCCATGATCGACCGTCGTCCTGCGGCTGTTGTGCGCTGCCTCGGGAAAGCCGATGTGATAGCCTGCGTACAGTTCGCGCGCGAAAATGATATCCTGCTCTGCATCAAAGGGGGAGGACACAACATCGCGGGCCTGGCCACGGCCGACGGCGCACTTATGCTCGATATGTCGCTTATGCGTGGTGTATGGGTGGATCCACAGAGAAAAATCGCCCACGCTCAGGCGGGTTGTCTGCTTGGTGACGTGGATCGTGAAACGCAGCTGCATGGGCTCGCTGCCGTACTTGGTTTCGTGTCGCTCACGGGCGTTGCGGGACTTACTCTCGGCGGCGGATTCGGTTATCTGACCAGGCGCTGGGGTTGGACGACGGACAATGTGGCCGGAATGGAAGTAGTGACTGCCAACGCGCAACTGGTACGGGCCAGCCATGATGAGAATGCCGATCTATTCTGGGGGCTGCGGGGTGGCGGCGGGAACTTCGGCGTGGTGACCGGTATCGATTATGTGCTCCATCCAGTCGGTCCTGAGGTTGTTGGCGGCGTTGTAGCCTGGCCGGCCAGCGAAGCGCCAAAGGTGTTGGAGTTGTACCGTACACTTACTGAGAAGTCCCCGCTTGAACTTACACTTGCCCTGCTGATGCGCCCTGCGCCTCCGGCGCCATGGCTGCCCAAGGAGATGCATGGCAAGCCGATTGTAGCATTACTGGCTTGTTACAGCGGAAAACCCGCAGAAGGCGAGAAGATCGTTGCCCCCATCAAGTCGTTTGGACACCCTGTTGGCGACATGCTGGTACGCACGGCCATATACGCAGTTGCAGTCTTTGCTGGATGCCACGCAGCCAAAAGGCCGGCGTTATTACTGGAAGAGCGAGTACCTGTCAAGCGTAGAACCGGCCCTGTGCGGTAAAATCATCGAACATGCGGAAAAAATCAGATCGCCGCACTCGGCGGTGATCCTGTTCCAGATCGGAGGTGCTCTGAATCGGCTTGAAAATGAGCATTCTCCTGTCGGCAATCGCAATGCGCGTTATGTACTCAACATTCCGGGCTCATGGGAACAGGCCAGTGAAGACCTGGCACACGTCGAATGGGCCCGGGCAGCCTGGAACGACATGAAATCGTTTTCCACCGGAGGTACGTACATCAACTTCCTGACCGAGGAAGAAGGTTCCGAGCGGACCGCGGCAGCGCTGGGCACGGGACTGCAGCGGTTAGCCGAGATCAAAGCGCAATGGGATCCGCAGAATTTGTTCCGCACCAACCGCAACATCAAACCGGCCTGATATGTATTCAATAGAGGAGTCAGTATGAACAGATTGCAATTTTCAATCGTCATCAAGGCCCCGCGGCAGAAAGTGTGGAGCAAGATGCTGGACCAGGAGGGTTATCGCACCTGGACTGCCGACTTCGCGGCAGGTTCATACTATGAAGGGTCCTGGGAGAAAGGGGAAAAGATCCGGTTTCTGATTCCCGATGGCAGCGGGATGATCTCGGTAATTGCCGAAAACAAACCGTTCGAATTTATTTCGATCAAGCATCTTGGTTTCATCAAAGACGGTGTGGAGGATACGGAGAGTCCGCAGATTAAGGCCTGGGCGCCGTCATTCGAGAATTACACCTTCGGCGGGATCAAAGGCGGAACCGAACTGAAAATTGACCTGGACATCCTGCCGGAGTGGGAAGAGTTCATGAAACAGGCCTGGCCGAAAGCACTGGCAAAGTTGAAAAGGATTTGCGAATAATCGCAATAATCAAAATAATCTCCCCCCCTTTAATTGCAATTAAAAAGTTTTTCAGATTTAAACTTAGCCACCTGATTCGTGGTGCTTCGTGTAATTTTTGTTTCAAGCAGACCTTCGGCACGAAGAAACACGTAGAATATTTCTTTTCTGAAATAAATCTTGCCTTCACTTATGAATTGGGTAATTTATAAAAGTTAAACCAGCCTCTTCCAGACAGTAACAGTATTATTCTAAGAATCGTTAGCCATCGGCTGGTATCCATCCGCATTTTATCAGTGAAATATTTCTTTAACGAATTGTATGATGATTAAAAAAGATGATATGAGTTTTAGTATTCTATTTATTAATGAAGTCAATTGTCAATAAAGTGTAGGGAAAACCCATGAAAAAATTAATTTTATTAATAAGTCTAATTTTGATCCTCCAATTTTTATTTGGCTTTAAAAATTCATCATCAATTAAACCAAAGTCAGGCATGAATAAACTGCTTGGTGAACCTGCAGCAACGTTACTCAACATAAATAATGTAGCTCATTGGATAAAATCGGACGGAATATCGGCCAGAGACCCTTATTACGACGGAGATGGCATTATTTTCCCCAGGCACACCGCAAATGTTGTTTTTGCCGATGGCATTTTATGGGGCGGGCAGGTAAATGATGGTTCACACCCCGTTACGGGTGGGCGGCAGTACTTATGTTACAGGTTTAGTACCGGGAGCTATACTGGGAATTGGCACAGGTAATGTCGAAAATCCAGATGATCCGGATGTAAGAGTCTGGCGGGTACGCAGGAACTGGGAGACCGCAGATTTTTCCGGTGAAGTTGCAGAACATGACGGGTTATTGAGCATAGCAGACATACGGCAGCAATATCAAACTGATTGGAATGAATGGCCGGCAGCCAAAGGTGCACCTTTTGAGGACGTGGATGACGATGGTACATTCGATCCGCAGATTGATATTCCGGGTATTCCCGGATCAGATCAGACCATCTGGTATGTTGCAAATGATATTAATGCAGGATTGTACTATGATTCACCGCCCATAGGACTTGAAATGCAGGTCACTATGTGGGCCTACTACAGACCGGAAAACGATCCTTTCAGAGATATCGTGTTCAAGAAGGTCCGCCTGATTTATAAAGGCACATCTGGCATACCCGCAAATTCTACTATTGAAGATATGTATATAATGCAATGGTCCGATCCTGACCTGGGAGATTATAAGGATGATTATGTTGGTTGTGATTCATCGCTCTCAATGGGATTCGTTTATAACAATTCTACAATTGATTTAGATTTTGGCGGCTACGATTTACTTTCCCCTGCTTTTGGATATGTACTTCTGCACGGACCGGTAGTGTACAGTCCGGGTGATACGACTCTGGTAGATTTTATGCCTGTAGCTGATCACAGGAATTTGTCCATGTCTTCCTTTTTATATTACTAGGAGGGGGGGAATTGCGGATGAACCATATCATTGGTATTGTCTAATGCGTGGATTACGTCTATCCTGTCAGCCATGGATTAATCCGCTAAGCGGGGAGGAAACAGTTTATCCGCTGGCCGGAGATCCAATTAGCGGGGAGGGTTGGGTTGATGGTATTTCTGACCCAGCAGGTGACCGCAGAATGGGTATAACCAGCGGCCCGTTCAGTATGGCCCTCGGTGATACACAGGAAGTCGTCATGGCCCTGGTTGGAGAAATCGGCAGTAAAGGCGGCCAGGCCTATTTGCAGAACATCTCCGGAATGAAAAATAAAGCCGGGAGTATTAAAGGATTCATAAAAAACAAAATGGCAGTATATATTCTAACGGAATCAACGGTATCTGTCTTGCAGGAAAGCCAGTTAAAAGCAGCTTACATCCTTTTTGATCCCGCTTTGACCGTAAGTGCCCTGCAGTGGGAAATCATTTCAAAACCGGCCGGCAGTAATTCCACGCTATCTGCGACCAGCGGAGATTCGGTCTTACTCACTCCGGATCAGGAAGGTATATACAAAGTTTCTGTAACAGTTAATACTGTTGAAGGATTTTCAGCATCGCATACTGCAGAATTTTATGCTTCGGCAGATACACCGCCTGTTGCGGATTTCAGTTTAATCCCGGAAACCATTATCCTGGGTAATTCCCTGCTGGCGGACGCTTCTGTTTCCTATGATCCGGAGGAAGATAGCCTGGAGTTTACCTGGGATATTATTCCTGCCGATATTACACAATACTATGGTAACACAGTTGCCGGAACGGTCCTGGAAAATGGGGAAAAATATGATATGGTACCCACAGGTACCGGAGAATATACTGTTAATTTAAGTGTATCCGACAGTATATATGAAGATGATACGACCAGGGTATTTCATGTTGAGCCCAAAATGGAGAACATCTCGCCGGTCTGGTCCTTTCTTGATACAAACTGGTACAAGACAGATCAGTATTGTTTTTATGAGAATAAATTACTCATGGCCATAGAACCTCTCGATTTGGTCAGGGTTTACGATCTTCAGGAAAGTAATATGGTTATAGAAAGGGATCTAAGTATTGCTGATCCTGTCCGGGTTTACGGGATTGAAGATAGTCTCATGTACATAGGAACCAGGAGTTCTTCGGCTTCCTGGGGCCCCGGACGCTTGAGTATTTATCAACTGGAGCCCGATTGGGAGATAACTCCTGTTCTGGAGAATTATCTACCCCGGGACCACCGATATTTCTCGAATAACACTTCAGGGATGATAATTTTTACGTGGTAGATCATAAAACTATTACAGGATAGATTTTAAAACAAATCCTTCTTCACCGCTGATTTTAGCCCAGCATGCAGATGAGTAGCGTATATCTTCATGTTATACTGATATTGCCGGACAATATATATATATTAGAACACCTGTTAGTGAACATGAAGTAGAGGTATTGGACAAATTTTCGCTAGAACATGTTGCGTATTTGACCCTGCCGGGTTTTTCGCAAATCATTAACAGCTGTGACACACTCATGTTTATCGGTTTTTATGGTTCTGATTCGCTGCAGATTTATCGCGTGGCCAATCCCTTGCAACCCGTAAAATTAAGTACAATTGTTTTACCCCCTTCCTTCGATTGGGTCGATGATATAAGTCATGGGATACGTTGTTCCGCTCAGTATGTTAAAAATAATATTTTGGCAGTTTCTACCGGAATCGGAATACTATATTATGACATTACCGATCCGTTAAATACCGAGGTTAAAGGTGCCTGGTATGGCGGGAAAGGAGTATATGCCGGTGAGCATAATGGTGATCATTTCATAACGGGCTCAAGTATAATGGGATCGATAAAAGATACCTATTTTGGCTTTAATAAGGTCAATTTGGATTTTCCCATTTCAGAGGAAGAGTCTGACAAAGTGCCGGAAGGATACATGCTTTATCAGAACTACCCGAATCCATTCAATCCGCATACAACCATGAAATTTGCTTTGCCCAGGACCGGGTGGGTTACATTGCAGGTGTATAATGTTCTTGGTCAGCAGGTCACGACGCTGGTATCGGAAAAGTTGAATGCCGGTATTCATAAATATGAATGGCAGGTCTCAGATCAGCCCAGCGGGATTTATTATTGTAGAATGAAAGCAGGCAAGTTTGAGCAGGTGCGGAAGATGATTTTGCTCAAATAAGAAAAGCCAGCGAATAAATCGCTGGCTTTCATTCCAGAACAGCATTCTTTTAAGGATATTTATTTTTTCGCAATTCACAGTTTGTTATTTATACTGTATATGTGAATCAGTACGGATTAAAATTGAGATTACATCCTGGTTATAGATTTTTTTAGAGACAGCAGGCGAAATGGTCAACTCGAAGCGTCTTTTTAAAAATATTTTGATTGTTTTAAGATTATCATGATTCAATATGTGGAGTAGTTCTACTCAATAATATTTTAGATAAACAGATTTGAAGAGGTAGTTAAATGAGGAACTTTAACTTTTTCTTTTTTCTGACACTTATTGTCACGGGTATAATTGGTTGTAAGGGCACGGGCAATTCTCCATTGGTATCGATCCCCGCAGTTTGGCCAGTCCAAAATCGGTAAGTTCTGATTTTCCCTTCCTCAGTCAGCAGGATATTGTCGGTCTTCACATCCCGGTGAATAATCTGGTGACAGTGGGCGTGTCCCAATCCTTCGGCCAGTTGCAGGCTGTAATCAAGAATTTCGGTTATGGAAAATGCTTTATCTTCTGATTTTAATTGTTTGAGTTTGGATTTCAGAGTACCACCAGAAATATATTCCAGTACCAGGTATTTCTGTCCATTAACCTCGTCCACATCGTAGATAGTTTCAATATTGGGATGATTGAGGGCTGAAATCGTTTTGGCTTCCTGCTCAAAACGGGTGACGTCTTCGGTCGAAACGTTGAGATGGAGAGGCAAGAACTTCAAGGCAACATCCCGGTCGAGTTTGGTGTCGTGGGCTTTGTAGACTGATATTAATCCGAAATAAAGAATAGAAAGAAAGACTTGATATATTAATTAACATTAAAAGAGATTGCAATATATTTGACCTAATTCGCAATTCATAGAAAGATACATTCTTAAAAATCGACTGATAATAATCTCCTTCGGAGTGAGAATATTCTGCAGGGGGTATTTAAGTTTAGTAAGTAGGCCAAAAGGTTAAAATAAAAAAAGCGACGAATAAATCGCCAGACTTACATGCGCTCCCAAAGGGACAGCGCTAACTCTATCATTGTAAATGGTAATAATTCTCTCAAAATAATGCTGTTCGGTGAACAGGGTATATTTTGTTTTTTCCATCAATTATATTAATTATATTGATAAAACTAATATTTACTCAAGTTATAACGACTTTCAGATTCTAGATTTTCGTGCAGATATCACAATGTAGATTCAAATTTGAAATCTTAATTAGAGATTACAGGGTTTTGAATTTATTCTTACTTTAATAAATGGATTGATAGTGCTTATATATATTGGGCTGTTTCTGTTCTCAGCTAATCTGAGTCATGATATCAAATAATACAAATCGATCATCTCTTGCACGCTTTGCCTGGCTTTCAATTGCCGCGGCTATTTCACCATTACACTCAAGGCCATGGCGTATTGGCTGACGGGTTCGATTGGTCTGCTTTCAGACGCGCTGGAATCCTTCATCAACCTTGTCGGCGCTATAATGGCGTTGGCGATGTTGACCATAGCAGTTCGCCCGGCGGATGAGGACCATGCCTACGGCCATAGTAAGGCAGAATATTTTTCAAGCGGCGTTGAAGGGACATTAATTCTGATTGCCGCCGTAAGTATCGGCGTTGCGGCTATTCAACGGTTTATTACTCCAAAGCCACTTGAGCAGATTGGACTCGGATTGGGGATTTCAATTGTGGCCTCACTCATTAACCTGTGTGTCGCGCTGGTCTTACTGCGAGCCGGTAAGCGCCACCGTTCCGTTACGCTGGAAGCCAATGCACAGCACTTGCTGACGGATGTGTGGACATCGGCGGGTGTGCTGGTTGGGGTAGGTGCGGTAGCACTCACCGACTGGGATAGACTAGACCCGATTGTTGCCTTCCTGGTCGCTGGTAACATCATCTGGTCGGGAGTGCGCATTGTGCGCATGTCCGTATCCGGGCTGATGATACGGCTTCTTACCGGTTGAGGATCAAAACACGATACGAAAAGTGTTAGAACCGTATATTAAAAACGGAGTACAATGTCACGCGCTTCTTACTCGTCAATCAGGTACCAGACGGTTTGTGTCATTTCATGTATTAGTTCCTGGTACATGGACCTGGGAACGTGGTCATCGGTTAGTGGAAAATATAGAAGCTGACATTCGCCAGGCCTTACCGAGTGTTACAGTGCTTACTCACTTAGAATCGTTAAATGACCCTGCTTCATGGGAGGATACGAGTTTAGACCGCACAAAAATCCAACCGGATGATTCTCCGGCAACGCATAACAATTGACACGCTCTGTGTACGGGTGAAGCGGGCCAGGAACAGATAAATTTACCTCATTTTAGCGGCGCGGCTTGGCCGGCGATCCGTGTAGCTGGAATTGCTGGATTATTTGTATATGGATGATTTGATGAAGCGGATTCGATGGATCTGGATTCTCCTGGCTTTATATGGATTGCCGCTGGAATCCGGGAATTACCCAGAAACTCTTAATTCTCAGTGCTGACGGCTGCCGTCCGGACGCCCTGTTGAAAGCCGATGCCGCGAACCTTCGCGCTCTGGCTGACAGCGGCTTGTATACCTGGTGGGCTTTGAGCCGTCCGCCCACCAAAAGCGGACCGTGCTGGTCGTCGATCTTCACCGGCGTTTGGAACGACAAGCACGGTGTCACGGACAACACCTTTGCCAACTCCAGGTTCGACCAATACCCCATGCTTATTCAAGCGGTTGAAGAACGCTGATCCTTCTTTTTATTCCGGATGGTTTGTTTATTGGCCCAATCTCGGAACTGACATGCCCCACGGCGCGGATGTGGCTGCCGGAGACTGGTCCGACGCCAACACCCTGGAACGAGCCATCAACTTCTTGAGTGACGAACAAACGGACGCGCTGTTTGTTCATTTCGGCGCCGTTGACGCTGCAGGGCATGCATCGGGCTTCGATCCGGAAAGTCCCGAATACATCAACGCCATCCATGTCGTGGACGGCCAGGTTGGCCAGGTGATCTCCGCCATGAAGTCGCGTCCAAATTTTTCAAACGAACATTGGATGGTGATTGCCCTGACCGATCATGGAGGATACACAACCCACCATGGCGGCACGATGATCGAGGAAATGCGCACGTTTTTCATCATATCCGGGGATGACGTGCCACGCGGAGAGATTCCGCACGATTGGATAAATAAGTCATTTCGAGTTCCGCCCTACGGTTTGCGATTGAATGGAGCCGGAGATCATGTCGCGATCCCGGATCGTGCGGATTACCATTTCGGTTCCGGTCAGGACTTCACCGTTGAATTGTGCATCCGAACGGCCGGCTGGTCCGGTACCCCGGTTTTGTTCGCCAATAAGGACATGCGGAACAAAAAGAATCCCGGATTTGCGTTTGTATTGATTGACGAGGGCAAATGGCAGGTCAACGTAGCGGATGGAACTCACGAAAAAAACATTTCAGGGCCCATCATCGCGGACGACCACTGGCATCACCTCACCGCCGTGTTCCGGCGCGGGGGCACGCTCACGCTGTTTCAGGACGGAATCAAGACCGGGGCCGTGGACATATCAGGGATCGGGAGTGTGGACACACCGTACGGATTCGTCCTCGGCCAGGACGGGACGGAGCAGCCGAACCACGTTTGTCCCGGGCAGTATTAACGAAGTCCGCGTCTGGAAAACGGCACTTCCGGACACCCAGGTTCAAAGATGGATATTCACCCCGGTCACGCCGGAACATCCCGATTATTCCGACCTGCTCGGCTATTGGAAAATGGACGACGGGCAGGGAACATTGATCAAAGATTCGAGTCAGCCCGCAAACGACGGGGCATTCACGGGAACTAATCCTGAGTGGATCTTTCCGGATGCAACCGTCGAAACACTGGCTTTCGATTCCTGCCAAACCGCCAAGACCGTTGACCTGACTGTCACCGCCCTCGCCCATTTCGGCATCGAAATCGAACCGGAATGGAATCTGGATGGAAGAAACCTTGTCCCGGCAAAATCGCCGGACGCGGTCCGGGAATTATTGGTTCTTCCGGTCTTCCCCACGATTCTGGAGAATTATCCCAATCCGTTTAATTCAAGCACCAAGATCAAATTCCAAATTCCAAATTCCAATTTTGTAACTTTGGAAATTTATAACCTGCTTGGCCAGAAAGTAGTGACCTTAATGAAAGAAAATCTTAGGGTTGGTGAACGCATACGGTCAGAATGGAACGCCAGCAGGCTTTGCCAGTGGGATTTATTTGTATCGGCTGCAGGCAGGTGAGTATGAGCAGGTTAGGAAGATGATTTTACTCAGGTGATTGAAGGGTAAAGTCGGAGGTCTGGCACTAGGCAGACTGAAGATCTACCGCCTGCCTGATATCAGGCAGGCGGTAGAGGTAATGGATAATGAAAAGAGTCATTCCGGCCAAAGGTGAATTGGCTGGTAGTAATACAGGCGGGAATCTATCTGTTGTAATGAATGATTACTAATTTACTACGTTGTTCACCTGTCTATATCTGATACAAACCCAAACTTCCAGGCGCTCCCAAGGGGGCGCTGAAATCTATCATTGTAAATGGTAACTTAATATACCTCTCTGCCTTCCGCTAAATAACATTACTTACAGGTAGTCAGTGATCCAATTTTCAGCATTAATTCGATGAAATGAAGGACTTATATTTATAAAGAAAAATTACATTGAAATTTGAAATGGGAGTAGTTATAATATCGCTTATACTCATCCTTTTCTAGTACAGACGGAGTTTTTCAAGTTATTACCTGCTAATCCGATTGAAAATTCGGGCAGTTCGTATGTTTATAAATGTTTATTTGGATACCTGATAAAGATCAGCAATATGTACAAAATAATTTATGATTTTACGCTTTATACAGGATTTGACCAGGAGGTTTATATGAAGTTAGTAAAAAAATTAGCCAATGCTTTCATTATCTTTTGTTTCCCGCTTATTGGATTCACTCAAACTGCAGATGAGTTTATTGCCAGGGCGGAAGGCTTTAATCAGGCCGGTGATCTTGCCCAGGCGGCAAAGGTTATGGAAGAGGCGGTGCAAAAATTTCCCGAAAATTCAAGTGTGCATTCATACCTGGGCCTGTACCTGGGAACACAAGCCTTTATGACCAAAAACAATATGGAAGCAGGGCGGTTAATCGGAATTGCTTTTGAGCAACTGGATCAGGCTGTAGCACTGGATGCCGATAATCCCGTTGCCCGCTTCCAGCGCGGACTGTTGAGTATAAAAATGCCGGCATTTATGAACAAACTTGATGCGGGCATTGAAGATCTGCTGTTGGTAATAAAAATCGATCAGCAGGCCGCCGGTAAAATTCCCCGGGAAATGATTACTGCCACCTATGATTTTTTAGGTGAAGCGTATCAGAAAAAACAGGAGAAAGAAAAATCTATCGCTGCCTGGGAGAAAGTGATTGAAATTGTTCCAGGAACGGCTCTGGCGAAGAAGGCGCAGGAAAATATAGCAGCATTAAATAAACCGGAATCGACAGCCTCATTAAATCTGGAAAAATATACGGATAAAACCGATTGATGAATTCAACCAGGCTTTAAGTAAGGAACCGGATAATGCAGAATTGCTGATCGTATTAGGTAAAGCACACCTGGATGCCGGAAATTATGAAAAAGCCTGCCGAGGTATTACGCAAAGCGATTCATAGCGATTCTACCAAAGTGGAAGCATACAAATTACTTATTCAAAGCATTGGTGAAATTGCAGATCAAGGGTATGATAAAAGAATTTATGACGATACAAATTTTCGTACCAATCTTGCCTTTGAACTGGTAAAGGTAGCAGATAAAGCGGTAAAAATTGCCCCGGATGACCTGGAATTAAAACTGATCCGCGGCAGGATTGGTGTGCTGATGCCGTTCTTTGTCGATGCAGCTGGAGCAGGCTATGGCTGATCTGAATCTGGTAAAGAACAGTAATGCTGCAGACGAACTGAAAGCGGAGGCAATCTACTGGCTTGGAATGGCCTATCAGAAAAAAGCAACGACCAGCTGGATAGAGGTGGTCGGTAAATATTCAGCCACGAATGCCTCCAAACTGGCCCTGGAAAGCATGCGGCCGGACATTAAACATTTTGATGAAACGAAATACAAAAAACCGTTTATAGTCATAGATTTTCTGTTAGGTTTCCGCGACGAGCTGCCGCCGCAGACCGCCGTATGGATTGAGGACAATAACGGCAAATTCGTGAAAACGGTTTATGTCTCAGGATTCAGCGGTTTTGCCAGGGAAAAGCAGGCAAATTTATTAAAATGGTCGGAATCTTCCCAATTTAAAGATGTGGATGGCGTTACCGGAGCGAGCATTACTTTAGGGCAGCATATCTATGTCTGGGACTTAAAAGATTTGCAAGGGCTAAAGGTAAAACCGGGTGAGTATCTGGTTAAAATCGAAGTGATGTACTGGCCCAGTATGGAATATGAGTGCAGCTCGGCGCCGGTTAAAATCGGGCAGAAAGAGGAAAAGGTACTTTTCAAAGAAGGTAAATTAATTCCTTATGCCGAGCTGAAATATTTCTCTGATTAAAAAAATACTTTTCTTACTTATATTTTCCATACTGGTAATTTTCTGTGATCAATCTATCAGAAAACCTGAAAATTATAATGTTCAAAATATTCTGATCGGGCATTGGAGGCATAATTATAATGTTAGAGATATTTATGGAATTTCACGATCAGGTCCAATGTATGAATTGATATTAAATGAGGACTTAACATATTCAATAGCAACTCCAAAGGAACGGTATGGTACACATACCATATCCTCCGAACAATATTATTATGTTGATAAAGGTTCATTTAATATAAATGTAGATACACTATTCCTGGTTACTTCCCATCAAAATCATTTGAATCAGGCATTTATTTTTGAATTAGATTTTAAAAATCAAAAAATGGATTTATATGCTCCGGATGAAGAGCAAATATCCGCTGATATTGAGTTGATAGGGGATTGGTATAAAATTAACAGGTTTAGTAAAAGGATTGGTATTAGAGATGTTTATTGAAGCAAATCATAAAGATGGCTCAAAATATATATTCTGAACTTGATTGGACATTTATTTGCGAAGATAAACAAGATTTTGGAATTGATCTCCTTGTGACTTAGTGCCGAAGGTCTCAGCCGTGGGTCTGCGTGCGACTAGGCTCAGTGAACAAAAAATTACACGAAGAAACACGAAGAAAAAGATTTTTAATTTATATCTGCGTTGATCTGAAACGACCAGCGGTTAAAAATAAAAAAGCCAGCGAATAAATCGCCGGCTTCCATGCGCTCCCAAGGGGGCGCTACGTCTATCATTGTAAATGGTAATTACTTCAACTATAACATTTTACGCTCAGCATTGAATCCTGATGATGTTGAAATTTTATAAAAATAGGTACCTGTAGAATATTTGGCTCCATCAAATTCATAACTGTATGAACCTGGATTTAAATTCATGGTTTCGGATTCAATTATCTGACCGGAAATTGTATATATGGAAATCGTTACCTGATCTGATTCAGGAACAGAAAACTTGAAGGTTGTCTTAGGATTAAATGGATTTGGATAATTTTGAGATGTGACATAATCTAAAAGCGAAATCTAGATTATTTATTTTAACTGGATTAACAGAAGGAGTAGTTTTAATCAGCCAAGCATTATATTCAACAGCACCGAATGAATTTATTTTACCAGTTATAATATACCCTTCATCTATAGTCTGCTGGACTGAAGAACCTACATCAGTACCACTTCCCCCAAACGTTTTTGTCCAGAGCGTATCCACTTGAGAATAAATATTAGACAAAGATAAAAGAAGTACAAAAATAATACTTTGCAAGAGTTGTTTTGTGGATTCTTTATGTATATTCACTTCCTCCCTATAATATATTTTCTTTTCAGGGAGGCATCCACTTTGTTTTTTAAAGCAGCCAGCGACCCTCGAATTTAAGTCCGGGAATCTTACTCTGATTTAAAAGAAACAATGCAGATCATTACATGGAACTGAAGCACGAAATATTAAATTCCGCTATAATAAATTGTGATCCTGCTCCAGGAAATCAGGTTATGCTTTGGAGGGGGTATTTCTATAGTCTTCAGGACGAACATATCCAGGATGTGAAGAAGACAGTCTTGCTGAAATAAGTGTGGTTTAAAGCAGGGGGATAGCCGAAAAGCTTACCCCTTGAGCTTAGGTCTGTCTACCCGATTTACTGCTTACTTTTCTGCATTAATGAGCAGTTTTGGAGGTGTACCTGGGAGTGGTTTACTGAAATCGATGTTGTGATATTCGTTTATTCTCTGTTTAAACCAGACATCGAACTCATGATTTGAACTTGCTAACTTAGACATAAAATTATCCGCTCCAGGTCCTTCATGTAATGCCGCCACGACAGGACCCGCAGGTGTTTCGGCCAGCCAGGCTAAGTGCCGGGTTAAACCATATCTTGAGTTGAAGTCTTTAAATTCCTTGACTCTGCCATTTTGTAAATCTTTGGCAAATTGCTGCCATTTTTCCAATTTGCCATCTACGATGGGCGCTAAAATTAGTGACATGATATTCCCCCTTTTAGGTTTATTAAGTTTAATGTAATGTCAGGTATAACGGATTGGACTAGATAATAATTTCAAATAAATATTAAATTTGGATTTATTAGTGAGAATAGAATTCAAACGCCCCTTCGGATTAAGGAAATTCTGAAGGTGGTATTTTATTTTAGGGGAATGGGTAAAGAAGGACAAAGGTCCAGGGCCAAAGGTAAATGGGTAATACAAAGAGTCATTCCCGCCAAATGTGCACCTTGCCTGGTAGTAGTACAGGCGGGAATCTATCTATTGTAATGAATGATTAGTAATTACAAGTTACCAATTGTTACAACCCATTTCTGATACAAATACAAACTTCCCATGCACTCCCAAGGAGGCGTCGCCGCTAGGTCTATCATGTAAATGCTGATAAGTCTTTTAGTGCATATCTTCCTTGATAATACTGATTATTAAATATATCTTATCTTAAGAAATCTCCTTTCAATCACACATCGGGAACGATGTTGAGCAATATGAATTACTCTTGTATCATATCCGATTGGCGCATTTATTAGCAACAGAAAATGGCGTAGTTCTCGATACAAAAGGAGCAATATTTTCGCCCTGCGATCACTTCGGATTGCAAGAAATCTGTAAGTATCTGGCTGAGAAAATAATATAACAGAAATAGATAATGCTTCTCTTCGACGATTAAAATACGAATATCAATAAAATGAGAATTCTTAGACTGAAAATTGATAAACTTTGATATATAAGAAAGGAGCCTTTAATGTGTATCCGCTATATCGATCTTATTTTGTCTCTGTTTATTTTTATTTTTTTATGTACATGTGGAAATGAGAATCAGCGGGCTCCGGAAAATCAGGCATTGAAATCTGAATATACCCCCATCAAACTGGTAAAGACCCAGGCAGATACGGCAGGTTGCGGGGAAAGGATAAAAATCTTTAATGAAAAGCTGGAAAAATCCTTTATCAAGAACCAGGATCTTGATAAAACTATTCAAGCCGCATTAGAACTTGCCCCATTGGCTCAAACCCTGAATATGACCAGGCAATTATTCGAGGCGGTCAGTCAACAATATTCTTCCGGATTCTTTACAAAGATCAGCAAAGAGAAAAAACAACAGGCCTTAAGCAATCTGATAACCGAGGGTATGCAGGAACAGGATCCGGATCAACGCAACTTCTACCACGAACTAATCTATTATTTATTTCAGTACCATGATTATTCCGAGGACTGGTACGCTTACTGTAATGAAAACAAGATCCGGCCCGGTCAGGAGGTTTCTGTTGCGGTGTATGACTACCGCAATTATGATGATAAACAATCAAAAAAGAGTTATAATTTATTCTTCCAGGTCAGTAAACTGGAGTTGGATGAAAATCTAAAGCCACAGGAATTCAATATCATCCGGCAGGATACACTTTATCAGGTCAGCGATTACTATGAGGTCCTGACCGATACTTTAAAGGAACCGGGTATCTATCGACTTACTGTTTACAATGATAAAAACTTCAGTGATTTTTATGTGCAGGTCACACTGCTGGACCTGATCACCAAACGAACCCCGGACCAACTCCTGGTTTGGGTCTCCTCTTTTAAGGACAGTGTAAAAGGCCCCTATGATGTGGTATTGCTTTACGGGCAGGATAAGCACATTAAAGTTAAAAGTAAAGAGAATGGTACGGCCTATTTTACTATCGATGCCGAACCAGAGGCCGCGTCGGATATCCAGGTTGCCGCAGCCCAAGGCGAACATTATGCATTTTCCAGTGATCGTATGTACTGGAGCTATGTGGACAGAATTGATCAGCAAGCCTATATCTATTTTGACCGTCCGATATACCGGCCCGGACAGAAGGTTCACCTTAAAGGAATTTTCCGTTCCGTATTACCCAATGGTTCGCTCAGGCCAACGTACCTGGATTCCATCACAGTAGAAATCAACGATCCCAACTATGAAGAGACTGTACTGTTCCACTTTGACGGTAGATGAATTCGGGCAGTTTGGTGATTCTTTAAACCTGGCAGAAGACGCTAAACATGGAAATTACCGAGTTGAAATATCTGATCCTCATGTGCCTGGCTCCGGTAAGGGCCGGCAGCCGATCAGTTTGCTTGAGACCTATTTTAGCGGTTTCATTGTAGAATCCTATAAAAAACCTGAATTTAAAATCACAGTTGCGCCGCAGAATAAATGGGTGCTCCTCAATGAGCAGGCCGCCTTTGATATTGCCGGCGAATATTATTTCGGCGCCCCGCTGGCCAATTTGGAGATCACACTGCGCTGGTATACCCAAAACATGCAGTACTATTTCCCCTGGTGGACAGGCAGTCAATCTCAGCCATATTTCTATCCCACAGGTGACAAGACGCTGCTCAAGGAAGAAAAAATTAAGTTGGATGTAGCCGGTAAAGCTGTAGTTAAATATCAGGCCAAGAACATGCAGGACTATGGTTTCCTGATCCTGGAAGCCAGGGCCACAGATGCCTCCCGCCGCCTGGTATCTACCGAGGCTCAGGTTAAATGCGTGAAGTACGATGTATACCTGAATCTATCCACAGATAAATGGACATATAACCAGGGCGATGCTGTTAAAGTGACTGTATCTGCCTTTACCATGGATGAGAAACCTTACCAGGGCAAATGCAGACTGAGCCTGACCAAGGACCGCAGTATCGAGTTGGAAAAGGAATTATTATTTGATAAAAATGGCGTAGCAAGATTCGGATTTATGCCCAAAGAGACCGGTGCATATACCCTGAAGGTTGAAATAATGGATTCCCGGGAGAGGGCTGTAGTTGTAACCGGAGAATTTAACGTCCAGGAAAAAAAGACTATTACCTGGGATTGGGAACAAATCACCCTGAAAGCAGACAAGGAAAAATATGCAGTCGGTGACACCGTAAAGATAACCCTTGATACCGGTGCGGATGATGTCCGTTCACTGTTCACGGTTGAAGGGGGTAATTTAAAGAACTACGGATTGGAAACCATCAAAGAACACACAGCTGACTACTATTATGTTATCCCTCAGGACCAGGGCACCAATTTTTACATAGGCGCCGCCTTTTCCGGTCGCACCAACATGGTTTATCAAGATATCCGTGTGGTCGTGGTGGATTCTGCACTCATCCTTAACCTACAGTTGGCCGGTCCGGATAAGCTTAAACCGGGAGATACGTATGAAGGAGAAATCACCCTGGCCGACCGACAGGGCCAACCTGTAGCCGGCTGTTTCTCACTGGCCCTGGTGGATGAATCAATTTTTGATGTGGCTGAAAAATCCACTTATCAACGCAACAGTGACGGCTACGGGCTTCTTTTTGACATATTTGGTGACTTGAGTTCAGAACAGGAGGAAGAAGAAATTTCTATTTGGGATTATTTTACCAAAAGGCTCGATAACAAGGTACAAAACAATATATCTGATTTTGATCAAAAGTATATAAGCCAGCTGGATAAAATGGGTAAGGTACTGGCTGAGCCGGAAGCACAAGAGATTAGCAGATCCCAGAACGCTGCTGCAAGATATAAGGACGGAAAACGTTCTGCGATGGAGAAAGAAATTGCCGGTGAAGGTGTGCTGGCATTTTTAAGTGCCGGTGGTAGTGCTGAGAACGAAATAGCCCTTGATGATGTTTTGGGTGGTGTGGGAGGACTTACCCCGGCTGAAAAAAAACCTGCACCCCGTGAACGTAAAGAGTTCCGCGATCTTGGTTACTGGGTAGCGAATGTGCAGACCGGTGGAAATGGACGGGCTTTTATCAAATTCAGAATGCCCGACGATTTGACCCAATGGCGTTTTACAATGATCGGCGGGGATAAAAAGGCACGCTTAATCCAGTATAAGCAGAGTGTACAGACTAAACAGGACCTGATGGTCAAACTACAGGCACCACGCAGCTTTGTTGTGGGTGACTCCTGTTTTATCAGTGCCGTTATCCACAATTATACAGAACAGGACCAGGCTGTTGATATCCTGCTGAAGTTGAATAATGAGAATGCGGAGCTTCTCTCTGCAGCAAAACAAAGATTTACCATCCAGAAGAACGGCACAGACCGAATCGACTGGGCAGTGAGGATATTAAAGCCGGAGGAGACCAGTTTTTCCGCCGTACTGACCAGCGGGACAGGCGGCGATATGGAAACCAGGACCTATCCGGTTCTTGTCCATGGAATTCTGCAAACCAGGGCTAAAAGCGGTATGATCCAAGAACAGGATACCATTAGTTTATCGTTCCCTGAAAATTCTGATCCCTTAAGCCGTAAAATACGGATTGACTACGCGCCCACCCTCGCTTATTCCTTATTCTCCGGACTGGAATATTTGACCGGGTATCCCTACGGCTGTGTAGAGCAGACCATGAGCCGTTTTTTACCCAATTTGTATGTAGATCAGGCCTTACACAAGACTAAGTATGCGAGATGACAGCCTGCATATAAGGATACTTAAGTATACTGAAACGGGAGTAGAGCGACTCGCCCAGCTGCAGAATCAAAATGGTTCTTGGGGCTGGTGGGGTGGCTCCGGTTCCGGTGACGGGCGAATGACTGCCTACGTGATCTCAGGATTAAGTTATGCCAAACAGCATGATTATAAAATAGACAATGAAAGCTATCGGCGGGGCATTGATGCTTTACAGGATATGGTACCAGAGTACGCCAAGGAGTTTAATACACTTTCTCAAATGATATATGCACTGTATCTGACCAAAGAGCCTTTGTCAGAAAATTTGCTAAAATGGGTAAATAAACTGTATAACAGTCAGGCAAAACTTTCTGTGCAATCTTTGGCTGATCTGCTGGAAATACTTGATGGTATCGGCGAAAAGGATCAGGCGGCCACAATAAAAAAACTGCTGCTGTCCAAAGCGCAGACCACTGGACAACATATGTACTGGTCCGGCGACCAGTCCTATTGGTGGCATAACCAGGACGTTGAAACCACGGCCGGGGTATTGTATGCTTTGCTGATAACCAATTCCAGCTATAAAGAACTGCCCGGGATCGTAAATTATCTGACTGTTAAGAGAACCCGCGGTTACTGGGTTTCTACCAAAACCACTGCCAAGGTTATCCGCGCTTTGGCTTTATATCTTGAACATACAGGCGAGACCGATCCCGACTTTCAGGGAACCATTCTGGCCAACAACCGTGAGTTGAAATCATTTAAAGTAACTAAAAAGGATCTGAATAACTGGCAAGGCCGGATCGATTATATGGCCGCTGAAAAGGACTACCAGTTCGTTTTAAAGAAAAGTGGTAAAGGAGTGATTTACTATTCCGTCTCACTATTATATACCCTGAAAGAATATCCCATTAAAGCCCGGGGTGAACAGACTTACTGTCATGCGTAAGTATACGCAGCTGGTATACACGATGAATAAGGAGCGGTGACTGGATTGTAGGGCGCAAGCCGTTTAGTGGTACCCTTAAAAGTGGTGAGGAGCTTGAAGTACAAGTAACCCTGAATGCGAGTGGACGTTATGAGCACCTGGTTCTGGAAGATTTTTTCCCCCAGGGTATGGAAGTGGAAAAAAAATCACAGGAATACTACGACCGTTGGTGCCGCTGGTGGTTTTGGGATTATACGTACAGCGAAGCGCGCGATGACCGCATGGTATTCTTTTTGGATGATGTACAAAAGGGAAAACATACTTTTACCTACATCCTGCGCGCTGAAACACCGGGTTTGTTCCATGCCCTGCCCGCTGTGGCCCAGCCAATGTATAATCCGGAGATACAGGGTAATTCCCAGGAAGATATTATTACAATCACGGAATGAAAATGAATACTGTTCTTTTGAAATTAAAATTTTGATGCTCTATTCGCTTCAGCAGGTAAGGAAGATGATTTTACTCAGGTAATTAAGAAGGGTAAAGGAGGTGCGATAGGCCATAGACCTACCGAAGGCAGGGTTAAAAGGCAAAAAGGTTAAGAGGATAAAAGGTAAAAGGTTATGAGGTCAAGAGGATAAAGGAAATTTAGTTATCGTCTTGTATCTATTAACCTTTTGGCCTCTAACTATTTTCCTCTTTACCTTTTATACCTCTTTACCTCTTAACCTTTGTAAAGAAAGCCAGCGAATGAATCGCTGACATCCAGGCGCTCCCAAGGGGGCGTCGCCACATCTATCATTGTAAGTGGTGATATAAATTTTACAAAATATTTATTTCAGTAGGAACCTTAGTTATTGGCCTTCGTAAGAATATTTAGTTTCCTGATAGTTATCCGTACTGATTAAAATACTATGAGACAATATGAAAACTAAATTTATTTTTATTATTATGTTTTCCACACTGGGAATTTTTTGTGATAAATCTATTAGAAAACCCGAAATTTCAAAAGAGAATAATATTCTTATAGGGCGATGGAGGCAAATAAATAGCCATACAGACAGATATGGAATGCCATTACGAGGTATGATAACGTTTGAGTTGACACTAAATGAAGATTTGACTTATTCAATGGCCAATGATTGGCCTGATGGTGATTTAAATAGGTTTCATTATATTGATGATGGCAGGTTCTATACGAAAGATGATACTCTTTTCCTGATCAGCTCTTATAGGAATAAAGGAAATAAAATATTTATTTTTGAATTCAATTATAAAAATCAAAGCATGTACTTGCATGCTTTAAACGAAAACCAAAAATCTGTTGAGACACATTTATTTGGAGTATGGAATAAATTTAATAGATTTGGGCAACTAATTAAATTGGATGGAGCTTATTGAAATCTGATCAATCATTCTTCATATAATCTGTTGACCTTCACCTTAAAAAGTGTGCAATTTAGAATAAGGGGATCTTACGGTTAAATATCTTCTGACCCACAGATTAATCCAACGACACAAAAATTACTTGAGAATAAATTAGATAGCCAATCTGCCTGGTTCATCTGCGCGCGTAACTTCTGCGGTTAAAATTAAAATAGCCGGTGAATGAATCGCCGGCTTCCAGGCGCTGCTAAGGGGACGTCGTCAGATCTATCATTGTAAGTAATGATTAATTCTTTCTTCTCCCAAATTCTTATTTAATTTTTAATAATTGGTATTATTATAAAAGACATTACAAATCAAGCGTATATCTATTTAAAAATATGGGAAGTTAAAAATGTTTGTAACTGAATAAAGTGTCTCTTAATTTAAAACGAAGTTAGTCCGATCTACTTGGCGCTAGACAGGGAGTTTTTGACGATTTACAATGATAAAATTGTAGGTTTCAAACCTTATTCAGATGGAATAGGTATTCAAAAAGATTCAGCAAGTTCGAAGCCACAAGCATTTATTATAGGTGATGGATGGTTTATTTATAATATAGTAACTAATCTATCAAGGATGTAATTGCATACTAACACGCGTTTTAAGGTTAATCCCGAATCGACTATCATTAATTTCGAAACTCATATTAATTAGTTAGGCGTCG
>CAVZSQ010000018.1:0-213988 GCA_963777955.1 Calditrichia bacterium
CCTGGTAAGCGATAAAAAAGGTTACTTATATTGCCTTAAAGATTTTGATGGAAAATCTCAATTTTATAGAAGTAATGACTTCGGGGAAAGTTGGCAGCACATGATTTTGCCGGTGAGCGATTATATCTATAGAATCTACTTAGATAACGACAGGAATGTGCTGGTTGTAACGCATAATTATATTCTGATATCGGATGATAGCGGAGAAACATGGAGAGATATCGAATTTCCTATGGATGCACCCTTGACTGTGGGCAGGGATGTTGCAGGGAATTTACTGGCAGGAAGTTTTGATGGAATTCACAGACGCAACAATACCAGCGGCGAGTGGCAGGAAATTAACAATGGTATCCATGCCCGGAGAATTGAATCTATTCTGTCGACTTCTTCAGGAACAATGCTTGTTTTCAGCCTGGGTACCTGTTTCCGGAGTACTGATCATGGGGAAAATTGGACACGTGTGAATATTGGAAATAATGCAGTTATAAATCATTTCCCCCCAGTTCTTTCTACTTCAGATGGAAGTATTTTCATAGCAGTTTCTTCTATAAATCGTACAGAACGCGATCTTCTGCGTTCTACTGACGATGGTGTTACGTGGCAGGAAATTTCTGTTAGTCAAACCATCTTAATATCACCGGAATTGCCGAAGGATCCAGCGCTGACATTTTAGTATCGACAAATATTGGGCATATCTATCGCTCGACCAATCGAGGGTATTCGTGGAGCAGAGTGTTTTCCAGCGCCGCTGAATCAGAAATAACATGCATCGCCTCGGACAAAGCCGGTAATTACTATGCGGCCATGGCTGCTTCCATACTCTACTCTCGGGATGGAGTATCATGGCAGGAATTCTCTCTGAAACGTGGCTATGTCTCCGAAGAACACATGAGCATTGATACCCGTAAAGGAGTTTTTCTTGCTTCGTTTAATTACGGAGTTTATCATTCCTCGAATCTGGGCAGGACCTGGAACCTGATGCATGACGGTCTATATGATCCAGGTGTGTTTAGTATAACGGCTGACGATAGCGGTAATGTTGTTCTGGGCACAGATTCCGGAATATTTCGTCTTGCAGATTCTGATGATTACTGGCTGTGGTTTAGTAACGGACTCCCGGATAATGTTACGAGATCTCTTTCAATCTCTGCCGAAGGTTTTTTGTATGCCGGGACTCAAAACTTTGGAATGTACAGGACTGCCAGTCCAATTGGAAAACGCATTCAGAAGATGTCCTCATCGGAGATCAGTGAGTTTAGTCTTTACCAAAATTATCCCAATCCTTTCAATGCTGAGACATTTATCAGTTATGAATTAAATTCTCCGGCGAGGATTGAGATCGTTGTATATAACGTCCTGGGCCAGGTGGTCATTACACTCATGTCCGGTGCCTTGCAGGAAGGCAGGTATGTTATGCCATGGGTGCCAGAACGATTGTCCAGTGGATTATACTTCTGTATGATGAAGATTTTTTCAGGCTCAACGACAAGTTTTAGAACAATCAAACTCGTATACCTCAGATGAGATGGAAAATTGCATAATAGTAGTAACAAACATCGCAGTCCAGCGGACCCCGACCTGTCTGACCTGTCTGCCGCCAGGCAGGCGCCAGGCAGGCGAGTCGGGACCAGTGACTTTCGGGCGTTAATCCCGAAGAAAAATAATCGGGATTGAGTTGCAGTATAATATAGGTCTTCAATGTACATTTAAAGTGATCACCTTACAGGAGAATTCACTATGGTGAAAATGAGAATTGCAAAAGTTATGTTATTTATATTTCTATTACTACAAATCGTTACCCTATTTGGGCAAAGGATTTCAGTGAACGGAACTGAGTTCTGGACGAATAATGGCCGCATCTGGTTGAATGGCACCAATACGCCTTGGGATAAATGGAATGATTTTGGAGGAGGTTTTGACTATGATTGGTGGGATGATGAGTTTCAACAATTAAAAGATCTGCATATTAACTGCACCCGTGTATGGATAACCTGCGACGGTAATAATGCAGGAATCGATATCGATGATGACGGGTATGTCAACGATGTCAATCCACTTTTTTGGACGCATGTCGACCAGTTGATGGAAATCGCGGAAAATAAACAAATTTATTTGATGATCGCCTTGATATCTTTTGACCACACCAAACCTGGCAACGCGAACGCGTCAAAATGGATCAAAATGTATAACAGCAAGGAAAATCGCGAATCATTTGTGCTAAACTACGTTGAACCTTTTGTGGATCGGTACAAAGACAATCCCTATTTTTTTGCCGTGGATGTCGGCAACGAACTTGAATGGGTTTGGGAAAATCATGGCGTCTCGTCAGACAGTGTCATCGATCTGATCTCTCGAGTTGCCGACGGTGTCCAAGACAATAGTGAAGTTTTGGTGTGTCAGGGATTGGGTGCCGGAATAAAATATAATACCTCATCCGCGGGAGGAAGTGGTAATTATCTCGCGAATGTGGATGTCGATTTTTATAATATCCATTATTATGACTGGCAAAACCAATGGTTCGGAAATCCATTTGATCGGTCTCCATCATATTATAACATGAACTCAAAACCATGCATCATTGGAGAAACACCTGCCAAAGGAGCAGCTGGATATACGGCCCAGCAATGCTACCAAAAAGCCTTTGAACAGGATTGGCAGGGTCTGATGGTCTGGACATCAAATGGAGTTGATAATAATGGTGATAAATGGGATTCAAAACCAGGGACAGATTGGATTTATAATAATTATCCCGAACTGGTTCTTGGTGATGCAAATGCTGTAATAAAAGAGCAGCTGAATCTAAGTTTTAAATTATTTCAAAACTGGCCCAATCCATTTAATTCCACAACAACCATTCGATTTACCTGTCCTCATGCGAGCAAAGTACAAATCCAAATTTATAATATATGCGGGAATTTGGTAAAAACCCTGGTTAATGGTTATTATTCTGCAGGAGACCACTCCATTACGTGGAATTGTGAGGATAATAGAGGTAATACGATATCAACGGGTGCATATTTCTATAAAATGACTTATGGTGATATTATTGAAACAAAGAAAATGCTGATAATCAAATAATTTTCAGGTGATTTAAGTGTATATTTATCATTAATTATAAGTTTTAAAAAGAAAATAATTGAGAGTTAGATTGAGAGTTAGGCGGCTAGATAAGCAGGAGGGCAACAATGGCGAAGGTTACCGGAATCGGCGGCGTCTTCTTCAAGAGTAAAGGCGACCGCGCCACGCTGGCAGCGTGGTATCAGAAACACCTGGGCCTGCCGCTGGAGGACTTTGGGGGCGCTATCCTCAGATGGCCGGACGACAAGGCCGAGGACCGAGGACTTACAGTGTGGCATGTCGCGGCGGGAGACAGCAAGTGGTTCAGCCCAAGCAATTCTTCCTTCATGATCAACTACCGGGTCGACAACCTCGGCGAGCTGCTGGCGCAGCTCCGTGCGGGTGGTGTGGAAATCATCGGCGGACCCGAATCGCACGAGAACGGCAAGTTCGCCTGGATCATGGATCCAGACGGGAACAAACTCGAGCTCTGGGAGCCGATGATATGGGACGACAAGAACAAAGGTGCCTGACATCGCCGCCTGACAGGTGCACACTAATCCACATAAGGAGGACGCCATGATGGTTGCCGACCGAGCAGCAACGGGACAAGCCCCGCTGAGCTCACTGAGAAAGACCGCGCTTGTCGCGGGAGTGTTCTACCTGCTTACTTTTGTCTCAATTCCGACCCTTGCTCTTTACACTTCGGTGCGCAGTCCGAACTTCATTCTCGGACCCGGCCCGGACCTTCCCGTGATTATGGGTGCTCTCCTGGAGATGATCGTAGCCCTCGCCGGTATCGGCACCGCCGTAGCGCTCTACCCTGTGGTCAAGCGTCAGGGAGAAGCGCGCGCGCTGGGCTTCGTCACCAGCAGGGTCCTGGAAGCCGCCACGATCTACGTTGGCATCGTCAGCCTTATGTCGATAGTTACCTTGCGGCAGGCCGGGGTTGGGGCAAGTGCGTTGGCCACAGCCCAGGGGCTTGCCGCCCAGTACTACTGGTCGTTCTTCTTCGCACAAAGTTTCATTCCGGCCGTGAATGCTGTGTTGCTGGGCTCGCTGCTCTACCAGTCGCATCTGGTGCCGCGGGTGCTTCCCGTACTGGGATTCATCGGAGCAGCTTTGCTCCTCGCTTCCTGGTTTGCCACGCTGTTCGGACTCCTGGGACCGTTAACCCCGGCCTCGGCGCTGTTCGCACTGCCTATCGCGCTGTGGGAGTTCTCGCTGGGTATCTATCTGGTCTTCCGGGGCTTCAATCCGTCTCCCATCACAGCCGGTATGTGATGAGCTTCTATTCGCCGTGCCGTTACGAGTATAAAAAGGAATATGAAAAATATATCATACATTATTTTATCTTTCTGTCTTAGTATTCCGCTTATTATCCCATCCATCCTGCCGGCACAACAAGACAGTTTAACTATCCAGCAAAAAATACTGGATAGTGAAGAATCCGATCAAATGTTTGTCCAGCGTACCCGCAATTTCATTCTGAACAAGTTAAAATCCGCAGAGATAACTGAAGCAGCGCAGGCATATAATTATGTTATACAGAAATATGAAAACAATCGTATAAAACCATTCTGGACCGTGGAAATGTTTTTATTGTGCTTCTGGTTCGGAAAATATGACCTGCTTTATTGTGCTGATTCGATTGAAAACTCTCTAGCCTTCGAAAGCTTTGAAGATTGGAGTTCTCCTGGACAGTATCTGTATCCTCAAATGGATCAAATGGCTCTGGAATTAAGGATAATTTCCAATCAGAACAGATCAAAATTAATGCAGCGAATCGATTCACTTGTCAGCGAAAGAGAGAAACATGATTTCGCGGTTTTGTTTTTCGATTGGCTCACTTTTAATGCGTCAGATCAGGAAATGAGCGGACCTAAAGAACAGGAGTACCTCGAAAAGAATCTTACTCCGCGGGCAGAGGAATTTCTGGGCACTTATAAAAGCTCAATATTCCGGCCATTTGTACAAAGGCATTTTCGTTATGTTTATGTATTAAATGACTGGGGAATTGGTTATTGTTTAGGATCTGGTTCTTTAACCCCGGGCGGCACAGCAGGACAATATCTCAAGCCCGAGATCATTCTTGGCATTGATCTTGAACTGAGCTGGAAAAGTATGTTGATAGATCTGGGATTCGACGTTGGCTTTCCGGTATCAATCAGAAAGCCGTTCAGCTATCAGCAGAAAACCTGGAACACGAATATTCGTCATAATTATTATACATATTATATCGCCCACGGCTGGGTTATGCAGGAAACAAAATTGTTCAAACTCATTCCTCATATCGGAATCAGTGGGATAAATATGAGTGTTTGCGAAGGGGATAAAGACGAAGCCGGGGGAGAATTTTCCATAACTCAAGAAGCAATACAGTATGGGGTAACTTGCGATATCAAACTAAGCATCAACAAGTACTATTTCAAAGAGAATCATTATAGTTATACCGGGGTGAGGATTGGTCTTGATTATTATCAATTTCTTGGACATAATCCAATTATGTCCGGCGGAATGCTGCGTTTCCGTATTTCCTGGATTGCCTTTGGCCGCTTTATCTTCAGAGATATGTAAGGTTTAGTAATTATTTAAATACGGAGGCAAGGTGAAAACTCTTACTGCCGTTATTTTACTTTTCGTACTGTATATCAATTTAACTGCCGGCACTTCCGGGAAGTTTTCGTGTCTGAACAATAATGATTCCAGCCAGGTAGAATCTGCAACTCATGATAAACAATCATCCGGTAAAAGTACAGGGAATAAATTTATATCTGATTTTCAGTTAAACGCTTTTTATATCACTAATAAATATGAATATTTAGAAATCCAATTTAATATTGTTCCAATGTTTAATAAATATTTAATCATACAAATCGGTACCACATTTGGTACAGGTGAAACTGATAAAACATCCATAAGTTCTCAAAATATTGAATATACTGTCTCCTCATATTTATTTGGACTGGGTGGATTGATACATTTTAAGAATCAGGAATTTATGTTGTTATTTAACTACGCGGAGAAAGATTATGTGATAAATCTTGAGTCAGGTAGTAAATTTAACCGGTCTGCGGATTATTTTGCACTTTATGATAATATAGGAATAGGAAAATTCAGGTTTCTGGCCGGGGTAAAATACTTTATTAAGAACATTCCCGTTCAGGGGAAAGAAGAAAAATGGGCAGCAAGTATTGGCTTTGGTTTTAAATTCTAAATGAATAAGATCCCGGAGGATTCATCGTGTTAAAAAATTATAATCCTAACCGAACTTAACATTTATCCTGGAAGGATCCCGTGGGGATACATGGTAATAACCAGGCAATAAAGTGCCGGGCCATTTTAGGTTGTCCCTGCGGGACAAAAACGTTATATTTCATAATTACTGAGTATCAATTATAACGACGACCTCAACCGGATCCCGATTATGTCGGGGCCGGTTATGCCTGGTCGGCGGATGAAGGCATCTTGGAGTTTCTATGAAAAAACATCTATATAAAATAATACTATTTCTTTTTACTTTATCAATTATTTCCCAAGCACAATGGTATTTGGGTTTGGGTTACAACAAGATAACCGATCAAATATTTTGGACGCACGGTTCAATATTACAAATTGAATACAAGATTCCTATTGAGATACAACGTACATATTTCTCTATTGCTGGAAACTATAATATCTTCTTTAAGTCATATAGATTACCAATCCTGGTGACACCTGAGGTTATGGGATTCCACAGAGAATATTCTGTGCAACCATTTCAGCTTATCGATTTACTTGCTAAAGTTGAAAGTCGGTTTTGCAATTCGGGTTCGTATTTGTTTGTGTACTTTGGATTTGGTATTTGTTATCATTCAGCAAGCTCCGTCAGATCGATAACGATGAGGTGCTATCGGTGGAGGCAAAATATGTTTTACCCTATCCGGTCGGAAGGGAATATACCTGCTCGCAAGGATTCAACGATCCATATTCACACTATGGTACATTTCACTATTCGGTTGATTTCGCGATGTCAATCGGCACACTTATCACTGCGGCTAGAAGTGGTCAGGTAGTACACATTCTTGAGAGTTACTCAGATAATGACCGCACTGCGGGTCATGAAAATGTGGTGATCGTTATGCATGAGGACTCCACCTATGCACGCTATGTTCATCTGACAACCAATGGTGCTTTGGTCGGGAGCGGGCAGAATTTATCTCCGGGTGATACCGTCGGTTTAAGTGGAAATTCGGGGAGCGGAGGCGCACCCCATTTGCATTTTGACGTTACGAATACTAATACCGGCCGGGGCGATCAGACGATTCCCTTTGATTTCAGTAACACGATAGCGCATCCGCCTGGATTAAAAGCAGGCGTGTCGTACGAAGCATTTCCATACTAGATCTTGGTAAACCCGGGTGTATGAATACAAAAAATCTCAACCGTCCCGCCGGAACGTCCCATCCCTTCGGTATGGGATGATTTTTGGGGGATTTGATTTCCCGCCAATCAATTGGCGGGCTATTTCCAATTGTCCCTGCGGGACAAAAGGCTTATATTAGAATCAATACTGAATACGGATTATAATATTACAGTACACCGCCGCGCCGTTAAAATAGGAGAAACATTATGAAATACATAGCACCCCTGCTCCTATTGTTGATTTCCTGTGGTGGTCCTAAAATTGATTTCTATAAACAAATCACCCCTAAAATTGAGATTAAAGAAGCTATATCACTGGCCTCAACATATCTTGATTCGACTTGTTGTAAAGATGAATATATTAAAGATTCTGTTCGGGTTTGGGAGTGGGCCGTAAATATTAACAATTGGTATGTGCAATTTTATAAAAATGATTATGAATATATAAGACCGCCTACTATTATTGTATTAATAAATAAAGAAAATGGGAAAGCTGAATTATTGATGCAAAGATAATTAATAAAACATTTGTAATTATATTTATAGTGGACGCTGAACCAATTAGTATGAATTACAGATGTCATAGAAAGCGGTTCGCCGCCACTAAAATTAACCGTAAGAAGTCCCGGGGGTTCAGATGACTCAGAATGAGAAGACGATCGAGTTGTACATGGACGGATTCAGAAGAACGGATCGGTCGCAGATCCTGTCCTGCCTGACTGATGATGTGGAATGGGTGATCCCCGGAATGTTCCAGGTTAGAGGCAAGGAGGACTTCGCCAAACACATCGTTGACCAGGGATTTGCCGGGCAGCCTGTGATCACCGTGCACCGGTTGCTGGAAACCGGTGACGTAGTGGTGGCGGAAGGATCGGTGCAGGCCCCTAAAGAGGATGGTACGTTCCTGAACCTGGTCTTCTGCGACGTCTTTGATATGCGAAACGGGAAAATCCGGCGATTGATCAGTTACCTGATGGAAACCAGAGGAAAATTATGAACTTATGCAAACACATCCCCAAAATCGGTATTCTTTTATTTAACCTGATCACAGGATTATTGATGTCGGGTGCGGTTTACGGACAAAATGTCAGTCTTCATGATAGTCTTTATATTAATGTGGAAAAAAATACGTACTGGTGGGCAGGTGTCATCAATCATGGCAATAAAATGCCCCTGCTAGCGCCATATCAAGCGAACTTCAACAGTAATTATGGAAATCAGGTGCAGCCGTTGATGCTCTCCAGCGCGGGTGAAGTGATTTGGTCGGATCATCCTTACCAGATCGATTTTTCTCCGGGAAAACTAAAGATAAAGGGCACGGTTCAGTATTACCAAGGGGGTGGCACACTCAGGGAAGCCTACCAGTATGCCAGCCGGACATACTTCCCGCCTTCCGGTAAAATGCCCGACTCGCTGTTATTTACCCGTCCCCAGTACAATACCTGGATTGAACTGATGTATGATCAAAACCAGAAAGATATTTTGGCCTATGCGGACAATATCATCGCCAATGGTTTACCAGCGGGAGTGCTGATGATTGATGATAATTGGCAGGAAGATTATGGCAAATGGAATTTTCACCCGGGACGTTTCCCTCATCCCGGGAAGATGATTGATCAGTTGCACGATATGGGATTCAAAGTGATGGTCTGGGTTTGTCCTTTTATCAGCCCCGACTGCGATGTTTACAGGGACTTGTTAAACAAGAAATATCTGGTCACCGACAATAATGGGGAGCCGGCGATTGTCCGTTGGTGGAACGGTGCCAGTGCACTGCTGGATCTGACCAATCCGGAAGCATTTAACTGGTTTAAATCACAACTGGACCGCTTGATAGACTGAATATGGGATCGATGGTTTTAAACTTGATGCCGGAGATTTTGAATATTATAAAGATGTACATTCCTTTAAACAGGATGCCAGGCCGGAGGAACATTCGGAGTTATTCGGCAAGATTGGTCTTTTTTATCCGCTGAATGAATACCGGGCAATGTGGAAAATGGGCGGCCAGCCACTGGCGGAGCGTTTACGTGATAAGGGGCATGGTTTTGACGAGTTGCAATTATTGATCCCGAATATGTTAACCGCCGGACTGATGGGTTATTACTTTTCATGTCCGGATATGATTGGTGGCGGCGAGTTTACATCATTTCTGGATGATGCGGTTCTTGATCAGGAATCAATCGTTCGCTCTGCACAATGTCATGCGCTGATGCCCATGATGCAATTCTCGGTGGCACCCTGGCGGGTTCTGGATGACAGGCATTTTGCAGCAGTTAAAAAATCTGTGGCGATTCGTGAAAGATATAAGGATTATATACTGGAATTAGCTGTCAAGGCGGCCGAAACAGGCGAACCGATAATGAGACCGCTGGAATTTGTTTATCCTGATCAGGGCTATGCGGGCATTATTGACCAGTTTCTATTGGGTGACCGATTACTGGTGGCGCCGGTTTTGGAAAAAGGGGCCGCCAGGAGAAAGGTGGTTATTCCTGAGGGACGATGGAAAAGTTACGATGGACAAATAATCTCCGGGCCAAAGACGGTTGACGTAAAAATCAGCCTGGATGATTTGCCTTTTTTTGAATTAATAAAATGAATTTTAAAACCTGACATTTTTATGCACCTGAACGCGAACGCCTGCGGGATTCCTCAAATATCTTTAAAAAGGTTCCTATAATGACACAAACCAGCCCTGAAAATAAAATCCAGGTTGTTTATTTCAGCCATGGCGGGGGACCCCTGCCAATTCTGGGAGATGCCAGCCACAAAGCGATGATAAATTTTATGACAAAGTTGCCAGCCCAGCTTACACAACCAGAGGTTATCCTCGTGATCAGCGCCCATTGGGAAGAAAACGCAGCAACCCTGTTGGGAGCACCAAAGCCCGCGATGTTCTATGATTATTATGGTTTCCCTGAAGAAGCTTATGAAATTACCTACCCGGCCCCAGGCAGCCCGGAGTATGCGCATAAAATTGCCGGATTACTGAGCAATAAACAATATTCCAGCTCGAATTGATTCTCAGCGAGGATTTGACCATGGATTATTCATACCGCTAAAAATTATGTACCCCCGGGCGGATGTTCCCTGCCTGCAACTTTCGCTGTTACGAGGTCTGGACCCTACCGCGCATGTTGCCCTTGGCAAAGCTTTGTCTGCATTAAAAAATGAGAACATCCTGGTGATCGGATCAGGATTTTCCTTCCATAATATGAGCGCATTTTCATGGGAAGGAAGCGGAGCTCCTGATCCAGCCAATGATGCCTTTCAAAACTGGCTGATCGAGGTATGCGCAGGTTTGATACCCCAGCCCGAACGTGAACAACGTCTGATCGAATGGAAGCAAGCACCTTCCGCACGCTATTGTCACCCGCGGGAGGAACATTTATTGCCACTGCACGTGTGTCTGGGGATGGCGGACAAGCCGGCCAAACTAATTTTTGATGATCAGATCCTCGGCAAGCGCAGTCTTGCCTTTTTGTGGTGACGGTTAAAGTGGACATTTCCAATGCGGTTGTGACACATGAGAACCGGGGTCGGACCTGAAAATTTGAAATATTAAAGGAGAAACAGCCCATGTCAAAACACGCAGTCTCTATCCCTGGTCACACGATCGAGATCGTCACGAGTCTCTGGAGCGGTGCCGAGCGGATCCAGTGCGACGGTCAGACGGTCTCGCAGAAGCGCAGCTTCTTCTACGTCACACCCCACTCCTTTACCTTACAGGAGGGAGACGAGCGGGCCACGTACGAGGTCGATATTCTCATGAGCTGGTTCGGCTTCGAACATGGCTACATCGTGAGGCGCAACGGGATCATTCTTGCGCACAGACCGTGACTACTCCAGGCGTGAGCGTGCATTGCTGAAGGAGCGAGCCGCCGATAGCCGGCGGCCCAGGGACCGATTTTGATCCACTAACAAGTAATAGAAATTTCTGACAGGCATGTGATTGATAATTGACGGGATTGTTTTTTATTGGACATTGATCATCCCATAATTATATTATCATTGTTAGATGTTTTTGCTGCAGTCTTATCCTTGATTAAGGTATTAAAGAAACCGCTATATTAATGTTTGGCAGGCAGGAGAAATCCCTCATGAAAAGAACGGGTATACTATTTATTTTGCTTTTGGTTTCTTTCTCTTATTCGCAGGACTTCAAAAGATTAAAATCGCAATTAACAGAAATCGATTCTTTAGTATTTAACCAAAATATTGAAAAGGCTGAGTATGCCTTAAATATTCTAATAGATAAGAAAAACGAAATAATTCTTGAACAAGATATCAATAAAATCTCCGGGAGATTAATTGAATACTTTGAAACGCTTTTACAGAATATCCACAATATTGATACAAATGATCCTGCTTTCAATGAAAGCCTGGTAATATCCTACAGGCAATATCGTCATTTTTATTCTGATAATAGAAGTGGAGAATTAGCTGAAAAAGCCTTCGACAAATTTCTCACATTATCCGATTCATTGCAGATAACCAAGTCATTGAAGTTTTACCAAATTGCCCATTTTTTGAGGAAGATATTTCTGGAAAGATCTTTACTGCAAGCCGTAGAAACATACAATCAGGCTAATAATTATTATCATTCAAATCGAATAGAAGATGCAACGAAGAGTATTGAGTCGTTTAATTATGTGTCAGAACCCAATAAATATCTGGCCGAAATGCAGGATAGTCTATCATGTTTAAAAAGCAAAATTAACGATATCCGGAAATATCAGGAAAGAGAGAATCATTTTTGGAACAGGGACATAAATCCTCACTATAATCTATCCATTATTTTGGGAATAAATCTTTTCCATCAGAATTCTGTGGAGGAGCGTTATTTAGAATATGATCTGAACGGAAACAGCAGTGATATCCTGGTACAGAAAATTCCGGATAACCAAAGAACGGGATACTCAGCTGCGCTTGAATATTTACTTAAAGAACGATATATACTAGGGGCTGAAGTAACTACAAACAGGTTTACCTTTACCAGTACCTCAGATCAACAACTTATTTTTTTTGATTATGATATAAATTGCTTGTCCTTCAATCTCAATTTTAAGTATCTGTTACGTTCATATGTAGGATTACAACCTTTTGTCGGATTAGGCACAGGATTAACAAATTATAAACGTGATAAGTCAACACTTATTTTAGTCGAAACATCTGATGATTCGATACCAATTTATAATTATCACTACTATAAAATCAGGGAAAGTAATTTAACCAATGTGCATATATTGTTTGATCTCGGAATTCAATACGTACAGGATTATGATAGTCACTTTTCGCTTGGATTCAAATATACATTATACCATAATGTTAAATATTTTGACTTTGTAAATCGATACAATCATTATCTGACTGCGTACTTAAGAACATCATTTTGAAACATGGGGTAAATATTCTGTATAGCAATGATCATAAATATAAGGGAGAAAGATGACGATACCAGAAATGATCGTGAGGCTTGCCGCAGGTTGAAATTTTACGTTCGGGTACCTACTTGATCAAAACCTGGCTGATTCAAATCATGACTCAAAATGTACCGAAAAAAGAGGGGAAATAATAAAATATATTAATGTTGAGAATAGAGGCTATTTTGAATGTCGAATTGAGTGATGAATGATTAAATATTTTAAATATAAATTACATCCCTCCTGGTACCAGGGCAGAGAAAATAATTCTCAGCATTTTGAAGGATGGTACTTTAAAATCATTGATAAAAATGAAGATAATTTATACGTAATTATTCCTGGTATATTTATTGATCAGAATAATATCGATAGTCATTCCTTCATCCAGATTATTAATGGAATAAATGATGCCGTCTATTACTTTAAATTCCCTGTCCAGGATTTTCAGGCAAAAGATGACGCCTTTGATATTCAGATTAATTCCAACCGCTTTTCTGCCGACAAAATAGTACTGGATGTTAAGAATTCTTCATTTGAAATGAACGGAGAATTGAATTTTGCAGAATTAACTCCCTGGCCAAAGACGTTAATCAATCCAGGGATCATGGGCTGGTATACCTGGGTACCGTTCATGGAATGTTATCATGGTATAATAAGCCTGGATCATGAAATTCAAGGATCTCTAGCGATCAATAACCACCAGGTGGATTTTACAAATGGGCGGGGGTATACAGAAAAAGACTGGGGGAGGTCATTTCCCGCGGCCTGGATCTGGTGTCAGTCAAATCATTTTAAATCAGGGCAGGTCAGTTTCACCGGTTCAATTGCTATAATACCCTGGATTCATAAATCTTTTTTAGGTTTTATTTTCGGTTTATGGTACAAAAATCGATTATATCGTTTTACGACCTATACCGGGGCTAAACTTGTCCAGCTGGAGATCGATGAACATAAGGTTTACTGGGTGATTAAACAGAATAAATTTGTCCTGGAGATTACGGCAAATCGTTCGGCAGGATATTTTCTAAAGGCACCCACGGTGAATGGTATGACCCATAATATTTCTGAAACACTAAAAGCAACGATTGAAATTAAATTATCTTCCGCTGCAGGCACTGGGACTGAAATTATTTTTCATGAAATAGGCCGGCATGGGGGTCTGGAAATAGCCGGGAATATGCAGCGTCTTTTAGAAATGTACAAAGACATAAAAAACTAAAAATATACACTTCGAAATCAGGGAATCTGAATATGGATCGTGGTCGCCCGGGTTATTTGAAGATGATTCGTGCGCCATTTTTGTCTTCAATTGTAACCCCATTGATCGCAGGAACACTATTAGCATGCTACCTAACCGGAGTTATTGACATATTCAATTTGTTCATTGTACTCAGCATGGGAATTTGTTTGCATATAGCCACCAATGTTTACAATGATATTTATGATACCTTGCAGGGAACCGACAAGGTAAACATTCACCGGAATGAATTCAGTGGTGGTTCAGGAGTGCTGGTGGATTATCCGGATCTGCTGCCGGTTATGTACCGGATCGCCCGGTTTAGTTTAGTCGGCGCACTAATGGCGACAATAGTACTGCTTTTCCGGATCAAGGCGTCCCTGCAAATCTACCTGGTAACTTTATTTTTACTCTCAGTTTTTTTCAGCAAATACTATACGGCGGCACCGGTAAAGCTGGCCTACCGTGGATTGGGTGAGTTCTTTGTCTGGTTCGCTTTCGGACCAATGGCAGTTCTGGATGCAGCTGTCAGTCAAAATGTGGGATTTCATAGAATAATTATCGCAGCGATGCCTGTTTCGGGAATCAGTACGCTTTCAATCCTGTTGATAGGCCAGATGATAGACCTGGAGGCAGATAAAGCCACCGGAAAATGGGGAGTGGCAGTACGACTCGGCAATAGAACCACAAGTTATATTTATTTATTTGTTCAACTGTTTTTATGTATCAATATTATTATTTTAGCACTTCTGTTTTTGCGCAATGGATGGCTTGTTCTGATAAGTCTGATACCTTATATCTTACTTATGCCAAAGATATTTTATATTCTTATTAATAACTATCATCAATCAGAATTGCTGAAACAGGCAGCAAAGTTAAACGTTTTGCTTCATTTAACGTTTTCTCTGTTATTTGTTCTAAGTTTAATTTTAATACTGGTTCTGTAATATTAAAAGTTTATTTTAACTGGTCGATTGCAGGTTATCACGGGCTACTAGTCGTTATCCCTTCGGGACAGGATAATTATATTATGACTCATATTTTTACAAGGGAAAACGCAAAGATTAATTAGAGTCTATTCTCTGGGAGCGACGAGTTAATGAAGAAAATCGAACCGATCCGCTGCCGCATGGTCGCCTGCCGCGAAGCAGTTGGATGATGGCAAGGAATGGAGTTTCTACCTGATCAACGACAGCAGGTTCTCAATTGACCTGGCTGTGCTGGACGCGATCAGCTACGAGTGGGGCGATTTTGGAAACACAGAAGTGGCAGATGTGCGTGTAGCTGACTTTGCGCCGGGGGCGTATGTGCTGATCTGGCGTGATAACGGCGGTGGCGCTGAACTGCGCATGGAGTTTTCGTTACTGATAAAGATACGCGATCGGGAGGTAAGGTTAAGGTTTGAATTCCCTAAACTCTATCAACAGACCAATTTGCCGCTGGTGGATTCCCTGGGTAAGCCCGGGTGGCAAATAGTGCGGGAGAACGAGGTTGAGGAGCAGGGGAGAGAGGGAGTGTATGGTTCGTAAACACCATATTAAAACATGGTGCTATTTATCCAGTAGGGATTTTTGAAAATAGCCCGGCAATTTATTGCCGGGTATGATATATACAAAATATTTCAACCGTCCCGTCGGGACGGTATGATTATTTGTGATCTCGCTATCCCGGCAATAAATTGCCGGGCTATTCTCGGCATGTCCCTGTGGGACAGAATTATTATCTATTAGAAAAAGTTGAGGATATCCGAATATAATGATTTGGCTTAAATGGCTACTTACATAAATAGTATAAAAAATTGAATTGTATTTAACTAAAGCAGATTACCATTTGAGAATATAAAAGGATATAATCATGAAGAATATAAAACCTCTATTTATAATAATAATTTTGGTCTTATTTTATTTTTCCTGTCATGATAGAAGAGCATGGACCTCAAGAGATCCCTGGTACAATCCAAAGAATGGCAACTCTTCTGACTTTTCAAGAGTAGAAGATACTTTGATAAAAATAATTAATTTAGATAAACTCGCTACTGCTGAAGAGTTATTAAAAGATTCACCAATTGTGAAATTATCAAATGAACAATCTTATTATTTTCTATCAGACACTACCGAAAAGTATAATTTAGATAAATATCTGATCCGAGCAGTATATTTGCGATTTTATAACAAAGGATACTCTGTTTATCAAAACAAGGATACCTTAATCGTTTTTCATGGTATTCTTGGTAACAGGCCTGAATCGATGAATCATCATGCACTTATTATAGAACTACCATACTATCCCAGGGTTCTATTCACAGATTGTTATATGGATGAGTAATTTATTATTATAATAAAATCATTTAATTCAAACAGCAAGAATTTAGAGTGGTGATTGAATCACATACGATAGATAAATCTGATTTAACTGGGTTCCATCGTCGGGAGAGTCAACCATAATGATACAGTTTGAAATCATAATTCCCATCATGATTGTCCTGTTTTTTACAGGACTGTGGATTTTGATACTGAAATTGTTTTCAGTGCTGAGTGGCTGGAGAACGCTGGCAGAACGATTTCAATACCAGGATAAGTTTGAAGGAAGATATTATCGTTTTCAATCAGCCTGGATGAATAAAGTACTTTTTAGAAGTTCACTGGAAATGGGTATGAACGTAATGGGCTTGTATCTGATCCCGATGATACTTTTCCGTTTATTCCATAAACCCATTTTTATTCCATGGAGTGAAATAGAAGCCCAACCCATCAAAAGGTTTATGATCCAGGTCTATCGCCTGAGGTTCAGATCGTGTCCGGATGTTTCACTTACTGTATATAAGAAAACATTTGAAAGAATGCTGGAATTCAATATCGCCTTGAAAAACTTCCCCTTCGACGAAGCAGCGGATTAATCTCCGGCTGCCTTGATCTCATCCCAGATCTTCGTATACTTCTGGTTGTTTTCACCCAGATCCTGGATAACTTCCCCTTTGCTGAGAATGCTCTGGCTGGGGAAGATGCCCGGATCATTCCTGATTTCTTCGCTGAGCAGCGCATAGCTGGCACTGTTCGGACAGAGATAAGTTATATACTCCGTATTGGCGGCGGCTACCTCGGGTGTATGTAAAAAGTTGATGAATTTTAAGGCGAGGTCGATCTGTTTGGCTGTTCTGGGAATGACCAGATCATCGCAGGCCAATGAAAAACCTTCTTCGGGAATCATAAATTCAACCTGTTCATTCTCCTCCCTGACTTTCAGAATATCGCCGCTGTAGCCGTGCACCAGTAAAAATTCGCCCGAGGCCAATCCGATCTTGTACTGTTCATTCTCGAATTTAGCCAGGTTCTTTTTCCAGCCGATAACCACGTTTTTCGCCGCAACTAATTCGTCATCGTTAACGGTGTTAAGACTGAAGCCCAATGATTTGAGCGCGGCGCCGATTGTTTCACGCATATCGTTCAGCATGGTCATGCGCCCTTTCAGATCCTGCCGCTCCAGCATTTTCCAGGTTGGCTTGACATCCGCAACCTTGTCCTGCAGGTAGCCGATACCGGTATAGGTCAGCATATAAGGAGCACTGTAGCGCATCTGCGGATCGATGGCAATCTTTAAATACTGCGGATCGATGTTAACCAGATTGGGCATCCTGGATTTGTCGAGAGGCAGCAGCATTTCCTGATCCAGCATTATTTTAGCCATGTAAGAGCTGGGTACGATTATATCATACCCGGTAGCCCCGGCTTTTATCTTGGCATACATGGATTCGTTGCTGTCGAAAGTATCGATGATAATCTTGCAGTTATTCTCCTGTTCAAATTGCTGCACCAGTTCCGGCTTGATGTAATCAGCCCAGGTATAAATATGCAACTCTGATACCGAAGGTTTGCACCCGGTAATGATAGATAATGCTGTAAGTAAAAAAAGCGTTTTTTTCATTTTTTCTCTTCCCTTATATAAATTAATTTTTGACTTGACCATACTAAAATAAAAGTGACCACCAAAAGAATCGTAGAAAGAGCATTGAGCACCGCCGGCGTGCCGAACTTGATCATGCTGTATATGCGAATGGGCAATGTTGTCGAGCCCGGACCGGCGACAAAAAATGATATCACAAAATCATCGATCGACAGGGTTAAGGCCAGCAACGCCCCCGAAGCAATCCCCGGAGCCAGCATGGGAGCCATTATGCGCCAGGCGATTATCCACCAGTTAGCACCCAGGTCCTGTGCCGCTTCGATAACAGCAGGATCAAAATCCTGCAATCGCGCCAGCACGACCATAGCCACATAGCTGATACAAAAAGTAACATGAGCCAGGAAAATTGTAAAAAGTCCCAGCTTCATACCGATAGCCGCAAAGGTGAGCAATAAGCTCATCCCCATCAGGATTTCGGGGACCACCAGTGGCATATAGATCAGAGTAAAATGCCAGCGCTGCAGCACAGATTTGTAATAGTGCAGGGCGATGGCAGCGATCGTTCCCAGGATGCAGGAAACTAATGTTGCGCTAAGGGCAATGATGATGGTATTCTCAAGCGCCATTAAGATTTCACGCTGTCCCGCCAGTTTGATATACCAGCGCAGCGAAAAACCATCCCAGCTTCCGCCAAATGCCGAGGCGTTGAACGAATTGACCACCAGGATCACTATCGGCAGATAGAAAAAAATCAGAACCGTCATGGTCACCAGAAATGGAAAACGGCTCCTTTTCATGCATCCTCCTGCATGATCGGTAATCCCTTCTGGACACCGCGGTTCTGCATCAGCAGCGCTACGATCAGCGGTATCAAAACAGCCAGAGTCAGGATCGCCGCCAGTCCGCTGGCATGGGGCAGATTGCGGTCCGTAAAAACTCTCTGTGCAATTTTGTTGCCGATCATCTCGCTGTTGGGGCCGCCCACAACATCCGGAATGACATAAGATCCCAGCGCCGGAATCAATACCATAACAATGGAGGTGTAGATGGCGCGGCTTATTCCGGGTATAAAAATACGGAAGAAAGCCGTCAATGGCGTGGCTCCGAGATCGCGTGCCGCTTCTACCAGATGATAATCAAATTTCTCAGCGGCCGCAAATATCGGCAGGATAGCAAAAGGTAGCGAGGTATATACCATGATCAACAATACTGCCTCAGGCCTGTAAAGCAGGGTAGTGTTCTGATCCAACAAACCCAGGAAAACCAAACCATGCTTTATCAATCCTTCGGGATGCAACAGCGTCTTCCAGGCAAAAATACGCACCAGAAAACTGATCATGAAGGGCACGATCACCATCAGCAGAAGTACGTTCCGCCACTCTTTGTCAGCCCTGGCCATGTAATAACCGCTGGGCAGGGCCAGAAACATGCACAATACCGTGGTGAGCACGCTGAGCCATACTGTTCGCCAGATGATAGCGGGGTAATTCGGATTGCCGAGGCTGAACACGGTCTGCAATGTCCAGCCGGAGCCGATTCCGCCGTAGGGATCGGAAGGCTTAAACACGATAACGAAAACCACCACGGTCGGAATAAGAAACAACAGGATCAGCCAGACGAAACTCGGCGAGGTGATCAGCCACTCATACCCCCGTCGTTTCATCATTGGTTTCCCTCTTGTGCGTGTAAGGCTCATAAGATTTTCGTCCGATTCGCTGTAGCGCTCCAGCATAAAACCATCATTGGCATGCCACCAGATCCAGACCTCATCGTTCCAGCGGATCGGTTCTTCATCCAGGAAAAAGCGGTTATGCTGCTGGTATATGGCGATTTTATACTCGTCAACCCGGACCCAGTACTTGGTCAGGCTGCCGAGATAGATGACATCTTCGACCCGCCCAGGCACGATATTGTGGTGTGAATTGAGCACCGGCCTGGTGCGTCCAATGCCGAATTTTTCCGGGCGAATACTCAGGAAAACCGGATTTCCGGCTGAGATATTTTTATCATTGAAACAGACCAGGTCAGGGAAACCTTCGATCTTCAGGCGGCTGTATTCTGAATCTATGAGCTCGCAGGCTTCACCTTCAAAAAAGTTGGTGTCTCCGATAAAGGCAGCGACAAAACTGCTGCGCGGGGCTTCATAAATCTCGGCAGGTGTGCCGGTTTGTTCGATTCTGGCGCTGTTCATGACCGCAATACGATCGCTCAAACTCATGGCCTCACCCTGATCGTGAGTGACATATACAAAAGTAATGCCCACTTCGTCATGAATAATATCCAGTTCCACCAGCATTTTCTGCCGCAACTTCAGATCCAGAGCAGCCAGGGGTTCATCCAGCAACAGCACCTGCGGTTTCATAATCAGGGCGCGCGCCACCGCAACCCGTTGCTTCTGGCCGCCGCTGATTTGAACCGGTTTTTTATCTGCCTGAGCTTCCAGTTGCACCAGCTGCAGCATCTGATCGACTGCTTCGTTGATTTTTGCTTTCGAATGTTTCTGAACTTTCAGTCCGAAGGCGATATTTTGACGCACCGTAAGATGAGGAAAGAGGGCATAACTCTGAAAAATAGTGTTGATCTTGCGTTTGTGCGGCGGTAAGGCGGTTATGTCCTGGCCATCCAGCAGAATCCTCCCGGAATCAGGCTGCTCAAAACCGGCCAATATTCTTAACAGGGTAGTCTTTCCGCAACCGCTCGGTCCCAGCAGAGAAAAAAATTCCCCTTTGCGGATAGACAGCGAAACCCGGTTTACCGCGCAAAGAGTGCCGAAATTTTTAGAAACATTTTCAATCTCCAGAAACTCGGCCATTTTTATATCACTCCATTCCTTGAACTCAGAACTCTGTACCTATAGTTAAACAGATACAGGAATTGTCTTTTCTAATAAAATCATACAATTTAGTATCGACTGTTTTATTGTATTGCAAAAGAGGCTGAAGGTAAAGGCTTTCGGTCAGGTAGTAAGTGAACCGTCCTTCCACGGTCAGCAGACTTATTGTTGTTTTGGATAGTCCAAAATATGATTCATTGAATTTTTTCAGTCCTGAACCGAGGGTCAGAGCACCGTACACCGTTGCGCTCTCGCTGAGATCCTGCTCCGCCTCGATTTTCTGCTCCAGATAAACGGCGCCGGAGTATTCGATGCACATCGACAATAATACCGGCATTCAAGGTCACGATGCCCAGGGGATATCCCAGGTTGCAGCCCAGTTCACCGGTATTCGGAGCATCCGGCTGGTCAATATAGTGATAGTAATTGAAATAACTTTCAATGATAAAATTATCCAATTCAAATTCATAGGTAAGTGTGGCATCAACTTCGGGACGTTTGATGTCGTCTTTCGGTTCACTCAGTGTCCAGCTGCTCCACAGGGAGAAAGTAAAATTCTGATAAGTCAACCAGGCCAGCGGCTGGAGGACGAGTCCTTCATTTACTTCCATACCCCGCCACAGGTATTTGTTGGTAACGGCTGTTTCCACTCCGCCGCTCCATGCTGACTCGGCTTCTTCAACAGCAGCGGTGTCAGGTGGGGCTGCAGGTGGCGCTGCAAGTGGCGCGCAGGCGCCGTGCAGCAACGACAAGAACATGATCAGAATGATGATGAGTTTTTTCATGAGCTGGACCTTTCCATTGTGGATGATTAGTACAGAGATTTTCGCCTGGTTTGATTATGCTAACCGGTTCCATTTATTTCAATTTAGATTCTGAATGAAGCAGGCATAATTTAAAATTCATAAAATTTAATACAAATAGATTTCTTGTACACTTAATATTTTTATGTTTTTTTAATCTGTATTATTAAATTATTTTAACATGGTTTAATGTCAGTAAATATTCACACTACATAAATTGAAGGAGTTACTGCTCCAGCCTCTCACTCTTGAAATTCAGGTCAGGTCCGCTTCCCCGGCGGTAAATTGCCGGGATTAATTCTGTGGTACCATTCGTTAAATTATTATATGAATCAGCCGCCTTCTTTCTCATAATTTTTGGTTACAATTTTTTTTAAAAAACAGTCTGAAGTAACATAAAGATTTCTTGAAAATTAATTAACGTGGATACTTTATAATATTTATGTCCTCATACATGTACTTGAGCTAAAGTCAGTATATTTTTAAGATTATAACGAAACTCCTGCTGATATCTTACTCCTGTTAACTATTCGTTTTAGATGAAGCAGTACCAGATCTTGAGCCGGAAAAAGTCAGGGTATAGAATTTGAACTTTATAAATTCGGTTATTTTGAACACTTAGTAGCTTTGAAAGGATCATCCATGAATAAATCTTTGTTGATTCAGTCGAATTCGCTGGCGGTATGCCGCTGGAGCCGGTTTCTTCACTTCGTCCAATCCGACAGGTTCCGGCAGTATTTTCTGCTACAGGCTAAGCATTTTAAATTAATCGCACTGGTATGTTGTATGATTATGATATCAGCCAATATCAGCCAGGCCCAGCCAATGACCGGCTCGTTCACCGTCGGGGGTACTTCGCCGGACTTTGCCACGTTGCAGGAGGCGGCAGATGCCGTCAAATCGAGAGGTGTATCCGGACCGGTCTTCCTTGATATAAGACCTGGAAAATATACTCATAATGGGGGCACAGGAACCGTATTGGTGATTGATGGCACCATCGCCGGGATCTCGCCAGCAAGTCGCATCACCTTCCGGCCCGACGCGGATGCGGGGGGAAATGTCGATAATGTCATCCTGCAGGCGGACTTCAACAGTACCTCGAATCCAAGGAGTCTGGCAATCGTGCGCACCGACTATACCACTATCCGCAATCTGACGTTTGAGGATGCCGACTCAATGGATACGCCCGTGGCTAATTTTATCGATGCCGGTTTTGATAATGCCAATTTATCTATAGAAGGCCTGGAAGTTGACGGCTGCAAATTCATCGGCACACCTTACTTCCCTGAATTCGGGACTGATATTGGAATCGGATCAGTACAAAATGTGGCAGGTGCCAGTTATACACATAACCAATTCTTCAGGATTTGCCGGGCGATTACCAATGTGAATGACCGAAACCGCGGGGGCGACTTTGTCGTCGAAGACAACGAGTTTTACCAGGGCTACCGGAGTTCTACAGGATCCGGAAATCCGCTTGGCACAGCCATCGAACTGGCCTGTACTCACGCTTCCATCCGGAGAAACATTATCGATCTTGCCGGCGGGCTAGGGGCCAAATCAGGTATCGAGGTGATCCTGCCCACATCGGCGGTCATTGAACGCAACCTGATCAAAAACCGCGTTGCCTTCGGGGGACCGTTTGATAATTTTATAGCACTCTCGGTGCGAAATCCTGCCGTCGTGTTCGACTCTGTCTTGATCTCCAACAATGTGATTGTGGCAAACCGGGCCTGGACTCACACCTATTGCATGTATATCGAAACGCCGAATACGAAAATCCTGTACAACACGATTGTAGATGCCGCACTTGGCGGTGGCGACAATATTGGTCTGATCGTGACGGGGGAGAATTGTACCGTGCTGAATAACATTATTCTTGAGCTAAGCGATGCAAGTTTTGTGGCGTTCGATCAGGGGTTTGCCGGTTCGGCGCAGAACCTGGTGTCGGATTATAATATCCTTTTTATCCGGGAGGACGCCGGTGCATCAGGTCTCGTTCGCCGCAACGGCACTATGTATTCTACCCTGGCCGGATATCAGGCCGGAACCGCACTGGATACGAACTCGGTATCAAAATCGATCATCTTCGCGGATTTATTCCATCTCGATTCCTGTCAGGCGCAGGACCCGGACCTCAACGGTATTCCGGTGCCCGGCATCACCATCGACTTTGACGGTGATGGACGCGATGCGGTAACTCCATTCAAGGGGGCGGATGAAAGTGGACGCATTCCCTTCGACATGTTCGCCGATGGATTCCGCGCAGGCCTTCCGGGAGCGCCACCCTCGCTTGCCGCCGGAGATTTCTTCGACAACGACAATGATGCCGATATTGCTGTGCCCGACTACGATAATAATCAGGTTCTGCTCTTCCGCAATCAACGGCCGGGAAGATCATTTGTTCAGTCGGGAGCGCTGTCCACCAGTGTTCAGCCTACCGTGATAAACTGTTCGATCTGGATGATGATGGTCATCTCGATCTGATTGTGGGTGGAGATGAAGCTGCTGTGGATGTGTTCTGGGGCAAGGCCGCGGGTGGATTTGACGATCCCATAACCGTGGACACCTTCGGCAGGGTCAGGTCGCTTGAACCAGAGCCTCGTCGTGGTTTTGTCGCAGGGCCGGTAATCTGGGTTACCGAGGATAACGATTTCTTGCCAACGACCGGTTTTCTAGGATATCTGCAGAACGTCGGGAATCGAGAAGTCTGTCACGACGTCATCTACAAGGATACGGGGATCTTCTGGGAGCGTGAAACATTATCTACCGTGCTGACCGATCTCGTAGTCGGGAATATCGATGCCAATCCCGGGTATGAGCTCGCTGCTCTCGGTACTAGCCCGATACCTTCGCAATTAGTTATCTTTAATAACCTTGAAGAATTAGAACAAGTTGCCCAGGGGTGTAGTACTCCTTTTAACGGTTTTCTATGGCCGCATACTGAACACCATTTCGGTACGGCCTCATATGTGGGACACAACTCCAGTATTGTACTGGAGGATTTTGATGGAGATGGGGATAATGATCTGATCACAACCAGTGCTTCGGAGAATTCCTGCATTTTCCTGCGGAACCAGGGAAACCTTGCCTTCTCGCCTGATACAATCCCCGCGGAATTCTCCCGCGGTCTGGTTGCAATGGATTACGAAAACGACGGCGATCTTGACTTCGTCACCACAAACCGTACTCTCTACGATCATGGCATCACCGTCTTCCTGAACGACGGTTTGGGTAATTTCACCGAAAAACCGAACTGCTTCTTCCCGTTTGCCAGCGGATTTCCAAATGGTGTTGTCGCTGCGGACTTCGACCTCGACGGCAAAACCGACCTTGCCATCGCATCCTCGTTTGATTCACTCTTTGTTCTTTACAATCTGGGCGGATTTAACGGCCCGACAAGTATCGAAGATCGTCCGCGGCAGCAGTTACCGGCGGAGATCTCACTCGCGCAGAACTATCCGAACCCGTTCAATCCCATTACCACGTTTCGATACCAGCTTACACAGCGGAGCCGGGTGCGGCTGAGAATCTACAATGTTCTGGGCCAAATGGTGACCACTCTGACCGATGCCGTAGAGCAGGCCGGAGTTAAAACAGTAAACTGGATGGCAACCAACATCGCCAGCGGTGTATACTTCTTCCGCTTGGAAGTTGAAAGTACAGTCGATCACGGTAAAACTTTTGTCCAGACCAGGAAAATGATCTTATTGAAATAATCGCAGAAATTGAAAATTAGAGAAATTTACATACCCGGGGGATTAAATAATGAAGATAGCTTTAATTATTATACGCAGTTTAATGGGACTGTTATTCCTGTTCTCATCCGTTACCTTTCTATTCAAACTCTATACACCACCTGAACTGACAGGTAATTTAAAAATATTCACCGATGGACTGGCCGCGTCGGTGTATATTCTGCCGCTTGTGAAAGTGATCGAATTAATTTGCGGTCTGGCCTTTCTGTCTGGCAGGTTTGTACCCCTTGCTGTTGTGCTGATCACTCCGATTATCATAAATATTCTGATGGTTCATACTTTTCTTGATCCTAAAGGATTACCGGTGGCTATATTTTTGGTTCTGGCCAATGCCTTTGTGGCATACTATCACCGGGAGAGTTATAAACCGTTGTTTAAAAAATAATTTAGCTATCAACCGTCCTGTCGGGACGGTTGATAAATTGCACTAAGGTTCCCGGCAATAAATTGCCGGGCTATTTTCTGTTGTTCCTGCGGGGCAGAATTATTTCAAACAATCCGTTATTTCTTTAAGCACAATATCCAGATCGCTGTAACTAATCGTCAATGGCGGCAGCAAGCGTATGACCGTGGCCCCTGCGGGCAATACCAGAATCCCTCGTTTCTGTAATTCCAGAATAAGCGGGTAAGATTTCTGCTTCAACTCGATACCAATGATCAATCCTATCTGCCGTAGTTCCCGCACCTGGCTTAAAGAGTATTTATTGAACTTTTCAGCAAAATAAGCACCTTTTTCCCTGGCCTGTTGCGCTAAATTCTCTTTGATCATGAAATCGATCGCCGCAATGGCAGCTGCACTGGCCAGGGGATTACCGCCAAAGGTATTGCCGTGAATACCGGGGGAGATGTTCGGTAAATCCGCACAAACCGTCGCACCAATGGGAAAGCCTCCGGCCATCGATTTGGCCAGGCATAATATATCCGGCTCCAGTCCAAAATGCTCAATGGCCAGCATGCGGCCGGTACGACAAAAACCGGTCTGAACCTCGTCAATAATCAATAATATATTTTTCTGCCGGCAAAAATCCTGAACCTGCCGGAAATACGTTTCATCACCGATATTGACTCCGCCTTCACCCTGCACGATCTCCAGCATTACCGCCGCCGTTTTATCGGTGACACTTTCCGACAGTTTTGCAAAATTGTTAAAGGGAACAAACTGAAAACCGGGCACCAGCGGCAGGAAATCTTCTCTGTATTTGGGATTATAAGTTGCACTCAGTGCACCCATGGTTCGTCCGTGAAATCCGCGCATGGCACAGATAAAATCTGTCTTTCCTGTGGCGATCCGGGCAAATTTCAGTGCGGCTTCCACACTCTCGGCTCCGGAATTACACAAAAACACTTTTTTTAAATTCGGTGGTGTTATGGAAATCAACTTTTCCATCAACTGCGCGCGCTGATCATTGTAAAAACTGCCGGTGCAGTTGATCAAGGTCTGGACCTGCCGGGTGATCGCTTCGACTACTGCTGGATTACAATGACCGATATTGGCCACCCCCTGCCCGGCCATGCAATCGATATATTCTTTGCCCTGGTCATCCCATAACCTGGCATCCTTGCCCTTAACCAGCACCAGATCACGCTTCAGATATACTTCCATACCGAAGGTGTTTTCTAATTCCCGGTAATTGGTCATTGTATCACCGTACCCTCTCCGTTTAAGGCATCCTGCAGAGGTCGTTCACGCCGCCCGTCGCTGATGATAACCTGGTGGGCACCGCTTCTCGAACAGTTTAGTCAGGGCCAGCATCTTTCTTTTCATCCGGCCGGAAACCTGTTCCTCACGTTTTTTCAATTCAGCCGGGGAAATGGATTTGATCAGCGAGGCCGGATCCTGTTCGTTATCCAGGAAACCCGGCGCTTCGATGAACTGGATGATCTTCTCGGCCTGAAAAGTTTCCTGCAACAGATTGACGATATCGTCATTCTCGGAATTGATGGCAAAATTATTTTCATCGATCAAGCGGTACGGATAATACCGGCGTGTACCCGTTATCCAGCAGCAGTTGCAGCAAGCGTCTTATTTATTACCTGCGGTTTTCCTGAAAAATCACGGATGATTTTCAGTTTTCCCCCTTCGTAGGTTTTGATTCCGGCATTGCGCTTGCCCTGGATAACTTTGCCATCCAACACCGCTAAGACCGATGGCATTGATGCCATGCTGCTGGCACAGTTCGACAATCCGTTTATTTCTCAATCCGGCATAGGCCATGATCAACACGTCCAGCGCCTGCTGGTCGGTATAAACGCTGCTGTAACCGGATACCGAGGTCAGGACTTTTTTCTCGATACCCAGATCGGCTAAAAGTTTATCGCGTATGGCATTGGCCCCGTGGACAATTATTGCTTGTTCCTTCAGTTCAGCCAGATCGGCAATTATCCCGGGTATATTCAGGGAATTACCCCCGCCTATTTTAATTATGATCATCGGTAGACCTTTACACTCCTGTTTTTTATGACATGCCAATCCTGCTGCGCATCCTGCTTCGCAGGATATTTTTCTGAACAGATAATCAGTTCGTCTTTTGTTTTTTTATAGTACATGGTAAAATAATCTTCATCCTCATTGAAAAAGGAAGACACGTAAACTGCCTTGCGGTCGGCAATAATAATATTCATGGCCCGGATATAAGTACTGCGTTTTTCGATAATGTCCACACCTTTAATAATCGCCTCGGTCATATTACCGCGGTCAAGCCGCCGGATAAAATTGAATACCTTTTCAGCCCCGATACGGCCTTCGGCCCTGATCTTGACCCCGTGCAGTTCGCCATTGAAAATAAATATATAACGCTGGTCATAGAAGGGCATGTTATTTTCAATAATAATGTCGCGATCCTGAAAGGCACTGCGGGCATGCACCAGCATTAAGGTGGTACGCCCAAATTGATCGAGATTATCTTTCCACACCGGATTTATATTTTTGTAATGCTGCCATTTCCCGCGTTGCAGATAAGCCAGACCCCAGCCGTGTCCCTGGTATTCTTTACTGCTTTTAGCAATCGCGGCAAAAATCTGCAGATGATCAACGATGGGAAATGGATTTTTAGATTTAATATATAAAAGGCGGCACATCGGTTACACCGGGTGTAATCCTGGAAACTGTAAAGCTGTAGTTTCTTCAAATCCCTGCATCAGGTTAAAAGCCTGTACGGCCTGGCCGGCGGCCCCTTTCATCAGGTTATCGATGGCACTGATAACCACCAGCCGGTTGCTATCGGCGTCCAGTTCGAAACCGATATCACAGAAGTTAGTACCGCTCAGTAGTTTCGGTTCGGGGTAGCGATAGACTGCCCTCGCGGTCTTTGACCAGGCGGATGAACGGTTCCTGGCCATAGGCCGCACGATACAACTGCCAGATGTCTTTCTCCTCTGACTTGTTTTTCAGGAAGACGTGACAGGTAGCCAGGACACCGCGCACCATATCGATGGCGGTTGCCGAAAAATGGATCTGAATTTTCTGGCCAAAACTTAATTCCTGGATCATTTCAGCAACATGGCGGTGCTGGGTCGGCATAAAGGATCGTACGCAGCCGCTGCGCACGGGATGATGCGAACCTTCGGTACTTTTATTCCCGGCTTGACTGGAACCTGCCTTCACTTCAACCACCGTAGCGGCAGATTCAACCAGATCGGATTTGAACAGGGGATACAATCCCAGAATCGTGGCGGTGGCATTACAGCCGGCGCTGGATACCCAGTTGGCGGTCTTCATTTCCTGGCGATGCAGTTCCGGAATTCCGTAGATGAACTGATTCAATAATTCCGGGTGAATGTGATCGGTATGATACCATTTTTGATAAGCGGCCTTATCCTTCAGCCGGAAATCAGCGCTGAGATCGATGATCCTGGGAGCCAGGGATCGGTATTTATCGATCTGTTGCATGGATTCTCCGTGCGGCAGGCACAGGAACAATGTATCGCATGGCTCCAATTCATCGGGAGAACAGAACTTCAGGCTCGAGATCTTGCGCAAATTCGGATGCAGGCGGTGGATAAATTTTCCGGGATAGGTTCGCGAAGTTATCTGATTGATCTCGGCCTGGGGATGAAATAACAACAGCCGCAGCAGTTCACCACCGGTATAGCCCGAACCGCCGACGATAGTTACTTTCAGTTTCTTCAATTCGCTTTTCCTTCCGCCACCTGCAGGACATAATCCACGATGCATTTAGGTATATTCACCCCGGTGGTAGTAATACTATTTTTAAATTCCATGGTGTAATTGACTTCGTTGACCATCATACCCTGCGCGGTTTCAAAAATATCGATCGCCACGATACCGCCTCCGACTGCCTTGGCGGCTTTTAATGACAGGTCGCTGATCTGATCGGTGACCACGCAGTTGCTGGCAATTCCGCCCCGGGCGGTATTGGTGATCCAGTGCTGGGAGGTGCGGTAAATAGCTGCGATGCATTTATCGCCGACCACGAATGAACGGATATCACGCCCCTTTTTTTCGATGTATTTCTGGATATAAAAAATCGAATGATGATAAGAACCAAGAATGGTTTTATGTTCCAGCAGCGCTTCCGCCGCATCGCGGTCATTGATCTTGGCCAGCAAGCGGCCCCAGGAACCCACGGCCGGTTTGATCACCACCGGATAGCCCATATCCTCGATCGCCTTGATCGCCGATTCCTCGGTGAAGGCAATGCGCACTTCGGGTTGGGGTACATGCTGCGCTGCCAGATTTTTCGAGGTCAGTAATTTGTCGCCGCAGGTGAACGCCACCTGTGCAGAGTTGATACAGGGAATCCCGGCATTTTCGAATAATATAATGGCATGCAGGGCCCGGGAATGATTGATACACCGTTCCAGTACCAGGTTGTAATCGAATTTATCCTGGCCCAGATTAAACGATAACAGCCGGTCATCGATCATGATCAATTCAACATTTTTATGGGTGTTAAATTCATCGATTAAAAATTTTTCATCTTTTCTGAGTACAGAATGTAAAAAACCTATTTTCATTTTATTATTCCATGTTTAATGGTACGTAAGTTAATTGATAATTTAATAGTATGGCTATATTATAGATCCAGACTCTCGCCGTTTTTGTGTTCAGTGATACACCATTCCACAATATGCCGGAGTTCAGTGAAATCGACGGAACGTCCTTTTTGACCGATGGATTTGACCAAAGCCAGAACCCGTTCAGCCAGGGCGTTGTCATACTTGATCTCTAATTGTTCCAGGGCCCATTCAATGGACGACAATCCCGACATATGGTCGAGCGAAACATTCATTTTTTTGCCGAGAATTTTGGGATCGACACTCTGGTAATGCACCGGGTTGATCAGGGCAGCATGAGTATGTACTCCGGCACAATGGGTAAAGGCATTTGCGCCCATTACCGGAAAATGCGCCGGAATCGGAATGCCCGAATATTTACTGACCATGGTATAAAGTTCACTGAGCACCTGCGGATTCCAGCGGCCCTGCTGCTCGAAATCAATCGTCAGGGTGATAATCAACTGGGCCAGATCCACTATGCCGGCACGCTCGCCCAGGCCCAGAATCGAAGCATCGATGATCTCGGCACCGGCCCGGTAACCGTCTATGGCATTAGCTAACGCAAAACCACGGTCATTGTGACAGTGCACGGCAATTTTAGGCTGTAAATTTTGTTTGGCCAATTCGTTTTTTAGACGCGATATAAAATCATACATGCTGCGTTTTGTACCCGGAATCATATATCCGGTGGTATCGGCCACGCTGATGATATCAGCACCGGCCTGAATAGCCGCCGCCGCTGCATCGAGAACGTTCTGAAACTCGGAACGGACCGTATCTTCAGGTGTATAGCGGATCAGCAGGTCCGGATCTTTTTCACGGGCATAACGGATAACCTTGGCGATCTGATCGATAGCTTTGTTCAGGTCTTTTTTAAATACATGATTTAATCGGTCTTCGGCCACGCAATAAAAAATACCCAGAAATTGCACACCGCATTCCAGGGCCTGATCCACATCCTTCTCCAGTGAACGTGAATGGGCGCCAACGAGCGCTTTCAGTTTCCTGTTGGCTATCTGTTTTACCGCTTTAAAAATATCTTTGGTCACCAGCGGGTGTCCGGCCTCGATTATATTGACGCCGACCTGATCCAGCAGATCGGCAATCGCTACTTTAATGTGACTGTCGAAATAAACGCCGGGTGTCTGTTCACCCTCTCTTAAAGTTGAATCAAGTATTTGCAGCAATTTTATTCTCCCCAATCCTCTTCTTCCTGCGGTGCTTCGATCAGTTTGATTGGATTGACACTGGCTACTTCAAGTTCTGTGCCGCAATCCGGGCAGGTAAGCAGTTCACTCACCACCGTGTCCGGACTGATTTCGATTTTCGAACCACAAACGGGACATTCAGCAGTTTTATTCATTCCCGATTTTCCTTTCTTTAATTATAGTTACCAGCATGTATCAGGCATTTGTTATATAGATAATAATTTATATCTTATCTTTTATACATGCTAATTAAAATAAAATGCGGTAAAGTTATGAATATTTGTATAAATATGCAAATAAATCTATAATAATACCATGATGTTTTCAGCTTAAGATTATTTTAATCAGGCACTTTCTATAATTCAGATTTTACTTTTTATTCAATGAATTTCCGGTGCAGTAATTTCACCGTTTTTTCAATCTTTTTTTCATCGACAATGAACATAAAACTGATCTGGGAGGACATTTGTGAAATCAGATCAAGTTTTATTTTTGCTTCACCCAGCAGTTTAATAATTTGCCAGACGATTACCGGATTATGTTTAAGGTTCTGGCCGACGATACTGACGATTGCTTTCCCGGATTCAATATGGACATCCCCGCTAAAACTTAATTCCTTTACGATCCTGGCAATGTCTTCCTGCTTTTCGATGGTCAGGGAAAGGGTAGTGGCCGATTTATTGACGGCATAAACATGTTTACCGTACTTGGTCATGCGCTGAAAAAATTCTCCCAGAATTTCCGGTGAAAAAAGCAAACTGGAAGATTGCAATGTTACCAGTGTAATATTTTCCTTATAGGCGATCGACTTGACATGCGGTTTCTCGCGAACCGTAATATTGGGTACGATGATAGTTCCTTTCTCTTCCGGAAAATGCGAGTTCAGAACCCGCACGGGTATAGACTGTTCCATGGCCGGCTGAATAGATGCGGGGTGTAATACCCGTGCACCGAAATAGGCCAGTTCAGAGGCTTCATCAAAAGTCATCATCTGCAGTGGTTTGGCCGAAGGAATAATCGTCGGATCGGCAGTCAGAATGCCATTGACATCGGTCCAGATCTGAATTTCATCTGCGTCCAGTGCCGCTCCCAGCAGGGAAGCACTGTAGTCGGACCCATTGCGCCCCAGGGTGGTCGGCACCCCTTCGGGTGTGGCCGCAATAAATCCCTGGGTGATGATCAGCGGATCTTTTTTAAGCAGGGGAGCGATATGTTTCGCCGCGGCGCGGCGAATCGCCCGGGGAATTGGTTTGCTGCCGTTCTGCGGATCAGTGGTGATGATAAATTTGCGGGCATCAAGGTACTGCGTAGCGATACCATGCTGATTTAATGTCGCATTCAGTATCTGCGAGGATAATATTTCTCCGACTGATAAAATGGCCGGCATCAGATTTTCACTTTCAAAACGAATAGTCTCTACGGCACTCAACAGGACTCTTAATTTCTCTGTTTCCGTAGTGATAAAGTGCGTCAGATTTTCTTTGAGTTCAGTATCAGTGATCAACTCGGCGACCGTATGCAGATGCAAAGAATTGATCTGATCGATACATTTCCTGACTTTTTGTTTCTGTTGTTTCACCGCTGCCTGCAAAGCTGCGACCAGTGTGTTGGTAACCCCGGCCATGGCCGATAATACAATGATCGGTTTACGCCGTTGATATTTTTTAATAATGGAGACTACGTTCAGAATAGCCTGTGAATTTTTTACTGATGTCCCGCCGAATTTCATGATGATCATTTTGGAAGTACTCCTCTATTTTTAAATTTAGAGCAGGGACAAAGGGACAGAGGGACAAAGATACAAAGGGATTAAAGTGAAAAAGTTATTTAAGTTCTCAATTTCCATATCTCTTTGTCCCTGTGTCCCTCTGTACCTTTGTCCCTTATTCAATGAACGGCTTTATTATTTTACTCAATTGTTCAAATTCAATCAGAAACGCATCGTGTCCATAAATCGACTTGATTTCCCGGTAGGCGGAATGCGGTATCAGACTGGAGATAGAACGCTGCTCATGGGCCGGGTAGAGAATATCCGTATCGATACCCAGGCACAGGGTTTTTGCCCGGATCGATCCCAGTACCTCGGCCAGTGTTCCGCGGCCGCGGGCCACATCATGTTGATCCATGGCCCGGGACAGGTAAAGAAAGGCGTTGGCATCAAAGCGCTTGACCAGTTTTTCTCCCTGATAAGAGAGATAACTTTCCACCTGGAATAGATGCTGGTCAGTGGCTGCGGATGAAATGGAGTTGACCCGTTCCCGGGCAAAACGTGAATTAAAGATCAGATCGGCCCGGTAAGATACCATACCGATCTGCCTGGCCAGACTGAGGCCCTTGACCGGTTGAGTAACATACTGGCCCTGTTGCCAGACCGGATCGTTAAGAATAGCCTGGCGGGCCAGATGATTCAAACCGATACACCAGGCTGAATGCTGCACAGAAGTGGCAATAGGAATGATTGATTTTACCATGTCGGGGTACATTACCGCCCACTCCAGCACCTGCATACCGCCCAATGAACCGCCGGTAATCGTATGAATTTTATTGACACCGAGTTTTTTCAACAGTGCATGCTGCACCCTGATCATGTCACGTACGCTCACTTCCGGGAAGGCCGTGCGATAGAGTTGGCCGCTGGCTGGATTTATACTGGCTGGCCCGGTAGTTCCATAACAACTTCCCAGGATGTTCGAACAGATAATGAAATACCGTGCGGGATCGAATATTTTTCCCGGGCCGACCATGCCGTCCCACCAGCCCTGGCTGGCCTGTCTTCATGGCCTGTAAATGCGGAGTCTGCGGATAAAACCTCTTCAGCGTATACGCCTTCACCGGCAACATGAGCATCACCGGTCAGGGCATGACAGATAAGGATCGCATTGCTGCCGTCGGAATTTAACCGGCCATGGGTTTCATAGGCTACGGTAACCGGGTATAAATCATGACCATTTTCCAAGCGTAACGGATCAGCGGAATCAAAAATTTGCGCCAGTTGGGTTCTGCCTTGTATCATGAATTCACCTTACCCCGGTTAAACCGTAGCCAGAGCCTGATCGAAATCGGCAATAATATCGTCGATATGTTCCAGACCGACCGAAACCCGGATCATATCCGCTGAGACGCCTGAATCGGCTTGCTCTTTCTCCGACATTTGCTGATGAGTTGTCGAAGCCGGGTGAATGACCAGGGTTTTGGCATCGCCGACATTAGCCAGCAGGCTGGCCAGACGTACGTTGTTGACAAATTGTTTACCGGCAGCCAGGCCTCCTTTTATGCCAAAGGTCATCATGGAGCCGAACAATCCCGCCCGCAGGTATTTGCTGGCATTTTTGTGAGTGGGATGAGATTTCAGTCCCGGATAGATCACCCAGGCAACTCTGGGATGCTTGTTCAACCATTCGGCCAGGGCCATGCCGTTCTGACAGTGGCGTTCTACCCGCAAAGACAATGTCTCCAATCCCTGTAATAAAAGAAAAGCATTGAACGGACTCAAAGCCGGACCGAAATCACGCAGTCCTTCCACCCGGGCCCGGATGATATAGGCAATATTTCCCGTAGGACTGTTACTGCCGAAGGTTTCCCAGAAATTCAAACCGTGATAACCGGGATCGGGTTGAGTGAATTCAGGGAAATTTCCGTTAGCCCAATTGAATTTCCCGCTGTCGATTATAATTCCGCCGATGGAAGTTCCGTGACCGCCGATCCATTTGGTAGCCGAAGCGGTGATAATATCGGCGCCAAAATCAAAAGGGCGGGCCAGGTAACCGGCAGCGCCGAAGGTGTTATCCACCACCAGGGGGATGCCGTGATCATGGGCCACTTTTACTATGGCTGTAAAATCCGGGACATTCAATCTGGGATTGCCGATGGATTCGATATAAATTGCCTTAGTTTTTTTATCCAGCAGTGCTTTGAAATTTTCAGGAGAATCATCTGCGGTAAATTTTACATCGATTCCCAGCCGTTTGAATGAAATTTTAAACTGGTTATAAGTGCCACCGTAAAGATTGCTGGTTGAAACGATATTTTCGCCGGCCTGGACAATGGTATTCAGGGCGATGAACTGCGCGGCCTGGCCGGATGCAGTGGCCAGGGCAGCAATCCCCCCTTCCAGAGCAGCCATGCGTTGTTCAAATACATCGGTGGTCGGATTCATGATCCGGGTATATATATTGCCGAATTTTTTCAGTTCGAATAAATCAGCGGCGTGCTGGGCATCATCGAATACGTAGGAAGTGGTTTGATAAATGGGTACGGCCCGGGATTTGGTAACCGGATCCGGCTGCTGCCCGGCATGCAACTGCAGGGTTTCGTAGCGGTATCGTTTTTTGAAATCTTGTCCCGACATGTACTACCTCGCTTTCTTACTTTATTTATATTTATTTCTTTTCATATCCTGATTAAAAAAAAACCTCTTCCGGGTAGATCCAGAAGAGGTTTTTAAATACGACCTTCTTCTTATCTGTCCCTAATCTCAGGGCAGGACGTAGCACCTTCCTCATCAGAGGGGTTGCTAAGGTTTCACAGGGCCCGTTCCCTCCACCTTTCGCGATAAGAAAAATCTTTATATATCTATTTGACTAAAAACTATCCTCCAAACAATTTAAATAATTGAGGCGCAAATTAAGATATGAAAACAGAAATGTCAAGAATCTTCTGAATTTTTTTTAATAATTATTCATTGAATAGGCTTTTTTATTATAAATATAATGATTAGTGGAAATATATAATATTTTATTGTACTTATATTTATGTGATCTTATATTTCGGTTATTAGACAAAATCTTTGCCTACTCTATAAATTTAAATTGAATTAGTTACGTAGATTTCTAATGTTTAATTGCAGGGAGACTATCCTATGTCGAGAAACCATTTATTTTCTTTATTATTAATATTTCTTTGCTTCAACCTATTAAGGGCTAACATACTGTTTGTACCTGACAGCATAAGTACGATTCAAGCGGCCATCGATTCTGCTGCAAACGGAGATACTGTTCTTGTTGCTGATGGTCATTATATAGAAAATTTAAATTTATATGAGAAGAGTATCGTATTAGCTTCAAATTTTTTATTAGATTCATCAGCTGCGCATATTCAAAATACGATTTTAGATGGCTATAATACAGATAATGTGGTGAGAATCGGTGGTGATGCCAAGTTAATTGGATTTACCTTAACAAATGGATTTGATGAATCTGGTTATGGCGCTGCAGTTTTATGTGAGAATGATTTTTCCAGTGAGGAAATACCTGCTATTAAACCGGAATTAAGAGATCTGATTCTGACAGGTAATCATAGTTTGGACGGAAATTTATACTGCGAATATGTGGAAGCGCTTATTCAGAATGTTTCATTAGTAAATAATGAGGGTACAGGATTTTACATTCGTAAACACGGAAAAGCAATATTGATTAATGTTACTATTTGTAAAACTCCATGGATGTTAACTGGGGATGATTTTTCCTTAGTGGTTTCTGCGCCGATTACTCATGTTACTGTAATTAATTCGATTTTAAATTACATATGGACAGGTGATCAACAGCAGATTATTACTTTTTATAATTCTAGAATGGGAACAATTTGGGGTACTTGGATAGATGGAGGGGGAAATATATATGCCGATCCTTCTTTTGTCGATTCCGTAACTTATGAACTGTCCGATTCTTCTCCCTGCATCGGTGCTGGCATGGATTCGGTCCTTATAGGGGATCTATGGTACCATGCGCCGGACATCGATCTGCTGGGTAATCCCCGTCCGGCACCTGGACTTTCTAAACCTGATCTGGGGGCCTATGAGAATAGTTTGTCCACCCCCTTGATAGCAAAGATTTATATTCCCACTGCTGCATTATCATTTGACTCCACTTTGGTGGATAGTACCAGCCTGAAATATTTGACCATCTATAATCAGGGGATAGTAGAATTAAAAATTGATTCGATCTATACTGATAATGAACAGTTTTTAGTTGAAAATACTCCTCTTAGTATTTTATCTGGCGACAGTGCAACAATTATGATTCACTTTACACCAAATCAACAGGGGGAAATTTCCGGATTATTATTCATTCAATCGAATGACCCGCTTCAACCAGCAGTCGATATAAACCTGAGTGGTGTCGGTAAGATCCCATCATCCATTAATCTAAATGATCGACAAATCCCTCTGACTTTTTCCTTAAAACAATGTTATCCAAACCCTTTTAATCCCTTGACTACCGTGGAATATACTCTTCCGCAATCCAGCGAAGTCGAATTAATAATTTTTAACACACTGGGTCAACAGATACGGACTTTAGTCTCCCAGGTTCAAAATGCAGGATCATATAAAATAGTCTGGGACGGAACAGATAATCAAGGAACTGCGGTCAGCAGTGGTATCTATATTTATCGTATAAAAGCGGGTAATTTCAGTTCCTGTAAAAAAATGTCGTTTCTAAAATAATTATATTTAACTGGTAGAAGGGAAGTATTAAACTCCCCTTTAGCTGAAATCCGATTGTCTCGAAATCAAATAATAACAAAAAGTTAGAATTATTTAACAGATATATATGTTATAAACTGATGACAAGTTTTAAAAAAAAGTTAAAAAAAAGCGCCTGAAGACTTGACAAGATAAAGAATATTTAATATGTTCAACTTTAAGTTTATAAATATTATCGAATATTTATGCAAAACACGATCAGCAGAAGTAGATTGAACAGCAGAGGGATGAATAATCTCAAGGGCGGTCGTGTATCCGTTTTATCCATATTAAACCTTTATCTACTTAATCTTCTTATTGGGATTCTCATTATTAGCCTGATTCTAGTGATAGGCTGATAGTCGGTCAATCCCAAATCTGCAAAAAATAAATAGACACTAAAACCTGCAATTTGGGGCTGACCCGAAGCAGGAAGTTGGTATTGAGTTTGGGAAAAATTGAGGTAATTATGAGATCGGATCTGGTTAAATCAGGTTTTGAACGTGCACCGCACCGCAGTCTGCTGCGGGCTACCGGTGTAATTCAAAGTGAAGCGGATTTCAAGAAGCCGTTCATCGGTGTCTGTAATTCCTATACGGATTTAATTCCGGGGCATGTGCATCTGCATGATTTCGCTAAGGTGGTCAAACAGGCGGTCCGGGATGCCGGCGGTGTTCCGTTTGAATTCAACACTATCGGCATCGACGACGGTATTGCCATGGGGCACATTGGCATGCGCTATTCTCTGCCCAGCCGGGAGTTGATCGCTGATGCGGTTGAATCGGTGATGGAGGCCCATCGTCTGGATGGCATGGTCTGTATCCCCAATTGTGATAAAATTGTTCCGGGCATGCTGATGGCAGCGGCACGCCTGGATATTCCGGCCATATTTGTTTCGGGTGGACCAATGAAATCGGGCAGGACCACAACAGGGGAGAAGATCGATCTGATCTCGGTTTTCGAAGCAGTCGGGAAATATAAAACCGGAGAAATATCCGATCCGCAATTGAAAGAATTGGAAACACTGGCCTGTCCTACCTGCGGTTCCTGCGCTGGGATGTTCACGGCCAATTCCATGAACTGCCTGATGGAAGCGCTGGGCATGGCTTTACCGGGCAACGGTTCGATCCTGGCTGTCGATCCGCGCCGGCAGGAACTGGCCCGTGAGGCAGGTAAAAAAATCGTTCAACTGGTAATGGCTGATATCACCGCTGCAAAAATATTGTCCAAAGCCGCTTTCATGAATGCACTTACTCTGGACATGGCTATGGGCGGCAGTACTAATACGGTCCTGCATATCCTGGCCATCGCCGCGGAGTTGAATATGAAATTCGATCTTAATGATTTGAATAAGCTGTCGGAGCGGGTACCTTATATCTGCAAAGTAAGTCCGGCTACCCGGGACGTACATATGGAAGATGTAGAGCAGGCCGGAGGGGTGTCTGCGATCCTGAATGAATTGTCCCGGCGCAAGAATTTGCTCGATCTGTCCGCCTTGACTGTTACCGGGAAAACTCTGGGTGAAAACATCGCCACAGCGAAAAACAATAATCCGCAGGTGATTCGCAGTATTGATGATCCCTTTTCCAAAGACGGAGGACTGGCGGTATTATTTGGAAATCTGGCACCGCAGGGCGCCATTGTCAAAACCGGTTCGGTGGATCCTGAAATGATGATCCATGATGGTCCGGCCAGGATATATGATTCGCAGGATAAAGCAGTGGCGGGTATCCTGGCCAACCAGGTTAAACCCGGCGACGTTGTGGTCATACGCTATGAAGGACCGCGCGGTGGGCCGGGTATGCCCGAGATGCTTACTCCCACCAGCACGCTGATGGGTATGGGGCTGGGTGATAAGGTCGCTTTGATTACCGACGGCCGTTTTTCCGGGGGAACGCGCGGGGCCTGTATCGGGCATGTTTCACCGGAAGCTGCTGAAAAAGGACCCCTGGCGGCACTTAAAAACGGCGATATGATTCATATCGACATCCCCGGGAAAAAACTGTCGGTCAAATTATCCAGGGCGGAAATGCAGGTTCGCCTGCGGTCTTTGAAACCTTTTAAACCAAAAATCAAAAGAGGGTATCTGGCCCGCTATACGCAAATGGTTACCTCGGCCAACAGCGGCGCGGTTTTAAAGATACCTGTATCCAAATAGAAAGGTCATCGATATGGTTAATAAGAACAAAATTTCAGGTGCAGAAATATTCTTTGAATGTCTGCGGCGGGAAAAGGTCGAATATATATTCGGCTATCCCGGCGGAGCCACTTTAAAGATTTATGAGCAATTGTATGATGTCAAATTTCTAAAACATATTCTGGTCAGGCATGAACAGGGTGCCACGCACATGGCGGAAGGGTATGCCAAGGCCACGGGCAAGGTCGGGGTGGTGTTGGTCACGTCGGGACCCGGTGCTACCAATACGGTAACCGGTATTGCGGATGCCTACATGGATTCAGTGCCGATTGTTGTGTTCACCGGGCAGGTTGCAACTCATTTGATAGGTAACGATGCCTTTCAGGAAGCGGATATTATCGGCATCACCAGGCCTATCACCAAGCACAGTTTTTTGATCCGTAATCTGGCCGATTTAGCTGCTACCATCCGTAAAGCATTTTACATCGCCTCGACAGGCAGACCGGGTCCGGTAGTGGTTGACTTGCCCAAAGATATAATTGGTTCTCTTTGTGAGTTTGTATATCCTGAAGAAATAGCGATCCGGGGGTATAAACCCAATTATGACGGTCATAAAGTTCAAATTAAAAAAGCAGCCAAAAAAATCAGCGAAGCCGAAAAACCACTGCTGTATGTGGGCGGGGGTGTTATCATGTCCGGGGCAGCACCGGAATTGGCCTCTTTCGCCAGAAAAAATAACTTACCGGTGACCATGACCTTGCTGGGCCTGGGTGCCTTTCCGGCTGATGATAAACTATCGCTGGGAATGCTGGGGATGCACGGTACCTACTGGGCTAACCAGGCTGTAAATAACTGCGATCTGCTGGTTTCGCTTGGAGCACGATTTGATGACCGGGTGACGGGCAAAGTGGAGACGTTTGCCTGCAAATCATATAAGATACACATCGATATTGATCCGACTGCCATCGGTAAGAATGTTCTAGTCGATTTACCAATCGTCGGTGATGTTAAACAAATCCTGACCGATCTTGCTGCTGAAATGCCAGCCAAACCCAAAACTGATAAGTGGCTGGAACAAATTAAAAAGTGGCAGCAGGAATGTCCGCTGCAGTACGACAATTCTGATGGGCAACTGCGGCCTCAATTTATCATTGAAAAAATATCTGAAATGACCAAAGGACAGGCCATAATTGTAACGGATGTCGGGCAGCATCAAATGTGGACAGCCCAGTTTTACCAATTTATTCACCCCCGCACCCATTTAACCAGCGGTGGTTTGGGCACCATGGGTTTTTCAGTTCCGGCATCAATCGGTGCCTGTTTTGGCGTCAAAGACAAAATGATAATTTCGATCAGCGGGGACGGCGGTTTTCAGATGAATATACAGGAATTAATTACGGCGGTTGCGAATAAACTGCCCATAAAGTTCATGATCATGAATAATAGTTTTTTAGGAATGGTCCGGCAGTGGCAGGAATTATTTCACGCTGAAAAATACAGTTTCACCGATCTGGGCAGCAGTAATCCCGATTTTGTCAAAGTCGGCGAAGCGCTGGGGCTGCCTTCCTGGTTGGTGGATAAACCGGAGGAAGTGGAGCCTACTTTGAAGAAAGCATTTGCTGTCAATGATAAACCGGTATTAATAGAATTCAGAGTGGTCAAGGAAGATATGGTTTTCCCGATGGTTCCTTCGGGGGGATCCATTTCGGATATGATTGTTAAAAGACTTAACCCGCAAAGGATGACATGATATGAGACATACAATTTCATTATTAGTGGAAAACACTTTTGGAGCTTTTGATCGCGTTCTGACCATGTTCAGCGCCAAGGGATTTAATTTGCACAGTATTTCCATAGGTGAAACGGAAATTCAGGACATTTCCCGTATGACCATTGTAACTTCCGGGGATGATCAGATTATCGATCAGGTAGTCAAACAACTGAACCGCCTGATCGATACGGTCAAGGTGATTGATCTAACCGGCCATGAAAAGACGGAGAGAGAATTAGCCTTGATCGCTGTTAATTATCAAAAAGGCACGTTGCAGGAATTAACCAATATCAATGATATCTTTCGCGGAAATGTAGTTGATATCAATAATAAATCGATCACCCTGCAGATTACAGGCCCACCGGCCAAGATCAATGCAGTGGTGAATGTACTTATGCCTTATGGCATCAAAGAGATGGCCCGCTCAGGAACGGTAACCTTAAAACGGGGTGAGCAGGTACGTCAACCCAAAAAAGAACTGGATACAACCAATATTTAGGAGAATAAAACATGCAAGTTTATTATGACCAGGATGCTTCGCTGGATAATCTGAAAAAGAAAAAAATTACTGTACTGGGTTACGGCAACCAGGGCCATGCCCATGTTCTGAATCTTAAAGACAGCGGGATGAATATATGTACCGGATTGGTCAAAGATGATCCTTCGCGCACCAAAGCAAAAGAGGATGGCGTCGAGGTGCAGGACATGGCCGAGGCAGTCCGCTGGGCTGATGTGATTATGGTGCTGCTGCCCGATCAGCTGCAGAAAAAAATTTATGATGAAATTATAAAAGATAATTTAAAGGATGGCGATACCCTGGCCTTTGCCCATGGCTTCAATATTCATTTTAAACAGATTGTACCTTCGCCAAAAATCAACGTAATGATGATCGCTCCTAAAGGTCCGGGACACCTGGTGCGCCGGACTTTTGTCGAAGGAAGCGGGGTACCATGTCTGATCGCTGTACAACAGGATTACTCCGGTAATACAAAAGAGCTGGCCCTGGCCTGGGCCAAAGGCATCGGCGGAACGCGGGCCGGCGTTATTGAAACCAATTTCAAGGATGAAACGGAAACTGATCTGTTCGGAGAACAGGCCGTACTATGCGGCGGGTCGGCCGAACTGGTAAAGGCGGGATTTGAAACACTGGTTGAAGCAGGGTATCCGGCAGAGCTGGCCTTCTTTGAATGCATGCATGAGTTGAAACTCATCGTGGATCTTTATTATGAAGGCGGCCTGACCCGTATGAACCAGGCGGTGAGCGATACAGCCGAATATGGGGGAATGACCCGCGGGAAAAAGGTTATCACCGAGCAGACCCGTAAGGAAATGCGGAAAATTCTGAAGGCAGTCCAGGACGGATCCTTTGCCAAAGAATGGCTCGATGAATATGCCCAAGGACAACCGCTGCTGAATAAATTGCGGCAGGAAACTAAAGAACATCAAATTGAAAAAGTCGGAGCTAAACTGCGTCAGATGATGTCCTGGGTGGCGAAACCCGGAGTGAAGAGGTGAAAATATGACGCGTACGGTTACTCTGCTGCCGGGAGACGGCATCGGCCAGGAAGTCATGGCCGCTGCTGTGCGGGTCATGCATCAGGCAGCTAAAAAGGCTGACCTGGCCATCAAGACCGTTGAAAAACCGATCGGCGGTATTTCGATAGACGAGTATGATATCCCGCTGACCGACGATACCATCCAGATGTGCCGTCAATCCGATGCGGTATTGCTGGGAGCAGTGGGCGGACCGAAATGGGAGAAGTTGGAGCACCACCGCAAACCGGAAGCCGGATTACTAAAGATCAGGAAAGCACTGGACCTGTTCGCCAATATCCGTCCGGCCCAGATCTATTCCGACTTCCTGGCAGCGTCTCCGATCAAACGGGAAATCCTGGAGGGGGCGGATTTTATCGTGCTGCGGGAATTGACCGGCGGTCTCTATTTCGGCGAACCGCGGGGCTATGACCGGGACAAGGGCTGGAACACCATGATTTACACCAGACCCGAGGTGGATAGAATTGCCCGGATGGCTTTTCAGATGGCCCGGCAACGGAAACAGCGGGTTCTTTCGGTGGATAAGGCCAACGTGCTGGAATGTTCCCAATTCTGGCGAACCGTAGTCGAAGAGGTGCATCGCGACTTCAGGGATATCGAACTAAAACATATGTATGTAGATAATGCCGCCATGCAGATCGTCCGTGATCCCAGACAGTTCGATGTGCTGCTGACCTCCAATCTGTTCGGCGACATTCTCAGTGATATCGCCGGGAGTATCACCGGCAGTCTGGGCATGCTGCCTTCGGCAAGCCTGGGAACGAAATATGCCCTGTATGAACCGGTCCACGGCAGTGCTCCTGATATTGCCGGCAAAGACCTGGCCAATCCGATCGCCATGATTTCTTCGGTGGGGATGATGTTCAACTACTCTTTCCAGTTACCCCAGGTTGCCGGGTGGATTAACGAAGGAATTAAGCGCACTCTGGCCGAAGGTTACCGGACAAAAGATATCTGCACGGCCGCTGATACCCCGGTTTCCACCACCAGGATGACCGACTCATATTAAAAAATTTGGGGTGAAAGGAGACTTACTAAATTGTCATTCCGGGGATTGGGTAGTAACTGTAAAATATATGAATGTATATTGAGGATTAAATAAAAGGAATACAGACGTGAAAGACCGTATTATTATTTTTGATACCACCCTGCGTGACGGAGAACAATCTCCGGGTGCTTCCTTGAATATTCAGGAAAAACTGGAAATAGCCCGGCAACTGGAAAAACTCAAGGTGGATGTTATTGAGGCCGGGTTTCCGGTTTCCTCTCCTGCCCAGTTTGAAGCGGTGAAAAGAATAGCCGGAGAAGTAAATCTGGTCATTGCCGGACTGGCCCGGGCCAAAGAACTGGATATAAAAACTGCCTATGAGGCTATCCGGGAAGCGGAGAAAAAAAGAATACATACATTCATCGGCACATCTGATTTTCACATCATGGGCAAATTTGCCGATACCCGCTACGGCCGTACCCTGAAAGAAAAACGGCAGGCCATTCTGAAAATGGCCTGTGACGCGGTACAGTACGCAAAATCATTTTGCTCCGACGTTGAATTTTCTGCTGAAGATGCCGGCCGGACGCCGCTGGAATATTTGAATGAAGTGATCGAAGCAGCCATTGCCGCAGGAGCCACCACGATTAATATACCGGACACCACCGGCTATACCTTGCCCTCCGAATTTGCCCGCAAGATAAAAATGATCAAGGAAGGGGTAAAAAATATCGACCGGGTGGTGATCAGCGTACATTGCCATAATGATTTGGGACTGGCCGTGGCTAACTCACTGGCGGCCATTGAAGCCGGAGCTGGGCAGGTAGAGTGCACCATTAACGGTATCGGTGAACGCGCGGGGAATGCATCGCTGGAAGAAATTGTAATGGCCTTAAAGGTACGTAAGGATTTATTGAAGTCTGACACGGGTATTAATACCAGAGAAATTTATAATACCAGCCGGATGGTATCGGGTTTTACCGGTATCGTGGTCCAACCCAATAAAGCCATCGTGGGTGAAAATGCTTTTGCCCATGAATCGGGAATTCACCAGGATGGTATGTTGAAGAGCAGGGAAACGTATGAGATCATGACTCCCGATGCTGTGGGCATCAACAGGACGAAGATCGTGCTGGGCCGTCATTCCGGCCGTCATGGTTTGAAAGCACGTCTGGATGAACTGGGTTACAGTTTAAGCGACGCTGAATTGAATACGTTGTATACGCGTTTCACCGAGTTAGCCGATAAGAAGAAAGAAGTTTTCGATGATGATCTGCGCCTGCTGATGGGGGATGAAATCCTGAAAACAAGTTCGCATTACCGCCTCGAGCAGTTGCAGGTAAATGCCGGCAGCCACAGCATTCCGACAGCGACGGTTCGTATCGGTATAAAAGATTCAGTAGTCCAGGAATCTTCCGTCGGCGATGGTCCGGTGGATGCTGTATTTAATGCCATCGACCGTGCTATTAAATCCAGCTATCAGGTCGAGAACTATCAGGTTCGCTCGGTGACATCGGGCCGGCAGGCCATGGGTGAAGTGCAGGTGCGGATCCGTTGCGGCGATCAGTTGTACAGTGGTCGCGGTGTATCTACCGATATCATCGAAGCCAGTGCCAAGGCCTATTTGCAGGCGATCAATCTGCATCATCTGGAGCAGGGCACAGCAGCGACAAAGGCGAAATGATCCGAGCAATCAGATAATACCGAGGAATTGACTATGAGTATGACCATTACAGAAAAAATATTAGCCAAAGCAGCGCGAAAGAAGAAAGTTGCCCCGGGCGAGAACATCTGGATAAATGTGGATATCCTGATGACTCATGATGTCTGCGGTCCGCCGACAATTGAAATATGGCAGCGGGAATTTGGTGCGCAGGCCCGGGTGTGGGATAAAAACAAACTGGTAATTTTCCCGGACCATTATATTTTTACGGCAAATGCCCAGGCCAACCGGAACGTGGATCTGCTCAGGGAATTTGCCCGCGCCCATGAATTACCCCATTACTATGACGCCGGTACAGAACGGTACAAAGGTGTTTGTCATATCGCTCTGGCTGAAGAGGGGTATAATCTTCCCGGTACGGTTCTGTTTGGAACTGATTCCCATACCTGTACCTCAGGAGCATTCGGTCTGTTCTCGACCGGTGTCGGTAATACCGATGCGGCTTTTATCATGGGTACCGGGAAAATCTGGGAGAAAGTTCCGGAGTCGATTAAAGTAAACTTTACCGGGGAATTACCGCCGTATCTCACGGCCAAGGATTTAATTCTGCAATTGCTTGGTGATCTTACCACCGATGGCGGCACTTACCGGGCTCTGGAATTTAGCGGTTCTGCCGTACAGGCGCTTGAGATGGAAGAGAGAATGACCCTGACTAATATGGCCATCGAGACCGGGGCGATGAATGGAATTATTGCCGCCGACGCAATTACCGAAAAATATCTCAGGGCCAGGACCAATGCCGGCTATGAATTGTTTTCCAGTGACAAGGATGCCCATTATATCCAGAGTTACCAATATGATGTGCAGAAAATGGAGCCGCTGGTGGCTAAACCACACAGCCCGGATAATCGCGACCTGGTGCGGAATGTGAAAGGGGTGGCGCTGCGGAAGTGTTATATCGGATCCTGCACCGGAGGAAAAATATCCGATTTCAGAGCAGCGGCCCGGATACTGTTCAATCGTAAGGTCAGCGTTCCGACCTTTATCGTACCGGCGAGTACAGCTACTGCCGGAAAACTGGAAACAGAATCTTTTCAAAAGATCAGTTTAAAACAGATATTCGAGCAGGCCGGATGTATCATCGCACCATCTTCCTGCGCCGCCTGTCTGGGCGGACCTGCCGACACCATCGGCCGGGCAATTGACCAGGATGTGGTCATTTCAACAACCAACCGGAATTTCCCGGGACGCATGGGCAGCAAAAAATCGGAAGTCTATCTGGCTTCACCATATACGGTGGCTGCCTCAGCCGTTAACGGTTGTATCACTGATCCGCGGGATTTTTTACAATAGTTAATTAAACAGCATTTAGTGATTTTAACGAGCACAGGAATTAATATGATCAAAACGATGCAGGGAAAAACGTACGTGCTGGGTAATAATATTGATACCGACCAGATTATTCCGGCCGAACACCTGGTCTATAGTATGACCAATAAACAGGAGGCACGGCAGTACGGTCATTTTGCCCTTTCCGGTGTGCCCGCAGAAAAAGCCGGACTGCCGCGGGGGCATACTCCCTTCATTATCGGGGATCAATACCACTCAGAGTATGCAATTATTGTGGCCGGAGCCAACTTCGGCTGCGGATCCTCGCGTGAACACGCCCCCTTTGCCTTGAATCAGGCCGGGATCAAAGCGGTTATCGCTGAATCCTATGCCAGAATATTTTACCGCAATGCGGTCGATGGCGGTTTTCTGATTCCGCTGGAAATTGCGGCCAATCAGAATCACAGGATCAAAACCGGCGATTTACTGGAAATCGATCTGGAAAAATATATAATCCGCAATGGCACAGCTGGGCAAGAGTACAAATTAAAATTACCCGGTGATGTACTGCCGATTATCGAAGCGGGTGGACTATTCCCATACGCCCGTCAGAGCAACTTGATTAAAAATAAATAGAACAGGTGGCACGATTTTATGAAAACACAAAATTATATAGAAATATTTGATACCACCCTCCGCGACGGTACTCAGGGAGAAGGTGTCAATCTGTCGATCCATGACAAACTGCTGATCACGCAAAAACTGGATGAATTCGGAATCGATATCATCGAAGGAGGCTGGCCCGGCAGTAATCCCCGTGATGAAGCATATTTTCAAAAGGTCAAAGAATTGAAGCTGGAGCATGCCCGGATATGTGCTTTTGGCTCTACGGCCCGCTACCCCAATCAGGTTAAAAGCGATGCCAACATCGAGGCCTTGCTCACCTCCGAAACTCCGGTTATCTCGATCTTCGGTAAAACCTGGCGCCTGCATTCTCAAACAGGCCTTGGTCTGAGCGATACGGAAAATGAAGATTTAATCTATAAATCCGTTCTCTATCTGCGAGAGAAAGGACGGCGGATTATCTATGATGCTGAACATTTTTTTGATGGTTACAAAGACGATCCGGTATTTGCCGTACGGATGCTGAAAGCAGCGGAAAAAGCTGGTGCCGATATACTGGTGCTTTGCGATACCAATGGCGGATGTTTGCCGTACGAAGTTCAGCGGATAATGGAAGAAGTACAAACACAGGTTCAGGCGCCGCTGGGTATTCATGCTCATAATGATGGCGGTGTAGCCGTGGCTAATTCTCTAATGGCCATAGCCGCCGGCGCGGTGCAGGTGCAGGGAACAATTAACGGAGTAGGGGAAAGATGCGGTAATGCCAATCTCTCCAGCGTATTGCCTAATTTATTTTTAAAAATGGGCAAGAGCGTTCATCCCCGGATCAATCTGGATCACCTGACTTCACTGTCGCATTTTGTGTATGAGGTGATGAACATGGTTCCCAATAGCCGCGATCCTTATGTAGGGAAATCGGCTTTCACGCACAAGGGTGGAATTCATGTCAGTTCAATCCTTAAAGACAACCGGATGTATGAACATGTACCACCGGAAACTGTGGGCAATCGACAGCATGTTATCATCTCCGATCTGTCCGGTCAGAGTAATATCCGCTATAAGGCGCAGGAATTAGGTATTCATTTACCGCCCGGAAAAGAGTTCAGTGCTCAATTTGTCAAGCAGGTCAAATCCCTGGAGTACGAAGGATTTCAGTTCGACGGTGCCGAAGCTTCATTTGAATTATTATTACTGTCCGAGTTGAAAGAGTTCGAACCATTCTTTGTAGTGACTTATGCCAAGTCCAACGTCATGTTCAACGAGCATGGTCATAAATATGCCGAGGCCGTGCTGAAGGTCAAAGTCGGTGACGAAATTGAGCATACAGCTGATGACGGCAATGGACCGGTGAATGCGCTGGATAAAGCGCTGCGCAAAGCACTGATCCGCTTTTATCCGGAAGTCAGGTTGATTCAACTGGTGGATTATAAGGTTCGTGTACTGGGTGAAAAAAATGGCACAGCAGCCCAGGTACGTGTACTGGTGGAATCCAGCGACGGTGAAAGTTCCTGGTCGACTGTAGGCGTGTCACATGATATTATCGAAGCGAGTTTACAGGCGCTAAGCGACAGTCTGAATTATAAAATATATAAAATAATGAAACAGCAAAAGACTGCAGTTAAACAGTAAAGGCAAACGGTATTTATTATTCTACAACATTAAAAATTTCACGGTGGCCGTTCACTATCAAAGGCAACACTTTCTGGTACCAGGTTTTCCACTCCGGATTGGACATGGCAGACCTGGCACTTTCTTCGAAATCAGTTAAAGAGTCGTAGGTAGATTCCAGTACCAGCGTGTAATATGTGGGTCCGACTAAATCTGTCAAAATGCGCGAGGAACGCATCAGACCACCACCTGTTTTGCGTTCCAGGGTCAGTCCTTCCTTCCACAGGTTGACTGCTTCTTTGACCCTGCCGAATTGTACCTGGAATATATCACGTACCTGAATCATTTTTTTCTCCTTATATGATTTTTAATTTTAAACTAAGGATTGGTGCTAAAATATTTCTTAAATGTAAAAAATAATATAATATTGAATATAAATATTAAATATTGTGCAAATATTATTACTGGACTTTTATTAAAAATATTCAGATTTTTATATTGGAAAAATTAAACTGGGAGCAGGCGCTATGACCCCTGCAGCCCGTCAGTCCGGACGGCGGTATTTCACCCGGGCATTAAGAATACTTTATGTGATTACCCTGCTGAGCTTTGGATATTTCTTAATCACAGGTATAAGTTTTTATCTGATCCCCTTGAATGAGCGTCCCCATCATGAGTTGTTCAGATACCTTAAACCGGGCGGTCTGCGCAGCCACGGTCTGGGAATCACCGGATCACTGATGCTGGTCCTTTTACTCCTTTATTCACTGCGCAAACGCTGGAGCTACATGCGCAGCATGGGGTCGCTGAGCAACTGGCTGAATGTGCATATTTTTTTTGGTATTTGCGGTCCGCTTTTTATCATTTTGCACAGCACCTTGAAGTTAAACGGCCTGGTTGCCGTGGCCTTCTGGGCTATGCTGGCCGTGGCGCTTAGTGGTGTTTTAGGCCGCTATCTCTACCTGCAGATCCCGCGCAATATTATGGGACATGAGCTTTCACTGCAGGAAGTGGAGGAGTTAAATAAAAATCTTACCATGCAACTTCAGCAAAAATTTGGATTAGACACCCGGGAGATACAAAGCATCGAAGCAGAATTCATAAATACAAAAACCGGGACTCATGGTGCAGGACTTTTACTGTTAGATTTACTGGCCGGTGATCTGAAACGGTTTTCAAAAAGTAAGCGAATTAAAAAACAATTGATCAGCCAGTACCATCTACCCGCACATGACACCGCTGAATTGTTAAGACTGCTTAAACAGCAGGCACAAATCAGCCGCCGGATCATGCTGTGGAATAAAATTCATCAGTTATTCCATTACTGGCACGTCTTTCATAAACCGTTCGCGCTGATCATGTACGTCATCATGATCATTCACATCGGAATCGCTCTATGGCTGGGATATCGCTGGATTTTTTAAAAAGGATCAGGACTTGCTTAGAATTGAAATCAGCCGGCAGTTGGCTGGTTTTATTTTTCGCTTTGTATGCTCTGCCTGCATATGCTCAATTATCGCCCGGAGAATTGCAGCAAAGTCATGCGAATCTGGAAGGGATTGAAAACTGTACCCGCTGTCACGAAAGAGGCCAGCAGTTAAATCCACAGAGATGCCTTAATTGTCACACTGTATTATATGACCGGATTAAAAAAAATCAGGGCCTGCATTCCAGGGCGGAATACAAATCATGCGGAAACTGCCATATCGAACACCAGGGACGCACAACTGCTCTTATTTTCTGGCCAAATGGCCAGGACAAGTTTGACCACCAGTTGACCGGTTATCCCTTACAGGGGAAACATGCCGCATTGCAGTGTCGTTCCTGTCATACCAGCGGCCATATCGAAGAGATCGATCGGTTGCGGCAACAGAAGATCGATCCCGATCGGACCTTTCTGGGATTGACACAGGAATGTCTGTCCTGTCACCGTGATGAACACCGCGGCCAGTTACAAAAAGACTGCCTGAAATGTCATACGCTGGCCGGCTGGTCTCCTGCCACGGGATTTGATCATGCCCGGACAGATTTTGCACTCAGCGGACTTCATCAACAGGTTGTCTGCGTGAAATGTCATCAGCGTATACAGGATAGTAAATTTCCTGGTGATACTGACTTTCTCAGGTTCACCGGTCTGGAATATGATGCCTGTAAGCGTTGTCACCGCGATGTTCATCAGAATAAATTTGGCAATGAATGTCAAAGATGTCATTCAACCTCCGGCTGGAAAAATGTTTCATTAACTCAGTTCAATCATGATAGTACTGATTTCGCCTTGCGCGGTCGTCATGCCTCGGTACCATGTCAGCAATGCCATCTGCCGGGTAAACCATTAAAGATTAGCCGCTACACCCGCTGCAGCGATTGCCATAGCGATTATCACCAGGGACAGTTTGCCAGCCGGGATCGACAGGGCGCCTGCGAGGAATGCCATACGGTGGCAGGTTTTCAACCGGCAAATTTTACAGTTACCGATCACCAGAAAACCGCCTATACCCTGGCCGGGGCCCATCTGGCCGTTCCCTGCAATCTTTGCCATAAAAAAATAGTTAATGATCATGGTGGGCAGTCGATTCAATTCAGATTTGCTTCCACGAACTGCCAGTCCTGTCATACTGATATCCATCAGGGCACAGTCGCTGAGTATTTAAACAAAATATCTTCTCAAACTGGACTAAGCGGTTGTGAATATTGTCATACGGTGCTCAGCTGGAAAACAGTAAACTATGACCACAGTCAAACCGGTTTTACCCTGACCGGCAGACATCTGGCTGTAACCTGCAACCGGTGCCATCAGCCACGTAATAATGAAAATCGCCCGGAGCAGATTTCATTCAAATCGCTTTCAGCGCAGTGCGCCAACTGTCATCAGGATATTCATCTGGGACAATTTAATGCGGATGTCTCCGGCCATGTACCATGTCAAAAATGCCATACACCTGCGGATTGGCGCAGCCTGCAATTCGATCATAACCGGGATTCACGTTTCCCGCTGCAAGGTGCTCATCAGGCCGTAGCCTGTGACCGTTGCCATCCGACCGCGATAACAGCTGACCGGAAATATATTCGCTATAAACCACTGGATAGCAGTTGTAAGACCTGCCATAGCCAGAGAAAAATCCAGAATAAAAATAATTAATTTTTGAATGGGTATGTATTTTTGTATTCCTTTTATATAAAGGAATTATAATATCTAGAAACAACAAAAAGCGAAAGGGGAGTTTAAATAAGATGTGTTCAGTCCTGGGAATATTTAATTTCAATTCAAAATTAAAAGGTTTACGCAAGCAGGCTTTGAAAATGTCACGGCTGCAGAGACACCGCGGACCGGATTGGTCTGGTATCTATGTTGCTGAAAATGCCATCCTGGTACATGAGCGGTTGTCCATAGTGGATGTCGAAAGCGGTGCGCAGCCTTTAATTGACAAGGATCAGACGGTCGCTCTGGCGGTAAACGGTGAAATTTATAATCATAAAGAGCTGGAAGCCGGATTGAAAATTAGCTATGAATTTCAAACCGGTTCCGACTGCGAAGTTATCATCCCGCTTTATAAAGAAAAAGGTCAAGACTTTATTGACGACCTGAATGGTATTTTTGCTTTCGTACTTTACGATATTGCAAAAAATACGTATCTGATTGCCCGCGACCACATGGGTATCTGTCCGCTGTTCACCGGTAATGACGAAAACGGCAATTTTTATGTGGCCTCGGAAATGAAAGCGCTGGTCGAAGTCTGCAATAAAATAGATGTCTTTCCGCCGGGAAGTTATTTAAGCAGTGAGCAGGGTGAAATCAGGAAATTTTACTCCCGCAATTGGCGTGGCTATTCAGCCGGGCAACAGCAAGAATTCGAACCGGCACGATTACGATCGGTACTGGAAGCGGCAGTCCACCGGCAACTGATGTCGGATGTGCCCTATGGAGTACTCCTGTCCGGAGGCCTGGATTCTTCCATTATTGCTGCCATTGCGGCTAAATATGCAGCCAAGCGGATCGAAACCAACGATGCGCAGCAAGCCTGGTGGCCGCGCCTGCACACCTTTGCCATCGGTCTGACCGGATCACCCGACCTGGCTGCAGCCCGTGAAGTAGCAAAATATATCGACTCGGTCCATCATGAATTTAATTATACAATCAGCGAAGGGCTGGATGCGCTGCCCGATGTGATCTATCATATCGAAAGTTATGATGTCACTACAGTCCGGGCTTCGACCCCGATGTATCTGATGGCCAGGAAGATTAAAGCCATGGGCGTCAAGATGGTGTTATCGGGCGAGGGCAGCGATGAGATCTTCGGCGGTTATCTTTATTTTCACAAAGCACCGGACCCGCAGGCATTTCATGAGGAGACGGTGCGGAAGTTGGATCGTTTGCATCTCTATGACTGCCTGCGGGCCAATAAATCGATGGCCGCCTGGGGAGTGGAAGCACGGGTTCCCTTCCTGGACAAAGAGGTTATTGACCTGGTTATGAGTATCGATGCGAAGTTTAAAATGTGCGGTAAAGGTAAAATTGAAAAACAAATTTTACGGGAAACCTTCGCCGATATTTTACCGGCCAGCGTGGTTAAGCGCCAAAAAGAACAATTCTCTGACGGGGTGGGATATTCCTGGATCGATTCGCTGAAAGAACTTGCCGGTAAAGAGATCAGCGATCAAATGATGCAAAATGCAAAATATAAGTTCCCGGTCAACACGCCCCAGAGTAAGGAAGAATATTATTACCGTCGTATTTTTGCCGAGCATTTTCCGGATCAGATAGTCGCATCATGTGTTATGGGCGGGCCCTCGGTGGCCTGCAGTACCCCCGAAGCACTGGAATGGGATAAAAAATTCAAGATCATCGATCCTTCCGGCAGAGCGGTGCAGGACATCCACAGCGATGCATACTAGTCAAGCCTCTATTACTTATTTTTTCGGCGGTTTGGTTGATATATATACGCTTTTGAAGTATCTTGACCGGTCACAGAAAGACTAAACAAGTTTGATATTAATGCGGGGGAAGTATTATGTACAAATCCTCCTTCGGTTTTATTCTCGGTTGTGTCATTCTCTCCCTGGCTTATATGGTCCAGGATAATCCTCATGGTGAACAGTTTGATCTGGATTGCGATCTCTGTCATAATCCGGAAAACTGGCAGGTGATTTTCTCGCGTATAAATTTTGATCATGCCCGTACTGATTTTCCATTGCATGGTGCTCACCGCCTGGTGAAATGCCGCAGTTGCCACGTTTCGCTGGTTTTTAATACCGCCGGTCAAAAATGTACAGATTGTCATAAGGATATTCATCAGGGGGAATTCGGTATCAGTTGCGAGGAATGCCATTCTTCACAGAGTTGGGAGAACCGCCAGGCCCTTTTTGCCAGGCACAGTCAGACCCGTTTCCCGCTGCTGGGAGTTCACGCTATGCTGGATTGTGAAACCTGTCATCCCAAATTCCTGCGATCCCAGTTTACCCTGACTGCCTTGGAATGCCAGGGTTGTCATGCGCAGACCTATCAGCAGACAAATACTCCCAATCATGCCCGGGCCGGTTTTGGTCTGACCTGTGAAAATTGCCATTCAGCGGCTGCCTGGAGCTGGCAGAATGCAGTCTATGATCATTCACCATTGTTTCCATTGACAGGCGGTCACTCCGGACCAGGCTGCAATGATTGCCACCAGTCACAATTCAGCGGTACTTCACCCCTTTGTTTTTCCTGTCATCAGGCTGATTACAACGGGGCCATGGATCCTAATCATATTCAAAACAATTTTGATCATGATTGCGCAATCTGCCACAGTATCATCGCCTGGGATCCGGCGACCTTTGATCATAACCTCAGTAATTTTCCATTGACCGGTGCCCATACTGCTTTAAACTGTACGCAGTGTCATACCTCCGGCTATGTGAATACACCGGCTGATTGTTATAGTTGTCATCAAACGGATTATACCGGAGCTGCCGATCCTGTTCATCAGGTCAATAATTTCAGTCATGATTGCTCATCCTGCCATAATACCGCTGCCTGGCAGCCGGCATATTTTAATCATGCCAATACCAGTTTCCCGCTCAGTGGAGCGCATGTTGCTTTGAATTGCACACAATGTCACAGCACCGGTTACACCAATACTCCGGCAGAATGTTTTGCCTGCCACGCATCTGATTTTAACAGCGCCAGCGATCCAAATCATGTCAGTAATAACTTCGATCATAACTGCATCCAATGTCATAATACTGCCGGCTGGCAGCCATCAATTTTTAATCACAGCCTGACCGCTTTTCCGTTGACCGGTGCGCACCTTTCCCTGACCTGTATCCAGTGTCATGCCGGCGGTTATGTCTCCACGCCGCAAACCTGTTTTGCCTGCCACGAGTCTGATTTTAGCGGTGTCAGCGATCCGAATCATGTCAGTAATAATTTTAATCATGACTGTACCCAATGTCATACCACCACAGCGTGGCAACCGGCCTCCTTCGATCATACTTCAACCGGTTTTACACTCAGCGGTGCTCATGTGGGATTGACCTGTATTCAATGTCATAGTACCGGTTATAGCAATACTTCTGCTGAATGTTTAAACTGTCACCAGCAGAACTATGATCAGACCAGCAATCCCAATCATCTGGCGGCTCATTTTCCGCTGCAATGCAATTCATGTCATAACACCACTGCCTGGCAACCGGCGAACTGGAATCATGATGGTCAATATTTTCCGATCTACTCCGGTGCCCACCAGGATCAATGGAGCAGTTGTACCACCTGCCACACCAATCCGAACGATTACGCAATATTTTCATGTATAACCTGTCACGAGCATAATCAAACCGATATGAATGATAAACATAGCGAAGTTTTGAACTATGCCTATGACAGTAACCTGTGTTACTCCTGTCATCCCACAGGTCAAGGGGGGGATTGAGGAAGAAGGCACATAGTTAGGCAATTAGGCACTTAGGCACTGAGGCACCAAGTGGCCCCTTGAATACGCTTGGAAAACGATTGACCGGTCGTCGAACGGCTTGTGCTGAGCGAAGTCGAAGCAAGTCGAGACGATCCCTGATGTGTCATCCCGGGCTTGACCCGGGATCCGTTATATCATCAGGTTCAGAGTATTGATGCCGGAGGCATCACAGGTTTATAACAACGATACTCCATCCCTTATGCTGAACGATCCCGCAGGGATCGAACACAAACTAATGTAAATTTAGCACGAATATGGATTATTAAATTAAGGTTCATTGTTCTAGATCTAAGAGAATTTATCACGGATAAAGAGATTGTTAGAATGTATTTTCAAGACGGAACAATTAAATTGCACTTAAAGTCAAATAGAACGATTGCAGCACAGGTTGTTCTGGCAGTGGTAGTTTATAGTATTTTATTATGGACTGCCCCTGCCGCAGCTCAGGAAAAGGAACGGATTATATCTGTAACCTATATCTCGTCCGAGAACATATATCTGGATGGAGGCAGAGCTGCCGGAATAAATGTCGGCGACACGCTGGCTTTATGGCGCGACCGGCAAAAAATTGCAGAAATTCAGGTGATTTATACGGCTGAGCAGACTGCTGCAGCGAAGTTATTAACAAGTATTAAAAATCCACAGACCGGCGATCAGGCGGAACTGAGAAAATCTCCGGTCAGATCGGCCGGGGTTCAGGCGCCGGCACCAATCACGCAGGCAGGTGCCCCATCGACCCTGACAGCGGAAGCGTCCCCGAAACCGGCAGTACGGATTTCCGGCAGCGTTGGCCTGCAATGGTATCAGTTCCGGGATCAATCAACCTATAAACATGACTTCAGCCAGCCGTCCCTGCGTTTTAATTTCAAAGCTCAAAACTTATGGAATCGTGCCTATAGTTTACGAATACGCTTGCGTTCTAATTATAATCGACGAACGCAGAATTATAGCAGCGTTCCCGGCCAGCGGGAATGGCGTAATCGTATTTATGAAATAGCATTTTCCTATGAGAATCCGCAGGCACCTGTTAATTTTCGGGCTGGCCGCATTATTTCAAACACGTTCAGTGGTGTCGGTTATATTGACGGAGCATTGCTGCAGTATAATTTTGCCGGTTTTTATCATTTGGGAATTTTTGCCGGCAGCCAACCACAGTGGCAATATTCGGATTTTCAAACGGTCAGACAAAAATATGGTCTGTATACAAATTACCGGAAAGGAGAATCCGCTGCCGGCTCACGGCTGGAGGCGACGCTGGCTCTGGTGGGAGAATATCATTACCGCACCATCAGCCGCGAGTATGTCTATCTGCAATCCAGTTACGCCAGTGGCCAGCATTTTTCCATTTATCAGAATGCCGAGATCGAGGTTAACCGTTACTGGCGCCAGGAGAAGACGGGACGGAAAATTAATCTGAGCAGTTTATTACTCTCCGCCAATCTCAACATTACCGGATATCTGTCGGCCGGTTTAAGTTATGACCATTATCAGAATTATTATACCTATGAACAGCGCAGTGTGGCGGATAGCCTCTTTGACAGTGCTGCCCGGCAGGGTTTACGGTCAACAGTATATTGGCGAATTATACCCAATCTGCGTTTTACGGCGAGTGCCGGTTTCCGCCTGAGAGAGAATGATTCCGGTTCGACATACTCCTGGTCAGGACAACTTATCCGTTCCAACCTGGTGCTCAGGGGTTTAATGATATCTGCCCGCCTGGCCGGTTATTCAAATCTCTATACCCGTGGTTATAATCCCTCGCTGCAGATCGGACAGAATTTTAACCGTGGACATGCGGTTAATGTAGAATATGGACATTATTTTTACATGCTGGATCTCAATGATACTCACCATACCAATCACTGGATCCGTTCCACGCTGCAATTTGTATTACCATGGCATTTATATCTTTATAGCCAGTATGAATATGACTGGGGTGACGACCGGCAGGGTCAGATTCTCTCAGCCGAATTGGGATATCACTTTTAGAAAACGTGGTTGTCTAGTGGAATCACAAATAATCTGGTTGGCCACATTACTGCTGTTTTCGCTGCTGGTGATACCGTATTTCCTGAAATTTCGCCGGCAGCAGAAACAGGGTGCTGCTCAGCAAGCCGAATCTATACGACTGGGTGCAGACCGGCCGGTAGCCCAATATCCGCAGATCGATCAATTACGCTGCATTGGCTGCGGAGCCTGTGTCGCCGCCTGTCCGGAGGGCGGGGTTTTGGGTGTGGTCAATGGCAAGGCTACGATCATCAATGGACTTAAATGTGTGGGACATGGTCTGTGCGCCGAAGCCTGTCCGGTGGAAGGGATCCGCATAGGTCTTGGCGACATCAGGCAGCGGGATGACATACCGGCCATGAATGAATACAATGAAACCAATATTTCAGGGATATACATTGCCGGAGAACTTGGCGGGCTTGCTCTGATCCGTAATGCCATCAGCCAGGGGCGCCAGGTGGTCGAGGCAATCACGGCGCAGGCGCTGGGGAAAAATGGTAATGGTGGAAAATCAGAAACTGATATTATAATTGTAGGTGCAGGTCCGGCCGGACTAAGTGCTACCTTAACCGCGATCAAAAATAACTTATCCTACCTGCTCATCGATCAGCAAAATATCGGTGGAACGATCTTACAATATCCTCGAAAAAAATTAATTATGACCCGTCCGGTGGAAATACCTCTGTACGGTTGGCTGAATCATCCGGAGTACAGCAAGGAAGAGTTGTTGGATGTATGGCAGGAGGTTCAAAAAAAATTTCAGATTCAGGTCAGGAGCGGAGAAAAATTAGAGCAGATATTTAAAGAAAACGGACATTTTCAGGTTCAGACTACAAAAGGAACTTACCAGGGGCGCTATATTGTCCTGGCCCTTGGACGCAGGGGTACTCCAAGAAAACTAAATGTGCCGGGTGAGGATCAGGCCAAAGTAATGTATAAATTAATGGATGCCGGTACCTATCAGAATGAACATCTGCTGGTAGTAGGCGGAGGGGACAGTGCAATTGAAGCGGCAGTCGGCCTGGCCCGGCAAACAGGGAATACGGTTACTATCTCCTACCGTAAAGATAAATTCTTCCGGATCAAACGGCGCAATGAAGAGCATCTTGCTGAAATGATACAGAATGGAAAGATACATGTTCTGCTTAATTCCAGTGTTCTGGCTATTAACAAAGATTCAGTTAGAATACAGCAGACGGGGATGGATAAGGAGATACCCAATAATTATGTATTTATTTTTGCCGGTGGCGAACCGCCGTTTGAATTATTAAAAAAGATTGGAATCCGTTTTGGCGAATAAATCTTCAAATTCTCGAATTCTTAATAATAAATTCACTTTTAACTCCATTAGTCGTACGGCTAATATTCTGGATATCCTTATTCTTCAAACCATCTATTTATTATACAGCCGCTTGACTTTTTACAGGGTGTAGGCCACTTCCATCGAAAATGGTAATAAGTAATATGATTTGGATAATACTAAGTAACTTTCCAGAAGCAGATCGAGATGAGTCGTTAGTCTAAACTTAAAACCAAGCCCCAGGTTTATCAGTAATTCCGAAGTGGATTGTCCTTGCGGAGCAACATCTTCCATTGCATCGCTGAGAGATGGATCATATTCAAGATCAGCCCAGTTCATAAAATGAATTCCTGGACCAATTAAAAAATACGGGCTGAATTTTCCATCGATTATGAAAGTTTTAAGCTGTATAGATAGATCGTAAAGGTGAGAATTTCTTGGTTTGTAGTATTTGCTTGACCAGGTATCCCGCTTGAATTTGAAATCGTTGTAACTGAAATTTATACTGACAGCCGAGTTGTGCTGGTTTCGGATACTAAATCCAAGATTCAATCCGAGTGCATGTGAATAAAATGAACTTAACAAATCGGGATATTGATCGACCAGAATCACATTGTACTGAGGCCCGCATTCAACAGAATAGGACAACTGAGACCGGGCAGGGCTTGGCAAGAAGAATGAAAAAAAGAGAACACATTCAAGGATCTTTAAAGATTTACACATAATTAATGATCCTCCCTAGAGAGACATCTTTAAACTATGAACGGAAAATTTTTCTCAACTTCTGGATTTCTATTTATAATGTAATTTTACGGCCAGGTAAAATCAAGAAAAAAGATAGTATGAATAGCGATAGTCCGCCTGACTGAATAATTTGTAAAATCATTGCTTTAAACATGGCTTTGTCTGTAATTTTCAGAATCAATTTCAGCGAGGATAATAAAATGATCCGAACAACCGGCAAGACGATTTTTAAAATCCTGATAACTGTTAGCACTTTTCTAATGGTTATTCTGCTAAACAATTGCCACCCGCTCAAACCATTCAGCGATGTCGAAACTGCCGATGCCGCCAAACTCATTCAAGCCAGGCAGAATTCTGCGGATTTTGTACTTCTGGATGTGCGCACGCCCGAGGAATTTGCCAGCGGATTTATATCCGGCGCGGTAAATATTGATTTCAAGTCTCCCGAATTCAACGGCAAACTGGATGAGCTGGATAAAACCAAAACCTATCTGGTTTATTGCCGGTCCGGCGGCCGCAGCGCCAAAGCCATGACGATGATGAAGGAAAAAGGCTTTAAGCGGGTTTATAACCTGCGCGGGGGTATCATCGAGTGGAATAATGCGCAAAAGCAGCCTGTGCCAGGCCAGTAAGAATGAATTTATTCTTTTTACTGGTAATATTTGCGATTTATCTAATCATTGTCTATGTTACTATGTGATTAACCCGGCTAACGGCCAAATTGAAAAGACAAGTTGAACTATATAATCTTAATTATAAGAAAATATAGTACTGAATAACCAGAATATTGGGTAATTATTACTGGGGACATCTCCGCAGATTCCCAGTTTTCTTTAAATTTAGTCAAATAAAAAAGAAAGGGGTTTAGTATGGGTTTATTCGATTTTATTAAAGGCGTTGGGAAAGACATTTTTGGGGGTAAGGATGAAGCGACCCAGATCCAGGAATTGATTACTACCGAGCTGGGTGATAAGGTCAAAAATTTGAAGGTTGAATTTGCAGACGGGATCGTTAAGCTATTCGGCACCTGTGATTCAGCTGAAGTAAAGGAAAAAGCAATTCTGTTAGCCGGAAATCTGAAAGGGGTTTCCAAGGTGGATGATACCTATTTCTCGGCACCTGCTGCTGTGGAAGCGTTCCAGTTCTATACAATTCAAAAGGGAGATACTTTATCGAAAATCGCCAAGAAATATTACGGTGATGCTATGAAGTATCCGGTGCTGTTTGAAGCCAACCGTGAAGTGATCAAGAATGCCGATTTGATCTATCCCGGCCAGGTAGTGCGTGTTCCTAAAGTTAAATAGAAAGAGGAGTAGTTATGAGTGGATTTGTCGATGAATTTATGAAATCCATGGGCGGTGATGTGGCCAGTCAGGCTGCTTCATCTCTGGGGATCAATCAAAAAACCGTTCAACAAATGATCCCGGCCCTGGTACCCATGATCCTGGGTGGACTGCGTCGCCAGAAGGATGAACAGGGGGGAGCAGCGCGCGTCGATCATATCTTAAATAAGTATGGTAAGTCTGACGTCCTGAATGATATCGGCGGGCTTTTTGCCTCCAAAGTCACGCAGAGTAATCCGGATCCCAATCTGGGTGGATTATTGGGCAACTCGGGGTCACAGGCAGTTGACATGCTGGCAAATAATTTCAAACTGGATCCGAGTGTGATCACCAAGTTTATACCCATGCTGGCTCCGCTCGTTTTAGGTTATCTTACCAAAAAACGGGACAGCGGAATGGGCAGTTCAGGAATCACTTCGATACTGGATAGTGACGGAGATGGTAGTATTCTGGATGACGTGGCCGGATTCCTGACCCAGAATCTGGGCTCGTCAAAAGGCGGTGGGCTGCTGGGTGGACTATTAGGTGGTCTATTCGGCAAGAAAAATCCGTAAAAATTTACCCGGAATTGCGATATAAAAAAAGCCCGGCAGGCAGTAACTACCGGGCTTTTTTAATCCGCTGTTATGCTATTTTCTATTCATTGCCGTCCGTGGTAACCTGAGTTTCTTCGAGTTCATCAGTGACCTTGGCTGCAAAAGTTTGGCGGATAACGCAAACCTTTATCTGGCCCGGGTATTCCATCTCATCTTTGATTTTTCTGGCAATATCGGCAGAGAGAATTTCCACCTGTTTATCATCGATCTTTTCAGGTTCGACAATAACCCTGATTTCACGACCGGCGGAGATGGCATAAGTTTTAGAGACTCCGGTAAATGAATTGGCCAGATCCTCCAGAGCGGTGATGCGTTTGGTATAAGCTTCCAGCGTATCCCTGCGCGCACCAGGCCGGCTGCCGCTGATCTTATCGGCAGCAGTTACCAGAACCGAGATGGGTGAAATCGGTTCTGCTTCTTCATGATGCGCCAGGATGGAATTGATTACCACCTCATGTTCATTATGTTTTTTACATAATTCCACACCTAACTGTACGTGGCTGCCCTCTGTGTTCTGACTAAGGGCCTTGCCGATATCATGAAATAATCCTGCCCGCCGGGCCAATTTAACATTGAAGCCCAACTCGGCAGCCATGGAACCGGTCAGCATGGCAACTTCAATCGAATGTTGCAGCATATTCTGTCCATAACTGTAGCGGTATTTCAGGCGGCCCAGACATTCCCGTATCTGCGGATGCACACCGCGGACGTTCAATTCTTCCAGGGCGGCATCGGCCGCTTTGAGGATCGATTTTTCAACCTCTTTGGTTGCCCGATTTATGAATTGTTCGATCAGACCCGGATTAATATTCTTTGATTTAATCAGGTTTTCCATAGCCAGTCGTGCTATTTCACGTTTTACCGGATCAAAAGCAGAAAGAACGATCAATTCCGGTGTATCGTCAACAATTACTTTAACGCCGGCTAATTCTTCGAAGGCGCGAATGTTGCGTCCTTCGCGTCCAATGATCATCCCCTTGAATTTTTCATTGGGTAACTCGACGGTTGATAGAGTTGATTCCATGGTAAATTCATAAGCCAGACTTTCAATCGCCGTGGAAATTATTTCTTTGGCCTCACGCTGGGCAGTCATCCTGGCTTCATCTTTAATCTCCTTGGCCAGCTGGGCTGCCTCCAGTTTAACCCGGTTCTCTAAATTTTTCATCAATTCTTTTTTTGCTTCTTCGCTGGGCAGACCGGCAATAACTTCTAATTTTTTATTTTGTTCTTCCAGTGTTTCATCCAGCCGTTTGTGCTTATCATATAACGCTTCTTCACGCTGAGATAATTTTTGAATGCGTTGATTCAGGCGGTTTTCTTTATATTTGAGATTATTCTCCATTCGCCGCAGATCTTTTTCCTTATTCAGTATTTTTGCTTCATTCCGGCCCAATTGATTTTCTTTACTTTTGAATTCTTCATAAAACTTGGCGCGTTTCCGCTGCAATTCTTCACGGAATTGAATCAATTGATCTTTTTTTATCTGTTCGGCTTTATGGTAAGCAGCATCGATTAATTCTTTAGCGGTGGATTTCTTTCTTTTCAGATAGGTATCGTGGGCCAGCAGAGCACCGATCACCCCCGCAGCAAAAAGCAAAATCCCTGGTATCAGGATGTAAAGTAAGTTTAGCTGTGACACGTTTCTGCCTTTCTTAATATCCAATAAAAAAGGGTAACGACCGGCCGTCATCACCCCTTATTATCAGAATTAAAATAAAATAATGGATTATTCACCATGTATGCGTTTTTTCTTGGCCAGCAATTCATCCTGTGTTTCCACATGAGCGGGATCCTTTACGCAAGCATCGGTCGGGCATACTGCAGCGCATTGCGGTTCTTCATGAAAGCCCATACATTCTGTACACAGGTCAGGATTAATCACGTAAATCGGATCACCTTCACTGATGGCATCATTAGGACATTCGGGAACACAAGCGTCACATGCGATACATTCTTCGTTAATTAAGAGTGCCATTTCTACGCCTCCTGCAATTATTATTTAAGTTTACCACTTTTAGGTCAAAATTGGGTTCAATCGAGTACTCTGAATCCGACTTTTAAAATTACCTGATATTCGTCGATCTGGCCGTCTTTAATCCCGCCCCGCATCTGGATCACTTCAAACCAACTCATTCCTTTTACGGTCTCGGCTGCCTGTTTAATGGCTGCCTTGGCAGCGTCGTCATAACCGACTTTCGATGTGCCGACCAGTTCAATTATTTTAAAAACCTTTTCCATATTTTTGTCCTCACCTGCGAATAAATTTAGTTAATATGTTTTTTTAAATCAACATCTTTAATAAGGGACAAAGAGACAAAGAGACAAAGAGACAAAGAGTCAAAGTAACACTTTAGAAAGATAGCACTTTAATTCATTAGTACCTTTATTGCTGAGTAATCAGGTACTGTTATTCTTCACTTTGTCTCTTTGTCCCTCTGTCCCTTTGTCTCTTATTTATTTATCCCCAGCAACTCTTTGGTTTTGATTACAGCCTGGGATGCATCAGGGGCATAACCTTGCGCGCCGATCTGCGTGGCAAAAGTCTGGGTAACGGGTGCTCCCCCGATTATAACTTTATTTTTTATACCTTTACTCTGCAACAATTCGATTACATCCTTCATTTTACCCATGGTGATGGTAAGCAAAGCAGACATACCGACCAGGGCCTCGGGATGTTTCTGGGCTGCCTGCAGAAACTTTTCAGGTGGCGTATTGATGCCCAGATCAATAACTTCAAATCCGGCGCCTTCCAGCATCATGCCCACCAGGTTTTTGCCGATATCATGCATGTCACCCTGCACTGTACCGAGAATTACCTTACCGACCGTCAAGGCTTCTGTGCTGGTCAGATGTGGACTCAGAATGGCCAGGCCCGCCTTCATTGCTTTGGCTGAAAACAGCATCTCCGGAACAAAATATTCACCTTTGGAAAATTTCTCCCCAACGACATCCATGCCGGCAATTAAGCCCTGATGCAGAACAACTGCTAAATCCAGTTTTTGCTCAACTGCCTGTCGGACCAGTTCTTCAACGCCCGGCTTTCCCTCCAGCTCGGTCGGATATCTGGATTGAGCATTTATATGTCCCATGATCACAACTTCTTTAATCTGCTGCAATAATGACATACAATTCCCCTCTTTTTTATTGTTAGAATCCATATTCTTTAGGATCAAATTTTAATCCGGCGCTGCTGCTGATAATATCCTGCAGTAATTTCGTTTCATCATCGGCGATCGTTTCCCGCTGCATCATCAGCATATCCAGCCAGCGTAATTCGGTGCCGGAAAGGATGATCTCTTTTTGTTTCACCGCTGCACGCAGGATGTCCAGAGTAGCATCCACCGCAGCCAGGGTCATCTGCAATGGAGTTTTTTGCCGGATTATTTTTTCACTGATACTGATTACAATCTCCGGTTGCAGAATGTAGGCCTGCGGATCGTAAGCCGCATCGCTGTTGCTCAATAATTTTTGCAGGGTCAGTGCCGTCGCCTTTCCGCTGCGTAAGGCTTCGTTCATTAACCGGCAATCGTAAATCAACTGTTCCAGACATACTACCGGTGCGGAAGCACTCAGCAAACGGACGTTCTGTACGGATTCATTGCTCCATAGATCGCAGCAGGCCGAGGCGATATTTCCCAGCGGACTCAGATGAGCGCAGGCGCTGGATTTTCCTTCCATGGATATCGGTATGCCGGTGATTGCTTTAAGAAACGGACCTTCATAGCCGCAGTCTTTGGTGGGGCCTGTAGCCCCCTGCCAGCAGGCTACTAGACTGCGTACTATCGAAGCCGAGCGAACTACGGCAGCCAGCACGCGGGGAATCATTTTTTTCTCGGCCAGCACCATTGCCGTGTTGGCGAATCCGCAGGCCGTATCGCCGGAAGCAATTATTTTATTCTGCCGGGCTATATCGACTATATGTTTCCACAGGAATTCCATGTCCCGCACACCCAGAACACCCAAGGCAAAAACGATTCCCTTCAGATCACCGCTGACCAGCATTTCATCGTGCAATTCCTTACCCCCGGTCGATTCTATGGCCAGTAAATCCGCACCGGCCTGGGCGCAAAGCCGGAAAGATTCCGTTATCTTTTCCCACATCAATCCATTACGCAGCCGGGGGGGACGGTTTTCCTCACGTATATCCACCGGTGTAACCCGTAAAGCTGAATGTAATTTTTCCTTATGATAATACTGATCAAGGGTATTCTTAATTATCCCGGTGATCTCGGCCCCCCAGCCCGGATTAACGGTCATGGGCGGCAATAGTTCAAATTCCACAACCAGTCCGGGACAATATAATTCAACTGCGCGCTGACAAATTTCACTGATCATCGTCTGGTATTGGCCACGGATCTGGGACCAGGTCCCGGCATTGATATCAATGGGTGGCAGAGTAAAATTAATTTCGGGGAATACCTGGCCGGCACCGATGGTCAAATCGTAACCACAGTGGACAGGTTTGCACGCTGTTCCGAATAGAAGATCATCCGCTTTCTTAATTGCTAATGTAGTAGGCATTTTAATTTCCCTGGCTAAATCCCCATGCATCCGTACAATCAATCGCTTAATCTAAAAATAAAAAAAAATGTAATTTCTTACACTATAAATTTTGTAAATATTGCAAAAAACTTTTAAGACTCACACAAAATTCTTTTGGCAATTAAAGACGATTTATGTATGTTTTACAATAATCAGCGAGGATGGATATGTTTAAATCTACTATTTATTCGAGACGCCGTCTCCTGCTTAAAAAGAGGATGAAAACCGGCCTGTTGCTTTTCCTGGGCAATGAAGAAAGTCCGATGAATTATGCGGCAAATGGTTATCGTTTTCGCCAGGATAGTACTTTCCTGTACTATTTTGGTCTGGCCGAACCGGGGCTGGCAGCCGTGATCGATCTGGATGCAGATCAGGAGACTCCTCTTCGGCAATGATCTTGAGCTGGATGATATTATCTGGATGGGTAATCTGCCGGCCATGAGCGAGAAAACCAGGCAGATAGGAGTTAAACAACATCGACCTCTGAACCGCATGCCGGAATTTTTAGCCAGCGCGGTTAAACAGGGCCGCAAAATTCATTATCTGCCCCCGTACCGCAGCGAACATTATTTGAAAATAAACAATTTGCTGGGTATACGGGTGCAAGCGGTTAAAAATTATGCATCTGTGGATTTTATTAAAGCGGTGGTAGCCCAGCGAAATATCAAAAGTAAAGAGGAAATTGCGCAGATTGAGCAAGCTCATGCCATAACATATCAGATGCATGTAACCGCGATGCGTAAAGCCAGGCCGGGGATATATGAACGCGATCTGGCCGGTGAAATTGAAGGGCTGGCTCTGGCGGGGGGCGGGACCGTGGCCTTCCCGGTTATTCTATCGGTCAGAGGAGAAATTCTGCACAACCACTATCATGGCCAGCGCTTGAAGGCCGGTCAGTTGGTGGTTAATGATTCCGGCGCGGAAACAGAGCTGGGTTATGCTGCCGATATCACCCGGACTTTTCCGGTCAGCGGCAGGTTCACCGCTCAGCAGGCCGATATTTATAATCTGGTACTCAAGGCGCAACTGGCAGCAATCCAGGCTATCCGTCCCGGCAAAAAATATTATGACATCCATAAACTGGTCTGCCGTATTTTCGCAGCAGGATTAAAGGATCTTAAATTGATGCGGGGAGACTGTGACGAGGCAGTGCAGCAGGGTGCCCATGCGCTGTTTTTTCCGCATGGCCTGGGACACATGCTCGGTTTGGATGTTCATGATATGGAGAATCTTGGTGAAATTTATGTCGGCTATGATGGACAACTCAAACGCAGCGGGCAATTTGGCCTGGCCTATCTGCGCCTGGCCCGTAAACTGGAACCCGGATTTGTGTTGACCGTCGAACCGGGTCTTTATTTCATCCCGGCGTTGATTAAACAATGGAAGTCGGAAAAAAGATTTGTTAATTTTATTAATTATCAGCAAGTCGAAAAATTTCTGAATTTTGGCGGTATCCGCATCGAAGATAATGTTCTGGTTACCGGTCAGGGTCGGCGGATCCTGGGAAAACCAATCCCCAAAGAAATAAAAGAATTGGAAAATATTATAGGTAAAGGCTGATGCAGTTTCAGATCCCTGAATTAAAAAAATACAGATATGCCGCCGGCAGTCCGGCGATCTTTTTATTTTTTATCTGTTTTTTACTTGGTGTACGACTGGACAAATTGCCGGCTGCCGACACGGAATTGACCATCATCTATTCCAACAATACCAACGGATTGCTGGAAAATTGCCAGTGTCCGGAGCACGCCTACGGAGCCCTGGAAAAACGGGCCGCCGTAATTGACAGCATGCGCCGCGGCCATAAAAACGTACTGGTACTGGATTCGGGCGACCTGCTCGATATCCGTAAAAACAGTTTATTGCATTCCTATGTAATTCAGGCCTATGAAGTAATGAAATATGATGCCTGGACTTGCGGTGATCAGGATTTTATGGAGGGGGCCGGTTTTTTTAAGCGCATGCTCAACAACCCCGAATTTCCACCGTTGCTGTGCACAAACATCATGCAACTGCAGATGCCCGGCAACAGCGCCATCGGCCAAAAATATCTGATAAAAAAATATGGACGATTACGCATCGGTATTACCGGGACTATTAATCAAGATTTCCATAAATACCTGGAAAAGGACTCACAGGCGGAATTTATGTTTACCGGGCAAAAATCTGCTCTGCAGGCTGTACTGACCGAGCTGAAACCTCAGTGTGATTTTATTGTGCTGATATCTCACAGCGGCTTTGAACAGGATAAAAAACTGGCCGAATGGTTCCCGATGATCAATGTAATCATTGGCGGACATTCGCAGACTGTAATAGCCGAAACTTATTTGTCCGGCAAGACCTGCATCGTTCAGTGCGGAGAAAACGGCTACCGTCTGGGTATATTAACTCTGCATTTTACGGATCAGCAACTGACTGAACAGGAAAATAAACTCATTCTGCTGGATGCCGGGATCGGAAATTCTGCGGTTGTGCTGGAACTGATTACATCCTATCATCAGCAGTTAGCAAAAAAGAAGCATTGACATTTCACCGGCCGGCAATAAAAAATGTGAAACTTATGCCAAAAATTGTTAAGTTAGGTTAGTATTATTTATTAATAACCAGAGATAAGGACACCGCATGGGAAAACAATATAATGCCCGGGAAAAGAAAAAACGTCGTGTTAGTTGGATAAGACGGAAACGGGCAGCTGCTAAAACGGCAAAAAAAAGTAAATAAATTATTTATAATCCAACCAAAGCTGAATCTTACCGTATAATTATTTAAGTATTATTCATTAATATTTTAAATTATGAATCCTGAGGGCTAATCGCGAAGGATTCGGGTTGTTTGATTTAAAAATATGAGAAGGATTCAGCCATGAAAGTAATTTTCCTGATCGTTGCCAGTGTAATTCTTTTTATATCCTTATTCACAGGTTGTGGTGATCTGGGAGTTAATCGCACCATTCAGATCGCCGATGGAGAAAGACATCAAGGGGATCTGAATTCGGTCAATGGTGCGATCATCATCGGCAGGAATTGCGAGATTAGCGGCGGTTGCCGAACCGTAAATGGCGGGATTGAGGTAAAGGAATCGGCCGCCGTCGAGGATTTGCAGACTATCAATGGTTCAATTTCGCTGGCAGAAAAAGTCCAGGTACTTGGTGAAGTAAACACAGTCAATGGTTCGATCGATTGCCAGCAGGGCGTGACGGTAAAAGATGAGATCAGCACCATGAACGGGGATATCAATCTGAATAATAGTACGGTTAAATATAATGTCCAGACTGCCAATGGGGATATAACGCTTCATAATAAAAGCAGGGTTGAAGGGGATATAGTTATCCGTCCACGGCGTGGATTCTCCTCTGGTAATCCAGCCCTTAACATCATCATCAGCGACAGTTCTGTTGTGGCCGGCAATATTATTAATCGTGATAAGGACAGGACGGTTAACGTAATCCTGAGCAGCGGCGGGCAGGTTAAAGGCCATGTTCAGAATGTCCAGATAATCGAGCAGTAGATTGCCGGACTCAAAATTATTGAGGGTATTCGATTCCTGGTTTAAAATCCGAAATTAACGCCGGCGCTGAAGATACTCCAGGCGTCGTCGCTTACATCAAATTCCAGTTCAATTAATAAGGCCACGTTCGATTTTAAACCGATTTCGACACCGAGAGGTAACCAGACCGGCACCCGGGTGTCTTTTTCATCCCGGATTTCTACAAAATTGATATCCATGTCCAGGCCTGTGTAAATATTGATCTGCCTGCTGGCCGGGAAGGTCAGATTGAGAGTTCCGTCCAAACCCAGATCATTGAATACATGGGCGCCGGCTGCCAGCGAAATAGCAGGCTTGCCACCTTTTAACATCCATTCCACATTGGCGCCAAAATAAGTTTCAAAATAACCCAGACCCAGCCGTAAACCCAGGTCGGTCCCGGTACCGAGACCGTATCCACCGGTGACAAATATACCAAGATCATCGTTTTCATAGTCTGTTAAAAATGCTCCCAGATTCATTTTACCTGAACGCAGAGTCCAGGCATTCTCCAGTACCTGTGCCGGTAATATAACCGCTGACATCAGTGTGAGTAAAGTAACTGCCATTTTCACTTTCATGCCGACTCCCTCATATAATTTGTTGAACGACCAGGCTCTGTCCAAACTGAAATGCTTTAATATTCAGCTCTTCGGTCCCTTTGGGTACCCGGGTACGGATCGCTTTGATAATTGCTTCCTCGGCGATCACTCCGGCCAGTTTTTCAATGGCACCCAGGGCTATGATATTGGCCACGATCTTCCGTCCCATTTTTTCCTCGGCCAGGGTTGAAATGGGATAACTGTACACTTTAAAGTTCCCGGACGGAACGTTGCGGATAAAACTGGAATCGATCAGGATGATACCGCCCGGTTTGATATCTTTGCCATATTTATCGGCCGCTTCCTGGGTCATAGCCAGCAGCAGGTCAATCTGCGTTGCTTTGGGATAGTCGATGTCCCCATCACTGATAATAACTTCCGAACGGCTTGCTCCGCCGCGAGCCTCCGGTCCGTAGGACTGACTCTGTGTGGCATTCTTCTGATCATAAATTGCAGCGGCTTCTGCTAATATTTTTCCCACCAGGATTAAACCCTGGCCGCCTGCACCGCTTAGCCGTATTTCATAACGAAAACTCATACCGGACCCTATCCATTATATCTTTTTTGTGCTTGGGAAGTAAATTTTTCATAGGTGCTTATATATTCAGGTAATTCCCGGTCGGCCAGGACACCTATAATGGTCTTACCCTGCAATTTTTCCGGGGGCATCGATTTGGCCTGTTCGATACGCACCGCCTGGTTTTTCTGATCCAGGATCAATTGCGCGCCATTTCCTTTTTTATTGATTTTACCGTAAGCGGTAGGACAGGGTGACAGGATTTCGACCAGGGAAAATCCCTTTTTGGTCAAGGCCTGTTCTATTATGCGTTCCAGAAATTTAGCATGATAGACGGTGGATCGGGCCACAAAGGAAGCACCGGCGGCAATAACCAATCCGGCGATATCAAACGTATTCTCCAAACCTCCATAGGGAGCAGTGGTAGCCAAATCGCCCATCGGTGTGGTCGGTGACACCTGGCCGCCGGTCATACCATAGATAAAATTGTTGTAGAGCAATACGGTAAGGTCAATATTACGGCGGGCGGCGTGTATCAGATGATTACCCCCGATGGCTGTGGCATCGCCGTCACCCGTAACCACGATGACATGCAGGTCCGATCGGGCCATTTTAAGTCCGGTAGCAAAGGCAATTGCCCGGCCATGAGTAGTATGCAGGGTGTTAAAATCAACATAGCCGGGAGTACGGCTGGAACAACCGATACCGGAGACCATGGCGATCTTATTCTTATCCCAACCCAGATTATCCACTGCCCGTAGAATAGCTTTCAGGGCAATTCCATCTCCGCAGCCTTCACACCAGATATGTGGAAATTTATCTATGCGCAGGTATTCATTATAATCCATGTTTTATATGCACTCCTTAATTTTTGCCAGTATTTCCTGAGGATCAATAGGATCTCCGGTAATACGGTTTACTCTCAGAACTTCAACCTGTCCACGGACAGCATGTTCCACCTCGTGGGCAATCTGTCCCAGATTCATTTCCGGTACGATAATATGCGAAAGCTGTTTACCGAATTTATATATGGCGCCGGTAGGGAAGGGCCAGAGAGTTTGAATACGCAGCATGCCGACCGGGATTCCCTCAGCCCGGGCTGCCCGCATGGCATAGCGGGCTGAGCGGGCGCTGGAACCGTAGGCTACCAGTCCGATCTTCGCGTCAACGGTGTCGGTTTCTTCATATTGCAGGATTTCGTCCTGGTATTTTTCCAATTTATGATTTAAGCGTAGTAACATAGACTCGATCGTATTGGAATCATTGGTGGGAAAACCTGTTTCGTCATGAATTAGACCGGTAACATGATAACGGTATCCGTCGCCGAAATTAGCCATGGGCGGAATCATGCTTTCATCATTAACATACGGCAAATATTTTTCGGGTGGCATGTCCGGTTTCTTACGATTAATAATGGATAGTGTGGTTGGATCAGGCAACTCGACTTTTTCATACACATGTCCGATGATTTCATCCAGCAGAAGAATTACCGGTACACGGTATTTTTCGGACATATTAAAGGCCTGTACGGTCATATAATAAGTTTCAGTAACACTGGCCGGAGTAAGAACAATAATGGGGTGATCACCATGGGTTCCCCAGCGGGCCTGCATTACATCGGACTGAGAGGGCAGGGTAGGCAGTCCGGTACTGGGCCCCCCGCGCATTACGTTGACCACAACTACCGGTACCTCGGTGATACAGGCATATCCGATATTTTCCTGTTTTAATGAAAAACCAGGTCCGCTGGTTGCCGTCAGCGATTTAACTCCACCCAGGGAGGCACCGATGATCGCACCCATAGCAGCGATCTCATCCTCCATCTGAATAAAACGTCCACCCACTTCCGGCAATCTCTTACTCAAATGTTCGGCTATTTCAGATGAAGGGGTAATAGGATAACCGGCATAAAAACGGCATCCGGCGTCAATGGCTGCTTCGGCAACAGCGATGTTACCCTGCATCATGGATATTCTTTTAGGCATATTTCTGAACCTCACTCCGCCACGATCTTTTTCTTTTCAGGCGGATGAACGACAATGGCAAAATCCGGACATAAAAGTTCGCACAACAAACAGCCGGTGCAGAGATCATTATCCTTAACTTTGGCCACAAAATCTTTCATTTCGAATACATCTTTAGGACAAACCTCAACACAGATTTTGCACCCCTTACACCAACTTTCGTTTACTTCAACCCGCGCCGCATTACTCATCCACATCTTCCTTATACTAGGTCCGGCAATTGATTGATTGCCACAGTTATCTAGTTTAACGATTTTTTAATTTAATAAATGCCCTATTTGATTGCAAAAATTTGAAGTGAAATTTATGGATTAAAACCGCACAAATAGAGTGAAATGCATATGAAAAAAAAGGGATAATCAGGAATTGAATTCCTGATTATCCCCGGTACTGAACAGAATAAATCTAAGTAATATTAGTTGGTCCTGAAGAACTCGATGCGTCTGTTCTTTGCGCGTCCGTCTTTAGTGTCGTTAGGTGCAATCGGATTCTCGGGTCCAAAACCTTGAGCCTTTAATTCTGGCCGCATCAATTCCGTTCTTAATCAGATAGAATTTAACCGATTCAGCTCTGGCCTGGGATAACTTGACATTACCTTCGTATTTGCCGGTATTATCGGTATATCCCCGGATTTCAACTTCAATTGCCTTATTCTCGTTAAGAGTGCGGACAACCTTACCCAGAGTGACTTCGGAATTGGGATCCAGCTTAGCACTACCGGAAGCAAAGTATATACCTTCCAATACAATGGCCTGTCCTTTTTCCACTGCAATTTCAGGTTTTTTGTCCGGGCAACCGTCGGCATCTTCATATCCGTTGACAGTTTCTTTGGTATCAACAGCATCCGCCAAGGTTTTGTCGGTGCCAGGGCATTGATCTTTGCTATCGGGTATGCCGTCACCGTCATTATCCGGATCGGGTGCGCCGTCAGTATCGACGTAACCATCCACATCTTCCGCCTGGTCAGGAGCAGCATCAGCGTTATCCAGAATTCCATCACCGTCATTATCCGGATCGGGAACTCCGTCGTCATCCTGGTAACCATCTTTGTCTTCAGGATCTAACGGGGCTTTATCCTGGGCATCCAGTACTCCATCCTGATCATTGTCAAGATCCGGAGCGCCGTCAAGATCTTCGAAATTATCAAAGTCTTCGGCATTCAGTTTATCGGCGTCCTTCTTATCAGGAATTCCATCACCATCGGTATCTTTCGGTTTGCCGAAGTAAAAGGTCAAACCCAGTGAGGCGGTGTAGTAGTTGTCATTCTTACTCCCCTCAGAGAGATCATCGAGTGCATCGGACATCGGGATATGAAGTGTACCTTCCAAATCCAGCGAAATGCGTTCGCCCATGAACATGGCTACTCCTGCTCCTACCGGAACTCCCATCAATTCCTTATTATAGGAGTCTGCTGCATTGTTAGGCAGTTTATCCCCATCTTCATTTTGTGGATTAAAAGTATAACCTTCCACTCCTGCGAACATGTAAGGATTGAGAGTAGCTTCCTCAAAAGCTCTTAATTTAATTAATGCAGCACCACTCATGATCGGGGTTTTAAAGGAGTAAGTGTCCTCTTCACCTTTGATCTCTGCATAATAGCCCAGAACACCAATAGCGATGTGTTTAGTAGCCCACAAATCCAGTGATACTCCCCCGTACGGACCAATCTTTTGATCTTTAACATCGCCGTAGTACAAAGCAGCTCCCCCTTTAATCCGAGGGAAACATCCTGTGCAAGTACGACTGAAGATAAAGACCATAAAATCAATCCCAGCACAGTAAACAACTTAAACAAATTTTTCATTGAACCTCCCCTTTTTTGGTTAAGGTTTTAAGTGTATTTATTATAATAAATAAATAAACAAATGGTATCCCCCATTTAGCCCTTATTTCAAATTGATAGTCCAAGCCCAGAATGATATAAAACGAAATATACAATATAAGGTTTCTTTAAGTTGTGACGACGGTCAACTACTTAAAATAAGAGAAAATTACCTGAAACCCCTTATGAATATATATTTATTTTTTCAGTCATCAAATGTTTTTTTTATTTTTTTCCAATCTGAGCTACTTTTGATCATTTTGGCATCCAAATTGCCAAAATATCCTGTGATTTCAGTCATATTCGTTAAAGGAAAAGATAAAATGCTCTCCAAAGTCCTCAGTGCGGCGGTTTGTGGAATCGATGCTTATATTGTCGAGATTGAAACTCACATGGAAGGAAATGTGCCTTATTTCAATATTGTAGGTTTGCCAGATAATGCCATCCGTGAAAGCCGTGAGCGTGTGATTGCGGCCATGAAAAATTCCGGGTACCATTTCACTTATAATCGCCGTATCACAATTAACATGGCGCCGGCTGATATTAAAAAGGAGGGTTCTGGCTATGATTTGCCCATCGCCATCGGTCTTATGGCGGCACAGGGAGAGATAAGTGAGGAGAAATTAAATGATCTGATAATTTTAGGAGAACTATCTCTGGATGGGGGAGTACGACCGGTACATGGTATATTATCGATCGCGGTGGAATCTAAGAGAAGGGGGAAACGGGGGATCATGGTTCCGGTGGAAAATGGACGGGAAGCAGCTGTGGCAGGAAGCGAGATCGAGATCTATCCGGTAGCATCTTTGCTTGATGCGGTGAATTTTCTGAACAATGTTCTGTCCATCGAACCCTTCCGGATTAATTTAGATGAATTATTTGACCAGGAGCAGGAATATGGATTGGATTTCAATGATGTCAAGGGCCAGGAGCATGTCAAGCGCGCCCTGGAAGTGGCTGCAGCCGGTGGGCATAATATCATCATGATCGGACCGCCCGGTTCGGGCAAAACCATGCTGGCTAAACGTTTTCCAACCATCTTGCCCCCTTTGACCCTTGATGAGGCATTGGAGACTACAAAAATTCATTCTGTTGCCGGATTGTTACCGTTCAATAAAGCCCTGGTTTCAACGCGACCTTTTCGTTCGCCTCATCATACGGTGAGTGATGCCGCTCTGGTCGGCGGCGGTAAATTTCCCCGTCCGGGTGAAGTAAGTCTGGCTCATTACGGAGTATTATTTCTGGATGAATTGCCGGAATTTAAAAAAAATGTGCTGGAAGTTCTGCGTCAGCCGATGGAAGATACCAGGGTCACTATTGCCCGGGCGATGATCTCCCTGACTTATCCGGCCAATTTTTTACTGGCGGCAGCAATGAATCCCTGTCCCTGTGGTTACCACTCCGACCCGGTGCATGAATGCTCCTGTACACCGGCACAGATTCAAAAATATATGTCCCGTATATCCGGACCGCTGTTAGATCGCATTGATATTCATATTGAGGTGCCATCAGTCAAATACCAGGAATTATCTTCAGATTATAAAGGTGAGTCATCTCAAATCATCCGTAAACGGGTACAGCGGGCCCGGGCGATCCAGTTAACGAAATTCAAAGGATTGAAAAGGATCTATTGTAATGCCCATATGCAATCCAAGCACATACGGAAATACTGTAAACTTAATGAAGCCGGGCAGGAGATCTTAAAGAACGCCATTACCAAACTGGGTCTCTCAGCCCGGGCCTATGACCGTATTCTGAAAGTATCCCGTACCATCGCCGATCTGGCCGAATCACCCCGGATTTTGCCTGAACATGTCTCTGAAGCGGTGCAGTACCGTACGCTGGACAGGCAGTTGTGGTTATATTAGGCACAAAAAAAGGGCAAAGGATAAAGGCATAATTATTATCCGCAATTTTCCATACGTGCAGATCAGAGATCTTCGAATCTCCATCGGATTCAATTTGTTTTCTGATTTCGGCAGCAAGTGGTGATTTATAGTCCAATAGTATTCTGGCCGAATCATTCAACAGCAGAACAGCCCAGTCTGAGGATCTGGACATCGTCAGATTACATTTTATTTACATAAAAAACAACACCAAGTTCTGGCGCAAAATCGGTTGCTTTGGAACTCAAGCCAAAGGAATTATTAATCCGCACGAACATCCATGGTTTGAAGTGAATCTGCAGATCGGTGATCAAGCCAAGTTCATCCTGCGCACCTTCAATGCCAACATACAATCTGAATTTTTTATTTATTCTTTTTAAGTACTCGAAGGCGAACTCGCCCGGTTCAAGTTTATTTTCCTCCCTGATATATTCCATAGCAGGCCCGTACGGATAAAGTTCCCCATGAGAATCCTTTTATGAGTCCTGAACCAAATTTGAATTCCCATTCAGAGGTACCGATCAGTTTACTATTTTTATTAAGTGGAAGTACTGTTTCAAAATACGAAAATAACTCGGGTGTCGAAATGGTTTCTTTCCAGTAACGCCAGCGCAATTGACCTTCAACGTCGCCCAGTCCCTGCTCACTGAAGGACGCAGGAAAATCTGACAGGTCCTGGTCACCTTTATGCTGGGTGGCGGTTATAATTGCCGCTTCGCCCTCGATCATCAGCCAATCGCTGATTCCATATCCTAAATAGAGGATTCCTTCATGGGCGATATATTTGCCGCGGTAATCATTTTCCGATGTATACCCAAGGTCAGCCGGTTTATATTCGGCGTTTTTATCATAATAAAATTCATAAAAGGGATAAATTATAAAGTCATTTTTTTCCATATATGTTCCGAACATAGAGGTGGCGATACCGGGTCCTCTATCATCTAAATACTGAGCACTGGACTGAGCTAAACAATCAGCCAGGCCGGCAAAGAAAACATGTGCGGCTCAGGATAAATGAATATATTTTCATATTAACTCACTTTCCATGATTTAAATAGTATGTAAATAAAATATCCTCAGAAAACAAGTAAAGCGGATCTGGGTCTGCTGTTTTCCGGTTTATACGGAAATGCTTTCCAGAGCTGAGTGTGCCGGGCAACTTCATGTCGTTAAATTATAATATATTTGATTAAAACGAATTTTAACTCGCACAGATTCCTGGAATTCTGTAATTCTTTAGAAATAAATATAAAGAAAATGTTTATGACCGGTTTCAGTGCGTAACTAATGCCACTAGTGAAAAAATCAAAGCCAGGTTGATCGGGATGATATAGTGATAGTACAGTGCGCCGACTTTTCCGGTTTCTTTCAAGGTTACCTCTTTATAGCGACCTAGATTTCTGAAAACAAAAAGCCTCATCAACAGGAAGGGAGTCTTCATTCCGCGCCGGTCGAGTTCCCGGGTAATCAGAACAACCGCAACCACCGCCCACAGAGCAGAGAAAACAGCAAAAACTATGAAAAGATTAGGGAGTGACATAGATTCTCCAATTGAAAGTCCATATTATATACGTAACAAAAGGCAATTTGTATGGGAAAAATATATTAATCTAGTGAGGAGATCAGAATGAATTGGATTGTAGGGGCGAATAATTATTCGCCCCTACAGATGTTTAATTTTTATATTTATATATCAATACCGTCGGTTTGCCTTTTTGTCCCTCATTCGATATAAGCAGGTCACCGTTTTCAAGGAAGGTAATTCCTTCGGGCTTATTAAATAAAACCGGATTAAGTTTTTCTAGATGTTCAATTGTCCCGTTAAGGTCAAATATAAATAAAAGATAATCTGCAGCCGAAAGCACAAATAATTTTCCGGTCAGCGGATGAATACGCTAGATCCGAAATTTTCAATTGGATATCCGGTCCAGTTATTCCCGCCTGCTTTCTGATTTTGCCCGTCAAGCCAACCTTATTACTCACGGCGAATTGCCTGATCAAGGATAGATCCAATATTATAACAGGTTGTGCCGTAGATTTTTTCGATTCCAGGTCAAAGCCATAAATCAGCCGTCTGTCTTTTTCAATCCGGCTCTTATCGATTTTTCCTTTACAGGCTATTAAAAGTCTGCCATTCTTATGGTCATAACAGAGTGCTTCATTGTCCTGAGCAGGGATGCCGGTGTAGTAAGATATCACCTTTGCTTTTCCGGTTTGATAATCTGAAATCTCAAACAAAACGCCGTCACTCCGCAGTACATAAAATATGTCAGCAACCCGGGTAATTCCTTCATAATCCCCATCGCTGTGAAAAATATACTGGTGCCTGATCCGGTTATTAATGACATCATAAATAAACAGAATCCCATTTTCATCCTGAATGCAGGCAAAGGAGGTTGAATCGATTTCTGTTAAACCGGATATTTCATGTAAAATAGCGGGTAGAATGAGAATCTTATCCGGATTGGTTAGATCATATCCTGTGATCTGGACATGGTTGTTAACCTGCGGGTTACAGCAACCAAAAATGTCAGGAAATATCAATAACAACAGGTTCGCAATTAACAACCGCGCAACAAGTCTGTCTTCTGATCATAGGTTATCGATTCTCCATTTCTGCCGGCATCGGATCGAAAATTACAGCTAACCCGTGGATGGCACATTTGTCACTGATCGAATACATGAAAATATGCAGCGAAAATTTTAGTTACAAGAACTATCCGACTTTAAGTGTTGCACAAATACAAACTTGTGAGTACCTTTTTATGTTTATATTCAAAAACCCCATGCTAAAACCAGACTGATGCAGGAATGAAAGTTACTTCTGCTTTGCGCATAAGGTGTATTATTAAGGCACAAAGGCACAAAGGCACAAAGGCACTACAGGAAATCTTGGTTTTATTAGACTCAGTGCCTTAGTGCCTGCGTGCCTTACTTTGTCCCTTTGTCCCTTTGTCTCTTTGTCCCTTTTATCCTGCGACGCCCCGCGCCACAACCCGCTGGATCCGCAAAATCCTGAGAATCATTATCATTATATTCAGGGGACTGTTCAGACCCTGAGCATTCCGCACCAGCCCCTTGCGGGAGTTTCAGTGTATTGGCCGGAACAATCGTTATTAACTCTCAGTGATACTGAAGGCGGTTTTCACCTGGAAATGATCAATCCGCACGACGGCTGGGTATATCTGCAGCATGATAAATTTTGTACAGATTCTGCATATATTTTATGGCAGAGTCGTCAAACAGTCATACTTGAACGTTATCTGAATTCGATGCCACAAATTGATAGTATGCAAATTTACAGTATTATCCTTAATCGCTATCCCAATCTGCAGACTGAACAGATCGTCGTCCGGACCAAAATTACAGATGCGGATAATGATGTCGATTCTGTCCTGGCTATTAATAAGTTAACGGCTACCTGCCATGTTTTAACTTATAATATTAATGATAAATGGTATGAAAAAGCCTTATCCCTCTATGATCTGCAAATAAGTAAAACAGAAGAAATTATCGGGCATCTGTTCGAAATATCAGTAAATGATATTTTTAATCGGACATTAATTATCGGAGCGGGTGATGTACAGCGGGTAATGCGTGAAGAAGTGATATTCATTTCACCCTCCGGCAATGAAACAACACCACCTCAACCTGTTCTGAATTGGCAGGAATATCAGGCGGGTTTTAACTTTACTCTGCAGGTACAGGTGTTCAAGGCAGACATTATACCGGAACTGGTCTGGGAAAAAAACCAGTTATCAGCGGAAACGGTCACCTGTAATGTGGATCAGGTACTGCCGGCCGGAGAATATTTCTGGGTGATCTGGGCCTTTGATGAATTTGGAGACCGTACCCGCTCCAAGCCGGCATCATTTAAGGTGGAGTAAAAAGACGGAGTTATCTTGGATATAAGCGCTCTTTCACCTTTACGGGAAATCAAACGCGAGCAGTTTGAGGTGCTGTATAAGATCAGCGCGATGCTTAATACAACCCATTACCAGGAATCGCTGATTGAACAAACCCTGGATCTGGTAATTCAGTACCTGCAGGCAGAGCGGGGATTGTTTGCCCGTTATGAGAAAACCGGAGATTCCTTTGCTATCATTGCCGCCCGTAATGTGCAACAGGCCAAGGCAATTACCGATTTGCACTCCTTCTCTGCGGGAATCCTGCGGCAGGTGGTTGCCAGCAAACAGACCATTTTATATCACGATGCGCAGGGTGATCCCGCTGTTTCACAATTTGCCAGTGTCCAGTTGCATAATATAAAATCCGTGATCGGTGTGCCGGTCTTCTATAAATCTGAAATATGGGGAGTAATACTGGTCGACAGTCAGACCAACCGACGCGAGTTTACTGCTGAAAATCTGTTCTTCCTGGAATTTTTTGCCAGCCTGGTCTCGCTGGTGCTGGAGCGGATTATGGCTATGGAACAATTGCAGAATGAAAACTTGTTATTGCGTAATCAGTTGCAAACCTCCCTGGTCATACCGGAGATGATCGGGAAAAGTCAGGTGATGCAGGATCTGTATTTGCTGATCCAGCGGGTGGCCGGCAGCGAAGCTACGGTGCTGATATTAGGTGAGAGCGGTACCGGCAAGGAACTGGTGGCCAGGGCTGTCCACAAATTGAGCAATCGTAAAGATAAACCTTTTCTGGCTCAATTCTGCGGATCAATTCCGGATACCCTGCTGGAAAGCGAGTTGTTTGGATATAAAAAAGGTGCATTTTCAGGAGCTTACCAGGATAAAAAAGGATTATTCGAGGTCGCCGACCAGGGCACCTTCTTCCTGGATGAAATCGCGGATATCTCCCTGGCCCTGCAGGCTAAATTACTGCGGGTGCTGGAAAATCAGGAGATAATCAGACTCGGCGATACGCAGGTTAAACAGGTTGATGTACGGATCATCACCGCCACTAATAAAGATCTCTACACCATGGTAAAAGAGGGGAAATTCCGCGAGGATCTGTACTACCGTCTGAATGTTTTTCCGATCACCCTGCCGCCGTTGCGTAACCGGAAAGGGGATGTACCGTTACTGGTCAGGCATTTTATCAGCAAAAATGCCGGGAAAGATCTCGCGGTCGAACAGGGCGTATTGACTAAACTTGAATCTTATCCCTGGCCTGGCAATGTGCGTCAACTGGAAAACGTCCTGCAGCGGGCCCTGATCCTGTCCAATGGACAAAAAATAACTGCTGATAATATTTTACTTCAGGATTCGGAAAACTTAACCAATTTTCATGGATTATTGGAAGATTTTGAGATGCTGCTGCTGAAAAAACGTCTGGAAGAACACAAAGGCAATCGCACCCTGACCGCAAAATCACTTGGTGTTTCAGTACGCTGGGTACAGCTGAAGTTGAAGGGGCTGGGGGAGAAGAAATAAAGCACAAAGATACAAAGAGACAGAGAGACAAAGAGACAAGAAGATAAATACTCAGGAACTAAGGGACTAAGGTACTTTAGATATGTCAACCACATCAGATTATTCGGATCAATCGCTGCTGTTTGAAAAATTCAGGATTATCTCCTGTCTGAAAAAGGACATTTTCAGCAGCGTATATGTGGCTGATCATATTTATCTGAACAAGAAGATTGTGCTAAAAGTACTGCATACAGCCAATCTGTCCGACCCGGCAGTACTGGAACGATTCAAACGCGAGGCGAAAATCCTGGCCCGGCTTGATCATCCTAATATTATACGGATATTGGATTTTGGACACTCGGGCAGCGATTTTTATCTGTCTTTTGAATTTTTTGACAGCCGTAATCTGCGTGATGTATTGCAGGACAGAGTGCTGGATTTAAATGAGAAAAAAAATATTTTCGTGCAATTGGTGCAGGGAATATCAGCTGCCCATCAAACCGGAATTATTCATCGTGACCTTAAACCGGAAAATTTACTGATCAATGACCAGGAGCAATTAAAGATAGCCGATTTTGGTCTGGCCCAGGCTCTGGATGAAATGGCCCTGACCAAGAAATCTTCCATCGTTGGTACTCCGGCCTATATGTCTCCTGAACAGATACGCGGAGAAACGCTTACCCCTCAATCCGATCTGTTTTCTCTGGGGATAGTAGCCTATGAAATATTTTACGGAGCTAATCCGTTTGTCGGGCATGATCTCAATGCCACGTTCAATACCATTCTGGGCGGTGAGCTGCCGCGAATAAATATGGGTGCCGGCGAACATGATGAAAAAATTGAACAGATAATCATGGCTTGTCTGCAGCGCGACAGACATAAACGGATCAAATCTTCAGGCGAGATTCTGGAAATTCTGGATATTGAAAAAAGCGAAGTGTCCCGGCGACCCTGGAATGACAAAATGAAGAATATCAAATACGCACTCCTGGGTGTTATACTGATTATCCTGGGTGTGGTATGGATAAGCAAAAGGGAAAAGGGTAATATTGAAAAATTCAAATTTGTTGATCCCTGGTCAAGTGGTACCTTTATCGACCTCACCTCAAAAGACACACTCAGCCTCGAGCAAAAGATATCCCGGTCCGGCCAGGAAATAGGGGAATACCAGAATCATTCCGCCGCAGGTCAGGGAAATTTTATCCTGATCGGCACACCTTATACTACTGTTTTAATTGATTCGCAGGAAATTGGTCAGATCCCTTTGAAAAATACCGTTGCCCTGTCGGCTGGAATACATCATTTGACCTTAAAGCATAAAGATTTTCCAATATATTCACGGTCAGTGGAAATCCTGGCCGGCGAGAACAATATTCTGCAAATATCTCTGGATACGTTATTCGGATATTTAAATTGCCAGATCTACCCCTGGGGTGAGTTATATCTTGATGGTTTATATAAGGGGCAATCTCCTTTATTAAAACCATTGATACTTGCACCAGGTAAACATTCAGTCACCGTTAATAATCCGGTTTGGCCCGAATTCAGAGATACCATTATGATTTCCAGGAAAGAAACAACAGAATACAGGATAAATTTTGAACAAATTAACCGCCTGGTAACAGTTGATACCATGAGAATTCCTTAAACTGGTACGGATTTTGTATCTTGATTACTGGAGGTTATACCGGGGAATGTGTATGAAGAAATATGAATATTTAAATATCCTGCTTTTGCTTGGGCTATTGATCAGCGCTGGTTCTGCCCAGGAGTGGGAAGTAATAGGTGATATGCCTCGGCCCGTTCATGGCGGACAGGCCCTGGTCTTGAATTCTTCGATCTATATTTTCGGGGGTTATTCAGACTCGCTGGGGATGCCGGTAAATTGGATTCAGGTCTATGATCCGGTCACGGATCGATGGTCTCTGGCCGGCGAAATGTCAGTACCGCGTTATGGTTTTGTGGCCGGTCAGTTGAATGATAGTCTGGTGGTTTTCTGCGGTGGTGTCTGGTCCGATTCATCTGCCGAGCCCTATCTGGAACTGTGGAATTTTCACGACAGATCTCCTGACCTGGATGTGGGAGTTACACCTGATATAAATTTTGACCGGGTTTACATGACCGGCCATATTTATAATAATAGTCTGTATCTGTTCGGTGGATTGATTGCACCGGCCTGGTCCGATACAACCCATTTACCCTATATAATTCGCTATGATATTTTCTCGGCGATACTTAATTCTACCAAAGGAGAATATTATAGAAATGTCATCCCGTTACCATATCATCATATGTCTGTGCAGATCGGTACGATGGTCTATTTAGTCGGTGGTGTCCATAATAATCTCTCGGATAAAATTCAGAAATACGACCTGGAATTGGATACTCTCGAATTGGCCGGAAATCTGAAGGGAGTATGTGCCGGAGGACAGGCGGTGACCGACAATAGTCAAATTTATATCATTGGCGGATATAACGAACAGAACGAAGCCCTCAACCGCTTAGAGTGTTTTAATCCGAATACCGGTACATCCTACTTTGGGCCCACGCTGAACTTTCCGCGCAAAGAAGGCATGGCCGTTATTTACGAGAATACTATTTATATCTTCGGCGGCAGAGGCCGGTATAATGCTGATTCACCCTCAATCGAAAAACTTGATCTCGGTGCTTTGACTTCATCCAACTGGTCTCAGGATCGCGGGCTCCGGCCGCACAAATATGCTCTGTATGAGAATTATCCCGATCCATTTAACTCTACTACCGTGATTTCATTTGATTTAGATGATAAAACTTATTTAACTTTAGACATTTATTCCATCACCGGTCAGCATATTAAAACCCTGGCCGGTGGTGAATTTTCACAGGGTTTACACCACCTGACCTGGGACGGAACCGATAATCTTAACAAAGACGTGGCCAGTAATGTCTACATCTATCAGTTGTGCAGTAAGCATTTCGTACAGGCGAAAAAAATGGTGTTACTCAGATAAGACTATGCGTCTGTCCAATATACTCTTGTTTTTGCTTGGCGCGTTAATAATCCATTCGGTAGCGCAACCCCGGCAGAATTTCCTGGAACTTCTGCAGCAGAAATATATGAATTTTGACTACCCCGCTGTGATCAACTCCGGAAATTTAATTCTGCGCACTGCCGATAACCTTACCCGTAGTGACTCACTCGAAATCTATCGCTTGCAGGGATTGTCATATTATTCCATGGCGGATATGACCGGTGCGCTGCGCTGTTTTATTTCCATACTGCATTTTAATCCGGAGTATAAATTGCAGCCCCGGGATAATCCACCCAAGGTAATCGATTTCTTTGAAGAAATACGCCTTAGCCTGCCAAAAACAGTTTCAGCGATACAGGAAAAAGAACCGGTTGCCGGGCTGGATCTTACCGCTGGGGCAGTCCCCGCAGGATCTCATGCTGAATCCGCCGGACTGAGCAGATCAATCGGTTATTCGATCGTCTTGCCCGGGATCGGACACTTACAATACGGCGAAAAAAGTAAAGGCTGGATACTGTTAGGTTCCAGCTTGTTGACACTGGGTTCCACTATCTATTTCACCATCGATACGAACCGCAAGGAAGATGAGTATTTATCTGCTTTAAGTAAAGATGAAATTGATGCAACATACAAAGATTATAATCAAGCATATAAAATCAGAAACACCTCCTTAATTCTATTCAGCACGATCTGGCTCTATACCCAGCTGGATTTACTTTATTGGTCAAAACCTTACGAAAAGAAAATATCACTGACACCCCGATATGATCATTCCGGTCTTACTTGCCTGACCATGCAGATCTGCTTCTGATCTATTCATAACCGCCGCGAAAGATTTTCCCATACCCCGAAAAATTTTCGTACTTTTTATCATAATAATTCATCCTAAAAATATATTTATGCATGAGTTAAAAATATTTTTCAGTGACCCACTCCCCTGGAAGCTCTTGATCCGCGGCTGCTATCAAGTATAGTGGTTTGATAACTGCTGATAAATTTATAAACATGACTTTTTTGGCACTGTAATTGAAGTATAAAAGTAAACAGGGCGATTCATAGAAATGCTGGGAGGCTTTATGAGTACAAAGGTATACCATTTTATTATTTTGACTCTATTATTAATAAGTAGCCTTTCTGCCGCCGGATTGCAGGGGACAGTAAATGATCAGCTGGGTAGAAGTATAACCGGAACACAGGTATCAGCCTGTGGATATGATGCCAGCGGTGATTCTATCTTTTATAATACAATGTCAGGATTCGAAGGCGAGTTCAGTTTCAGTAATATGAAAGCTGGTACTTATTATCTGAGTTGTACTCATGCAGGGTATCTTCCGTACCGAACCGAACCTTTCACTTTGGTGGAAACCACCACGCTGTTCATGAATATTACGCTGCAAAGAACGGATCTTGATTGTGTCAATTCGATTTCAGGGCATGTTTACAGCGCCCCTCCGTTATTGCCGGCGTTTATCCCTCTGGCGGATGCGGATGTCTTCTTAGTCAACAACATCTGGTCATATCATACCCGCAGTACTCAGGATGGCCTGTATGAATTTAAAAACATACAACCCGGGATCTATTACCTGTCTGCCGAGGCCTTTGGTCATGTTCCGCAAACCAATATCGATACAATTGAGGTTGTTGAGGGCAGTGATATTGCCGGCCAGGATATTTACCTGGTACCTGTCGATCCCGCGGAACTGGTCAAGTTATCCGGGCAGGTGTGGTCGGCAGCGATTACGGATCAGAATATTCCTCGACCGGTTTATCCGGCTTACATAACCTTGATGCCCGGTAGAATTTATATTCTGAATGAGGATTCCTCCGGGATCGTTGCCCCGGATACAGTATATCCCTTAATCACAGTAATGAATAATCCCGATGGCAGTTATGAAATTCCCGGAATTCCCAAAGGGTACTATAATGTCAGTTGCAGGGCCAGGGGGTATGAAAGCGAATATGTTTTTTTACTCGACCTCACTAGCGGTGACGTTGTTCAGGATTTTTATCTAAATCCTGTTACCATTCCGCCTGTCGGTCATATAACCGGCAAGGTATATTTTGACAATATCGGTTCACCAGTGACTTCGGCTTATATAAGTTTCTTTACTATTGACGGCGGAGGTTTGCCGATTATTCTCAGTGACAGCAGTAACACTCCCGGAAGTCCCAGGCCGTTTGGTGTATATACGGATAGTACAGGTGAATATATCGCCTCGCTGCCGCCTGGTAAATATTATATCTCCTGCGAATATGATTATATGTTCGATTGTTCCAGTGCGTATTGTATCGGTTACCCGGTTTACCATGAATTTTATGATGATGTCCACAGACTTGCCGATGCTACGCCGGTAACAGTTCTGGCTGAACAAACGACCCCTGAAATTAATTTCGGAATTCCCTTTGCACCAGTCGTACCCATGGTCACTGTAACCGGACGAGTTACCGACGATCACAACACCCCTCTGGAAGGAGCGTTGGTGAGGGTCTGGCAAATTGATGTTCCGGTAATGATTGCCAATTCTAATTGCCGGATATATACGGGTTATACGGATGAAGACGGCTATTATAAGATAAATTTCAAATTGCAGGAATTTATTCCGGATCCAACCCTGACCCCATTCCCAGTATACGGTTTCATGGTATCAGCTGAAAAATCCGGATACCAGACTGAATTTTACCAGGAAAAATCAGAACCCTATCTTGCGGATAAATTGATTGCTTTTGGTGATACGGTGTTCAGTAAAATTGATTTTACTCTGGAGCCCCGCCTGGGGACCAACTCCATCAGCGGAGTAATACAGTCTGCTGCCGGCGAAGCACTATCTGACGTATTTGTGATCGCTGCCAGAAGAAGTACAGGCGAAATTGTTTTCACTTTCAGCGACAATTTTGGCCGCTATACTCTGGGTAACCTGAAAGAAGACTACTATTATATACTCTTTGCCGCCCGTCATTATATTCCCGAGTTTTATGATAATGTCTATTTCTGGGAAGAAGTTACTCCGGTTCTGGCTGCGGGTGCAGTCAGTGGAATTGATGCCAGTTTGACTCCGCTGTGGCGGCATTTCAATTGGGGCATGCTGACCGGAATAATCAGGGATGAGAATGGCCAGCCCCTGGACGGCGCTATGGTGATGATTAAGAACCAGTCCGGCGAGGTAATGAACTATGGACTTTCCGATGGCAGCGGTAGTTATCAGATTCAGGGCCTGCCGGACGGCCGGAATCAGATTTGCGTCAGCAAGGTAAATTATTCCGGTAATACAACCTGGTTTGATTTTGATGCCAGTGATTTTGAAGTGCTGTTGCTGAATTTTACGCTGAACTGGAATCCAGCTGAGATTCCGGATGATCCGGCCGAAGGAGTTCCCACCCGGATCGAATTAATGGCCAATTATCCGAATCCGTTTAATCCCCAGACGCACATTCAATTCGGATTACCGGCGGCACAGCAGGTAAGTTTGGAAGTTTATGACATACTGGGCAGACAGGTTGCACAATTGCTGAATGCAAACCTGGCAGCCGGTGTTCATACCGTGATATGGAATGGAACGGATCATACGGGTCGATCCGTTTCCAGTGGCATATATTTCTATGCCTTACAAGGCGATGGATTTAGGTTGGTGAAGAAAATGCTTTTAAATCGCTAGGGCATGGATTCTCGAGGGCAAGATCCAGACGCTTGCCCTCGGTTTTTTAATGTCGCAGCAGGAGTAACAGGGTAGATGTCGACTTAATATGTAAAATAGAAAACCTTCTAATCAATCCCTCCTAAATTAAGGTCAGCTACAGGGGCAATTTTTTTACTTGCCCCTGTTTCATTTTATAGCGTGTTCAGTATTTTTCCATGGTCAATATTCGGGAACAGCTTATCTTATGTCTTGGTTTAATAATTATTGATTTATAAATTGATGGTATGGATGAAATTAGCATGACCAGGGTAAAGTAAATGTTTAAAAAAATCCTGCTGGGCATACTGATCTTAATCGTGATTTCTGTGCTGCTGATAGTAATTCTATATTGGCGTACCAATATAATTTCTGATCTGGCCAGGAATATTATTAATGATAATTTAAATAGCGTTGCCACGATCAATTATTCTTCGCTCGAGGGGAATATTTTCCAGACAATTGTTCTGAATGATCTTACGGTCACTTTAAAAAACGGCACCACCATATCCAGTAATTCATTAAAAATCCGTTATAGTTTAATCCCGGTTCTTTCCGGTAAATATTTTTTTAAATCAATTGTTTTTGATTCGTTGCAGGTCAAGTTTGCCGCTGCCGGCGGTCAGGTCCGGACTGGCGTCCGGAGCGATACTTCCCGTGCGGTTAAAACCTACGATGACTTTATCGCGGATTTTGCCAGCGCTGCCGATCTGGATAGTCTCTTCCTGCTGATACCCTCTGTTCACATCGGGATGCTGAAAATACTGCATGGTAATCTGGACCTGCCGCAACAGGGGATTGCGCTGGATAGTCTGACTTTGGAAATTTCAGCTGATCTCAATGCGGAAGCTTTTGAGTTCCGGATTTTCCGGTTTACCGGCAGATGGCCGGAACTTGAATTCCGCTGGAATAATCTGAGTTGTGAATTTTCCGCCCGCCATGACCGCATCACCATGAATAAACTGCAGTTGACCACACCTTACTCCCATGCCTCCGGCAGTATGGATGTTACAGTGACCGACACCCTGGCGGTTATTCTGGGTCTGGAAGAGGTATATCTGGATTACCGTGATATCAATTCCTTCCTGAATAAACAGAGTCTGGATTCCGGCTATGCAGAATTTTCCTTTCAAATTGTCGGTTCACCCCGGCATTTTACCGGCACACTATCCGCAGTCGGCAAGGCCAATTCCTATTTTCTGGATTCATTTCTGCTGACCGGTAAATACAGCGATGGTGAAATCAATATTGCCAGAAGTAAGCTGGTGGCCAACCGCAGTACCCTGGAATTCGCTGCGGCCCTGCGCAGCCGGCACAGTTTTCTCAGTTTGACCTTCAATCATTTCGATATTAAAAACTTTTTACCGGATAAGTTCCATACCGATCTCAGTGGAACGCTGCGGCTGGAACTGCAGAAATTAAATTTAAACCGGCTGACCGGTTTTGCGGAGATCCTGTTATTTAATTCGGTAATCGACTCGGTTGCTTTTGATTCACTCCATTTGGCTGTTCGTGCCGAGGAAAATAATTTTACTCTTCTGGAAAATTCTTTTTTACAGGTAGGTCCTGCCTCGCGATTTACCGTTTTAGGCACTTTGAATCGGGAAAAAATTCTGGATCTCAATCTGTTGTCTGAAAGCAATTCTATCAACTCCCTGACCAGGGCACTGGGTTTAACAGGTTTCAGCGGACAGTTCGATGCCAATATTTATATCCGCGGAGATTTAATTAATCCTGATCTGGAAGCATATTTATGGGTACCGAGATTTACCTATGGTAACTGGAGGATCGATACTCTGATCATGGAAACTAATATCGATCATTTGATTCAACAACGTACAGGGAGCGCCAGGCTTTCTGCCAATCGAATCCAATCCAATTACCTGGAATTTACCGAGACCAGAGCGGATTTGATTTTTCAGGGCAGACAGATCTTGTTGGATACCCTGTTGTTTGCCAAGGGAGAAAACCGCTTAAGCACTTCCGGTGTTTTCAATTTTGAATCCGATACTCTTCAATTCCGCTTTGATTTCTTCAGGATCTTTTATGAAAACTACTGGATTGAGAATTCCGGTCCGTTGCTATTTTCTTATAACAAAAGTGATTTCTACATTGACCGGGCTGTTTTTTCTGCTCCTGATAGTGGCGAAATTGAATTGCGGGGATTTTATGAGCAGTCTGCAGCAGACCTGCAGATCGGATTATATGTTGAAAATATTCAGGTTCAACCCTTCCGGCAGTTTTTCAAAACGGATGTAACCTTCAGCGGTGTACTGGCCGGAGATTTTCAGATTATCCGACCGCTGGACGATCCACACCTGGATATATCTCTGCAGGGTAAAGATCTGAAAATCAACCGTCTGCCCATCGGTGACATCAGCAGTACTTTCAGATACGAAAACGATAAAATTTCTATCGATGAATTTAAAATAGTTCAAGAAGGTTCGGATATTGAAATGCAAGGTGATATCGCCTTGCGCATGAATACTGCAGACTCAGCGGCCCAGACCGATCTGCTGAATGAAAGCCAGGCCAATCTGACAATTCAATGTCATAATTGGGCCCTGGAACCATACACAAAATTTTTTAAATTAGCGCGGCCGCTCACAGGCTGGGTATCCGGTAACTGGAATATTACCGGAAGTCTCAAAAATCCCAGTGGGGATTTATCCCTGACGGCCCGCAATTTTAATTATAATAAATTCAGTTGTGATGAGATGCTGCTGCAGGCGGATTTTACGCCGGAATTAATAACGCTGAATACCCTGAAATTCGATTTAAACGGTACTTCGGTTGAAGGGGATGGATGGCAACAGATCGCACTGGACTTTACGGAGCTGGATACTCTGATCGGACAACGTCCTTTTTTATTGAATCTGCGCAGCCACGATGATCGCCTGGAGTTTATCGGTCTGTTAAATGAACAGCTTGAAGGTCTCGCGGGTGAATTTGATGCTGAATTCACCATTACCGGTACATTATTAAAACCGTACCTCTACGATGGTTTCTTCAGGATGGAGAACGGCAGACTGGGCCTGTCCCGCATAAAAAATCCTATCACCAATGTAACCATTGATGCCAGTGTGAAGAATTCCCTGATGACCATCAAATCGTTCAGTGGATATTCTGAAAAGCATAAAGATTTTTGGGAAAGAATATACGGTTATTCCAGAAAAGGTTTAAGCCTGCTCGGTGTGAAATACCGTCCGGCAGGAATACTTACCGGCAGGGGAACCCTGCTGTTTGACAATCTGCTGCATCCGAAACTTGATCTGAGCATGAATCTGTCCCGGTTTAATGTTGACTATTTTATCGAGAATACCAACCTGACCCTCAGTTCGAATAATGTTCATATCAGCGGACGCGACACTATCTTTGTCAGCGGCGATATCCTGAACGAGGAAGGGGTATACCTGGTCGATATGGAAAAACTGCAAAAGAATATTTATTTAGTAACGCCCACCCGCAAACCGGAACGTTGTTTGAGTTGGAACCTGAATATTACCATGCCCGGGAATTTCATCATCCGTAATTCCAAACTCACCTTCGTCAATGATTTTGAATTGGAAATTGCCGGAGAACTCCGTTCCATCCAGGAGCCGCTGGCACCCTCCATGGAATTATCCGGTCATCTGGAAACCCTGTCCGGGAAATACACAGCCTGGGGTCAGAATTTTGTGATTCGTAACGGAACAATAAGTTTTACTAATCCCAAAGTGATCAATCCGGAATTTGACATTCGCGCTGAAAAATTAAGTCGGGGTTATACCTATGAATTGTCCATCACCGGTAACCTGGAAAAGCAGAATCTGGATCTGCAGGTCAAAGATGAACAGGGCAATTATCTTAATTATACTATGGCCGATAAAATTGCTTTACTCAGTTTGGGCAGCACCACCCGTGGATTATCAGCAGGGGATATGGCCAGTGTCGGCAAAGATGTCTTCAGTACGTCTGTCGAATCCGCTCTGGGACGCGGTGCTGAAATGGTAACCGGGCTGGATAAAGTGGAAGTATCCCTCGACGGGAATAGCACCGATCCGCAGGCCTCTAAATTGAACCAGGGGATGAAAAATGCTTCGTTTGCCGTGGGAAAATATTTTACCAGTAATTTGTACCTGGAATATCAGAGTGAATTCGGACAGGGATTGATCCCGGCACCCAAGTTATCATGGGAACCGGGGAACCGGATTGGCTTGACCTACCGGATCGCCAATAAATGGTCAATCGATAGTCAATATGCCCAGACCCTGCGGGGAAGTGATCAGATCAAGATTTCATTGTCATGGAAAACGACATTTTAAATAAAGGGACAAAGGGACAAAGAGACAAAGAGACAGCAAAGAGACAAAGATATAGTACCTTGATACTTGATGAATAATTAAGTACTGTCATCCCGGGCATGTCGAAGACAGGACCCGGGATCTGAATTGCCTTCGAGTTTGGATGATCTGAGGGTAGCGAGAATCCCCTCTGGAGAGGGGTGGCCCCGCCTGAGGCGGGGACGGGGTGTGTGGTAATACTGTAAATGACAAATATCATTAAATTACTCTGCTGGGACTAATTGAAGTGAGTACCAAATTCAAATTATATATAATGATTTTAATAGGAATCCTTTCTTTCTCCAGCCTCTGCGCGCAGGAGTTTAAGGTAAAGAATATCCGATTTGTCAATAACCGTGCTTTTACCCGAAAAGTATTATTGAACGTACTTCATTCTAAACGCAAAAGCGAATTTGACGCCCGCCTGGTCAAACTGGACAAGATTCTGCTCACTAATTATTACCGTAAACAGGGTTACCTGACCACCGAAGTGTTCGACAGCCTGGTGGTCGATAAAACTGAGCTCAAGGTTGAGATCTTTTACCTCCTGGCCGAAGGTATGCGCTATTATCTTAATCAGATCGTATTTAACGGCAATGCCGATATCTCAGCGACTGAACTGACCAGGCAGACAAAGGATATTGAATTAAATGTTCCCTTTGACGAAGCGGTACTGATCGAGTTAAAGCAGAAGATTGAGAATCTTTATTATAACAATGGAAAACCCTATGCCGAAATAAATCTTGATTATGAATTTACCCAGGATACACTGGTAATAGCAAAAGTAAATATAATGGAAAAGCAGACCGTTTATATACGGGATGTGAAATATCTGGGATTACAGGAATCGCGCAAGTTCATTGTCAAACGGGAACTGGAGTTTGATAAAAATGAAAAGTACAATCGTGAATTAATATTATATTCGCAGGAAAATATATATGGTACCGGTTTGTTTGATTATGTCCGTTTTGATCTGGAACAATATGCTGCCGATATGACAGGTGTCACCGTAAAAATTATGGTGCAGGAAAAGAAAGCACGCTGGTTTGGAGCGCGAATCGGGTATGCCTATGAGCAGGAGGAAGTATACGGAAATAAAATTGAATTTGCCCTGGAAGGGGGACACCGCAATTTATTCGGCACAGCGCGCAGTGTAAGTCTGCATCTGGTACCTTCCCTGCAATATGATTTTAAAACCCGCAAGGTGCTTAATCCCGAGAATCAAATCTCCCTGATTTTCGTGGAACCATGGTTGGGATTTGCCAAAACACCGGGTACCTTCCAGTTTTCGTACCATCAGTACCGGCCTCTGAACAGCGCCGACTTCAATGTAATGATGTATGGTATAAATGTCAGTCATAGTGCCGCATCCACGGTCGCCCGGCGCAATGGCCGGGAAATTACCCTCAGTGCCTCAGTCCAGGTAAAGTTTGTCGATGTGTTATCCAAGGGTATACTGGACACGCTGCTGGAAGCGGATGTGGGCAAGGAACAGGTTTATACGACAACACTTTATGCCCGCCGGGATACTAAAAATAATTATTTTAATCCCACCGGCGGATCGGTGAGCGACCTGAGCATCGGCTTCTCCCAGTCGGTCGGTAAAAATGAATTCGGAAATAGCCGGACTAACCGTTATTTTACTGTAATTTCATCCTGGCAGCGTTATCAACCGGTAGGACCCAAAGCATTCCGTAAACAGACAAAAATAACCCTGGCCACCAGATTAAAAACCGGCGCCTTATTCGAAATCGGTGGTACGAAAAATATTCCGATTTCTGAACTGTTCTTTGCCGGCGGGGCAACCTCGGTGCGCGGATATGGTGAACAGTTGCTGGGTCCGGCCGCTCTGGATGAGGATGGCTACAAGAGCAGGGCACTTGGCGGAAAAATGCTGATGCTGCTGAATGCCGAGTTTCGCATCCCGCTCTACTGGTTGTTCCAGACAGAAATATTCCTTGATGGTGGAAATGTCTGGCAGGAGGTGAAATTTTTTAATCCAACGCAGATCAAGTTCAGCAGCGGTGCCGGACTGGTACTGATCACACCGATCGGTCCGGTTCGTTTTGATTATGGCTATAAATTATTGAAAGAACCATCGGACCGTTCCCCCGGCAATTTTCACCTGGGCTTTTATTTTGCTTTCTGAATAATAAATAACGAACCATTACACGCATTCTGTTCATGGAGGTCGCATGCTTAATTATATCTGGTTTGCCATGATCATTCTGGCAATTCTGATCGCCGCTGGTACCGATCTGTATCATGAATTTTATAAGGATGAATCCACTGCCGTATTACAGCAACAAACTGAAACGGCCAGGCGGAATTTAAATGAAACGACCCAGCTGGGCAAAGTCACCACCGCAATCCTGGCCGAAGGAAAACATGCAGTGGAAATTGCCATAGGGCTGATCGGGGTGATGGCCCTGTGGCTGGGTGTGATGAAAGTGGCCGAGGAAGCTGGTCTGAACAAGTCGATAGCCAGGTTCTTCCGCCCGCTTACCCGTCTGCTTTTTCCCAGTATCCCGGCAGATCATCCGGCCATCACCGCCATGATCATGAATGTAGCTGCCAATATGCTGGGCCTGAGCAACGCCGCTACCCCCCTGGGCCTGAAGGCCATGGAAGAACTGGATAAACTTAATCCCAACAAGGGCAGGGCCACGGACGACATGTGCATGTTCCTGGTGATCAATACCACCGCCATTACCCTGATTCCGGCTACAGCGCTCGCTGTGCGCGTTTCGGTAGGGTCGGCCAATCCGCAGATGATTATTTTCCCCTCTATATTGGCAGCCACCACTGCTACCATTGCCGGGATTATCATTGTTAAAATTATTCAGCGTATCAACCGGAATAAAACAAGCAGCCAGAACCAAACCATATCTGGATCTGTGATCTGAGTGATGATAATTATAAACCCTGTCGATATTTTATGAGGATGTTATGACAGCTGTAAAAATAATTCTAGACTGGTCGGCGGTCATCGTAATCCCGCTGGTGTTGTTGCTGTTTCTCTCGATCGCCTTATTCAGACGCGTGAAAGTATATGAAAAGTTTGTTGAAGGCGCAAAAGAAGGTTTTCAGGTGGGAGTGCGTATTATTCCTTACCTGGTGGCAATGCTGGTCGCTATCGCCATGTTCCGGACCAGCGGAGCACTGGACATCCTGACCTGGATGCTGCGGCCGCTGACCGAACTGATCGGTATGCCGCCGGAAGTTTTACCGATGGCCCTGATGCGTCCGTTGTCCGGCAGCGGTTCTATCGGGGTTATGACCGAGTTGATGAAAACTTATGGTCCTGATTCACTGATCGGTTTTATTTCCTCCACGATGTTTGGAAGTTCGGAAACAACCTTTTATGTGATTGCTGTTTATTTTGGTTCGATCAATGTGCAGAAAACACGGTATGCTTTACCGGCAGGATTGACAGCAGATGCCATCGGCTTGATCATGGCTACCCTGATCTGCCGGGCAGTTTTTTAAGATCTCTAAAAATATGAAACCAAAGAAAATATTTTTTGCACCGCTGGACTGGGGCCTGGGACATGTCACCCGCATTCTGCCGTTGATCAGAAGATTCTTAAAGCAGGGGGACCGGGTTTATGTAGCCACCTGCGGCCGGGCCCTGGAATTATTAAAAAAAGAAACACCCGGGTGTGTTTTTTTGGATTTTCCCCAGTACCCGATCCGTTACCCCCGCGGTAAATATTTTGTAACCCGGTTCATGCTTGTTACCTATCCCCAGATGCTGCTGGCTATGTGGCGGGAAAAGCAGGCCTTACGACAACTGCAGCAGCAGTACCAATTCGATATAATAATCAGCGATAACCGTTTTTGTATCAACCTGCCCGGAGTGAAGAGTTTTCTGATTTCACATCAATTGCGCTATAAACTCCCCTGGCTGATATCAAAATTTGAAATGATTCCGGAGTATTTTAATTATCTGTTTTTCAATAAATATGACCGGATCATCATACCCGATTTTGCCGGCCAGGCGGATCTGACCGGTGAACTGGCGCACCACTTGCGGTTTTTAAGTGATTCAAAAATACTGTATCCGGGTATAATTTGCGACCTCCCGCCGGTTTCTGCAGCTAATCCGGACAAAATTGATTTTTTGATTCTGGTTAGCGGACCGGAACCGCAACGGTCCATTTTTGAAAGGATCATCTTCAAACAGGTGAATATGCTGAAAGGGCGGACAGTAGTAGCCCTGGGCAAGCCGGAAAAAAAATACAGTATCAGGAAAGGTAATGCCATCTTTTATAGTTATCTCGACCGGCAGCAGATTGCCGATTATATGCGCCAGGCTGATTTTATTATCTGCCGCTCCGGCTATACCACGATCATGGAAATGGTCGAATTAAAAAAGAAAGGGGTATTTGTCCCCACCCCCGGACAAATCGAACAGGAATTCCTGGCCCGTTATTATTTGCAAAAAGGGTGGTGCTACTACATGCCGCAGAATAAACTCGATCTTAAAGTTGCCGTCAGCAAAGGCAAAGAGTATCCCGGCTTCCCGGATTACCTGGGTAACACCGGGCAAAACCTTGATCGCCTGTTCGAAACATTATTTAAGTAATAGGGACTCAGGGACTCAGGGACTCAGGAACTAAGGTACTATTTTTAAATTCTGTAATATGGTAATGCTCAATAGCCCTATGTAAAATAGTATCCCGAATTACTAATAATAAATTACTTTTTTCACCAGATTGAATGTACTGACCGATTATTCTCCCCGCCGCTGGTTCGAATCCCTGGCCTGCTAATTCCAACGGTCCGATTTCATCGATGATCAGCCAGACCGGAGATTGCTGTACCGCGCGATCCAGTATTTGCCGGGCCAGCACAAAAGCAGCATCAGCAAACCTGTATTGGCCCAAGCCGATGGAGTCCACTGCCGGATCATACGGCTCACTAATTTGAAAAGGGTAGTATCGCCTGGCTTTCAGATCATATAACATTTTCAATCCATCCTGGTCAGGGGTGGCAATCCCGGCCAGGTCGGACCGGCCTTCTGCCCACTGCAGTAACCTGCTGGTCTTACCGCTATGGACAGCTCCGCTTAAGATATGGATCATATTTTTCCCTGAGTAACTGGTTATTTTAATTTACACATTTTCAAGTCTTCACAACTTGCTTGTGTCTATTATTTGCCCATTTTGATCCCTCGCTTTTCCTGCCGGTTCGCAGGTGAGGGAATAATAAATCAAGGATAGCAGAAAATATCTCAACCGTTTGACCAGGGGAAAATGCGTCGCAGATTTCCATAATATTATAGCTGCTGCCCTTAATTGGGGAAGCAGAGATAATATCTGTTCCACTTCGGCAAAATAAACTTTTCTTTTTTTGTTCAGTATAAAACTTAATAATCTGGTTAACAGCGGTGCTGCCACAAGATACCAGACTGCAATGGCAATGCAGGTGCGGAGCAGGACATATACTGCCCGGGACGTTCCCTTTAATTCCGGATTGATGAGAGTGAATACAATAATTATCCCCAACAGAACCACCATGATTTGAAAAATACCTTTTCTCCAAAACGGTCGCTGCCGCAGCGGCACGGAAAAATGGTTCTGGTTTAAGACTGACAATCGTCTGAGCACTTCTGCATCCTGCCTCATGGCAGTTTTGGTCAGTTCCGCTGGCATCACGCCGGCCAGGTAACCGATTACCAAACCGGACAGCAGATACAGGCCAAGATATAGTCCAATTAAAAATGCACTGCCGGGAAAACTTTCGGCCGGGCCTGATAATCTCAGGGCCTGTAAAACATAATTTAAAAAAAGATCTATCGATTCCCAGAGGGATGTACCGTAAATCAGGGTCAGGGTCACTATTTTTTGCAGGGCAGATTCACTTAAAGCGGCAACTCCCAGAATAAGTGCAGCCGGGCGAAAAGAATTTAAACTGCTGAATATGAACGCGCCGGCCAGACCCTGAAAGCCCACGGCAAAGTAGGCGAAAAGGGGTGAGTGCGGACTGACGATGGCTTTGACGATCAGTACAATGGCCGTGGCCTTCAGAATGGTTATGGCCTTCTTATCGGAAAAATAGGCGAGCAGGGCAATTAAAATTACTGCGATACCGCCGACAAAAATCCCGGTAAAGGGAGACTTGATGGCATGCATTATACCGCCCAGCCCCGCCTCGTTAAAAGCCCATAAGGCGGTAAGACGGTTGGTAATGACCGCCGGATCGGCGACCGGGAAAAAGTTAGTAATCTTTTTTTCGTTCATCTATTAATAATAACAACTAATTCAATTAATTGCATCAGATTTTTCCGGGCAATAATAATGTTCCTTGTATAAAAAATGATTATCTTTTAGATTAGATCAAGGGGAGGATTCCCGTGCCCGCTAAAACATTATGGCTGGTTCTGGTCATGTATCTCACCTGTGCGGCACAACTGCAGGTTGAAGAATTGGGACGATTTGGCGGAACCGGTAGTATAGCTGGATTGTTTAAAAATCCTGCGGCAGTTGATATCACTCAGGATGGCCGGATAGTGATCTGCGACCGTGATAATCATCGTTTGCAGATATTTGATCTCAACGGTAATTATATTAAAAATATAGGGGGTTTTGGCGCAACGATTGACCAGTTTGATCAGCCAGGTGATATCTGGGCCAGATCGGGACTCAGTATTTTTGTAGCAGACTATAATAATCGCCGGGTACAAAGATATGATAAGGATTTTAATTTCATAAATTCATTCATTTCGAATCCGGGTGACGACGAGCGCTTCCAGTTTCGCGAAGTATTGAGCGTGGTTTATTCACCACGGGGAGATATGTTTATCCTTGATCATGGTGAAAAGAAAGTCATCAAATTTAATCCGAATAATAAAGCAGAAGTCGCTTTTGCTCATTATGAATCGGGTGCCGGTGAGTTGGCCTTGCCCGTTCAACTTGATATGACCGGTGATTATCGCCTGCTGATCAGTGATGCTGCTAATAAAGCAGTTTTTATCTATGATTATTACGGTAATTTTATGCAAAAAATTGAATACCCCCAGTTCAAATCACCATCAGGTCTGGCCATCGATCAGGAGGATCGCATCTATGTTTGTGATCCGGCTGCAGCCGCTATCTTTATTTTTACGGGCCGGGGTACTTTCCTGGACCGGATAGTAAGCATAGGTGGCCTGCCACTTGCATCTCCGTCAGATCTGGCCCTGGTCGGGCGGGAGAACCGCTATCAGTCGGTCGTGATTGACGGGGACCAGGTAATACTAGCCTCCCTGAAATATGGCACGCCACAGGAATAGTCATTTTTCATTCCTCTTGAGTACACTTCTCCTGATCGGCCCGCTGAGTTTTGCTCAGACCGCTGCGCAGGATAAATTTGCTTATGACCCCTGGCAAAAGGATACCGTCCTGGTAGCTGAACAGGGTCTGTCCGTCATCACGCTCCCGGCACAATACCGGATCATGGCCCCGACCCTGCAGGTCAGGATCAATCAGCAACCTCTGCAGGAGTATACAGGATTTGAATTTGATCCGGCCGGAAACCGGCTCAGGTTTAATGTAGCCGTGCAATCCGGCGACAGTATCAGATTGAGTTTCCGCATTCAACCCATTTTATTACGGCCTGCTTATTCATTTATTAATCTGGATACATTAAAAACAGTCCGGACCTTACAGGACAGTCTGGTAGTGATCAAACCAGGTTTTCAAAATCCTTTTGCTGATTTCGGCAGTCAATTACAGAAAAGCGGGAGTATTGTGCGCGGCATTAATATCGGCACCAACCGCGATCTGACCCTGAACTCCGGATTGAATCTGCAGTTATCGGGTTTTATTACCGAGGACGTGGAAGTTATTGCAGCTCTGACCGATGAGTCCACCCCCATCCAGCCGGAAGGGAATACCCAGACCCTGAATGAAGTGGATAAGGTTTTTATTCAATTCAAAAATCCCTTCCTGCAGGGTACTCTGGGTGATTTTAATCTGGAATACGCTTACGGTCGTTTTGGTTCCCTGTCCCGCAAATTGCAGGGTATCAGTTTGAACAGTAATTACCGCCATTATTCCGCCGGGGCTACCGTGGCCTCCACCCGCGGATTCTTTAATTTTATGTCTTTTCTCGGCCAGGAAGGAAATCAGGGACCTTACCAACTATACGGCAAGAATAGTGAACAGCAGATTATTGTACTGGCCGGTACCGAGCGGGTCTGGGTGGATGGTGTTAAAATGATCCGGGGAGAGAACAATGACTATATCATTGAATATGGCAACGGGCAGTTGACCTTCACCAACCGCCGTTTGATTACCAGTACCTCCAGGATCGAGGCGGATTTTGAATATTACCCGGCCACTCAGAATTATTCACGCAATATTTATTCCGGAGTATTGACCGCTGCCGCGGTTAATGGAAAACTGAATTTGAATGCCATGTATTATCAGGAAGAAGACGATCCTGATAAAATACTGGAAGCCGAAGGAGTACTTGATCAGCAGGAGAAAGATATTATCCGGCAGGCTGGAGATGATCAAATGCAGGCTTTCGTGAGCGGGGCACACGAAGTTGAAGATAGCAGCGGCTCCTATATAAAAATCGATACGCTGATCAACAGTGTACCTTACAGTTTTTATCGCTATATCGGCACAAGCGGGGGAAACTACAATGTAAGGTTTTCGGCCGTGGGTACAAATCAGGGGGACTATAGCCGTGAACAGCTGGGTGTCTATCGCTGGGTGGGAAAAGGGCAGGGCTCCTATTTAGCCATAGATCTGTTACCTCTGCCGGTACGTCAGCAATTACTCGATTTCCAACTTGATTATGCCCTGTCTAAAAAATTTAAAATATCTTCTGAATATGCCTTCAGCAAATATGACCGGAATACCCTGTCCCCATATATGGACCGGGACAATCTTGGTTCGGCCCTGCAACTCACAGGTGCTTTTTCGTTACTGCCGGCCGGGGGCCAGACTGGCTTGACCCGGGACCGGCTAATATCTTCAACCGTATTCAGGCTGATCGATCACGATTTTCAGCCTGCCGACCGCTTGAACCAGATCGATTACCGTCGTTACTGGAATATTCTTACACCGGCACTGACTGGCAATGCCGAAAAAAGCATCGAGACCAGATTAAATACTTTGCCCCTGAATTATTTCAGTTTTAATACCAATCTGGGTTTCCTGAAACGGGATCGGTTTCAATCTACACGTTATCAGGGACAACTGGACTGGGACCGGCCCGGCTGGTTTAAATTGCTTTTAAATCATGAATTTGTAGGCAGTAAACAGGAAGATATAGCAAATGACTGGATCCGCCAGAATGCCCATGTGGATAAAGCCCTCGGCAACTGGCAGCCGGGAATCTCTTTCACCCGTGAAAACAGAAAGAACATTTCCTCCGGAATACTCAGCGGGTTCGAGTTTTATGAAGGGGCGCTGCGGATGGATTTCATTCAGCACCCCCTGCTGTCCGGTTTTACACAGTACACGCAGCGGGATGATAAGATTTATGATCATGCCGATTACGGCAGACTGATACCGCAGGCCACCACCCGCACGGCGCAACTCCGGATTGATCTCAAGGAATGGCAACAGACCAGTGGTTCCCTGGAAATTGTAAAACGGAAAAAAAATTACACATCCTTTTTTGAGAATACCAAAGTCGACTCGGCCGCACTGCTGTATATTGATGCCAGCGTGCAGGACACCATGTGGCAGGATCGTCAGACAACCTTAGCCGAACTGGTGTTGAATAACTACCAGTGGGAACGCAGTCTGGACCTGCGCTGGCAATACCGGATCTCAACCGAACAAATGGCCCTGCGGGAAAAAGTTTATCTGGATGTGGGCACGGGCAAAGGTAATCTGCGTTACGATACTCAATTGGCCGAATATGTTCCGGATCCGGATGGGAATTTTATACTATATATAATTCCCAGCGGCAGGTTTGAACCGGTTACCAGCGTGGAGACTTCCTTAAATCTTAAACTGGACCCGGCCCGTTACTGGAAAAAGGTCAAGACTGACTGGCAGCAGTTGCTGCAGATGTTCAGCAGCGAATCTTATCTGCGTATTGAAGAACAATCCAAGCGGCAGGATATCAATGATCTGTTATGGCTGAATCTATCGACTTTTCAGGGCGCCCTGACTATTAAAGGACTGATCCTGTTCAGTGAGGATTTATATATCATGCGCCAATCACGCAAACTGTCAGTACGGCTGCGTTACCAGTATCGTGAGGATCAGTTCAATCAGTATCTCAATGCCGGCGAGAATGAAGGACGCCTGGGCATCGAGCGCGGCTTGCGGGCCAACTATCAAATCCAGCGAACCCTGAAAGCCCAGTCAGAAGTACGCTACAACACTCTTAACCGTAACAATAAATCGGATCTCGGCCGCAATCGTGATATCAGCTCGTGGATTATGGATCAGAATTTTTCTTACCGGCCCCTGCCGGTCTGGGAATTCGGCCTGGATGCGGAACTGGGACTTGAAGAAGACCTGGCGGCCAGAACAACGGCATCAAACAGTGATTTATCTTTACGGTATCTGCGGCTGCTGGGCCGGATCAATTATTCTCTGCTGCAAAAAGGCCGGCTGACGGCTGAATACGATCTGATCAATGTAGATGTGCTCGACAATCCCGGCCAGCGTGCCGTACCTTACGAGATGGCCCGCGGCAAGAAGGAAGGTCTGAATAAACAATGGCGGCTGCGGGGAGATTACACTGTGGCCACCAATATAGTTTTTTCTGTTTTTTATGAAGGACGGGATGAAGCGACGTATCAAAAGGTTATCCATACCGGCCAGGCTGAAATCAGAGCTTTTTTTTAATACAGGGAGTATGTTCAGTACTTATGACCGAAACAATTCAAGTGAACACATGATGCAGCTGAAGAATCATCGTTTTTATTCGTGTCTTACTATTATTATATCCTTGATTATCATGGATAGTGTGCATCGTTTGACGGCTCAAACCATGCTGCAAACGGTCGGGTTCAGCGGCAATAATCATTTCAGTTCCGGTCAATTGCTCAAACGCAGCGGTTTGCACAGCGGAATGTTATATAATGAACAACTAATCCGCGCAGCCAGCCGGAACATCATCTTAGCTTATAAACAGGACGGATTTTTATATACCCGCATAGATTCGGTAAATCTGGAAAAAATTAACGACCGGGAAATAAATCTCAGCTGGTATATATCTGAAGACAAATCCTTTCGCCTGGGTCAGATCGATATACAGAATGAACTTTTCTCCCGGGAAACGATTTTAGACCAGTTGGATCTGAAGACGGGTGATATCTATCGGGAAGAACTTATCGAAGCGGAATTTAAGCAATTAGGTTTATTCTTTGCACGCCACGGCTATCCTCTGGCAGTGATAAAACCCGGACAGGTGCAGCTGCAGTTGCAGCTGCAGGGCCATACCGGTTATTATGCGGTCAATTTGCCGCTGACAGTAGCAGCAGGGCGCCAGATTAAGATCAATGAATTTTCTATTACGGGAAATCATATAACTAAAGATAAAGTAATACTGCGGGAACTTGGGATTCACCAGGGTGATCTGTATGATCAGGATAAAATTGATCGTATTCCTCAAAATCTTAATCGCCTGGGATTTTTTAAGAATGTTCGGCAGCCGACCGTGTTGATCAAAGACAGCCTGACTACTTTGCTGCAGATCGATGTGGAAGAGGGTAATACCACCACTTTTGACGGTATTGTGGGGTATATCCCTGCTCCCGCCAACCAGGCGGACCAGCAGGGATATTTTACCGGTCTGATTCAGTTAGGATTCCGGAATCTCTTTGGTACCGGTCGCCGGTTTGATGTTTACTGGAAAAAGTCGGATCAATTTTCGGATGAATTCAGATTATTTTATGAGGAACCCTGGATATTGAACCTGCCGGTAAATCTGGGAGGGGCTCTGGAAAGAATTGTGCGCGATACGACCTATATCGAGCGGTCTTATGCGTTGAATTCTACCATTCGTTTCAGCAGTAATTTTCGTGTGAAGTTGCAGTTAATTTCAAAAAGCATCATTCCTGATTCTTCAGCCAGCAGGATCTTGCGCCTGACCAATAACTCGATACTCACCGGCGACCTGGGTCTGGAATATGATTCCCGTGATCAACCATATAATCCCCGGCACGGTCTGTTATATCATGCTTTTTATAGTGAAGGTTTAAAAAAGAATAACGGCCCGGCCTACCTGCTGCAGGAAGATAGCCTGGCTGGCAGAGAACGATTACAGTCCAGTTCGTCTGGATTTAGCCTACTTTATCAATCTGGGCGGTAATCAGGTTCTGGCTGCTGCTCTTACCGGTAAACGCATCAGCAGTAATAAAAACCAGTTGCAACTCAGTGATCATTTCTGGTTTGGCGGCACGGCTACCCTGCGTGGTTACCGGGAGAACCAGTTTCATGGTGAGACAATTTCCTGGTGTAATCTGGAGTATCGATTTCTGACCGGCCGTGATTCCAGAATTTTTATATTCAACGACTGGGGTTACTATCTTTATCAGGATACTGCCGGCAAGCATGAGGATGTTTTACCCGCCTATGGTCTGGGTTTGCGTTTCAGAACTCCGCTGGGCATTCTGGGTGTTGATTATGGCCTGGGCCGGGGGGATACTTTCTCCACCGGTAAAATACATTTCAGCGTGGTGAATACATTTTGATTTAACCACCTCCGAGGTTCTCCCAACCTCGGAGGTGGTCAGTGGTCTTTTCCCTTGACATTCAAGGGGTCGTTAAATATATTGCAACGCTGAGTGTAACTTGATTTTACGACGATAACATAGATTTTTTGCGCCTGTAGCTCAACTGGATAGAGCGTTGGATTCCGGATCCAAAGGTTGGGGGTTCAATTCCCTCCAGGCGTACTTGATAACTACCTGTTCAGACAGGTAGTTTTATTTTAGTACAAAAAATTAAAAAGAGAGTTGCTACGATCTATGGCTGAGAAAATCACCAAACGCGCAGAAGATTATTCACGCTGGTATACGGATATCATTATTCAGGGCAAACTGGCTGATTATTCACCGGTAAAAGGGTGCATGGTCATCCGTCCTAACGGCTACGCTATCTGGGAAAAAATTCAGGGGTACCTGGACAAAATGTTCAAAGAAACCGGCCATGTCAATGCTTATTTCCCGCTGTTCATACCGGAAAGTTTCATGCAGAAAGAAGCGGAACATGTGGCGGGATTCGCGCCGGAATGCGCGGTGGTTACCCATGGCGGCGGTGAGAAACTGGAAGAACACCTCTATATCCGGCCGACTTCGGAAACAATTATCTGGAGCATGTATAAAAAGTGGATCATGAGTTACCGTGATCTGCCTCTGCTGATAAATCAATGGGCCAACGTAGTACGCTGGGAAATGCGTACCCGTCTGTTTTTACGTACAACTGAATTTTTGTGGCAGGAGGGACATACGGCCCATGAGAGTTTCGCCGATGCCGAAGCTGAAACCTTAAAAATTCTGGAAGTGTACCGCCGCTTTGCCGAAGAATATCTGGCTATTCCGGTTCTGGTCGGCAAGAAAAGCGACTCGGAAAAGTTTGCCGGTGCGCTGCACACCTATTGTATCGAAGCCATGATGCAGGATCGTAAAGCGCTGCAGTCCGGTACTTCCCATAATCTGGGACAGAATTTTGCCAAGGCTTTCGATGTCAGGTTCCAGAATAAAAACAGCGAAATGGAGTACGTCTGGGCGACTTCCTGGGGAGTCAGCACCCGTCTGGTCGGTGCCCTGATCATGGCCCACAGCGATGATGACGGCCTGGTCCTGCCGCCGCGGATGGCTCAGAATCAAATGGTGATTGTGCCGATCTGGAAAACCGATGACGAAAAAGTAAAAGTATTGGCTTTTGCCCGGAAAGTGCAGCAACAGTTGAAGGATCAGTACCAGGTCATTCTGGATGACCGGGAACAGTATAAACCCGGATTTAAATTTTCCGAATGGGAACTGCAGGGTATCCCTCTGCGTCTGGAGATCGGACCGCGCGATGAAGCACAGCAACAACTGGTTATCGTGCGCCGGGACACCCGCCAGAAAACTATCATTAAGGCAGATCAACTGCTAAAACAGGTTGCCGGACAATTGACCTCGATGCAGCAGGAGATGCTGGAACGCGCCAGGGAATTCCGGCAGAAATTCACTTTTGCTATCGATAACTATGACGAATTCAAACAAAAGATCGAAGAGCCGGGTGGATTTTTCGAGGCACTGTGGTGCGGATCGGCCGACTGTGAAGCTAAAGTTAAAGAAGATACCAAAGCCACCATACGTCTGATCCCTTTCGATCAGGAGAATAAAAGCGGGAAATGTCTCGTTTGTAATAAAGAGGCACATACTCAGGTGGTATTTGCCAAAGCGTATTAATAGATATGAGTAAAAATTTAATTATTATTTTAGGATTAAACAGAGCGATGTACTATCAACGATCGACATTGGGAATAGGGGGTGGCCTCACCCCGGCTGTAAAAAACATCATTTATGTAAATGTAATCGTCTTTTTCATTAGATTTTTAAATATCGATCTGCATCACTATTTAACCGAAAATCTATCTCTGCACGCGTATGGCGTGATCTATGAATTTAAGTTGTGGCAACTCGTAACCTACATGTTCCTGCATGGCGATTTCTGGCATATCTTTTTTAATATGTTCATCTTCTGGATGTTCGGCACTGAACTTGAGCGGGAATGGGGCAGCAAAGAATTCCTGAAATATTATTTTATCTGCGGTATCGGAGCCGGCCTGGTCAATATTCTGCTTACTTCAAAAGATCCGAGTTACGTTGGTACAGTGGGGGCATCCGGTGCCATCTATGGAATTATGGTTGCCTATGCATTGTACTATCCGGACCGCCAGGTATTTATCTATTTTCTGATACCCGTTAAAGTGAAATATTTTGTGGGTTTCATGGCTCTGATATCCTTCCTGTCGACGATGAATACACAATCAGATGGGATAGCCCACGCGGCTCATCTGGGTGGGATTGCCGTCGGTTTTGGTTATCTTAAATTTGGCAGACTGAGATCTAAATTAAAAAATCTTTTCAAATCATCAACCAGGAAAACGAAATTTACTTACAGGCAGGGTGGTGATGATGCCCGGCTGGATTATTATCGCCAGAAGATCAATGAAATTCTGGATAAGATCAACAGGGTGGGTTATCTCAATTTAAGCGCTGAAGAAAAAAAGTTGTTGGAAGAAGGATCAAAATACCTGCGGGAACATGATCCTGAAGAATATCATTAATAAAATTTTTCGTCGTCGCAGATCTGTGCGCCGGAACGCCAATCAGAATTTTTGCTGATAGATACGGTACTTTTTATGCAGGCTCGAACCAAACATGGCAATGGAACTGTTCATGGCCTGGTTGTCTTCCAGGATCCAGGACATTTCTCCGGCAGCCATGCCGAGTTTCCTGGCCCGCAGGATCGTCTCGCAGATATAATACTGCTCCCAATCCGATGGTTTGCAGTTCTCTGACCACTCCCAAAGTTATAACCCGGCAGGTCGTGACTTTTTTCAATCCCGTCAAAAGTGTTAAAAAGCCGGTGGGAAACAGTCTGCCGTTGCGGATTTTTATCAGTACTTCATTGATATTGGGCAGGGTCATCGAGAAAGCGATCGGTCTGTGGTCTCTCTCGGCCAGCAGGATCAATTCCTCGCGCGCGATCTGCTTGAGATCATTGGCGATGTAATTTATTTCTTCCGGTGTCAGTGGAACAAAACCCCAGTTTTTACTCCAGGCATTGTTATAAACTTCGCGAACCAATTCCAGATCCTGGTCAAGTTTTTTGAGGGTGATATTCCTGATCGTAATGCCGTATTTACTGGTCACGGTCTCGGCAACCCGCAGCAGTTTTTCCGGTAATTCCCGTTCCCGTAAATCCACATACCAGGCAAATAAATCTTTGGCTTTTTTAAGTCCGTAATTTTCCAGCAGGGTCTGATAATAAGCCGGATTGTGGCACATCATAATATACGGGGGTGTCTTAAATCCTTCGATCAGCAAACCCAGTTCGTCATTGGTCGAAGGATTAAGCGGTCCCAGCATACCGTCTTTCCCTTTACTGATCAGCCATTGCCGGGTTTGATCAAGCAGTGCGGCAGTGACTTCCGGATCATTGATCGATTCATAAAATCCGAAAAAACCGTTATTATCTTCCTGAAACTTGTTATGGTTTTCATTGGTGATAGCAGCAATCCGGCCAACCGGTTGCCCGTCTTTATAAGCAATCAGCATTTCCATTTCGGCATGCTGATAAAAGGGATTTTTTTTACGGTTCAGCAGTTTCTTGCGATCCATAATAAGCGGTGGTACCCAATTCGGATCGTCCTGGTATATTTTCCATGGTACTTTTATGAACCGGATTAAGTCCCGGTTATTGACAACAGGCTTGATTTCAATCTGAGACATGCAGAAACTCCCCCTCCTATGTTTATCAGCAGCAGAAAAAGTCAGCCTTATAAATACTCATTGACTCAATTATATTAAACCCAGTTTGGTCCCATTGCGTTTAAAAGCATCGATGATAAAATCGAGATGTTCATCTTCATGGCTTGACATATAACTGGTGCGCATCATTTGCCGGCCCGGCGGCACACCGGGAGAAATAAATACATTCACGAATAAACCATCATCATACAGCATACGCCACATTTTAAAAGCCAGCAGATCGTCGCCGATTATGACCGGTACAATGGCTGTGCGGCCATCAATAATATTGAAGCCTGCTGATTTTAAGGCCAGCCGTACCTTATTGGCATTCTGAATTAATTTCTGGACTCGCCATGGTTCGGCCTCGAGGATTTCCAGGGCGGCTAAGGCAGCGGCAACAGAGGCCGGAGTCGGAGAAGCGCTGAAAATCAAAGCGGGAGCATGATGTTTAAGGTAATTTATTACCTTGGCTTCACCGGCGACAAAACCTCCCAGCGAAGCAAATGTTTTACTGAAAGTACCCATGGTCATGTCGATCTGGGATTCCAGATTGAATTCACTGGCTGTTCCGCGTCCGCCTTTGCCGATCACCCCGATAGCATGGGCATCATCGATCAGTATGCGGGCGTGATACTTTTTAGCAATTTCATTCAGGCGTACCAGCTCAACAATTTCGCCGCCGGTACTGAAGACACCGTCGCTTACTATCAGTTTATTACTTTCCAACGGTACCTTGGCGATTACCCGTTCCAGATCTTTCATGTTATTATGCTTATAACGAATAACTTCGGCGGTGATACCGCGGGCCATCAGATTGCCGGCCACGATACAGGCATGATTGTCCTTGTCCGAGACCACATATTCTCCGCGTTGTACCAGCGTAGGTATAATGCCCTGGGCAGTCTGGTACCCGGTACTGAATAATAAAACTGCTTCTTTATCCATGAATTTGGCCAGTTTTTCTTCCAATTCAATGTGTAGATCCAATGTACCGGTCAAATAACGCGATCCGGAACAGCCGGTACCGTATTTTTCCACCGCTTTGATAGCCGCTTCTTTTACTTTAGGGTGGGCCGTCAGACCTAGATAATTATTTGAGCCAGCCATGACAATTTTACGACCCTCGATTTGAACAACCGGGCCTTCATTTTCTTCAATGGGACGAAAGTAAGGATAAAAACCCATCGCTTTGACTTCGTCGGCACGCGTAAATTGCTGACACTTATCAAATAAATCCAAAAGCTGCCTCCTTAGGGATTATAATCCAGATTGAGAATTTTTTATCAATTTGAAACGATATTATTAATTTGCGAAATATAGCAAAGTTAATTAAAATATGCCAAGTTTTTTTAAGTTCTTATAAATTAATCAAATAAGGATCGTAAATGAGAGCGTTTGTAACCGGGGCGACGGGCTTTATCGGCAGTTTTTTAGCTGAAGATTTAACAAAAAAAGGGTATCAGGTTCGTTGCCTGGTCCGTAAAACCAGTAATCTGCACTGGATCAAGGATCTGAATGTCGAATACCATTACGGTTCATTGCTGGATAGGGAAAGTTTGCAAAAAGGGTTAGCTGACTGCCAATATGTCTTTCATCTGGCCGGCCTGACCAAAGCCCGTACCGAACAGGAATATTTTCAGGGAAATTTTGAAGGGACACGCCGGTTGCTGGATGCGGCTCTGTTATATAAAGAGACGATCAAACGATTTGTTTATGTAGGCAGCCAGGCAGCCGCAGGCCCCAGTCCTGCTCTCAATCCCATTGATGAAAATCATACCCCCCGGCCTTTGACTTATTATGGCAAAAGTAAACTGGCCGGTGAGGAATATGTACTGAAATATGCCGCTAATCTACCCGTCACTGTCATCCGGCCGCCGGTTGTATATGGTCCGCGGGATACCGATGTACTGGAGTTCTTCCGGGCGGTGAGTAAAGGTATAATTCCCCGCCTGGGAAAACAGGACAAGTATGTGAGTATGATCCATGTCCGGGATCTGAACCGTGGAATAATCATGGCCGCCGAGAATCCCCACGCTGCCGGACAAATCTATTTTATAGCTAACCAGCAGCCCTATTCCTGGAAGGCCGTCGCCCAGACCACATTGAATCTGTTGCATAAAAAAGGCTTTCATATCAGCGTGCCGATATTCTTAATGAAAATAGTCGCTGCTGTCAGCGAGAGTATTGCAGCCTTATCCGGAAAACCAGCTCTGGTAAATAGGCAGAAAGTGATCGAAATGGAACAGGACTATTGGACCTGCTCTGCGGAGAAGGCCAGACAGCAGATAGGTTTTGTAAATGAAATCAATCTGGACCAGGGCATCGGTGAAACATTGAACTGGTATAAAGAGCACAAATGGATGTAAATACAATCAATACCCGTTTTTATAACCAGTTATATTGTGATTATATAACGCAGCCTGACTCTCTCAGTCCCTATCTCACTAATTATAAAAGTTGTCACTGGCCTGATCTTATTAACGCAGTCAACTCGGGTAAGGAAATTCATAATTCAGTGAAAAAATACCTGGCTGATCAGAATGCTGATCTGAGTACTGCCGCGGCGCGGCGGAATCTTGATCGCCTGCAGCGGCCGACCTCCGTTATGGTGGTTACCGGCCAGCAACTGGGTCTGTTTGCCTCCCCTTTGTATACCGTTTATAAGGCGTTAACCGCAATTAAACTGAGCGAAAAATTAAATCACTCATTTCCGGATATATCATTTATCCCGGTATTCTGGATGGAATCCGAGGATCATGATTTTGCCGAGGTCAACCATATCGGCTTATGGGACCAGGAATTAAATCCGCGTAAACTGGTCTATCAGGGCAAGAATCTGGGTAAAAGTCCGGTACGTTATTATCAGATCGATACTGATATATCGCACTTGTTGGAAGAGATAAAAACCTGTTTGCTGCCAACGGAATTCAGCGAATCGTTATGGTCGTTACTGGCTGATATCTACCGGACAGGACGTAACTGGGTTGAAGCAGCCGGGCTCTTCTTTAAGTTTCTTTTCAGCTGAGCAGGGCATGCTTTTTTTCCAACCCGGTACAGATCCGATCAAAGAAATTTCGATTCCGTTTTTTGACAGATTGCTGCAAAAATCAGCCGAATTGAATAAAATCTTTGCGGATACTTCTGCTGAACTGGAAGTCAGGGGGTACAAGAACCAGGTACCAGTCGTGGCGGGCAAGACCTTCATACATTTTGAGAATGATGCCAGGCAACGGGATCATCTGTACTTCAGTTCCGATCACTTTTATCTTAAGGATGCAGCAAAAAAATTGTCGTTAGCCGAGGTACAGAAATTCATCACCCGGTATCCGTCGATGATCTCCAGCAGCGTTATCAGCCGGCCTTTGTTGCAGAGTTGGTTATTGCCGGCAGCAGTATATGTAGCCGGACCGGCCGAGGTCGCTTACTGGGCACAGTTGGGCAGACTGTTTGCCGGGCTGGAAATACCCAGGCCGGTGATTTATCCGCGTATTACAGCAACTTTGCTGGAACCCAAAATTGCCCGTTTTATTGATAAACACCGGCCGGATATTGAAAATATCATTCCGCGTAAAACTGATTTTATTCATTCTTATTTCACCCGGTTGTCGCAAGAACGCGGCGACAATCCCGTCCAGGAACTGGGTAATTCGTTTGTAGCAAAGGAAATTAATCTGCGCCAGTATCTGCAGCGACTTGATCCGACACTGGTTGCAGTCGGCGAGAAGGTTTTTGAGCGAATTAAAGGCCAGCTCGATTTTTTGCAGGATAAAATCATTAAAAGCGGCGAACAAAAGGAAAATCTGCTGGCAGCACACCTGGCCCAGATTCATCAGGCAATCCTGCCTGAGCAGCAACTGCAGGAGCGCTATATTTCTATTCTGTATTTTTTAAATAAATTTGGTCCGGCGGTACTGGAAAAAATATATGCGGATCTGCAGATCGATTCATTCCGGCATCAACTGCTGTACTTGTGATTTACTGCTTATCCTTTTCTTTTAATTCTTCTTTTTTAGGCTCAGGGCGGGGCGACCGCAGGTTTTTCAGATAATCATAAATTTCCCACTGGGCACGGCAGGGGCGGGCGACACTATCGGTTTTGAATTTATTATCCAGAAATTCGGTTAAAACCCGGGCCCGCACGTTATCCTGCCATTGAATATCGAAGAATTTGCGCAATTCCGCTTTAATGTCCCGGTCATAAATGGGACAAGTAACTTCCACCCGGCGATCCAGATTTCTGGGCATCAGATCGGCCGACGAGATAAAATATTTTTCCTCGCCGCCGTTGGCGAATATTAAAATGCGGGAATGCTCCAGAAAACGGTCTACAATACTGATCGCTTCGATATTGGAACTCAGACCTTTTAAGCCTGGAATCAGCGAGAACATACCGCGTACGATCAGTTTTATTTTGACGCCTGCTTCGCTGGCCTGGTATAACTTTTTGATCAGCAGCGAATCGGTCAAATTGTTGATCTTGATATGGATGTAAGCTTCCTTGCCCTTTTTTAAATTTTTAATTTCAGTTTCGATCAGTTTGTTGATTTTTTTACGCATAAAATTGGGAGAGACGAGCAGGTGCTTGAACATACTGATCTTATAAGTGTTTTCTATAAATTCGAATATTTTACTGACTTCAGTTGTCAATTTTTTATTAGCCGTGAACAGACTGTGATCGCTGTAGGTTCTGGCCGTATCTTCATTAAAATTTCCCGTACCAATAATGGCATAGTTGAAATTCTTGCCTTTTTCCTTGCGGGTGATCAGGCAGAGCTTGGCATGAACCTTCAATCCGGGTATGCCATAGATGACTTTTACACCTTCATCGCGCAACAGGGTTGCCCAATCGATATTGGCTTCTTCATCAAAGCGGGCCTGCAGTTCCAGTATCACCACCACCGTTTTACCGTTCTTTACCGCATTGATCAGCGCATTCATCACGCTGGAATTTCTGGCCACCCGGTACAGGGTAAATTTGATGGACGTAACCTTCGGATCGATAGAGGCCTCCCGTAAAATATCGGTCACGTAATTGAAAGACTGATAAGGATAGTGCAGCAGAATATCCTTATCGTGAATAGTCTTGAACATACTTTTATTGCTCTCTATATCCTTATGGCTCAGACTCTTCAGTTCAGGATAACTTAAATTTCTGGCTCCGATTTTAGGGAAGCGGTTCAAATCGCGATTGTTAAGATACCTGAATCCGGAAATTTTTGTATCGCTTTTCGTCAGTTGCAGTTTTTTTATCAGGAATTTTAAAAAATCTTTATCCATGGATCCGTCATAGGTAAAACGGACCGGATTCCCTTCCTTACGCTGCTTGAGACTGCGCCGTATTTTACTCAGATAACTTTCAGACAGGTCATTGTCGATATCCAGTTCAGCATCCCGGGTCAACTTTATAGCAAAAGCTTTGAATTTATCATAGGGCAGCGGAGCGAATATATTATTCAATCCATAGCGAATCACATCATCGAGTAAAATTACATATTTGTTACCCCCAATTGCAGGTAAGACAATATAACGGGGTATAACATCGCTGGGGATCTCGATTAAGGCATATTTTAATTTATCCGGGTCTCCCCCTTTGCTCATATGTACAGCCAGGTAAGGTGTTCCATCTTTCAATTCGGGGAATTGTTCAATCTGATCGATCATGATCGGGATTAATTTAGGCCGGACTTCATTCTGAAAATAGGAGGTGATAAACTCACTATGCCCATCAAGCAGTTGAGTTTCATTGATAACAAATATATTTTCTTTGGTCAGTTCCTGCAGTAAATGATTATAGGTCACTTCAAACTTATTGTGTTGTTTAAAGGCGGGTTTATTTATCTCACGGAGAGCGGTCTGGGGGTCCTCACCAATCAGTTTTTTTGCTTTTTTACCCAGCAGGCCGAGTCGTTTTAAAGTAGCCACACGAACACGGTAAAATTCGTCCAGATTGGAGGAGCATATACCCAGAAATTTAATCCGTTCAATCAAAGGGACGCCCGGATCGTCTGCTTCCTGCAAAACCCGCTCATTGAATGAAAGCCAGACTTAATTCTTTGTTTCTAAGTTTAATATTCATAATATGTTAAATTGCAATAAATCCATTCCGGTTTTCTCTCTGCTCCTGAATTATCCCGATATAAAAGATTTCTTTATTCTTAAACAGATTGTATTTACATTTATTCCATGTTTTTGCCTGATTTGCATGCCGGTTTTTTATACAATTCCATGGTTTTTCAGGCTAATATAGCATAAGAATATATAGAAATGAATGACCTGATTCAATCCGAATATCAAGAATTAATATCCCGGGCTCTTAAGGAAGATATCGGCAGCGGCGATATCACCAGCGCCGCGACTATCGATCCCCGGCAGGTCAGCCAGGCTGCTATTCTCTGTAAACAGGCCGGTATCCTGGCCGGACTTCAGGTAGCCCTCCAGGTTTTCAGAACTGTGGATGCAGATCTCCAGGTTACCCCCCGGCATAAAGACAAGGACCTGCTGAAAGCAGGTGAAGGCATCATGAGTCTTAAAGGCCGGACGGTCTCAATCCTGCAGGGGGAAAGAGTCGCCCTGAATTTTCTGTCTCACCTGTCCGGTATTGCCACACTCACTAACAAATTTGTCCGACAAGTAAAAGGTTTGCACGTTAAAATCATTGATACGCGTAAAACCATGCCCCTGTGGCGGAATTTGCAGAAACAGGCTGTGCTGGCCGGGGGAGGTCACAACCACCGTATGGGTTTGTACGACATGGTTCTGATCAAAGAGAATCATATCAGGGCTGCCGGAGGGATTTCCCGGGCCGTAACCGGGGCCAGAACATATTTGCAGCAGAATGGCCTTACGGCGGAAATTGAAGTTGAGACTACGAATATGGATGAAGTACATGAGGCCCTGAGTTGCAAGGTGGAGCGGATCATGCTGGATAATATGACGATTGCGGAGATGGCCGAAGCGGTGAAACTGATCAACCGGCAGGTTGCGGTGGAAGCTTCCGGCGGGGTGACACTGGAGAACGTGCGGGCGATTGCCGCTACCGGCGTTGATTTTATATCCGTCGGTGCCCTGACTCATTCGGCACCTGTTCTGGATCTATCACTTCTAATCGAGGAGTAGAGGATTATGCCACAACCATTATGGGAAGATATTCTGCGTTTCTCAAAACACAAATATAAATTTGCCGCGGTACTGATCATTCTTGGTATACTGGGTCTGGTAATTCCGATCATACCGGGTGTGCTGCTGATTTTAGGCGCTGTGTTCCTGATTAAACCGGAATGGTATCATAAGTTCAAGAAATTTTTCAGTACCTGATCTGGGAGTATAACAAGAAATGATTAATAAGGTGATTGACCTGCGCAGTGACACGGTGACCAAACCCTCCCCGGCCATGCGTGAATTCATGCTGAAAGCAGAGGTGGGGGATGATGTCTTTGGTGAAGATCCTACAGTTAATGAGTTGCAACAGCGGGTCGCTCAACTGCTGGAAAAAGAGGCAGCCCTGTTTGTAACCAGCGGGACACAGGCCAACCAGGTCTCCCTGAACGCCCATACCCAACCTGGACAGGAAGTAATCTGCGATTATCATTCGCACATCTTTAATTATGAAGCAGGTGCCGCCGGCATGCTGTCCGGCGTGCAATTGCATCCCCTGCCGGGACAGCACGGACATCCTACAGCGGAACAGATAGCTGAGGTAATCCGCCCGCCCGATGATCATTATCCCCAGACGCGTTTAATTTGCCTGGAGAATACCCATAACCGTGCCGGTGGCACGATTCTCCCGCTGGAAGAACTAAAACGCATATCCGGATTTGCCAAAGGTCGCCAGTTAAAAATGCATCTGGATGGTGCACGCTTATGGAATGCTGCGGTGGCCACCGGAATAAAGCCGGCTGAATACGCCCGCTATTTCGATTCGGTTTCTGTATGTTTTTCCAAGGGTTTGGGTGCACCGGTCGGTTCTATGCTGGCCGGTTCCAAGGATTTTATTCAGCGGGCACATTATTATCGTAAAGCCTATGGCGGGGGCACACGTCAGGTTGGTATAGTGGCCGCCGCCTGTCTGTATGCCCTGGAGCATAATATAACCCGATTAGCCGATGATCATCAGCATGCCCGGATGCTGGCCGCAGCTTTAAATTCCTGTACCGGCCTTAAAGTGGATCTGCAGGTGGTACAGACCAACATAGTAATTGCCGAAGTCACCGGAAAAAACCGGACCGCGCCGGAAGTCGTGGATGTCCTGAAAGCACACGCTATACTCGCTTTGCCATTCAGTAATTCTAAAATTCGCTTTGTAACGCATCTGGATGTATCCAGGGCAGAAATAGAGCAGAGCATCGGGATAATAAAAAAACTTTTTAGTCAGGAAAAATATTTCTGATTCCTCTTTTCTGGGAAAAGTTAAGAATTTTTAAAATAAAGATGATGTAATCGTTTTTTGAAAATCCAAATTTTTTTATTAAATTGGTGTTAATTTAAATATTTATAAATTAAAAACTTCCATCTTGAATGTTAGATCAACAGAGTATTGAAAGTCTGCTGCAGACCTCATTTTTTGGTCGCTTTCTGTATATTTTTCCCGAGCTGGATTCGACTAATTCCTATGCCCGGAAATTGATTGATGAAGGGGCACCGGAAGGTACTGTGGTGCTGGCCGACTATCAACGGGCCGGGAAAGGAAGATTCGGCCACTCCTGGCAATCATCACCCGGCGTGAATATATTAATGAGCGTGATTATACGTCCGCGTATTCTGGTCGAAGCAATACAGAATATTACTCTGGCCACAGCCAATATATTGATCCAATCGTTTCAGAAATTTCTTCGGCAGGAAAAAGTACAGGATATACCCTTCTCGGTGAAATGGCCTAACGATATTTTCGTCCAGGGTCGCAAACTTTGTGGAATTTTAGCCGAAAGCGGTATCAGAAATAAATCGGTTGAATTTGTGATTGTGGGTATCGGTATCAATGTCAATCAGGACATCAGGGAACTTCCTGCTGATATCAGAAATAGTTCTACCTCTTTTTACGCTGAGACCGGCAGGACTTATTCCAGAGAGAAGTTAATTGTCCGGCTTCTGCGGGATTTTGAAAAAGAATACATTGATCTGGAACGTCGCGGCTATGATCATGTAATCGAAGAATGGAAAAAGAATTGCAGGCAGTTCGGGCAGGAAGTGCAAATAGAAACTCCGCTGATCAAAGAGGCAGGACGGCTGGTGGATATTAATGAGCAGGGCCTGCCTCTCTATCAGACCGCGAATGGCCAGATAAAAAAGATAGTCACGGGTAGAATCATAACGGATTAGGTGAATTTTGGACTTAATGATCGACATCGGGAATACCGATACCGTCTTGGGGCTGTACGGTAATTCAAAATTGCTGAACAGCTGGCGTCTTTCCAGCCGGTCACATCGCACCGAAGATGAGTACTGGGTGGCGCTGGAATCGTTCCTCGATCTGCAGAATTTCAAGGTGCAGGAAGTGCAGGGTGTAGCCATCTCCTCGGTGGTTCCGGAATTGACCATGGTTTACCGGCGCATGGTGGAAAAATACCTGCAGATTATGCCGCTGCTGATCAATGCCGATTTAGACCTGGGGATGAAAGTATTGTATCAGGATCCTAATGCAGTCGGAGCCGACCGGTTGTGCAATGCAGTCGCCGGAAAAACCCGTTATGGTGTGCCTTTGATCATTATCGATTTTGGTACCGCTACATCGTTCGATTGTGTCGATCAGTCCGGCGATTATCTGGGAGGGGTGATTTGTGCCGGAATAGAAAGCACCGCTGCTGTGTTACATCAGCGGGCCGCTAAACTCCCTAAAATAGAGTTGCGCTTCCCGGAAAAAGTAATCGGCAGCAATACCCAGCAGAGTATGCAAAGCGGTATTATGATCGGAACAGTCAAACTGATTGAGGGATTGATCATCGAGATAAAAAGGGAATTAGGCGGTAAACCCAGGGTCATTGCTACTGGTGGCCTGGCCCACATCGTATCTGAAAAAACAAAATATATCGATCAGGTAGATTATAATCTAAACCTGGATGGTATTTATCTGATCTATCAACGTAATTCGGGAAAAGTTTCATGAGTATAACCCAGGCCATAATTCTGATGCAGGATCTGGTCTATGCCGAAAAACTGGTCAATAATTTATATGGATTAGGGTATGACTCCCTGCTTTCCAGTAACAATGCCGAATGCCTGGATCTGACCCTGAAATTACACCCGCAGATCCTGATTTGGGGCGAAGAATTAGATATCCATTCTAAAAAAAGAATCCGGGAGATAAAAAACTCCGAGGGAGGGTCGGCAATTACCGTCATTGCCCTGTCCAATGCCGCCGGCATCGAATTATATGAAAAGATCGAAGCCCAGCATTATGGTATCGATGATATCATTTTAAAAAGTACCGATTTCGCCGAATTAAAATCACGAATCTACACGCACCGTATTTATGCCAAGGAACTGGAGCATTATAATAAAAAAACAGATCGTTACCGGCAACTATCGGATATCACCTTTAATCTGATGTTAAGTCAGGGTCTGGATAATCTGGTGGATATCGGTGCGGAATACCTGGCCCATGTGCATGCCAACCATTTCCTGATCTTTTGCGTTTACACCCCGACTCTTGACGATTTCTCGTATTTCAATATTAATCCGCTTAAACTGAAGGAGGGTATAACTCCGGAACAGATCCGCAATAATCCGGTCTGGCAGGAGTATTTCCTGAACAAACCTGTTCTGGAGCAGGAAGAAATTACTGCTCTGTCATTGTTAACATGTTTAAGGGAGTGGGGATTCGATTTTGAAAAAGTACAACAGTTCCCGCTGCAATATAAGGGCAAGACTCTGGGAGTGTTGCTGCTTTCTTATTCCTCGGGGAAAACCATTGATCCGGATGATCAACTCATGCTGACCGCATTTACTCAGGCCCTGGCCTACCGCATCACCGAGATCAGAAGGTTCTATGGTCTGGACCGGCATTCCCAGAAAGTAGTAGCGGATTTGAGCAGTTTTTTTCAACGGCCCAGCAATGATGAGATTATGGTGGCACTGAGCCAGCAGTTGAATTCCATGTTGCAGGCCGATATCTGCTTATATACAAATTATCATGAAGGATTCCGCTTTCTCTATCCCAAGGTACTGTATCAGGGCGAGAGTGCCATTAATCAATTGGAAAAGGAGAAACCACCGGTTCTTTTGATTAAAGACTTCCCGACTTTTGAAAATGTGCTTATGGAAAAAAGGAGGTTACTCTTCGATCTGGCCCGCCCGGACACTGCTGTCGATTTGAAGAATCTGCCGGGATTTCACGATTTTTCGGTAAAGAATATAGTTATATTTCCTATTTATGTTGCCCAGACCGTACAGGGCTTTTGCGTGCTGGGCCGGGAAAGTATTATAAAAAAGTTCACCAAACAGGAAATAGATAACGCCGAACAAATGGTCAAGCTGGCCACCGAGTCGCTGGAAGAAAACGATATCCTGCGGCAGGCCAAACTGACGGTTAAGCAACTGGAACGGATTTTTGAACTCGGCACAGAATTGACCCTGGATGTTTCCATTGATAATATCCTGAAGAAGATCTGCGCAGCAGTTCGCCGGACCCTGGGCTGGAATGTGGTGATTCTTGATATCCGGGATCCTTATAAGGGGATATACAAAACGGTCAATATTCTGGGTATGCCGGAGAAGGATTATCAGGCTTTGATCAAGTCGACTCAACAACCGCTCTTTGAAAAAAGAATCGACTCGGCGTATAAAATTGCCAACAGTTATTTTTTTGATCATACTCGCCCGGGCCAGAGCGCCGGCGAATCCGGAAACGATTCTTACAAACAGCTGGTGGGAACCGAATGGAATGATCAGGATTGGATTTATGTGCCGATCAGCAGCAGGGGTAATGTCCTGGGCATGATCTCGCTCAATGACCCGGTCGAAAGGTTGCGACCCAACGAGGACCGGCTCAGGTCCATCGAGTTTTTTGCCAACCAGGCCGCCGTGGTCATTGAAAATGCACAATTATTTGAACAATTAAAATCCTCTGAACTGCGTTACCGTATTCTGGCCGAAACCATGACCATGGGTCTGGTGACCTGCGATCTGAAAGGCCGTATTTTATATGTCAATAACAGTCTGACCCGGATCCTGAAATACAATGAAAAGGCTGATCTGCTGCAAAAAAAGATTTATGATTTGGCTGAATCAAATTCTGTACACAAGATGGAAAAAGAAGTGATCAGTGCAATCAGCGCCGAAGATCTCCGATCCGATCAGAAGCAGGAGAATAGCGGGGTGGAGATCGAATTAATCGCCCGCGATCAGGAAACGATTCCTTTCATGATGTACACCTCGCCGCTCTACCAGCAGGATCAGCGGGTTGGATTTTTTGGCGTACTTTCCGACCTGCGTAATCAGAAAAAGATAGAACGGCTGCGGGCTGATTTTAATTCAATGATCGTTCACGACCTGCGCTCCCCCCTCAATATAATCCAGGGTTATGTTGATATTGTGCGTACAGAGGTTGTGGGCAAGGTCAATGAAGAACAGGCCGAACTGCTGGGTATCGCCAAAGAAAACGTTTTCAAGTTATTACGCTTGATCGAGAATTTCCTGATCGCCTCCAAGTTGGAAGCCGGGCACATGGAAATTCAACCGGAATTGAATTCGATTAATTCACTGCTGGAAACCATCTACGAACATTTTCAGGTCCTGACTAAAGAAAAAGAAATTAAATTCTTAAAAGAACTCGATGAAAATATTCCCTATTTATCATTTGATAAATTCCGCCTGGAACAGGTTATGCGCAATTATTTAAGCAATGCTCTGAAATTCACTCCTCCCGGCGGCACTATCAGCGTAGCAAGTTATCTGAAAAAAAAGAAAAATGAACTGACTCATGAAAACGATCTTTTTGTGGATATAACGGTGACCGACAGCGGAGTGGGCATCTCTGAAAAGGAAATTTATAAAGTTTTCAATAAATACGAGCAGACCGAGGCGGGTAAAGATGCTTCGTTAAAAGGGACGGGTTTGGGACTGGCAATCTGCCGAGAGATCATTGAACTGCATAAGGGTGAAGTGTGGGTAAAAAGTAAACTCAATGAGGGCAGTACCTTCGGTTTTACCCTGCCCATTCAAAAAATTACCATTTAAACTCAATAAACAGGATTTTAAACGGGTCATCAATTTTTTCCTAAGATACAATCTAATCGTCCGGTGGAGATTAAACTCCCTCCTCTGCAGCAGGCAGTCAGGGTATTGATTGAAGTAAATCCAAAAAATTATTTCTGAAAGTATGTCGAAACTTAATGCAGCTGCTACTCCCCTGATGGAGCAGTACCGCCAGATCAAATCCCAGTACCAGGATACAATTCTGCTTTACCGCATGGGTGATTTTTATGAGACCTTTTATGAAGACGCCCAGCTGATCTCTAAAATACTGGGCATTGCCCTGACCAAACGGGCCCATGGTAAGAGCGCCCTGGTGCCACTGGCTGGGTTCCCTTACCATGCTCTGGAAAATTATATGTATAAACTGGTCAAAGCAGGGCATCGGGTCGCCATCTGTGAGCAGGTTGAGGATCCCAAACTGGCCAAAGGGGTGGTCAAGCGCAATGTTATCGAAATTGTAACCCCGGGCACAACCCTGTCCGAAAAATTGCTCGATCATAAATCCAATAACTATTTAACAGCGATTTTTATCGGGGCAGAGAAAGCAGCCTTAGCCTGCAGCGATGTTTCAACCGGTGAATTTTATATCAGTGAAGTTGAAATAGCCAATCTGCTGGATTATCTCATTCCCTTCGCACCCAGAGAAATTCTGGTCAGCAAGATCCAGAAAGAAAAAATTGCCGGCTTGCTTGACCGCCGGATATCCGCGGTATTGACCCCGCGGGACGATTGGGTCTTTGAGTACAATTATGCCGCTGAGCAGATCAGAAAAAAGTATGGGACCCATTCGTTAAAAGGATTCGGTCTGGATCAGTTAACAGAGGGGGTAATTGCCGCCGGTGTAATTCTGAATTATCTGCAGGAAAATAATAAATCCGGCCTGGATCATATCAGGCGTCCACGCATCCTGAATCTTACCGATTTCATGATATTAGACGAAGCGACCCGCCGGAATCTGGAAATTTATAACCCGATCCGTGAAGATATCGGCGGTAATACATTACTGGCCGTGCTGGATAAAACCAGAACTGCCATGGGGGGACGTCTGCTCAAAAGATGGTTTACCCAGCCTCTGCGCCAGGTAGATAAAATTAATTCCCGCCTGCAGTTGGTCGCGGCAACGATTGAGCACAAAACGGTTCTGCCGGCCATCCAGAAATATCTGTCGGATCTGGCTGATCTGGAAAGACTGATCAGCAAGATTTCCATCGGACGATGCAATGCCCGCGATTTAATACATCTGAAAAATTCTCTGCAAATTATTCCTCAGATCGTAACCCAAATCCGGGATTCTGCTGCCGCAGCGCTGCAAACTCATTTCGCCAGTTTACAGGAAATGCCGCAAATTATTGACCTGATTTCACGAGCCATCGTGGATGATCCTCCGGTCACAATCACCGACGGTGATATGATCAGGGCAGGATACAGTCCTGAACTTGATGAGTTACATTCGATCACCCACTCCGGCAAGAACTGGCTGCTAAAACTGCAGGAGGAGGAAAGAAAACGAACCGGAATCAATAATTTAAAGATCAACTATAATAAAGTTTTCGGCTATTATATAGAAATTACCCAATCGAACCTGTCAAAGATTCCAGCCGATTATATCCGCAAGCAAACACTGGTCAATGCCGAGAGATTCATCACTCCCGCGCTGAAAGAAAAAGAAGAAAAAATACTGGGGGCCGAAGAGAAAATCAAACAACTTGAGTACGATCTGTTTCAACAGGTCAGGGTAGAACTGACCAAACAAACTGTGCAGATACAGGAGAACAGTATCCTGCTTGCTTTTCTGGATTGTATCTGCAGCCTGGCGCAGGCCGCCCTAGAAAACCGCTACGTCCGGCCGGAAATAAATGATGACCAGATATTGCAGATCAAGAATGGCAGGCATCCGGTGGTGGAAAAATTCCTGCGGCCGGGTGAAGAATTTGTGCCGAATTATGTCTATTTGAATCCTGAAGATGAACAAATCTGGATCATCACCGGCCCCAATATGGCCGGAAAATCTACATTTTTAAGGCAGGTAGGACTGATCGTATTTATGGCTCAACTGGGCAGTTATGTCCCGGCAGATGAAGCCAAAATAGGTGTGGTGGACAGGATTTTCACCCGGGTCGGTGCTTCTGATAACCTGGCCAGCGGGGAAAGTACATTTTTGGTGGAGATGAATGAAACGGCCAATATATTGAGCAATGCCTCTCCCCGCAGCCTGATTCTGCTCGATGAGATCGGCAGGGGTACCAGTACTTTCGATGGTCTGTCCATCGCCTGGGCTGTGGCAGAATATCTGCATAACGAAAAGACTCTGCGTGCCAAAACATTATTCGCCACTCATTATCACGAGTTGACCGAGCTGGCCCGGCTGTATCCGCGGATAAAGAATTATAATATTGCGGTTGAAGAATGGGGTAATCAGATTCTGTTTCTGCGCAAAATAGTGCCTGGGGGTACCGATAATTCCTACGGAATACACGTAGCGCAAATGGCTGGCCTGCCAGTTACTGTGATAGAGCGTTCTCGGGAGATTCTGGCCAATCTGGAAGCTAATGAGTTGACCGTTAACAGTTTACCCAAACTGGCCACTCATCAACCCGGCCGGGATATTGATCATCAGCAGTTATCTCTTTTTCAGGTTCAACATACGTCTATTGTTGAAGCTGCGATAAAAGAATTGGATATCGACAACCTGACTCCGGTCCAGGCCCTGATAAAATTGAGTGAATTGAGAGATATGGCCAGGGATGAAAAAAAATCTGCTCTGGCCAGAAAAGGGGATAAGAATATAGGAGATAAGTAATTATTTTATAGCTAGCTATATCGTGATAAAAATCTTTATAAAAAAGGTAAAGTTTATCCGGTCCTTTGCCGAAAATTTCTGTAAGTTCAATATTTATAGAATATAATGCCGATTTTTTTCTTGCTTTGATTTTTTTTATGCATTAGATTAAAATAAAATAAGAATTTATGCCTGATTTGGTGAGGGTTATATAAAGGAGATCTTTCATGCAGACTGTTACAAAGAAAGACGTCGCCAAACGAACAGCAAAGATGCTCGATGAAAAAATATATACGACCGAAAAATTTGTAGATGCGATCTTTACCGTTTTACGCGAAATATTAGCTGAAGCAAATCCTGAAGTGCGGATTGAAATTCGGGACTTTGGTGTCTTCGAAGTTAAAAAAACCAAACCAAAACCGAAGGCCAGAAACCCGCGCTCGGGAGATATTATTTATGTACCGGCCCGGAGAAAAACACATTTCAAAGCGGGCAAACTGCTGAAAGATGTTCTGAAAGTACCAATTCCTACCGACCCCATTTAGATTTTTTTCCATTCTTTGATCCTGCATTTATCTGTTTATTTACCTGAAGTACACTTCCCGATACCGACGGTGTCATAACATATCCATTAAATGAAAAGTTTGGTTTACTTTCTTTTAATAAATATCTAAATTCTGATGCACAGGTTAAACATTGTTTTATAGAAGTTTATATTTGTAAAAAGGAAGATTGGATGGATAAGGTCAGAGTGGCCCTGGTGGGGACAGGGGGTATTTCACAGGTAGTGCGTATTCCCATTCTTAAAAAGATGGAAGATGTGGAACTGGTTGCTTTGTGCGATATCGACAGATCAAAAGCCAGTTTTATTGCCAACAAGTTTGGTATAGAAAATGTCTATGATGATATTGAATATCTGTTACGGCATGAAAAACTGGACGGTATTTTTATCTGTACCCCCAACAATCTTCATTATCCCATGGCCTTCAGCTGCTATTCAGCAGAAGATTCCGACCTTAATTGAGAAACCGGTGGCGCTCAATGCCCAGCAAGCCAAAAAAATTGCCCGGAAAGCCGCCGATGCCAATGTAACGGTGGCAGTGGCCATGAATAATCGTTTTCGCCGGGATGCGGTAATCTTAAAAAATTTTTTGGAACAGGATGAACTAGGCCGGCCGTTTTATATCAAAACCGGCTGGCTTAAAAAATGGAACCGTCAACCCTATCAGGGCTGGCTTTATGATATCAGGATATCAGGCGGCGGAGTGATCATGGACCTTGGTATTCAATTGATCGATCTGGTTTTATGGCTGCTGGGTAAACCGCAGATCAAATCGATACTTTCCTATTTTAATACCATGTCCTCGGCGCAGCAGAGCGAAGAGTCCGCACTGGTTATAATCGAAACTGTGCAGCAGGTTGTCATCACGGTGGAAGTTGCCTGGCAATTGCATATGGAAAAAGACATTATCTACACCAATGTCTTCGGGCAGAAGGGCAGCGCCCTGTTGAATCCGCTGCGCTTGTACAAAGATCTGCACGGTAATCTGGTCAATGTCACTCCGGTCAAAGATGAATACGAAGTCGATTTGTACAAAAGCGCTTTTGAGCATGAAATCCGTAATTTTATCGATGTGATCAAGGGGGCAGCAAAACCGGTGACGCCGATTGAGGACGGAGTTTATGTAATGGAAGTGATCGATATGCTGTATCAGTCGGCCAGGCAGGGTAAACAGGTTGAATTGACCAGCTGATCTTTCGCGTACTTCTTAGCAGAGATTTCAAATCCTATTTTTGAAATGAAATACCGGGCAAACATGAGATATCTGGGTTGGTGGATATTAATCGTTATAATAGCGGGTTGCACAGCACTGCCGGCAGAACAGCTGCGGTTACAGAAAAATATTGAACTGATTGACAGTTTACTCACTGTACTGCTGCTGGATGTTGAACAGGAAATTCAGGTCTTACCGGACGATACAATCAACATAATGCTGGCTGATACTATGAATAATTATCAGAATTATCTGCCGGTCAAAATCGGAAACTTTTTTAAGGATAAACATTTTACGGTTTTTCGAAACTATGATCCGTCATTTTCGTTTGATGGTTTAAACCTGATCGTAAATAATTTTGGCTGTAGTATCGAATATTCAAAGCCGTATGCTAAAAAATTTTTAGGCAGGAATTACGTCAAGCGGGATGTTATTATATACCTGCAGGGGCAGGTACTGAAAGGTAAGTTGAATGAAATAACCGCCACTCTGGATAAGTCCGCAGAATTTCATGATGAAATACCGCAAGCACGGCTGGCGGAACTGGAATTATCCGGGTATTATTTTACCCTGGGCCAGCGCCGCAGTTATTCAAACTGGTCAGCGTTCATAGAACCGGTTATTACCGTTACGGTAGTCTCGCTGATCATATATTTGTTTTATATGCAACGAAGTTAAATTTAAAGCATGAAGGGGAAGATATTGAAAAAGTGTATTATTCTGTTACTGATCACTGTAATCTATCTGGGCTGTGGTGGAAAACAACCGGAGCCGAACTGGACAGCCGAGGAGTATTTCCGCTATGCCAAGGAAAAATATGACGATGAAGATTATCTTGAAGCGGCTAATGATTTCACGGTAGTGATCCTGCGTTTTGCCGGCAGTACCGTCGCCGACAGCGCCCAGTATTACATCGGCTGTTCTCATTTTTATATGGACGAGTATATCATTTCCGCGGCTGAATTTGAAAAACTGATCAACAGTATGGCGCAGAGCCCGCTGGTTCCGGATGCCCAGTATATGCTGGCCGAAAGTAATTATCAGATGTCTCCCCGTGCATCGCTTGACCAGGAATATACCATAAAAGCGCTGCGCGAATTTCAGACCTTTGTCGAAGAATATCCGTTACATAAACAGCGCACGGCAGCCGAGAAAAAACTTGCCGAATTACGGGAAAAACTGGCATATAAACAATGGTTGAATGCCGAGTTATACCGCAAGATGCGGGAATACAGTTCAAGCCTGATTTATTACGATGTCATTATCAATCAGTATTATGACACAGATTATGCCGAAAAAGCACTGTTCGGCAAAACACTGGTATATATGGATATGGAGGAATATCAGAAAGCCAGGGAGCAGATCCTGTTCTTTAAAGATAAATTCCCCGGCAGTGAACTGCGGGAGTCAGCTGAAAAAAATCTTCAAAAAGTTATTGAGCAACTTGAGCAGCAAAATAAAAAATAGAGTGGGTATATTTGGTGGCACATTCGATCCTCCTCATAATGCACACCTCCGGCTGGCCCGCTTTGCCATCAGGCAACTGCAACTGGATTGCCTGTATTTCGTACCTGCGGCGATCCATGCCCTGAAGAAAAACCGCATCACCCCCGTAGCACTGCGTTATGAAATGCTGCAAGCTGCCATTGGCAAAGCCGCCAGGTTGCGTCTGAGCCGCATCGAAATGGATCGGTCCGATATTTCCTACTCTATCGATACAATTAAGCACTTTAAACAGTATGAACATCTGAGTATCCATACTGAACTCTATTTTTTATTAGGTCTGGATAATTTAAATGAATTGCATCTCTGGAAAGATCCTCAGTTAATTTTTAAATTAGCCAGGGTGGTTGTGTTCAACCGTTCCGGAGAGCGGGTTCAGCGGATAATTGACCGATTTCCCCGGATAATGTTTCTGGACAGTCCTTTATATGATATTTCCGCCACGGCTATTCGCAGCAAAATAAAATCCGGGGAAGCGGTAACGGATCTGATCCCGGCCAGGGTCTGGAAGATAATCAAGGAAAATAATTTGTACCGCGGATAGCGATCTGACAAGCCATTAAACTTTAAACCGGATTCAGCCGATTATAGGCAAATGAAGAAAAAATTAAAAATTGCTCTGGCTCAAATCGATTGTCACCTGGCAGATATCGACGCTAATCTGGCCAAGCACCTGCATTATATCGATGCAGCGATCAAGGCTAAAGCCGATGTGATAATGTTTCCCGAATTATCTCTGACCGGTTATTCGTTGAAAGACGCTGTCTTTGATGTAGCCCTCCCGGTACAGGATAAAAAATTGGCGGCTCTTTATGAAAAGAGCAAGCGCATCAGCATTTGTTTCGGCCTGGTTGAATTAACCGAAAACTTTGAAGCAAAAAATACTCTGATGTTTCTGGAAGACGGTGAAATTGTTTCCAAGCACCGCAAAGTTTATTTACCCACCTACGGTGTATTTGAGGAGAAGCGATATTTCACCGCCGGGAACCGTTTCCGTGCTTTCGATAGTAAACTGGGTCGGCTGGGCATGTTGATTTGCGAAGACATGTGGCATCCTACTTCCACTATGATTGTCGCTCTCGACGGAGCACTGGCTATATTTGTCAGTTCCGCCGGTATATTTCGGGGTGTACAACCGGCCGGTAAAGCAGATAATATCGAGGTCTGGGAAAATCTGAACCGGACTTCGGCGCATCTGTTCACCAGTTATTTCATTTTTTGTAACCGGGTTGGTTTTGAAGACGGTTTGTTATTCTGGGGAGGTTCAGAAGTAATCGATCCTCATGGGAAAATGGTAGCCAAGGCCCCTTATTACCAGGAACATCTGTTGCTCGCCGAGATTGACGGTCTGAAACTTAAACATGCCCGGATTCATACCACTTTACTCAGTGATGAGAGGATTGACCTGGTGATCGAAGAACTACAGCGGATTTCCATGGCAACCAAAGAATATTGATCATGCCGGGAATATATGGTTTTGAGTATTAGAAACGGAGATACAGTATGATTTATGCCATTACGGCTCCTGACAAACAGGTTTCAGCGCTCTGCGAACAACTTAAGACCAGAAATTTGGCAGTGGCCACTTTTGACAATCTTTTCGAATTTAAGCGCCGGTTGGCCAAAGAAAAACCTGTTCTGGTCCTGGTCGCTGATAATTTAAAAGAAAAGAATGCCATAGACCTGCTCGGCGGGATAAAAGGGATGGAAGAAATGAACAATGTGCCGATCATCGGTATGGTCACCAGCGAAGATACGAAAATCGGCACAGCCTTCCTGCAAAATGGCGCGGTTGACTCAGTGCAGGAACCCTTCAATCCGGATGAGGTAATCGCCCGGATTGAACTGCGTATCCATGAAACGCAACTCAAGCAACGTTTTACCGCCTCACAGTTCTTCTGGAATGAAGCCCAGGAGAAGGAACAGGTGAAACGAACCGGCGTCTTTCGCTTCTATGATGCTCATAATACGGAAGTCGGACTGATTGCCATAAAAGAGGGCCGGATGGTATTCGCTACCTATGGTTCCTTGATCAAAGAGGATGCCTTTTTACAACTGGCCTGTAACGAAACACTGCGGTTTGTCTTCAGTGATATGGAGGATGTACCCCTTTCCAACATTAATGTGGGTATTACCAATCTGCTGATGGAAGCTGCAAAACTGAAGGACGAAATCAAAAAACAGGAAGGGGAGTCGCTGGACGAAGTTAAAGTGCTGGTCATAGATGAAAACCGTATTGCCCGCATCATGGTCACCCGGACGTTGAAGAATGTCGGCTTTGTGTACAAAGTGACCGGTCCCGAAGAAATGACGGTACGATTTATGGCCAATTTTGCTCCACATCTGCTGATTCTGGACTATCAAAATTCTGCCAAAATTCTCGATATGCTCTGGCCATCCCAGCGTACTGAAAAAGATATTCCTGTAATTATTTATTGCGATGAGGATATTAAAGACCTAAATTTCGACAAAATCGGCAACCATTATATCACCGCAGCTGTCTATAAAAGCAAATTTCACGAAGAATTAACGTCACTGTTACAAAAAGCGAAAGTTGTAGCGGTAAAATAAGTATGGAGGAGGCTAGATGGATCTAAGAGAGATTCGCCAGTTGATCAAAATGGTAGAAGGCGCGAACATCGGAGAACTGGAAGTCGAAGAACGGGGAAAGAAGATCCGCATCAGCAAACAAAATAAACCTAACGGGGAAACAATAATGGTTGGGAATCCCGGACTTCATGCTTATAGTGCCCCGGTACCTTTCCCCGTTATCACTCCGCTGCCCGATGCGGTCAAAACCACATCAGCGGCGGCGGAAGATACTAAACCGGCTCCGGCTCAGGCGGCAAATATCAAAGAATTCCGCTCACCGATGGTTGGGACCTTTTACCGGGCTCCTTCCCCGGATGCAACCCCTTATGTAGAAATGGGACAATATGTTAAAACCGGACAAACTCTGTGCATTATTGAAGCCATGAAGTTAATGAATGAGTTGGAAGCGGACTATGATGGTAAAATTGTCAAAATCATGGTAGAAAATGCCCAACCGGTTGAGTATAATCAACCCTTGTTTCTTATCGAGACCTGACCGGACTGCTTCTCCCTGCATATAATTTAAATTCTCCTCTTTTCCCTGTTTAAGACGGAAATTTTTAAAATCTGTTCTTTAAAAATTCATGAAAATTATTAAATTAGTCGCTATATTAGTACCCGGTTAATTTTATAAAAATCATATCAGCAAGCGGGAGTGCAGTGCCTGTGGATACTCCAGCTGATTAATTAGCGAGGTAGTGGTTTGTTCAATAAAGTTCTGGTCGCTAACCGCGGTGAAATTGCCCTGCGGATTATACGGGCCTGTCAGGAATTGGGCATTAAAACAGTAGCGGTTTATTCAGAAGCGGATGTCGATTCTCTGCATGTACGCTTTGCTGATGAAGTAGTCTGCATTGGTCCTCCACCCAGCAGTGAGAGTTACCTGAATATGGCCCGCATTATTTCCGCAGCGGAGATAACGGGCGCGGATGCCATTCATCCCGGTTACGGTTTTCTGGCCGAAAATCCTGAATTTGCCGAAATCTGTGCATCCTGTGATTTAACTTTCATCGGACCCAGTGCCGAAGTGATCCGGAAAATGGGCGACAAGGCCGTCGCCAAAGAAACCATGAAAGCCGCGGGTGTCCCGGTAATTCCGGGCAGCAAGGGAGTTTTATCCAGCCTGGACGAGGCCAAGGTCCTGGCTAATCAGATCGGTTATCCGGTAATGCTGAAGGCAGTGGCCGGCGGAGGCGGCCGGGGAATGCGCAATGTGTACAGCGAAGATCAGTTGGAAATGAATTATATGATGGCCAGTGCCGAAGCCTGAGGGCGCATTTGGGAATGCCAATCTCTACCTTGAAAAATTGTTATTTAATCCCAGGCACATCGAAATCCAGGTAATCGGGGATAGTCACGGAAATGTAGTGCATTTTGGAGAACGGGAATGCTCCATCCAGCGCCGCCATCAGAAATTGCTGGAAGAGGCACCCTCAGCGATAGTAGATGCCGAACTGCGCCAGCGCATGGGTGAACTGGCGATACGCGGGTGCAAAGATGTAAAGTATATCGGGGTCGGAACTATTGAATTCCTTCTGGATGACGACCATAATTTTTATTTTATGGAGATGAATACACGTATTCAGGTCGAGCATCCGGTTACTGAAATGGTTTATAATTGCGATCTGGTTAAAGATCAGATCCGGGTGGCCGCAGGGGAAAAATTGGGGTATGATCAATCCGAGATAAAAATGTATGGTCATGCCATTGAATGCCGGATCAATGCGGAAGACTGGCAGCGAAATTTCCTGCCCAGCCCCGGAGAGATCGAGACGGTGCATTTCCCGGGCGGTCCCGGTATCCGCGTGGATACGCATATCTATTCCAAATACCGCATACCCCCCAATTATGATTCACTGGTGGCCAAATTAATTGCTTTCGGCAAGAATCGCCAGGAAGCAATTATGCGGCTGCGGCGGTCGCTCGATGAGTTTATCATCGAAGGCATTAAAACTACTATTCCTTTTCACCGGCGCTTAATCGATCATGAAGATTTTATCAAGGCAAATTTCAATATAGGATTTTTAGAAAAAACAAATTTGCAGCAATAAGGGAGGATAAATGAATATCCCGGCTGAATTACGCTATACGGATCAGCACGAGTGGGCCAGGAAAGACGGAAAGTATATTCTGGTTGGTATAACCGATTATGCCCAGGGACAACTGGGCGATGTGGTCTATGTGGATCTGCCGCAAGTGGGAAAAAGATTTAAACAACATGCTTCTTTTGGCACCATTGAAGCCGTCAAGGCTGCTGCCGACTTATACAGTCCGGTCAGCGGTGAAATTGTCGAGGTAAATCAGAAATTAAGCGAACAACCGGAAGTGATCAATAAGGATCCCTACGGTGCCGGCTGGATGGTAAAATTTAAAGCAGATGATGAAGGTGACTTCGCTAAGTTGATGGACGCCGGGGCTTACCAGAAACATGTGGGTAAATCCTGAGCAGGGCCGTTAAAAGAGCAGGGAATTCAACTATGCCATTTCTGACCAATTCAGAAACTGATATCCGGGAGATGTTACAGGCCATCGGCGTGCAAAATTTTGAACAATTAATTGCCGGCATTCCGGCTGAACTCAGGTTTAAGGGTAAATTAAATATACCCCCGGCAATATCCGAACTTGAAGTCCAGAATGTAGTCGAGCAGATCGGCGCCAGAAATCATCCGGGAATTTCCTTCATGGGTGGCGGGGTATATGATCATTATATACCGGCTATAATTGATGCACTGGTCAGCCGTTCGGAGTTTTATACTGCCTATACCCCCTATCAACCGGAAGTGAGCCAGGGTACCCTGCAGGCAATTTATGAATTTCAATCCATGATCTGTGAATTGACCCGGCTGGATGTAACGAATGCCTCCATGTACGAGGGGGGATCCGCTCTGGCCGAGGCGATGCTGTTAGCCTGTGCTCATACCGGCCGGAAAAAAGTACTGGTCGCCGGAACAATAAATTACCGCTATCGGGCTGTCCTGGAATCCTATATCCGGCATAATCAAATCGAATTACTGCCACTGCCGGTCGAAGGTTTTCAAATTGATCTGCAGGGGTTGAGCGCACAGATCAACAGTGAAGTGGCTGCGGTTATAGTGCAGCATCCTAATTATTTTGGCTTTCTGGAAGAAGTTTTCGAAATCGCTGAAATATGCCGGCAGAATAATGTCCTCTTTATCGTTTATTATGATCCGATCTCACTGGGTTTGTTGGAACCGCCGGGCGGATATGGAGCGGATATCGCCATAGCCGAAGGCCAGGCACTGGGTAACCGGCAAAATTTTGGCGGACCGTTGATCGGACTCTTCTCGACGCGGATAGAATTAATCCGGAAGGTACCCGGTAGATTATCCGGTCTGACCCGGGATGCCGATGGTAAACCCGGATTTGTCCTGACCCTGCAAACACGTGAACAACATATCCGCCGTGAAAAAGCGACCTCGAATATTTGTACCAACTCGGGCTTGCTGGCGCTGATCAATACCATATATCTGGCCACGATGGGCAAACAGGGTCTGAAGGAAGTAGCGTCACTGTGCCTGCAGAAAAGCCATTATCTGGCCAACGGTCTGACCAGGATCAGAGGGATTTCACTGGTTAGCCAGGCGCCGTTTTTCAAAGAATTTACCGTCAGGTTGCCGGTAGCCGCCAAAAAAGTTTTAGCGGCTTTACAGAATGCCGGCATCACCGGTGGAATAAGCCTGGATAAAATCGGATTTAAAAATCAACTTTTGATTGCAGTGACTGAAAAACGAACCCGGGCGGAAATGGATAATTATATCAAAATTGTGAAGAAGGTGTTGTAATCTATGCCGAAGATCCTGATAGTCGATGACAATTATGATATGCTGGACACACTGGAACATCTGTTTTCCTTTTACCAGTTCGATGTGATCAGAGCAGATAACGGTAAGAAAGGGGTGGAAGTTGCCGAGAAGCAACTCCCCGATATTATCCTGCTTGATGCCTACATGCCGGTCATGGATGGTTTTGAAGCCTGTAAGATTCTTAAGAAAAAACGTAAAACCAAGCAGATACCGATTGTATTTCTGACAGCCAAATATCTGGATCCCGGGGACCGGGAGAGCGGAATGCAACTGGGTGCCGACGATTATATGGTCAAGCCGTTTAACTCCAAGGAACTGGTCAACCGGATTAAAACTATTTTAAAGAAAAAACAAATGATTTCAGCCCTGAAACAGGAGAACGAAGATCTGGCCCGTAAACAGGCGCAAATCTTACACCCGGTGGCTGTGGAAGAACCGGCAGCGTTCAGGATTGAAGAAAATTTTACCATTGATCCATTGACCGGATTATATAGTAAAAGGTATATCCTGAACCGGTTAAAAGAAGAATTTCACCGGGCCATGCGCTACGAGTTACCCCTTTCTTTTTTAATGATCGATGTAGATGGCTTCGCGCGTATAAACGATAATTTCGGTTTTCAGGCCGGAGATTATGTATTATTGAAAATGGCCAATATTATTCTTACCCATACCAGGCTTTCGGATATCGTGGCCAGATATGAAGGAGCGAATTTCCTGGTTATTTTACCGGAAACCGATGTACAGGGCGGCTATTTTGAAGCAGAACGATTACGAATTGCTCTGGGACAAACGAATTACATCGAAGATTTTCTTCTGGACATTCAGAGTACTAAACCGCGCAAGCGTTCCGCCGAGGTGGATAATCTGACGGTAAGTATCGGCTTTGCTACCTATCCCATGGAGAACGAAATTGCCACGGAAAAGGATCTGCTGCGGATTGCCAGAATGGCCCTGGATAGGGCAAAACTCGCGGGTAGAAACAAAACAAAATCCTTTGACAAGTCGGAATAATCCGAGACCAGTTATGTACCGTAAACTAATTTTCGATTTAAGTAAAGCCGGCAGAAGAGGGCACTATCTGCCTGCCTGTGATGTGCCCGAGCATCCTGTGGCCCGCCTGCTGGGAGAAAAATATTTGCGAAAAAAGGATGCAGAACTGCCGCAGGTTGCTGAGAATGAAATCGTCCGCCATTATACAGCCCTGTCGGCACTGAATCATCATGTGGATAAGGCCTTGTATCCCCTGGGCAGTTGTACCATGAAATACAATCCTAAGATCAATGAGAAACTGGCCGCCCTGCCGTCCTTCGCCAATCTTCATCCCGATCAACCGTTCAGCGAGGTTCAGGGCGCCCTGCAGATCATGTACGAATTACAGGAGTTTTTAAAGGCCATCACCGGTTTGGCCGGAGTTTCACTGCAACCGGCAGCCGGTGCTCATGGTGAATTGGTGGGTTTATTGATGATGCAGCAGTATCATAAAAATAAACGCCGGCACCGCCAAACAGTGCTTATTCCGGATTCCGCTCATGGCACCAATCCCGCCAGCGCCGCTATCGCCGGATTTAAAATCGAAACGGTAAAATCCAATGAACATGGTCTGGTAGATATCAGTGATCTGCGCGCCAGGGTGAATTCCGATGTGGCCGGATTGATGCTGACCAATCCGAATACCCTGGGTCTGTTCGAACAGCAAATCAGGGAAATCAAATCGATTCTGGAGCAGGTGGACGCTATTTTCTATATGGATGGCGCCAACATGAATGCCTTATTCGGGATTGTGCGGCCCGGTGATATGGGATTTGATGTAATGCATCTGAACCTGCATAAGAGTTTTTCCACGCCCCACGGCAGCGGAGGACCCGGAACCGGCCCGGTAGCGGCCAGCCGCAAGTTGGTAAAATATTTGCCTTATCCGCTGGTTAAATTCGACGGGCGGAAATATTTCCTCAGTGAAGCCGATGATCAAAGCATCGGCCGGATTCATAGTTTTTACGGGAATTTTGCCCTGCTGCTGCGGGCTTATATTTATATTCGTCTGACCGGAGCCGAAGGTTTCCCCAGGATATCCGAACATGCCATCATCAATGCCAATTATCTTTATAGCCGGCTCAAAGATCATTATGAATTGGGTTATCCATCGCGGCCCATGCACGAATTCGTACTGTCAGCCGAGAAACAACATGAACGGGGGGCCAGAGCCCTGGATATCGCCAAGCGGGTGCTCGATTTCGGTCTGCATCCGCCGACTATCTATTTCCCGCTCATTGTAAAAGAAGCAATGATGATTGAACCTACCGAGACCGAGAGTAAGGAGATGCTGGATTATTTTGCCGATATTTTAATCCGCATTGATGAAGAGATCAAAACCGATCCGCAGATTTTACAGGCGGCCCCTTATCAGACACCGGTCCGGCGTCTCGATGAAGCGCAGGCAGCGCGTATGCTCAATGTGAATTATTTTAAAAAAGTAACGACCTGAACTAACCGTCAAAAGAATTGTGCCGATATTAAAATAAATAAGTGATCAGCTGGGAGTTATGAATGGCTAAAAAGATATTGATCGTCGATGATAATCCAAATGTACTGAAATTGCTGAATATCAGTCTGTCCAAGGCCGGCTATACCATGGTAGAGGCGGAAAACGGGGAAGTGGCCTTTCAAATGGCCAACAAGGAAAAACCTGATCTGATTATTTCCGATATCATGATGCCCCAGATGGATGGTATTGAATTATGCTGGATGATCAGGGAGAATTCGGAAGTACCGCTGGTACCTTTTATTTTCCTGACCTCTTTCGACGATCAGGAAATGGAAATCCGCGGTTTCAGGGCCGGTGCCGATGAGTACCTGAATAAACCGATAGATCGTAAAGAGTTGTTGGAGCGGGTCGAAGAACTATTAAATCGTACCGAGAAACTCAAAACTATCGATGATACTTCCGATACCAAGAAGGCCTTTGAAGGGGATCTGAAGGATTTGAGCATCGTGGAACTGGTGCAGATGCTGAACCTGAATAAAAAGAGCGGCGTGCTGCATATTGACGGCCCGGTTAAAGGGGAAATTTTCCTCAAGGACGGACAATTGATCGGTGCACAGACTAAGACCAAACAGGGCGAAGAAGCGGTATATGAACTGGTAACTTTCGTCGATGGTACATTTAAATTTGAAATGTTAGATAAAAATCTTACCAAAAATGTTTCCAACAGTACCATGAATGTGATCATGGAAGCCTGCCGTATAATGGATGAAAACCGGCATAGTGGTGAGTAAAAATCATTCGCAGACTTGCTTATCTAATACCGAATAATTAAATTTGAAACTTTGAAAAAATTCGGGCCAGTAGCTCAGCTGGTAGAGCAGCGGCCTTTTAAGCCGTTGGTCGTAGGTTCGATTCCTACCTGGCTCACCAAAAAATCCGGCGCAAGCCGGATTTTTTGTAAGATTAAAGATTAAAGACAAAAGACAAAAATATCATAACCTATTCAATTTAATCACGCACTTTATTTTTTTTCTCCCGTTTCCTCCGATTTTTCATTTTTTGCAAATATTTGGCAAATCGAAAACTTACCGTTGTTATTATTAATCATTTTTCGCTTATAGCCGGAGGCGAGGTGTGAATACCGTTAAACCATCTTGAGAATACTGTTGCCGAGAATATCCCGTAATGACATTAAATCTGCACAATTCATAACTGCAAAATTTCAATATCTCGGACTAGTACTTTATAATCCGAGGTTAAGAATGTAGAGATTTTATCCCAATCTTTGATGACGCGGCGAGATCTCGAATGGTGGTTCGGATCAGATTCTTATAGGAAGATAGTACCTGTCAGAGGGAGAAAATGCGTTCTGGAAATTTTTTTAATTTTTAAAAAGAAGTGTTTGGGAAAATTTGTTAAATAAGTGATCCGGCAGCTGCCAGAGGAGGGTCCGAGTCCCTCCTTCAATATTTAAAGAAGGCACAAAGATACTTAGTCAGAAACAAAGACACAGAGAAGGAAGATCTACCGCCAGGTGTAGACAAAGAAAAGATACCGGTAGTCGCGATTTTTAGATCGCGATAATTTGAAAGATAAACAAATCGGAAGCCACAACTTTCAGGTTGTGCTGACACACACTACCGTAACTTAACCGTATTCTCTCTTCCCATAAAATATCCGTTGATTCTACAGATTTAAATATTATATTATCAAATATAAATCCGGCAGACTCCAGACAACAAAAGATCTATTTTATTACTTGTAAATATACTGCCAGTGTGCTTAAATATTTGATTAAAGTTTTTAATGAAATTGGTAAGAATATGGAGACTTTGATCCTTATTTTAGATTTATTCTCTCCATACTTTAAAAACAACGGAAGAATGAAATGAAAAGTACTATTATTTTATTATTGATAATTCTATTGACTTCTTTTTCTAATGCTCAAGATTTTTGGCAACAGACTAATGGGCCATATGGTGGAGACATTACATCTTTAGTGATAGATTCTAGTGGTCATATTTTTGCTGGAACGAAAAGTGGTGGAGTCTTCTGCTCCATAGATAATGGCAATAGCTGGATTCAAACTGGTCTGACAAACATTTATGTTTATGCTCTGGTCATAAATTCAGTTGGCTATATTTTTACCGGGACAGCGGATGACGGAGTCTACCGTTCAACCGACAACGGAGAGCATTGGATGCAAATTAATAATGGTTTGAACGTCAATGAGAATTATAATACTGTCAGAGCTCTGGCCATAAATTCGAGTGGACACATTTTTGCCGGGACATGGTGGGGGGGCGGTGTTTATCGCTCAACTGATAATGGCGACAGTTGGACAAAAGTCATTAATGGTTATACTGGCAAAGAAGTTATGAGTCTGGTCATAAAGTCCAATGGATATATTTTTACAGCGGGTGGAGGTGGAATTCAACGTTCGACCGATAACGGAGAAAATTGGACACAATGTAATAGCGGTCTAAATTATGATACACCTTCTTATCTGGGCATAAATTCACGCGGGGATATTCTTGCCGGGACATTTCAAAGTGGAATTTACCGTTCAACCGATGACGGAGATAGTTGGGAACATACCAGTCTGACGGATAACACCGTTTTTTCTTTTGCTGTAAATTCAGGCGGGGAGGTTTTTGCCGGTACATTTTATGGAGTTTACTACTCCGCCGATAATGGGTATAACTGGGGGAAAAAGGATTTTAGTGAAATTCCTGTCAGTTCTCTGGTTATAAATTCCAGTGACAATATTTTTGCCGGTACATCTAGCGGAGGTATTTACCGTTCGAATGTCGAGGGTAACAATTGGACACAAAGTAATAATGGTCTGATTAATACAACTGTCAGATCTCTGGTCATAACCTCCGGCGGACATATTTTCGCAGGAACATCCAGTAGCGGTATTTACCGTTCAACGGATAATGGCAATAACTGGATTCAAACTGGTCTGAAAAACCTTTCTGTTTATTCTCTGGCCATAAATTCCAATGGGCACATTTTTGCTGGCACGGATGGTAAAATATATCGTTCCATCGATAACGGTGATACCTGGACACCAATTGATAGTGAATGTAGAATCTTATCTCTGGCCATAAATTCCAGTGGGGATATTTATGCTGGGACAGATTATTGTGCAATTCTTCATTCCACCGATAACGGAAATAATTGGACACAAATCAAAGTAACTGATTGGTATTACGGCTTTAGTTCTCTTCTCATAAATTCAAGTGGAGTTATTTTTACTGGAGCAGAGAATGGACTTTTTCGTTCAATCGACAACGGGGATAGTTGGGAACGAACTCCAATGAATTATGTTTCTGCTCTGGCTATAAATTCCATAGGTTATATTTTTGCCGGGTCTTCTTCGGGTGTTTACCGTTCGACCAATAATGGGGATAATTGGATACAGACCGGCCTGCCGAATTATACTATTTATTCTTTTGCTATAAATTCCATTGGGGAACTTTATGCTGGGACATCTGGTAGTGGAGTTTTCTGTTCAACTAAGAATGGGTATTATTGGACACAAACAGGTCTGACGAATACTACTGTCAGATCTCTGGCCATAAATTCAAATGGGTATCTTTTCGCCGGGACAGACGGTGGAGGAGTCTATAGGAGTAATCAATCAACTCCTATAAATGAAAGTAAAAAAGAAATACCATTTTCCTTTGGATTAAAGCAAAATTATCCCAATCCATTCAACCCGACCACAACCATCGAATTTGATATTCCTATATATGGATTTGTCACTCTAAAAATGTTTAATATTCTCGGTCAACAGGTTGCTACTCTTGTATCAGAAAAACTAAATCCCGGGGTACATAAATACGAATGGCAGGCGACAAATCTCCCCAGCGGGATTTATTGCCGGCTGCAGGCAGGGGAATATGAGCAGGTGAGGAAGATGGTTCTGCTGAAGTGATATCTCGATTCACGTTAAAAATAATTTACATATCTTAGGAGGTGGATCAACATGGCAGAGCGACTAACATCCTTAACAAAAATTTTTGGCAAAAATTTGGCAAATGATTGTGCGGACTAAATTGGACGAAATCGGATAACTTCAGAAATAACAATTAAAAACGTTGTGGCTTCCGGATGTTTGTAAGATAAGAGAAAAAAGACCAAAGATAAAAGATTAAAGACGATGACACAGTTTCTATAATTCCAGGGAGCGTATAATTCCCATCTCCAGATCCCGCAGTTCAGCCAGTCCTCTCATGCGGCCGAACAGTGAATAGCCGGGATAAATTCCTTTTTTGTGCTGGTCAGCCAGCGTAAGCAGACCATGGTCGGGCCGCATGGGCATGCGGAGATCCGTTCTCCCTGCACTGATCCGCCGTTTCTGCTCCTGTAACAGTACTTTCATCACTCCGTAAATGTCCAGATCACCGGCCAGGTGGTAAGATTCGGTAAAATCACCGGCCGTGTTCCTGGTCAGATTGCGTAGATGAATGAAATTTATCCGGTGAGCAAAACTCCCGGCCAGATCGACCAGATCGTTGCCGGTGCTCGCTCCCAGGGAACCTGTACAGAAGGTCAGACCGTTGGCCGGCGAATCAACTGAATTTAAAATCTGCTCAAGATCGTTTTTATTGCTGACAATTCTTGGCAGGCCGAGTAGAGGCCAGGGTGGATCATCAGGATGAATGGCCAGGCGTAGGCCGGATTCTTCGACAGCCGGCATGATTTCCCTGATAAAAGTCAGCAAATTATAGCGAAGTTCGGCAGCATCCAGCCGGGTATATTCCTGCAGAGCCGATTTGAATTCAGCCAGGGTATATTCCTCCAGCGATCCGGGAAAACCAAACAAGACGGTCTGCACTAATTTATCTTTTTGATTTTGCGTAAGACCGTTATAATACCGTTTGGCCGCAGACTGACTGTTCAGAACTGTAATCCTGTTCGGCAGCAGGACGCTGCAGTATAAACAGATCAAAGGCGGCCATGGCAGTCACGTCGAATCGGGTGGTAATGGCTCCATCGGCAGCTGTTACCTGCAAATCGGTACGGGACCAGTCTAAAACCGGCATAAAATTATAACATACCGTATCGATCCCGCAGCGGCCAAGGTTGCGCAGGGAGTCCTTGTAATTATCAAGATACTGCCGGTAATTATTTTTTCTTTTTTTTATATTTTCGTGAACGGGTAAACTCTCCACCACCGACCACTTTAAACCCTGCGCTTCAATCATTTTTTTTCTGGTCAGAATTTCAGCGGCGGGCCAGACTGCACCGCCAGGAATATGGTGCAGGGCAGTAACGATGCCGACTGCACCGGTCTGTTTAATTTCCTGGAGAGTGACCGGGTCCCCGGGACCAAACCATCGCCAGGTCTGTTCTAAGGCCATGTCTACACTCCGCTGAAAGAATTAAAACCACCATCAATGGGTAAAATAGTTCCGGTGATGAATCTGGAGGCGTCACTGCACAGAAATATAATTGCACCAATGAGTTCGGCCGGCTCGCCAAAGCGACGGAAAGGGGTTAAATCGATGATAGTTTTGCCCCGCGGAGTGAGAGATCCGTCGACATTTGTCAGGAGGGTTCTGTTTTGTTCGGTCAGCAGAAAACCCGGTGCAATGGCATTCACCCTGATTCCATTTCCGAATTTTTGAGCCAATTCCACCGCCATCCAGCGGGTAAAATTTTCAATGGCTGCCTTGGCGGCTGAATAGCCTACCACCCGCGTGATCGCCCGCTGAGTGGCCATCGAAGAAATATTAATAATTGATCCCTTTTTCTGTTCTGCCATCAATTTTCCGAAAATCAGGGTTGGTAAAACAGTGCCGAGAAGATTTAAATCGGTGACTTCCTTAAAATGTTCGATTTGCAGATCGAAAATGTTCTGTTCAACTCCGATAGTGGCATTGCGCATGTTGCCGCCGGCCGCATTAATTAATATATCGATCCGTCCGAATCTGTCCCGAATCTCACTCTCAGTTTCCTCGAGATTTTTTTTATTGAGTACGTCACAACTGATGCCGATAACCTCAGCCCCGTCATGGCGTAGAGATTCAACTCTGACTTTTAACAGCTCAATATTGATATCAAGCAGGACGACTTTGGCACCAGCGCGTAACAAGCCTCTGGCCATTTCACCGGCAAGTACACCAGCACCGCCGGTTAGAACGGCTATCTGGTTATCCAGATTAAAAAGAGTTTTTAAATAGTTCATTATAGTTCCTGTCAATTCAAGCAGAGTAAATAGCAGTTACAACTAAAAAGTAGCACTATCTATTTCTTAATGACCCCGATAAAAATTTCAGACGAATGATAAAAATGAATGTTTTTTGCTTGCTTTTTTGAAACTGCATCTTTATTATTGAAACGGTTCAATTATTATTTTACCTATTAAATAATATTCTATTTTTCTGATTTGAGACAAGAACACAGTATATGTATCCAAATATTGTTAACGGTATCGTTTAGTAGAATATCATCCTGATTTATTAAAATATAACCAGGTAATTCTTCCCGGGATCAGGACCTGGTAAAAGTTATTCTACATGTAATTTAACCGGTTTCCGGATCAGAAATAATTGGTAACTCAGATATTCTTTCTTAAGATAAAATAGAACTAATTAAAAATCTGAAGGGTGAATTGTGCAAGCAATTATAGGTAAAGTTCCCGTAAGAGAAAAAATTGGCTACAGTCTCGGAGATGCGTCAGCTAACTTCGTGTTTCAAGACTATGTTGATGTTTCAGGCAGGCTTCTATACTGATGTTTTCGGTATTTCGGCAGTAGCGGCCGGATGGTTGCTGCTGGCCGGACGATTCTGGGATGCTTTTTTTGATCCGATGATGGGAGTCATTGCCGATCGTACCGAGACCAGATGGGGTAAATTCCGTCCCTGGGTTTTATGGTCGGCAGTTCCCTTTGCTCTGATGTTCTTTCTGACTTTCACCACGCCAAACTTTGGTGCGACAGGAAAACTTATCTATGCTTATATTACCTACTTCCTGCTGATGACTGTTTATTCTGTCAACAATCTGCCTTATTCAGCCTCTTAATGGCGTGATCACCGGCGATGTGAACGAACGCACCAGCCTGTCCCAGTATCGCTTTTTCTCTGCCATGGTGGCGACATTTATCATACAGGGACTGGTTTGGCCCTTAGCCGGAAAATTCGGCCAGGGCGACCTGGCCAAAGGCTGGTCGATGACCATTGGCCTGTTTGCCCTTATATCAATTGTATTCTTTGTGATCACTTTTTTCAGCGTCCATGAACGAATTAAACCTGATCCAAAACAAAAATCATCACCTAAGCAGGATTTTGCTGATCTGCTGAAGAACAAGCCATGGATAGCGATGTTTATCCTGACTTTATTCTTGTTCATTACCCTGGCGCTGTGGGGCAGCGCGATGTTTTATTATTTTACTTATTATGCCGACAAGGAATCCCTGTATTCATTTCTGCAAACATGGGGCCTGGTATCAACACCGGCAGGTGGCAGTGCCAGCTGGTGGCATTCATTACTCAATGCTTTCGGGTTAATTGTTAACGAAGACCGCGGAAACGTGACACAGGTTGGATTCGGGCTATTCAATATGTGCGGCCAGGTGGTAACGATTATCGGTGTCTTAATATCCAAAGCCCTGGCCATCCGTTTTGGCAAGCGAAATGTGTTTCTGGTCGGATTATTCCTGACCACTGTATTTACCGCGTTGTTCATCACCTTGCCAGCCAGTTCAATCGGATCGGCCTTCGTACTGAATATACTCAAGTCATTGGCCTATGGACCTACAATTCCATTGCTGTGGGCCATGATGGGTGATGTGGCTGATTTTGCGGAATGGCGGACCAGGCGCCGGGCTACCGGTGTGGTCTTCGCCGGAATTGTCTTCGCCCTGAAAGCAGGTCTGGGCCTGGGTGGATCTATCTGCTTATGGATTCTCGGTTTTTACGGTTATGTGGCTAATACGGCTCAAACGGAACAGGCTTTGTTCGGCATCCGCATGACCGCCAGTATTTTCCCGGCGATCACATTCTTTATCGGTGTAGTAGCATTGATGTTCTACACTATTGACAAGAAGTTAAATTTGCAGATTCAGAATGAACTGGCCGAACGGCGTAAATCTTTTAAGTATGATTAATTATGCATAAAGATATTCATTTTTTTAAGAGAAGCAGTTATCGTTAGCACCAATCATCACTCTCACCATTGTCCGGTACGCATGTGAGAAAGGACTCAACCATATCCTCCCCTTTTCTGCCAGGAGAAGGGGAGAGTGGCTGAGTTTTATTTTTAGCCCCGGTTGCCGTGAGACCTGGCTGTTACCCGGGTTAAGAATTAACGGACTTTTTGGTCATAAAAAATTGCATCTATCCTGATCAATTATTATAATTAAAAATAAGCTGATTCCAGTCAGCACTTTAATTTTCCATCAGATACCTTGTTTTACAGGTAACATCATGAAAAGTGATAATACCTGTCATGATCATCTCAACAAATAATACATACAGGAGGAAATTATGAAAAAAAAGTCAGCAATATTTTTAGTCTTTATCAGCATACTAGTTTTTATGCTCAACCCGGCGGTACTCCCGGCCCAGGAAATAAATTTTACTCAAACTGAAAATAATTTAGGAATTACCACAACCATCGGCCAGTTCGGCTGTGCCTGGGGGGACTATAATAATGACGGTTATATTGATCTGATAATTTCGGGACGCGGTTCAGGGCATGTTTTGTACCGAAACGATAATGGTTTTTTCACTGATGTATCAGCGGAAGCAGGATTAAATGATAATGCCACTGCTCAAGGAGTGGTCTGGGGGGATTTTGACAACGACGGTGATCTTGATCTTGTTTACGGCGCAGGGTGGTGTTCATTTATATCGCAACGATGATGGTGTTTTTGCCGATATATCTGTAGCAGCGGGCATCAATACCTATGCGGCAGGATATACCATCTGGGGAATCACGGCTGCCGATTTTGATCAGGATGGCGACCTGGATGTGGCCTTTGCCGGTGGAAATCAACTGACCAGTGGTCTGGCCGGTCCGGCGTATGTATTGCAGAATGATGAAATGGTGTTTAACAATGTCGCCACGGATGTTTTAGGATTTGAGATTATTTTAGAATCATGGAATCCCCAGTGGGTGGATGTCAATAACGATGGTTTAATCGATTTGTGGCTGCCGTCGATCCGCACCAGAACCTCCGAACCTTGTGCTTTATTCATCAATGAGGGCGGCGCTTTCGCTTACACCGATACGACTACTTCCGGACTGGGCGCCAATTCGGCGATTTCTTCCTGCTGGGGCGATTATGATAACGACGGTGATGTTGATTTATTTATAACTCCCTTTTCGGGAGACACCGCGGGTAACAGCAGAATTTACCGTAATGAGAGTGACTATTTCATCGGTGTCACAGCCGGCACAGTCCTGGATTCGGCATATGCGAATTCCAGGGGAGCCTGCTTTGGTGATTATGACAACGACGGCGATCAGGATCTGCTGGTCGGCCGGCTTAATGGTCAAACGGAGAAACTATTCAGGAATGACGGTGATACCTGGGTTGATGTAAGTGTGGCAACGGGAGTTTCTGCTGTAAGTGGGACTTACCGTGGCGCGATGTTTATCGATTATGACAACAATGGTTTCCTGGATATCTTTTTTAACGAGTCTTCGAAAAAACTGCTGCATAATGAAGGAGGCAACGGCAATCACTGGATCGGTATCAGACCAAAAGGCGTTATCAGCAACCGGGCGGCAATTGGTGCACGCATTACGGCAGTGGCAGGTTCTCTCAGGCAGATCAGGGATATTCAGGGCGGCGGTGGTGGAATGAGCCAGTGCTATCTATGGGCACATTTCGGTCTGGGCCCGGCGACTACGGTGGACAGCCTGATAGTCAGGTGGCCCAATAATACAACAGAAGTTGCGCTGAACATCGCTGCCGATGAATACTATATCTTTGAAGAAGGTACGGGTATCATCAGCAGCGTCAGGGATAATCCGGTTGAAAATATGAGTTATATATTGTATCAGAATTATCCTAATCCGTTCAATCCGTCCACGACCATCGAATTCACATTAGCTGCCGGAAGCGATATTCAGTTGCAACTGGTGAACATACTGGGCGAGGTGGTAAAAGTACTGGCCAGCGGCGATTACCCGGCAGGTCATCATCAGGTAAAATTGAACGGCACTGATCTGGCCGCGGGAATTTATTTTTACAAATTAAATACGGGTGAATTTGTCCAGGTCAAAAAATTAGTCCTGCTGAAGTAGAGAATAGATTCTTCCTGGTTGGCATGACAATTCTTCGGGATCAGTCAGCTGCCAGGGATAATAATTAAGGGCTTTGGTCATAACACAATAATCTGTTTATGCCCAAAGCCCTTTCATTTTTAAGGGATGAGACTTTTAAATTTCTCATCCCTTTGAATGAAGCAGATTACAAACCTAAACCCACACTGAACATATGGATTGATGAGAATACCCCAAAATCAATGAAAGCGTAGTCGATAAAGATAGAAGTATTTGTTCCATCGATTGTAGTAACGTATTCCGCCGCCGAAGGTCAGGCCCTGTTCGGAGGACACGAATAGTTTATTATAGCCTGCCCTTAATGAAAACATATCGTAAAAGATGTATTCGCCGCCGATATTCACATATTCGGCATCGTCACTCGGGTGCAAGGCATCTACCGACAGTACAAAATTACTGTTATATTCTCCCTGCAGCAGATCCGTTGAAGCACCGACCCGGAACATTAATGGTAGCTCGAAAGGATCGGTCTGATATTTTGCGTTAATCTTGGGATTGTTACCTGAAATAACGTCATTGGCATCATGCTGGACTATCAGATCCTGCCCGTCCAGGCGCATTTTTGTTCCATAATTTGAAATACTCATACCGAGTGTAATTCCCTGAAAATGGGTATCGAATAATGCGCCCACATCCAGGGCAAATCCATTAGCATTGCAATGATATATCCGCTCAGAGATATATTTGGCATTGAAGCCTATGGCGAACTGCTCGGTAAGATTCCGCGCATAACTCAAGCCGACGGCGAAACTTCCGGCATCAAAAAACTCGCCGGTGCCATCAGGCTGGAATTCGGTGGTCCTTTCCATCTGATCCATGCTGATAAAAGTCGCATTGATACCGAGGGTACCCAGATTCCCGAAATTCATGACTATGCCGGCAAAATTGAATCCGAGATCAGCAATCCAGTTTGTATTGCTGAATGAAGCCTCGAAACCGTTTATCCTGGCAATCCCCGCTGGATTCCAGTACATGCACTGTGGCGTCGTTGGCCAGCGATACATACGCTCCGCCCATGGCAGTCGCTCTGGGGCCGACGTCGATGGCCAGAAAACCGGCTGCTGTGGTTCCGACTTTAGTGACACTCTGCTGGGCCTGGATTGGCGAATATAATATTAGCAGCAATCCTGTAATTAATACCACATATGTTTTCATCTTTATAACTCCCTTTGCTATTTGCATAAATGTAGGCCGGTAAACCAGTGGATTGAGATTTTTATGTGTTCGCATGATTTACCTCCCTTATTTAATAATCGCGAATTTACCGATCTTTTCACCAATGCCATCGGCCTTAATATGATAGATATAGATCCCGTAGGATATTTCCAGATTATCCCTGGACAGCATATCCCATATTTCAGTGCCGTCATTGAGCGCAGCCTGGTGTTCCAGGGTATTGACTAGCTGGCCGCGCACATTGAAGATGCGGATGGTGCACTTGGATGGTAAATGGGTAAAATGGAGTTGGCGCTCGCCCCGCCCGTTGGCATAAGGATTTTCAGGTTCCCAGGAATTGGTGACGATATAGGGATTGGGAACTACCCGTATTCTGTCCAGATCCACCTTGGCCTGCTCCTGGCTTATTGACGCCTGCTGGGTGGTGAATGTATAAGTATCGTGGGACAGAAACGGTTTAGTCAGTACCAGGGTCAGCACATTACCCGGCACGGCCGGAAAACTGTCGGCCTGGGTAGTCGATGTAATGGTGTAGTAAAGTTGCCAGGTGCAAAATCTGGGCGTGGCTATCGTTCAGGAAATAGATTTCATCGGATTGCCGTCTGGTTAAGTTAAAGGTGAATTTACCCGAATCGGCCGTGGTGGGTACATGCCGTTCCCTGAAAGCGAAAGGAACCTTCTGGCCGGTAATCGTATTGATCACGGTAAAGTTGACATCCATGGCCTTCAGACTGTCGGCAGCAGATGAACCTCTGCGATAGGGTACCGAACGGTCAATACCCACTTCGCCCATGATGACCTCGTAATCGGCAGACTCAGCGTGATACTGGGAAGTGGTTGGATAACGGAAAGGCCTGAAAGTAAAAGTGGGAATGCCCGTGGCATTCCAGCCGGAAAGATCAGTATTGTAATCCAGCAGGTCGGCATTACCGGAAAATGCTAATTTAAATCCGTCGATGACGGGCAATCCTTCCGTCGCGTCTCCGGCCAGTGAAGTGTTGGCTAACAGGGTGTCGTCGGTGGTGGAGTCGACCAGGGTGAAACTGGTGCTGGAGCGGTAACCGGAGGCATTGGTCGCTTCCTGAAAAGTAAGCTGATAGGTATGATTGTTTTTGATCGAATCGCGGTCGACAATGTCGTAACTGATCGAACCGTCGGCGGTGTTATTGGCTCCGCTGGCAATGCGGGCATCTTTGAAATCGGCCGGCCGGTAACCAGCCGAAGGTGCTTCCGGTCTGACGATGACTACATTGCTTCCCTTTTCTATTTCACCGGAGGACTGTACGGCCACGAATTTGGTGCATTCGGATGGATCGATGCCCAGGGCCGGATCACCGTGATCGTAGGAAGTGATGGCATAAAAATATCTGAAGCCGTTGACGGCGGTGGTGTCCACCCAGTAATGCTGCAGTCCGGTGTTATTACCCAGGTAGAATTGTACGCCCATGGTGGGGACGGCGGCAAAACCGGAATATTCGTTGTCCAGATCGAACTGAACCAGCGGTTTGCGGAACAGCGGGGTAGTAGCGCTGGTACCGTATCCGTCGGTAATCGGATTCATGTCATTGAAACCGGGATCGGTGGAACGGTAGATGCGGTATCCTTCGAAATCGTAACCGCTGATCGGATCCTCTGATTCTTCGGCGAAACTATCCCAGAACAGGGTAACGCGGTTGTCGCCGGCCAGGGCCCGCAGGGTCGGGATATAGGGCGCCTTGGAGAAATTGTAATTCTGATTATAGGCCTGGGCGACATATTGCTTATTGAGTACCAGATTATCGTAATCAGTTCCGCAAATTATACCCATGGAAATTCTTTCAATTTGCCCGGGAACCAGCGGGAAATATCCGGAACCGAACAACAATTCAACATTCAAAGCTTGCTGCGGGATTGAGAATATACCCGGTATCATCAATTGCCAGTAGCCGGGATCATCATACTGGGTGACGGATGACCATTCGTACAGATTAACACTGGTCAGTCCCAGCATATCGGTCTCGTCGATGTCGGTTTTATCGAAATGCGGTTCACCGGAGGTGAGTCGTCCATCGCCTTCACCGACATCCGGACCGGGGTAACCTCTGACGCCGGGTGCCAGACCATCGGCGCCGGTATCATCGCTGAGGGGATCCCAGTCGCCGTCATTATCGATGCCATCATTGCGGCGTTCTTCCATCATCAGGTTGGTCATACCATTGGCAGAAGAATCACTATTGAAAGTAGTCGATACATTTATACCCCTGGTCGTCAACTATATAAAGATAGCGGAAGATACCCTGGGCATCAGTTGCCCCTCTGTTTTCATCGATCAGTCCATTCAGATTATCATCGACTAAATTATCGCCAATTTCCTCTAAATTTATTCCGGCATAAAATTTAAAAATACGGTCGCTGTAAGTAACCAGCAGTGTATCGGTACCCAGTTGAGTCAGAGTATCGGCCAGAGTGGTCAGAGTGCGTTGATACGTTTTATAATTGATCAGCACAATGGGTCATTGGGATTAAGAGTAGTGATCTGCCATAACTCCTTCGCTGATGTTTATGCCGGCTCCGGCTTGCCCGTCATTATCGTTATCGATGCCGTCGTAGGGATTGCCCGGGCTTTCCAGGAAGGCTCCGCCGAAATATCCGACCGGGCTATAGTTGCCGGCACCGACATCGTCGTTGTCGGTCATATAGGCGATATTTAACTCACGCACGAATGCTGCATTGTCATCCCCTACGTCTCCACCCTGAGTGGTTTCACCCATGTTATTGCCGATCTTATAGGCAAAGATCATTTTATCATGCTTAAAAGTACCGATGTTTTCTATATCATACAGGCAGAATAAGGCATCTTCCACTGCTGCTTTGGCCCATTGGAATCCTCTGACATAGATTCTTAAACCTAATCCCTTCCGGTTCAGATCGGTCGAATCAGGGTAAAAATCGAATTCACGGTTCATGTAATCATCGGCCACGAAGTAACTCTCTTCGTCGGCGTTGAATACGTTCTTGCCGAAGTATCCGTTCCAGGCCGCCTTGTTCGGATTACCGTCGATATCATCGTTGCGCCAGCCCGGATCGTCGACTTCGTTGTATTTGTCGGGCCAGAAAGACGGCCATGAATTGGGCCATTCGGATGAACCTTTTGACATCGCTATTCTGTCGCCGTCAGGATCGGCAAAACCGGGCAGCGGCAGGAAGGTCCACCAGGCACCGGTGACCGGATCCTGATCGCCTCTGGAACCTCCTACGTTCACACATTTATTTTCACTGAGAATCTGCCGCAGCACTCCCTGCCTGTCTCTCAATTCCGAGCCGACGAAGATATTACCATCGACCAGGTAGTAATGTCCTGAATTTATCGGCCATTCACCGGCGATCTCCGGGGGATGTATTTACACGGCCTCCGTATGTGCCGTCATTGAAAAAAGTGGTCCGAAACTGGTTTCCGGAGTGTGTACCCATCCGGGATTCATCATCCGTACCGTGCAGCAGGTCCATCTGGGCCAGCAGTGCAGATGGTATTAAAACCATCACGGCCAGTAGTATTAGAATGGAATATATACTTCTTTTCATACTAGTTTCTCCTTAAGCGTAATTAAAATCCAAAAATAATTCCCAGTTGAATCTGACGAGGCGCTGTATACCAGGATGGTTGTAAAACAAAATCTTCGACCGTGCTTATCCGTTCGGCATTATAAGGAATTTTGGATGGATTGATTGTGGTAGTATATTCGGGGCTGCCCGTATCGCCATAGACTACTGCGGCATCTCGCACATCCAGTACATTGTATACATTTATAAAGAATTCGAGAGTGAAACGCGGACTCAACTGGAATAATCTGTTTACCAGTTACATCCAGATTTCTTTGTTGTGGACGGCGGGCGCTGTTGTTGGTCAGACCGCTGACCGCCGAGGCTCCTCCGCGTTCGGCCACGGCAAAACTCGGTGTATAAGGACGCCCGCTCCAGTATCTGCCGATGAGGGAGACGGTCCATTGTGAAATGTCCAGGATCAGCTGGGCATTAAAGGTATGACGTTGATCCCAGTTCATGGGGAGTAATGCTAAAACCGGTGCCTGATTGGCCAAAGCCGCATTGTAGGCATCGACAGGACTGGAATAGGTGCCTTCGGCAGTCTGGAACGTATAATCGGTGCGGAAAGAGTAATGATTGGAAAGGCGTTTTTCAACTTTTAAAGTTATACCCCGTACGTTTTCATAGTCTTTATTTTCATACCATGAATATTTCACACCTGTTTTGGCGGTTTGAACCAATGGACTTGTTCCGACCCAATCGCGAACATCCCGGTAGAACAGGGTGACATCCACTCCAATATCATTGGTAAGCTGCTGCTGCAAACCCAGTTCATACATGACGGTTTTTTGAGGATCCAGATCCGGATTGCCAAATACCGTATTGCCCGAACCGCTGGTGATTTTAAAATCCGGGTTGGTATACAGATACTGAAATTCCGGAATTTGCAGGAAATGTCCGTATGAAAAATGGATAACTCCGCGATCGGTGATCGGAAATGCTATACCAAGACGGGGACTGAGGGCCATCTTGGCATCGACTGATTTCTGCATGAAGGCACGGCGTTCTTCCGGGGTGTATTCCCTGAACTGGCCGGATTCCACCATTTCCCGGATATATTGATCGGTGGTGCCTTCGTAATTATCCGGCATATCGACCCAGCCGTAATATTTATTCTTGTTTTTGAAGGGAGAATAAATATTGGGATCAGTCGGATCAGTCGGTACCTTGGCATTCGCATTAAAATAGTCGTAACGCAGACCTATGTTCAGAATAATGTTTTCGAATTCAACTTTATCCTGCACATAGGTAGAAAACTCGAGCGGTTTTCTATTATAGTCGTTCCGAAATACACTACCCACTTCCGGAACCGTGGGTAAAAATGGTTCAAGTTCAGTACCGGTAGCATCTGTCTGGGGAATAATCTGATAACTGTGCAGATTTAGTTCGGAAAATCGTGTTTCTGCCCCGAATTTCAACTGTTGCGTTTTGGTCCATTGCGAGGTAAAATCAAGTTTACCCACCCAGTAGCCCGTGCTACGCTTCATATGGGTGACATCCATTCCTCTGTTCATAAAACTGTAGGAAGTCGGTGTATTGATCGAGCTAGGATCGATATAACCGTTCGGACCGTTTGGATCAGAGATATATTCAAAGACGCCACCAAGTTGTATGATGTTTTGCAGTTTAACCTGCCCTTCGGCAGTGGCAGGATCAAATATTTCGGCGACAATACCCTTGGCCGTATCCTCTGTGACGCTGACCAGATATTTTACTGCTGTGGTCGGATCTTTATAGACATACTGCTGGAATTCCGAATAGTAATTACTGATCCGTAACTCGAAAAATGTAGATTGTGAAAGGATCTGGTTGAGGGCCAGAATAGAGGTAAATCCCTGGCTGTGCGATTGGGGCAGGCCATTGGGAACATATTTATAATCATGAACATTGAACCCATTAAAACCCTGGAAATCCGTTCCACCGGCTCTGAAATAATTACGGTCCCTCTTGCCCTTGTTCCAGAAGAAGTTATAGTTTATTTTAGTGTTCTTGGTGAGATCGAAATTTATTTTGGCTTGCACTGACATGGTTTGGTTGGGATTCATCGCCACTAAAGAATTATCCCCCGGTGAACCGTTGGGTTTATACCATTGCCGCCCGTAATAATAGCCGTCATCATAGAAATAGCGTGCGTTGACAAAGAAACTGAACTGATCTTCCAATAAAGGTACAGGTCCACTGAGATTGACCTCCCCGTTATAAAGAGAAGTCGGATCGAAGTTCTTCAACGGGTAATCGCGTTTACCGGACACAACTCTGGCCAGACCGGAAACGGGATCCCTGGCAGTTTCCAGTTCCTTGTACAGGCTGAATTTATCATCGCTGCTCCAGTAGTCGCCGGCATATAGTTTGATCTGGCCGGAATATTTTTTGCCCCCTTCTTTCGTTACAATATTAACTATACCAGACATGGCCTGGCCGTACTCGGCATTGAATGTACCGCTGATTACCTGCAGTTCCTGGACGGAGTTGTTTTCCACGACTACACCAATCCGGCCATCATACATATCGGTGGCTGATATACCGTCCACCCAGTAGGCTATTTCACCGGGTCTGCCGCCGCGGATGTGCAGGCGGCCGTCCGATTCGATAATGCCGGCATTCAACCGCAGAACTTCCGAAATCTGCGTCACCGGCAGATCCCTGATCTGCTCGGCACCGGTGGTGGCCATAGAAGCAGTCATGTCCCGGATGACCAGATCGCGGTCTTCCGTAATAATGATCGTCTCCATTTCTTCGATTCTGGTTTGCATGGCTGCATTTATTTTCGTGGTCAGATCCGAATTAACCCGCACGTTTTCGAATTCCATCTGCTGGAAACCGATTATCGAAACCACGACAGTATATGTACCCGGGGGGATGTTGATAATAGCATAGTTGCCGTCCAGATCTGTGGCGGCCCCCATGGTGGTACCTTTGAGGAAAACATTAGCCGATATCAACGGGGATCCCGTGGCAGTTTCAGTAATGACACCGGCAATCTTACCGGTAGTGCCTCCATACAGTATACTTTGACTCAGCATACCTAAAAGCAGAGCAATTAGTAAGAATGTGATCTTCACTTTCATATCAATTACCTCTTAGTTAATGATTTAGTCAATTATTTGTGCCAAATAAATGATTGATTGATTTTAGCTTAGGCCACACCTGTTAAAACACTTTTTCCTGTTTTATATAGTCCAGATTTTCCGAGGCGATAAAGGTCGGAAAATTGGGCATCACCACCGGGTAGGGAAGCCCCGGTTGAATGGCCACGAGATCAATTGTGGTCAGTGATATTTTATCAAGCGCGCTGTTGTTGATAGAGACAGATTCACCGTATTTTTTCTGAATATTGCCTACATATGATTCCCAGTAGTTTCGCTTACCGGTTGGATCATTTTCGTTGATCAAACCCTGTTTAATGGCAGCATCGATAATATTTTTCTCCTGCTGGATGGCCAGATATGCATCCTGCCACATTCCGGCAGTCCGGGTGATCTCAGGCGCATCGTCGAGAGATCGCCGGTAGGCTTCACGGGTTAAATAATGATCGCGCATCAGATCCACAATGGCCAGTTGAAACTGGCGGTTAAAATTATTCTGGTTCAAATATTTGGTCCGGAAGACCAGGGGATGAGATAAAAGTTCCTGTTTAAAGTCAGCCACGGACCAGACCGTGTTATCAGCAGTGAAAAAAGGAGCCTGCGGATCAATTTCTGCTACTGCCGCTGGAAGATCGGTCAGTTGATAATTAAGGGAATCCTTGACAGTCTCGTTGAGATATTTTTGCATGGCTAGCTTTGCTAATACCTTGAAAGCCTGTTCATTAAACTCAATTTTTTTCCCCTGCATCAGGTCGACCTGGTAGGAACGCCACAATTGGTTCGCTTTGGTTTCGTGTATTTTTTCTTTTACTTTGTTCCAGCGGATACGCTGATCCTCACCGCTGATCAGCGGATAATCAACCCAGTTCAAGACTTTCATAATTATATATTCACCATTACCAAGTTTGAGCGGACCGATAACAGCACCCGGCTTTAGTGGGTCCCTATATAAGGCCTGGTGAATCGCTTCGTCGTCCTGGTTGTTATAGGCGACTTTGTGCAGCGGTTTCTTGCCGGCGATTTCTGCTAAATCCGCAAAAATTTTATCGGTCATGCCGGGCAGGGAATCAACCAGAGTTTCGATCTTTTGAACTATTGCTTTATCACGCACGGTATAAAATTCGAGTTCATATTCTCTCTGGGACAGTTTATATACCTTTGAAATTTCATTGGAATCCAATTTGACTTTGTTGTAAGCCAGCTTCCTGGTACAAGGCGCTGCGCATGGATTGTTCTTTAATCCCTCTGATGGCGCCCAGTAATACGGGATTCCGGATCAGTTCTTTATCCTGTTGCGCTTCCAGGGCCAGCATTTTTTCTGATAGCAGGTTGTTAAGTGTGGTCTTTTTACTTTTAAAATTATTGGGGCGAATGGTCAACTCGCTGCGGCGTAAAAACTCCTTCACGGTGATATTCTTATCACCGATGCGGGCCAGAATATCGTCGTCAGGTTGCTTTTTATTGAGAATAATCGCCAGGACCAGTATGGCGGAGCAGGGTATAAATATCATTAAAAACTTATGATTTTTAATGAAATTCACCATATTCAGTTTTAACCACTCCAAGCGATTGCTGAAAGATTAGTTCAATATATAAATATACCCATTTTGATCAAATTGATCAAAGAAAAAAAATGTGTTCCGGGACTGTCCATTTTAACGTAAGCCGCCCGGACACTTTTATTCAGCCCCCTGACCAGTATTGGTTATACCGGTCTAATACAGGATATATGAATTGATAATATTTTCGAGCATTTCCTGCCGTCCGCTGGGCAGTACAGGCTGGTCCTGTTTGAGAATCCATTTTTCCAGATCGGCCAGTCCGACTTTTCCGGACATGATTTCAGCCCCGATCCCTGTTTTAAAACTGCTGTATCTTTCAGCAACGAAACTGCTCAGTACTTTATCTTCGATTATTTTATGGGCAACCAGCAGCCCGCGGGCGAAAGTGTCCATGCCGCCGATGTGGGCGTGGAAAAGATCGGTGTGATCGGTGGAACAACGCCTGACCTTGGCATCAAAATTAAGTCCACCCTGACCCAGACCGTTCTGGTTCAGGATAATGATCATCGCCAGGGTGGTATCATATATATCGGTGGGAAACTGATCGGTGTCCCAGCCCAGCAACAAATCACCGCGATTGGCGTCGACGCTGCCCAGCTTGCCTGCCGCTGAGGCTACTGTCAACTCATGTGCGAATGTTTGGCCGGCCAGAGTAGCATGGTTTGCTTCAATATTCAGTTTAAAGTGATCCAGTAAATTATGCTCCCGTAAGAAATTCAGGGCTGTAGCGGCGTTGGTGTCATACTGATGCTTCATCGGTTCATTCGGTTTAGGCTCGATCAGGAAGGTACCTTTAAAACCAATTTTCTGTTTATAATCAACCGCAATTTGCAGAAAACGGGCAAACTGGTCCAGTTCTCTCTTCATATCGGTATTCAATAAAGTCTCGTACCCCTCGCGGCCACCCCAGAAGACATAATTTTCTCCGCCCAGTTCATAGGTGGCATCAATGGCGTTTTTTACCTGTGCGGCAGCAAGGGCCATAATATGGGCATTGGGACTGGTCCCGGCACCCTGGGCATAGATAGGATTATTGAATAAATTGGCAGTACCCCATAATAGTTTTACTCCGGTTTCTTTCTGCTTCGTCCGGGCGTATTCAACCATGGTTTCCAGAAATTTACACGATTGTGCAAAGTCAGTCTCCTTCCGGCGCGATGTCGCGGTCATGAAAACAGTAATAATCGATGCCTAACTTTTGAAAAAATTCAAAGGCGGCATCCATTGTATCTTTGGCGCGATCGATAGGAGTCTTGGCCTTATGCCATTCTCTTTTAAAACTACCCCCGCCGAATATATCAGAACCGGAACCCATAAAACTATGCCAGTAGGCCACGGCAAAACGAAGATGTTCGGCCATCGTTTTAGCACCCACCCTTTGTTGCTTATTATAGTATTTAAAGGACAAAGGATTTTTCGATTCTTTGCCTTCATAAGCGATCGGCTTCTCAACTTTAGGAAAATATTTACTTGCCATAAGATCTCTTTTTCTTTCTAATTTTATGGTTAAGTTCGATCGAATATTTTGTCTGACCTATAATTAGTCTGTGCTTGGAATAAAAGGAATTTATCCTATAAAATTATTAGTTCAATTACAATTGAACCGTTTTAATATTATAAATATTTATGCACTATGTCAATATTAAACTTAATGTTTTAGTAAGAGAAAGGGTAAAATTTACGGTTAACTGTGGGTTAAAACCCTGGATGACTGCCTGATAATAAATTCTGTTTCCAATACGACTTTTTTGTTCGGCATCAGGTGCGGAGATTCGATATTGGAGATTAATATCTCAGCCGCTCTTCTGCCAATTTCATGTTGGGGGGCTCTAATGGTTGTCAGGGGAACCGGATATATTTTGGCATAATAGATATCATCATTGCCGATTATGGATATATCATCGGGCACAGTCAGATTGAATTCCCGCAGTGCGGTCATAACGGCCAGGGCCTGTTGGTCATTGAAACAGACAATGGCACTCGGGTAATCGGCACGACTCTTATTCTTGAAATATTCAATTGTGTGCGCATAACTCTCTTCATAATGGGATCCGATCGAGATGATCATATTTCTGCTGAACACCAGGGGACTCTCACTGAAAGCATGACGGAAACCTTCAATACGCTCCTGAGTATGTGATGAATTCGGTGGACCGGCAAAATGTACGATTTTGGTGTGGCCGCTCTCTATTAAATAGGTGACGGCGGTCTTGATTGCCTTTAAATTGTCAATGGCCACTACATTGGCCTGAATACCTTTTACATCTTCCAGCAGGACGAAAGGATAATTGATCATCTTCAACTTGAACAGATGTTCAATTTCCGCCATACCTTCGACTATCGGTGCGATGATGGTCCCTTTGATATCCTTGCTGGAGAACAGGTGGGATAATTTCTTCTCACATTCATGATCATTTTCAGAACTGGCCACGATGACTGAATATCCTTTGTCGTTAGCATATTCTTTTACACCGGTGGCGATGTATGTATAAAAGGGATAATTCAGATCCTTGATGATGACGCCGATACTTTTATCCTGGTTGTCGTTTTTTAAATTCCTGGCTATGCCCCTGGGACGAAAATTAAGTTCTTTCATCACTTTCAGGATCTGATCTCTCGTTTCGGGTTTGACTGTATTCTTCGCGTTTATCACAGCAGAAACAGTTCCCTTGGAAACATCGGCACGTTTGGCTACATCTTCAATCGTGATTCTTTTCATTACCTACTCCGGCTCAATTTATAAAAATACTGCAATCTCGAAACGTTCGTTCCCTGTTACCCTGCGCTGAATTGCCGGTACTTGCTGTACGCTCGTCTGTTTGCCCGTTAACACAGAATAATTCAGTTGCCTTGCCAGTTACCCAATGACAAAGATAAAATCAGGAAGACTGCAATATCGGTCAGCTTAAATTCTTTTGAGTATCTGCTTTAAGAGACTCTGCTTAACCCTCCCGGTACCCGAACGTCTCGTTTATTATACCGCTATTTTACAGACGGTAATATAATAAATGTACCACCTCTAAAAATCAAGACGTAATATAATAAAAAAAGAGCAGAGTCTTAAAACTATTTCATATTTAAATTTAAAAAAAAGAAGACGAATTCCCGATCCGTCCTGATCGGGAAAAAAATATTGTCTAAAAAGTAAAATTAAGATTAAATTAGAAAAATATTAAATTATCAATTCCGGAACCGCGAGATATTGAGCAGCCAATCCTCGGAATCTAATATTTTTTTTAAGCGTACTGGCAGAAGAAGATGTGATCAAATGAATCCTTTTAAATATTACCCTAAAATTTCTGAGAGGTAAGGCTATGAAAAAAGAGTTATCTTAATATTTGTTACGCTGCTGATCAGTTCACTGCTGCTGATCCAGACTTCCTGCAAAAACCGCCAGGCAATTGATTTAAAAAAAGACCAGTCGAAGGCCTACTTTACGGGAAGTTACATGAATCTTTTCAGGGAATTATTAGACTTAAGTGACGTTCAGGTTCAGAACCGCCTGGACAGCACCTACACACAATTGTTTTATGGAAATGATGAAACTCAGCGGGTGTACTACCCGGTTGAACCTGATATGGCTTATGTAATGGACATCGCCAGTAATGATGTGCGCAGTGAAGGTCTGTCCTATGGGATGATGATCACCGTTCAGTTGAATAAAAAACAGGAGTTTGACCGGATCTGGAAGTGGGCTAAAACCTATATGCAGCACCAGCAGGGAACCCGTAAAAATTATTTTGCCTGGCATTGCAGAACTGACGGTGCGGTTCTGGATTCAAACTCGGCTCCTGATGGCGAGGAGTGGTTTGTCATGGCACTTTTCTTCGCTGCTGCCCGCTGGGGAGCAGGGCAGGGAATCTATAACTATCAGGCAGAGGCACAAGCCATCCTGGATGCCATGTTGAGTAAAACTGAACAGTCGGATCGCGATGATGTGATCACCAATATGTTTAATAAAAAGGAACGGCAGGTTGTTTTTGTCCCGGCCGGAAACATAGATGATTTTTCCGATCCCTCCTATCATCTGCCCCATTTTTACGAACTGTGGGCTTTGTGGGCCGATAAACAAAACCAATTCTGGTGTGAAGCGGCCACAGCCAGCCGCCGTTTTCTCAAAAAAGCGGTTAATCCCGTGACAGGCCTGGCTCCTGACTATGCTAATTTCGACGGTACAGTCGACGGATCCGCCATGGGGCGGCGGCGGACATCGTGATTTTCGCTTTGACGCCTGGCGGGTAGCCGCCAATATCGCTATTGACTATTCCTGGTTCGGTGCGGATGATTGGGCGGTAACGCAGTCCAACCGTTTACTGAATTTTTTTCAGACCCAGGGAGTCAGCCAATATGGTAATCAATATACACTTGATGGAAAAAAATTGGACACTCCCCACAGTCCTGGTCTGGTGGCAATGAACGCCGTGGCCTGCCTGGCTGCAACTGATGAAGTTCGTAAGGATTTTATACAGGATTTCTGGAATACTCCTGTTCCCAGCGGACTTTACCGTTACTATGATGGACTGCTGTACATGCTGGGACTTCTGCAGGTCAGCGGCAACTTCAGAATATATAGTCTTTCGGAAAATACTGCCACACTCTGCGCGGATAGTCTGAAGCAGTAACACCCTGGATGAAATTGACAGCCATTAAATCAAATTTAATATCATCATGGAATGGAGAGATGACATGAATTATGCCTTGAAAACAAAATACCTTCCGGCAGGAAATTTTCTGGCCGGCCTTCAGACATTATTTCAGTATTATGCTCCTACCGTTTTTCTATTTGTTCATGATTTTTTCATTTGCCTGCTCTCCACAGAGCACAGTCAGGAATGATGCCGCAGCCGGGAAAAATGATTCGTATGTTTCAGCGATACCCGCTAAAGAAAAATTCACGCTGGCGGCGGCAGGCCGGGTTGCACCGTTGTGGATCAGCTCTCAGGATTATCCCGGTGTAATGCGCAGTCTGAAAAATCTGCAGACGGATATTAAATCCGTAACCGGTGTTTTGCCTGAGTTGATTATTGACACGATTCCTGCCGGCGCTGAGATTGTTATAGCAGGGACGCTTGGTAGGAGTCCCGTCCTGGATAAACTGGTACAGGATAAAAAACTCGATGTCCGGGATATAGCCGGCAAGTGGGAATCCTTCCTGATCCAGGTTATCGAAAAACCGCTGCCCGGAGTGGAACGGGCCCTGGTTATCGCCGGCAGCGATAAACGGGGCACGATCTTTGGTATATATGAGCTGGCGGCTAAAATCGGTGTTTCGCCCTGGTACTGGTGGGCTGACGTACCGGTGCGGAAGCAGTCCAGCCTTTATGTAAATCCCGTTCGCTATACTCTGGGAGAACCGGCAGTAAAATACAGGGGTATTTTTATAAACGATGAAGCGCCGGCTCTGACCGGACTGGTTTTCGAAAAATTCGGCGGATTCAATAGCAAATTTTATGAACATGTATTCGAACTTATCCTGCGCCTGAAAGGGAACTATCTCTGGCCGGCCATGTGGGGACGTGCATTCTATGTGGATGACCCGCTGAATCCCAAACTTGCCGATGAGATGGGCGTGGTAATCGGTACTTCTCATCATGAACCTTGTATGCGTGCCCATGCCGAATGGGCCAAATTCGGTTCGGGTCCCTGGAACTATGAAAAAAATGAAACGGTCTTACGGGAATTCTGGAGATATGGTATTGAGCGAATGAATGGTTATGAAAGTATTGTCACCATCGGGATGCGCGGAGACGGGGATGAGCCGATGAGCGAATCTGCCAATATCGCCTTGCTGGAACGGATCGTCAGCGATCAGCGCGAGATAATAGGGAAGCAGACCGGTAAGGATGTCACCGCAATACCCCAGATGTGGGCGTTATATAAAGAGGTCCAGGAATACTACGATAAAGGTATGCGCGTACCTGACGATGTCACTCTACTGCTGTGTGATGATAACTGGGGTAATATCCGCAAGTTGCCTAAACTGAGGCGACGCGCCGCGTAGCGGTGGTTATGGTATCTATTATCATTATGATTATGTCGGCGGCCCGCGAAATTACAAATGGGTCAATACAAACCAGATTTCCAGGGTCTGGGAACAAATGCACCTGGCCTATGAATACGGAGTAAAACAGATCTGGATCGTCAATGTGGGTGACATCAAACCGATGGAATTCCCCATCGAGTTCTTCCTGGATTATGCCTGGAATCCCGAACAATGGCCGGCCGAGCGCCTGCCTGAATATACCCGGCTGTGGGCCGAACGGCAATTCGGAACGCAATATGCCGCAGGATATCGCTGATATATTGACTAAATACACCCGATACAACTCCCGCCGTAAACCGGAGTTACTGTCTCGCGGATACCTATAGTCTGATCAATTACGGCGAAGCGGAAACCGTGGTCAGTGAATATAATGAACTGGCCGAAAAGGCCCAGCAGATCTATGATATGATTCCGACCGAGTATAAAGATGCTTTCTACCAACTCGTTTTACATCCGGTAGTCGCCTGTGCCAATTTGAATGATCTGTACGTGACGGTGCGCAAAAATCATCTTTATGCTGCTCAGGGCCGGGCATACTACTAACACTCTGGCGCAAAGAGCCAGAGAATTATTCAAGCGGGACTCCACTATCTCCTATTATTATAATAAAGTGATGGCCAACGGAAAATGGAATCACATGATGGATCAGACGCATATCGGTTATACCTACTGGCAACAACCGGAAATGAATGTCATGCCTGAAGTGAAAAAGATTGAAGTACCGCTTCCTGCTGAAATGGGTGTGGCCATTGAAGGTTCGCTCAACTGGTGGCCACTGGAAAAAAGACGAGGCCGTACTTCCGGAGTTTGATCCTTATAACTGGCCAGGCCATTATCTTGAAATATTCAACCGGGGTAAAACGGCTTTCCTGTATTCTGTTCAGACCGGCGAGTCCTGGCTGCAAGTCAAACCCCAGCAGGGAAGAGTGGACTAGGAACAACGCTTATGGGTGAATGTAGAATGGTCAAAAGTACCGGCAGGCAAACACCGGGTACCGATTACCATTAATGGACCGGATCAAAATCAGGTGGTCGTTTATGCCGTGATTAATAATCCGGTTCATACCTCAGGAGGATCTGGAAGATCGTTTTATTGAAAGCAATGGTTACGTTTCGATTGAAGCGGAACATTATACCCGGGTGGTAAATACCCATCCCATAACCTGGCAGAAAATTCCGGATCTGGGTCGTACACTTTCGGCGATGACCCCTTTCCCGGTGACTGCTCCGGTTCAATCTCCGCAAGGGGATAGCCCGCGACTGGAATACCGCGTCTATCTTTTCAACGCTGGGGAAGTGAAGGTCAATGCGTATCTTTCTCCGACTTTAAATTTTCATGATAATCAGGGACTGCGCTATGGCATCTCTTTTGATAATGAACCGGCTCAAATCATTAATATGCATGCCAACAAAACGTTTCAGGACTGGGAAGCATGGGTGAGCAATAATGTAAACATAACAGTATCCGGACATATCATCAAGGAACCCGGCAAACATGTCCTGAAATTCTGGGTGGTCGATCCGGGGGTTGTCCTGCAAAAACTGGTCATCGAAACCGCAGAAGTAAAACCCAGTTATCTGGGTCCTCCGGAAAGTTATAGGGGTATTCTAAAAACCAATTAGTGATAATATAATTAGTAATTAGTAATTGGTAATTGATAATTGGTAATTGAAAAGAAAATTAAATCTTTTCGGGATTTTCAAGGACTGAATGGTGTGATTATTAGAGGAAGGAAAAAATTGAAGAGTGCTCTGGTTATTATCTTGTGTATTATCGTTTCTATTGTCTGCAGTTGCGGGGATCATTCATCCGCTCAAAAAAGCAAAAGATTCACCAATCCGATTCTGGCCGGATTCTACCCTGATCCCAGTGTATGCGCTGTTGACCAGGATTACTATCTGGTCAATTCGACCTTTGCCTATTACCCGGGTATACCCGTATTCCACAGCCGGGATCTGGTCAACTGGAAACTGATCGGACATGTTCTGGATCGCCCGGAACAACTGAATCTGGATAGCATGGGTGTCTCCCGCGGCATATTTGCTCCGGCTATCAGGTATAATAAGGGTGTGTTTTATGTGACCTGTACTCTGGTTGACGGTGGAGGCAATTTTATAGTAACTTCGAAAACCGCCGCTGGTCCCTGGTCCAATCCGGTCTGGATACCTCAGATTAACGGGATCGATCCTTCCATGTTTTTTGATGATGGCGGCGAAGCGTACATCGTTTACAACAGCATTCCTCCCGATGATAAACCGTCATACGACGGTCACCGGACTATCCGCATGTATAAATTTGATCCGGATAGTCTGAAAGTGACAGGACGGGAATATATTCTGGTGAACGGAGGAACCGATATCAGCAAAAAGCCGGTCTGGATTGAAGGGCCGCATATTTTTAAAAAAGACGGCTATTATTATCTGATTGCGGCGGAAGGGGGCACCGCTGAATGGCACTCCGAAGTGGTGTTCCGCAGTACCACAGTCGAGGGCCCCTATACCCCTTATGAGCATAATCCGATCCTGACCCAACGCCATCTGGACGCTCATAGAGATTTTCCGGTTACCTGCACCGGTCATGCTGATCTGGTGCAATTGGCGTCGGGTGATTGGTGGGCAGTGTTCCTGGGCTGCCGGCCTTATCGTCCATTTGATCAGAATTACTATAATACCGGCCGGGAAACATTTCTGGCACCGGTTAAATGGGTGGATGGCTGGCCGGTCATTAATCCCGGTCATAAACAGGTCCAGTATTATTATCCGTACCCCGCTCAATCCGCAGCGGAGGCCGCCGATTATAAATATAGCGGAAATTTCCGCAGCAGGGATGAGTTCGATGCGGAAACATTGAATCCCAATTGGATGTTGCTGAGGACGCCTGGCGGCCGCAAGTGGTATGATCTGCAGCGACGCCAGGGACTTCTGGCCCTGCGGGTGCGACCGGAATCCTGCGCTGAAAAGGTAAATCCAAGTTTCCTGGGACGCCGCCAGCAGCATCTGCAGGGCTCGGCAAGTACGGCACTCGTTTTCGCGGCAGCGGCTGAAAATGAAAAAGCGGGATTACTGGTATTCCAGAACGAGAAGCATTTCTATTACCTGTGCCAATCACTGGATGGGCAGGATACGGTGGTACAATTGTATAAATCTGCCGGCAAAGAAAAATCCGTGGAGCAGATGAAATTAATGGTTTCGAAAAAAATCAACATCGATCGAAGCAAACCGGAATTGTATTTAAAAATTGCAGCAGAGGGAAACGTTTATTCCTTCTTATATTGTACCACTATGCCGGACTGGCAAGTGCTGCAAAGCGATGTGGATGCCGCATTCCTGAGTACCAGGGTTGCAGGAGGATTTGTCGGCTGCGTGTATGCACTGTATGCGACTTCACTGGGGCAAACCGTCAAAAAATACCGCTTACTTCGATTGGTTTGAGTATCTGGGTGACGACGAAGTCTATAAAAAAAATTAACTAAACAATAAACATTTCAGTGGGGGTAGATATGATTACAACCCAATTTTTTAGCAGGAACTGGGCGATAATTATTTCAGTTCTTCTGATATCCGTCTGCGATATAATCGCCCAGCCGCTGGCCAGCGGACATGAGAAGTTTTTAGGGTGTATAATAGGCTCCAGCATTCCCGCATCCTGGGATAGTTACTGGAACCAGGTCACCCCGGAAAACGCCGGCAAGTGGGGGTCAGCTGAGCCGGGCAGGGATAACTATAGTTGGGGCGGCCTGGACCTGGCTTACGGTCATGCTGTATCTCTGGGATATCCGTTTAAAATACACACTCTGATCTGGGGACAACAATACCCGAGCTGGATTACGTCCCTTGATTCAGCTTCCCAGGCTGAGGAGATAGAAGAATGGATCCATGATGTCGCTGCCAGGTATCCGCAAACGGCGCATGTCGACGTGGTCAATGAACCACTGCCCGGCCATAACCCGGCACCCTACAGGAATGCCCTCGGCGGCAGCGGCTCCACCGGATACGACTGGGTGATCCGGGCCTTTCAATTAGCGCGGCAATATTTCAGTGCCAGTACAAAATTAATTCTTAATGAATTCAGTCTACTTAACAGCAATGATAATACCACTGCTTTCCTCCAGATAGTCAACCTGTTAAAGAGCAGAGGACTGATCGATGGAATCGGCGTGCAATGCCATTATTTTGAAGTCAGCAATCCAAACAATGCTTACATGGATGCCAATTTAGATCGGCTGGCGGCCACCGGTTTACCGATTTATATATCCGAATTTGAAATTAATGTTGCGGATGACCAGGGTCAAGTGGATGAATATGAGCGGATATTTCCATTGCTGTGGGAACATCCGGGAGTAAAGGGCATCACCCTGTGGGGATATATCCAGGGCCAGATCTGGCAGGTCGATGGTTACCTGGTACGTTCCAACGGAACCGAACGCCCGGCATTGGAATGGCTGCGCAGTTATCTTTTAAAAAATGGAACTTTCAGGTCTTACCAATCAGGCGACTGGAACGATCCCGACTCCTGGGAACGTTATGACGGGGTCAACTGGATTTATCCGGCGCCTGTTGCCCCGAATTCCAGCGACGAATCCAGTCACGATTCTTCAGCGATGATACCATCACGGTTTCTGTTTCCGACTCAGCCGACCAGTTAGCGGTCAACTCCGGTGGTGTACTGGTAATCAATAACGGGATTAATTTCAGAATAACGACAGGAATTTCGACCGATCTGATTGTAGACGGTAGTGTGATAAATTATGGCACACTCAGCTCGGCCGATTCGGCTACGATCATTTTCAAAAGCGGAAGTAAATACCAGCATGAACAGGATGGGGGAGTAATTCCTCAGGCCGGGTGGTCTTCAGGTTCAACCTGTTATATCAACGGCGTCCAGACTAATATGCCCCAGCAGCTTAATCAGAATTTCAACAACTTCACCTGGAATTGTCCGGCACAGAGCGGAGTGCTCGATCTGGCTTGGAATGGGAATACCATCAGTGGAAATATTACGATCCAGAGCACCGGTACGGGACAGCTGCAAATGTGCGCACCGCAGACGGATCAGTCTGCCACGGTCACTATTAACGGCAGTGTGATACAGTCCGGAGGAGAATTTTCTGCTACCGGAACAAATAACGGCGGAACAGCAGTAATCATAAATCATAACGGCAATGTCAATGTCAGCGGCGGTAATTTTTCGATCTGCCGTGGTACGCAGGGCGGCACCGGATCGACCGTCTGGTATATGCTGGTCGGCGGTTTTAACCTGGCCAATGCCCGCAGCGAGAACGACAATACCGCTGCAAATGGAGCGAAATTTGTCTTTGCCCGTGCGGGAACACAAACTATGAATCTTACCGCAGGGAATACGATAATCTCACTGCCTGTTGAAGTCAGCAGTGGCACTACGCTGAGTATGGGCAGCAGCGTGCTGAGCGGTGCAGGGATGTTCATTTTGAACAGCGGCGCAACACTTGAATGCGCTCATCCGGCCGGACTGGACAGCTCAATAAGTACGAGTGGATTGAGAATCCTGAGTAAAACGGCGAGTTATACCTTTAATGGTACCGAAGCCCAGGTGACCGGGGCACAATTGCCCGATACGGTTGTCAATTTAAACCTGAATAATGCTGCCGGTGTTTCACTTTCGGGCAACGTGGTGATAAACGGGCGACTGGATTTGAAGAATGGTGCCTTAAACTTAAACGGGCACCTGTTGGCATATGGACCTCAAGGTTCCTTGAGGTATTCGGGATCCACGGCTCAAACCACCACGGAAGCGGAGTTCCCGTCAGCAGGTGGTCCGAAAGATTTGTTAATTGGCAATGCGAACGGAGTTACTCTCCATGCTTCCAAGTCGATTGAAGGAAATCTCGAACTTATGGGAAAATTGCGGATAGGGGTAAATACTTTCACTGCTGCCTCAACAACCAATCAGTCTACATACCGTTTCGTGGTGACAACAGACGGAGGAATATTCAGGTTGATATCAGTTGGGTCTACACAGAAACTTTTTCCAGTAGGCACCACCGCCTATGCACCTGTCTCGATTACAAACAATGGTACGGCCGATACCATTGGGGTTAGTGTTGTGGCTGATGCCACACCGGCGGCCGAAGGGGGACGGGTGAATGTCAGATGGGAAATCAGTGAAAGTACCATCGGTGATGGTGATTATACGCTGCAATTTGGCTGGATGCCCGTTCTGGAAGATGCAACATTGAAGGCAGACAGGTTGAACCAGGCCAAGATCTTTGAAATGACCGATACTACCGAAACAGGATCAGGTGCATACACAACGCAGCTTACCTCGCCACCATACTACGTTGCCAGGGGCGGGATCAGCATCCTGGGTCCTTTTGCAGTCGGCCGCTTCGGTTATGTCGATCAAATTGAGCAGGTGCTGACGGCTGTACCGCGGGAATTAAGTTTGAGCCAGAATTATCCTAATCCCTTCAATCCTACCACAACGATTCGCTATACATTAGCTAAATCATCTCAGGTAAAACTGAGCATATACAGTGTACTCGGTGCACAGGTGCGCACGCTGGTGAATAATTTGGAACAGGGTGGCCTGCATACTGTGGCCTGGGATGCTATGGACGATAACCATAATCCGGTGGCCTCGGGTATTTATTTTTACCGGTTGGTAACAGAGGATCAAACGGTTCAGAAAAAGATGTTGCTGGTGAGATGAAAGCAGGGACAAAGGGATAGAGGGACAGAGAGACATAGAAAGGCAATCAGGTACTAAGGGGAGCTGGATACTTACTGCTGGGCATTCAACGTCTTATGAATCATCTTAAAAAAATCATCAAAGGACTCCACGGTCTGTTCGGATTTATCGGACATGGATTCCCGCTGCGGTTCAATTATGAAAAGAAAAACTTAATCGATTATGCTTTCAATAATCCCGATCTGCATCTCCAGTCCCTGGCGGATTTAGGGGGAGTCTGGAAAATAGATGGGGCTTATACTTTTTATGCCCTGGATCGTTACCGCATAAAGCAGGCCTGCCTGGTTGATACGAATTTTTCAAACAGAGTAAAAAATAAAAGTATAAAATATCCCGGACTGGTTTTGATCAACGACAATTTTGGCCAGGAAAGTGTAATAAACAGAATTAAATCTGTCGATGCCGTTTTGATGTTCGATATACTTTTGCATCAGGTCAAACCGGACTGGAATGAGATCCTGGAAATGTACTCTAAAATATCCAAAGTTATTCTGATCTATAATCAGCAGTATACCGCTGCAGAGCGAACGGTCAGGTTATTGGATCTGGGTAAAGAAAAATACCTGGAACTATTGCCCTTTGCCAGGAAAAGACCTTTATACGAGGAATTGTTCAATAAACTCGATGAAATAAATCCGGAGCATAACCGGCCCTGGCGGGATATTCATAACGTCTGGCAGTGGGGCATCACCGATCTGGATTTAAAAGAGGTGATGACCCGTCTCGGTTTTGAATTAAAATATTATAAAAATGACGGTCCTTTCAGCAATCTGGAACACTTCGAAAATCATGCTTTTGTTTTTATAAAAAAATGAATAAATCCTTATATACACCTGCTTCTTTGTGCTTAACCCATCACCACCACGACGTCGTTGTTTTTCTTCATTAATTTAAAGGGGATCAGGTTGCCATCCAGGGATTTATCATTGATGATGATTCTGCTGACCCCTTTCTGGATTGCTTTCTCATTAATAATTACGATATTAAAATTTTTCTTCTGGAATCTCCTGGTAATCTTTACCTCTCTCCATTTCGACGGCAGGCAGGGATCGATGCGCAGGCCAAGGTAATCGGGTTGAATACCGAGGATATATTGCGTGGCGGTATAGTAAGCCCAGGCAGCGCTGCCGCTCAACCAGGGCAGGCGCGCCGCACCATAGCGCGGGCTGTAGATACTATTTATAAATTGATTGTAGACATAGGGTTCGATTTCGCGTATCTCTGCCTTGGTATTATAAGCTGCCGGCATGAATTTATGGTAATAGTCGTAAGCCCGATCACCCCGTCCCAGCAGTGTTTCGGCAATGATCGCCCAACCCTGGGTGTGGCAAAAAACCGAGGCATTCTCTTTCATCCCTTTATTGAACAGCCTGGCCTTGATTACCTTGGGATCGGTTTTTTCCACCGCCGGGGCACAGATCATCAAACCGTAATCGGTACCCAGGCGTTCTTTAACCGCGTCCATGAGTTTTACCGCGCGACTCCCGGAGGTATGACCGCTATAAATAGCCCAGGGCTGCGGTTCCAAAAAGATAGAGGCTTCTTTGTTCTCTTTTGATCCGAACTTCAGGCCATCAGCCCGGTAGGCCCGCAAATACCATCTGCCGTCCCAGGCATGTTTCTCCAGATTACCATCCAGTTTTTTCAACTGGGCAACCGCCCATTTTATCTCGGCCGGTTTTTTGAGCAATTCACAAATCTCGATATAGGTTTTCAGGGCATAACGCAGTTGCATGGCCACGAAAACCGTTTCACCGTCATGACCGAGTTCCAGACAATCGTTCCAGTCGGCCAACAGGCCGCAGGGCAGTCCATGTTTACCTGAACGTTTCAGATTAAACTGGATGGCCTTTTTCAGATGTCCCAGCACCGTATCCCTGCCCTGGTCGGCATAGGGCAGTACTTTTTTATAAAAAGCAATATCGCCGGTCTCTTTGACATAGGCCGGAATGGTATTGAACAGCCACATCCCGTCATCGGAACGATAATCTTTTTCGGCCGGTGCTTTTTCTTTTCCGGGCTTGTGAGCAAACGGTTTAACCACCGGCAGGGCGCCGCCGGTGGAGACCTGTCCGGTGATCATCAATTCCAGCCGTTCCCTGACTTCGGCGGGAATCAAATGCAGCACTCCCAGCATATCCTGGACCGTATCACGGTAACCCAGCCCGTCCCGTTCGCCGGTATAAATCAGACTGGCCGCACGCGACCAGGCATAGGTCATCATGCAATTATAGGGATTCCACATATTCAGCATGCTGTTGAATTCGCTATCGGGTGTTTCGGCAGTCATCCCGGCAATCCTGGAGTGCCAGAATTCTTTCAGTTTATTGAAATGCTGATAAACCTGGGCCGGATCCCCCGACTCCCGCAACGCTTTTTTCCCTTCCTTTCCGGCAGCACCGATACCCATCAATACAACCAATTCTTTGGATTCGCCAGGCTGTAATTCGATATCGACCTGCAGGCAGCCGCAGCCGTTGTCGCCCACGGCGATGGAATTCGTGCATTGTCCCAGTTCCACCACCATCGGATTTGCATAGGTGCGGTATGGTCCCAGAAAAACTTCGCGATCGGTGTCAAATCCTTTAACCTCAGCCCCGCTGATGGCTAAGAAGGTATGTCGTCCCTGGCCATCATCTTCAAAGTGATCCGGCCGGGCCGGCATGTACACATTGGTACCGTGATCGATCATGTTATCGACCACGTCCATTTTCAGGATATACTGGGAATATTGCAGGTTGACCATATCCTGGGATAATTTCCAGTTGTTGGCATATTCGACATAGGTGAACAGGCTCAGCTTTCTTGGCTGGACTCCCGTATTGGTCATTTTCAGCAGCCAGCATTCATAATTTCTATCCAGTGGAACGAAATAGAGCGATTCGGATTTGATCTGCGAGTATTCGGAAGAAATTTTAGTATAAGCCGTACCATGGCGGCATTCGGATTTATATTCGCTTAACGGTTTGCCGACCGGTTGCCAGACTGGCCGACCAGAAATCTTTACTGTCTTGATCATGAATATAAAAGTAGCGTCCGGGTTGGTCCAGGGGAATGACATTGAATCTGAGGCGGGTGAAGCGGCCCTGGGCGGCTGATTTATAGAAACTGTATCCGCCGGCATTATTGGTAATGATCGCTCCATATTCCGTCGAACCAAGATAATTGCTCCAGGATTTTGGCGTATCCGGCCGCTCAATGACATACTCTTTATTTTTATCGTCAAAATATCCAAACTGCATGTTTGTATCCTCCGGGTAACGAAGTTCTTATACTATCGGTTTATTCGGATTGGCTTTGATATAGGCTATTAATTCATCCACCTGGGTAAAAGCCAGGGCACAATAGGTATCGGCGGCACCGTAGAAGATGGCCATCCGGCCGGTGTCGGCATCCTGCAAGGTGGCGCAGGGAAAGGCGACATTCGGAACAAAACCTGTTGTTTCGTACGGTTGTTCCGGGGTCAGTAAATAATTCTCGCAATCGACGATAATTTTAGACGGATCATCGATATCCAGCAGCGCAGCCCCGATGCTGTAAATAAATCCGCTGCAACTCTGGCAAACGCCGTGATAGATCAGCAGCCAACCCTCGCTGGTTTCAACCGGTACAGGACCTGCGCCTAATTTGGTGTTTTTCCACCAGTAGTGGGTGGTTTTCATCACCAGCCGGTGTTTTCCCCAGTAAGTCAGATCCGGACTCTGGCTTAGATAGATGTCACCAAAGGGGGTGTGGCCGTTATCACTGGGCCGGTTAAGCATGACATAATTGCCGTTAATTTTGCGCGGGAATAGTACCCCGTTACGATTGAAAGGTAAAAAAGCATTTTCCAGTTGAGTAAAAATTTTAAAATCCTGTGTTCTGGCGATGCCGATAGTAGGACCGTTAAAATAGTTACACCATAGAATATAGTACATACCTTCCAATTCCACCAGGCGGGGATCGTAGCCGTACAAAATCGGTTTGGCCGGTTTACCAGCCTCATTCTGAAATGTTATGATCTTGTTTTCAATATCCCATTTGAGTCCATCTTTGCTGCGGCCCAGATGCAGATTGGGATAACCGTTGCTATGATCGGCCCGGAAGACGCCGATAAATTCATTTTGATAAGGAATGATTGCGCTGTTGAAGACACGTCCGCCGTCCTTGATCGGCCTGCGGCCGATAACCGGATTTTTATCATAACGCCAGACTACATCAGTGCATGTTTTTGGTTTATCCTGCCAGGGAATATTGGGTAATGCCTTGCCGACAATTGTTTTTTTCATGGTTTTATCCCTTTTGTGCTATAATAATTCTATGATCTATTGCTTAATATTTTTATGCCCTTTATTTAAAATACGATATTAAAAGTAAGATACATTTTCATTCGAATCAAAAAATTTATGGAAATAAATGGCTGGAACAGGAAAGGCACAAAGGTCGTAGACCTGGCGAAGACAGGTCGCAGATCTACCGCCAGGTAGACACAAAGGCACAAAAATTAAGATTAAAGATCCGCCTTGCGGCGGAGATTTAAGAATCAAGTTGTTATGGAGTACTGATGCTGCAGGCATCAGATATTTGTAGCCCCGTGTGAAACACGGGGTAAAATAATCCCACACCCTAATTTCCCCTCTTCCCGGAAACGGGGAGAGGGGCAGGGGTGAGGGGTTTTTTCTACGGTAAAAGGGTAAAGAACAAAGGATATTAAGGCATTTTGACCTATATATTATTATATTTAGTGCACTTAAAAATAAACCTGAAATTCAATATAAAGGACCTTTCTTATGACCGATCAACAATGGGACACCCTGCAAAAAATTATTAAAGGGGACATCATAAAACCTTTACCGGTAGGATTTATTATCGATTGCCCCTGGTTACCCAACTGGTACGGCATTAAAATTCTGGATTATTTTTCCAATGACGAGCTATGGTTGCAGTCGAACCTGAAAGCTCTTAAAGACTTTCCCGAAGTCATGTTTCTGCCCGGTTTCTGGTCGGAGTTCGGCATGTGCACCGAGCCCTCGGCATTCGGCGCCCGCTGCAACTTTCCCATCAATGAATTCCCCCATGCTCATGGCATTATAAAATCCCCGGATGATATCGATTCATTACCCGAGCCTGATCCCCGCTCGGATGGTCTGTTACCTTTTGTGCTGAATCGTCTGAAACTGGCCCAGCCGAAGATTGAGGCGGCTGGCCACAAAATACGTTTCGCCGTAGCCCGCGGTCCCCTGAATATCGGCGGGTACCTGATGGGGGTAACGGAATTCATGACGCTGATGCTGATGGAACCGGAAAAAGCGGAAATGCTGATCAGGAAAATTACCAATTATCTGAAAAACTGGCTGCAGTTGCAGCTGGAGACCTTTCCCAGTATCGACGGTGTCTTTCTGCTTGATGATATCATCGGTTTTATCGGCGAGAATGAATTCCGCACTTTCGCTTTGCCGTATTTTAAAGAATTATATGATGTAAATGTATCGGTAAAATTTTTACATAATGATGCCCGCTGCAAGGTCTCGGCACCATTCTTGCCGGAAATAGGAATCAATTTATTCAACATGGGTTTCGATATCACTTTAAATGAATTAAAGCAACTGACTCAGAACAAGGTAGTCATGTTGGGTAACATTCCTCCCCGTGATGTCCTGGCTGCCGGTCCCGCTGCTGAGATCACCCGGGTTACCACGGAACTGGTCAACTCCCTGCCGGATAAATCCAGAGTTATTTTCTCCTGCGGCGGCGGCATGCCCCCGGGGGTGAGTTCGGATAATATCCGGACGTTTATTCAGGCGGTGAGAAAGTAGAGGCACAGGCACTGAGGCACTGAGGAACAGAGAGAGGTCATTGCGAGTCCGGCGGCTGCCGGACGAAGCAATCTCTGTTCTGTCATCCCGGGCTTGACCCGGGATCTATCTTGGCCGGAAGGGTAAACAAAAAAAAGTAGTTTTTGTTTCTTTGCCGTTACCCGTTACCCTTTTTTGTGTGAGGTGCATAAGATCGTTGAATGTACTGATGCCGGAGGCATCAAACATTTATAGCCCGGTGTGTTTAACACGGAGTAAGAAGATTACCCCCAACCTCCAGATTCCCTCTCCCATGATTTTCGGGGGAGAGGGGGCAACAATAAGCAGAAAGAGGTCTCTGTTATGGCAAAAAAAATCAATATTTTACTATTGATTCTGTTGTTCCTTACCATTCTTCTTTCCGGTTATTTATTTTATCTGAATAATTCTCTTAAGAAAGAGTTGGCCGCGATTAAAAATGAAAATGATCGATTAAGCAATCTGATTTCAACTCTGAATAAAGAAAAGGATGAACAGGGTAATCAGCAGAATAATTTCCGCGGGACTGTCGGATTTGAATATCAGAAGATTTAAAAAGAAGGGTATAGCGGATCCGGCAAATTATATCGTTGACAATTTATTGAAATCTCCGGAACTGATACCGGTCGAGGGAACATTGGGCGGTACGCCCTATTTTGACCGGTCGACGACCTGGATACTGTCTAAGCAGTGGGTTTATACCGTGTTCAGCGACGGGCATTTCGAGGGAAAGGCACTTTTAAAATACGAAATTGCCGATGATCAGAAAATCAACTGGCAGGTGATTGATTTTTATTTGGAATAGATTTTCTGAAATATTTATTTTAATAGCCATTACCCTTTACCCTTTTCCCTCTGACTACAAGGAGACCTTCCAATGCAAATGAAAAACATCCCCTTCGGTATAACTGACTGGAGCACTATTAAACCGGAACAACATAAAGGCGAGTCCGGCACGGCTACCTCGCAGACCTGCCAGTTCGGCGAAATCCGCGTGCGCATGGTGGAGTATTCCCCAGGCTATAAGGCTGATCACTGGTGCAGCAAGGGGCATATACTGCTTTGCCTGGAAGGGGAGTTGCAAACCGAAACCAAGGACGGACGGACACAGGTCTTACGCCCCGGCATCAGTTACCAGGTGGCTGATGATGATGTTCCGCACCGTTCTTACACCAAAAACGGTGCGAAGATTTTTATTGTTGATTAGAAGGACGGTCGTCCCGAATACTCCCCGACCTGTCGGGGAATCTCGACGACCGGATAGCTAGTTGACACGTGCTATCCCGACCAGAGTCCAGGGGACAGACTATCGGCCAGGCCATAAAAGATTTTTCTTTGTACACGCATAATTCTGTGATTATATTATTATCGTTAGGTTATTCTGTTACCTCCAAATTTCCGACGCAGTATGAAATTTAGACTTCGCGGAAAATTTTGTGTTTGATTATTTTAATAGAATGTGAAGTAAAATATGATCACTTAATCCCGTAGGGATTAAGTGATAGTAGCCCAGCAATTTATTGCTGGGTATAAAGAGCACAAAACATTTCGACCGTCCCCATAGGGACGGTATGATATTTTATGATTGTAGATTCCCGGCAATGAATTGCCGGGATATTTTCAATCATTCCTGCGGGACAAGTCTCGGAGAAATGAATTATGAAACAATATTTTATAATTATATTATTTGTAATTATCCTGAATAACTGCACCGGCGATGGAATTTCAGACTCAGTTAATTTCTATTTTACATACTTCCCCTTGAGAGTCGGAAATATCTGGTATTATAATGATACCGGATCTGCCAGTAATGAACCACATTTAAGACGGATTATAAAAAATAGCATAGAAATTAACAGGAAAATGTATCATGTGGTCGAAGATACTTATGGATACAATAGTCAATGGCCTGTAAGTAATATTGATACAGTATATAAAGATGGTCAGGGCAGAATTTTTAGATATTCGGGTAATGAAGATTATTTATTGTATGATTTTTCTTCGATAGATGGATCCTCATATAATTATAAAGATTATGTTGTAACAGTAAAAAAAGTCGGATTGGTTGAAACTCCGGCTGGTAATTTCGATAATTGTATTGAAATATTGTTTGACATTCCGGTTCGATCGATGACGAGACCTGGTATACGTTTGCACCTTTTGTCGGTCTGATCTTGAAAAGGATGGGTGAAGGGCCGAGTCATATATTGGATTCATATGAATTCTAATATTATTTGAAATAGGTATTATTATCCGATCCTCCGGATTCTTTTTCCTTTGACCGCTCTACTTTGGAACAGTAAGAAAGAATAGTCAGAGTATAAATGAGTAACAATGACTAGGGCATCGAATGTTTATAACTCTGTGTTTTGAGGAGGAGTAAATGGATATCTCCCAAACCTTGTGTCCCCTCCCTTATGTATAAGGGAGGGGATTTAAAAGGAGGGTCAAAACACCGGTCGTCCCGATATTCCCCGGCCTGTCGGGGAACTCGACGATCGGGATTTAAAAATATTTGACATGCTGAACCGGGCTTAGTAATATTCAGGGGAGACGATTGTCCTGGTATAGGACTTGAGAACTATGACTAACCGGTTTATTCTGTGTATATCATTCATTTTTATCTCAATAAAGATTTCTTTTTCTGCTTTCGCCAGGGATACACAAAAAATATTCAAACATTTTTCTACCGAACAGGGATTGTCCAACAGCGATCCTTTTTTTATTGTCCGACAAAGTATCGAACGCGAACTGAATATCATCAATTATGATCTGGTATTACATCAGTCTTTAAGAGGATGAAAGGGGGTGAAATTTTAAAATATATTGAAGGGGCGATCAATTAATTGTAGTGTTTAACACCACAAGAAGGAGATTTTTATGGTCAAACAGATATCAATTTTACTGGTATTAGTATTTTTCGCCGCAGGTTCTATCTTTGCTGCCGACAAATATGTGATGCAGAAATTCGAATCGCAGGCCATGGGCGCATCCGGCTGGAACAGCGGCTGGGGTGATGCCAAAGTTGGAACTCCCGCCTGGGCAGCGGATACCAGCGGCTTGTCGGCCGGCGCATTGAAAATGTCTATCGATGCTTCGCTGGGCACCAGCGGTAACCACAAGGCCGCTTTCGCTAATGAAAACATTCCGGTAATCATACTCGGCGATACAGCTACCACTATATCTTTTGATGTATGGATACCCGCAGATTTTCCAGTCGACTGGGCATTTGCAGGTTTTTGGTCAGGCAGTTATCGGTTATGACTGGGAATCCGATACCTACAATGCCATGGATTTAAATCTCGGCGACTGGACCACGGTCAGTTTTAATATTGCTTCGCGTATTGCAGCCGGCAGAGATATGTCGAATGGTATGAAAGCAGGAGTCGAGTATTATTTTGCAGACGGTACCAACTGGACAGGTGCTGTTTTTGCGGATAATATTACTCTGGACGGTGTCAGAAATCCTGTCGAGGAAATGCTGGCTGATTTTGAAGTGGAAGCCCTGGGTGCCAATGGCTGGAATGCCGGGTGGGGTGATTCCCGTGTTGGCACACCGGCCCGTATCGCCGATCCGATCGGAACAGGGGGCAGCACCGGCGTCCTGGAAATGCAACTGAATCCTGCACTGGGTGCAACCGGTAGCCATAATGCTGCATTCGACAATGAGAATGTTAATCTTATTAACGAAGGGGATACGGCCCATACATTGCAGATTGATGTGTACCTGCCTGCTGGTATGCCCACGGGCGGCGGTATACAGATTTTCGGCCAGACCAGGAATAATTGGACCTGGCAGGCCGATTGGTATGATTTAAATTCAATAACTCTGGGAGCCTGGACTACCCTCAGCTTCGATCTTAAAACCCGAATCGAAACTGTTTCTGGTTATGATATCAGCGGCGGATTGAAAGCCGGGATTGAGGTAAAATTCAACTCTGCCGATTCGGCAACGGGCTGGACCGGTTCTTTATATGCAGACAATATAAAACTAATTGGCGTGCACAAGGTTGTGGTCGTAGGCCTGGAATCACCGGCTATAACTGCCGTGACCATGGATACGGTACTGAATGCCACTACCGGGACGCCGATTTATGAACATATTATTGAATGGACCGATCTTTCTGCAGACATGGGTGAAACCTATAATATCTATATGAGCAAATCCGCTCCGATCACGGATGTTCTGGCAGCTGATGTAATATTAATTTCCGAGCAGGTTCCCCGCGGAATACAGATCTGGCATGAAAGGCCGGAAACAGTTGACGGCAACCAGGTGAGTTATTATTATACCGTTACTCTGACTGCTATTGAAAACAGTGAATTAATCGAAACTCCGGTTCGCGATGGCATCAGCAATGCCGGCCCTGTCAGCGGTCCTTCAAATTTCATGCGCGAAATACCGCTGCTGGCTGACTTCACTGAATTTGGTATCGATGGCGATCTGCAGGAATTCAGGGCTCTGGCCAATGATTTTACCCGTGCTAAACTTCAAACCGAAGAAGCTAGCTGGTAATGACGCCGCAGGTTGGACTCAGGCATCTACGGATCTGGCTATTGAAGCCTACTGTGTCATGGATAATGCCAATTTTTATTTTGGCATTGAAGTTACCGATGATGATCCCAATGGGGTCCGGCAACCATGGGAAGGCGATGGTGTTGACATATTTGCGGTGCTGACCGATGCCAGCGATCTGAGCAGCCGTTTCTTCGGTACTACTGCTCCCACCAATGGTGAAGGCGGATTCCGGGTAAGTTACTCCATCAATGCTGCGGATTACGCTTCACAGTTACAGAAGAATGGCGGCGGAGCATGGACCGATCCAAGCGGTGTTGACCATGATGTGGATAAGCTCGAACAATAAATATACAGTCGAAATGATAATGCCTTTCGCCTCTCTGGCTAATGAATTCGGCGGCGATATATTTGTACCAGCCACCGGTATGCAATTGCTGCTAAAAATTGATGTGAATGACTGCGATCCGACGGCGGCCGGAGATTCAAGTCGTAGTTTACAGTGCCATTGGGGCGCCATTCCGGGTAATTTTCTCAGCTGGCAGCGCGCCGAGGCCTGGACTCCGGTTATGATCACTAGGACACCGCTGCCCCTGGGTGTCGAGGATAACTATGATGCTGTTCCGTTCACTACTGAACTTCGTCAGAATTATCCCAATCCCTTCAATCCGAACACCACTATTAATTACCGGATAGCCAGAAACGGCGATGTAAAACTGGTCATCTATGATGTCCTGGGTCGGGTGGTTAAGACCCTGGTCGATGAAGCAAAAGTTCGCGGAAAATATACCGCAACCTGGAACGGCCGTGATAATACCGGTAAGGCAGTCGGCACAGGTGTTTATTTTATCCGTATGTCCGCTCCCGACTATGAAAAAACGGGTAAAATGCTGCTGCTTAAATAAGTGGTGATATTTAGTGAATAAAGAGCCGCGACTTATTATTAAACCGCGGCTCTTTTTATTATTATAAATAGGATTTCGGCGCGTTTTAATTATATTAATAAATGCAATCTGCAGTAATTATCTTGAGTTCAAGGGAGACCTTATGTTTTTAACTGATCGGTTGAAATCCTGGAACCATTCAAGTTTATTTCTGCTGCTTTTACTATTAGTTTCCCTGTATCAACCCGTGTTTGCGCAGGTACAGATCAAATCTGTAAATTCAACCTCAATCCCACTCTACACCAAATTCGAAGCAATACTGAATTTAAATGGCGCTGTTTATAATAATCCTTATGATCCCGGCGAGATCGATATCCAGGCTGTCTTTGTATCTCCGACCGGGAAGCAGTGGAATATATTCGGTTTCTATGATAATTATAATAATCAAAATGCCTGGAAAGTACGCTTCGCTCCAAACGAAACAGGGGTCTGGTATTATACCGTCTCGGCTGTGGATTCGGATGGTACCACCCAGACTGCTGAACAACAGTTCACGGCTATAAGTTCAGCTTTTCATGGTCCTGTCCATGTTTCCGAAATTAATTCACATTACCTGACTTATGATGATGGTACTGCGTTTTATGGCGTCGGGGTTTATTTACCCTGGGGGGAATCGGTAGCCAGGTTAAACAACCTGGCCAATTACAACACCAACATTTTTGCAATCTGGAATATTGTCTACGGCGGACTGACCAATGGTTCTGGTATTATTGAAAATGAATTGGGACGTTATAACCAGACCAAATGCGGACGCATTGATTCATTGATCAGGCTGGCTGAAGACCGCAATATAATTATTCAGTATGCCATCTGGCCGCATGATCTATTTTCCAATTCCGTCTGGGCGCACCAGTGGCATATCAATCCTTATAATCTGGTTTGTGCTGTGCAGGATATCTATGACAGCGAGGCAGCCTGGGTATACCAGGAAAAACAATACCGATATCTGATCGCCCGCTTTGGGTACAGCCGCAGCTGGGGTATCTGGGAGATTATAAATGAGGCCAATGGCACCGATGCCTGGGAGTATGGGGATAAATATGACGAAACGCCTCGGTGGGTTGGCTGGGTGCACCAGTATTTCCAGGACAACGATCCCTATAATCATCCCACGACCGCCTCTTTGAGCGGTGGTTTATATTGGCCGGCCGGGTACCAGGAGGTGGACATGCCCTGTGTGCACATATATGAAACATCCTGGAGTGTACCCTTCAGCGGCAATCCCATGCGCAGCAGCATGTGGATTTATCATCAGCTATCACAGGATCTCTGGAACGACTTCAATAAACCAGTCCAGTTCGGCGAAGCCGGGTATACAGATTCTTTTGGCAGTTATGATCCGGGTACCATAGAATATACCTCCGCTTATCATAACAGCCTGTGGGCCAGCTGGTCGAGTGGCCTGGCCATGACCCCGCTGTGGTGGGATTACTCTATTTTAACTGCGGATGATTTTGAACAATTAGATGCATTCGGACAGGTTGCCTCGCTGATTGATTATGCCGGTGAGCCAACCGATATATTGACTATGACCGCATCATCCTGCGATGCTTTCGGATTGGGGAATTCCCGATTGATGTTCGGCTGGATTCGCGATATCAGCGGTTATTCGGTAATCAACAGAGTATTAGTCTATTCAGACAGTAATCGATACATCCTGGCATTTCAGCTGGTATGACACCTGGAGCGGAGGATTAATATCCGAGACCTATGAAGCCAGCCTGGACAGTACTTTGGAAGTTCAAATCCCCGATTTTGGTTCTATAGTTCCGGACATGGCTTTTATTGCCGGAACAACTGCCGAAGGGACAGTACCTGCCCGCTTGATTATGACAGCCTCGAGCGATGTGCTGATGAGCAACAGTTCCGATTCGGTGAACATCCGCTGCCTGCTCAAGGATGCCGCAGGGCGATTTTGCGGCCAGGCTGCGAATGAGATCACTTTCCAAAAAACCGGGCCGGGTATTTTACTAGGTCAGAATCCTGTGCAGGCCACGGCCGGACTGGCGAATATTATCGTTAAAGCGGACACCGTAGTTGGTCAGTCCCGGATTATAGCCAGTTCACCAGGATTGACTGCGGATACCGTGGCCATCAGTATCAGCAACCGGTTGATTATTGATAATTTTGAAAATTATAGTTTAAACAGTGCTCTGCTTAATAACTGGAAAGTCCGTTCGGGAACCACTGGCGAACTGACCCTGGAACAAAGCATCAGGGCCGAAGGAATGCAGAGCATGAAGTATCATTATGCCATCGGTGAACCAAACGAAACTTACGGAACGATCATCCGTTCATTTCGCGGTGATTATGGAGAAACCATCGGTTTTGCCTGCTGGATAAAAGGGGACGGTTCAAACCGCGCCCTGCAGATACGGGTACGTGATACAACCGGCAGATACTGTTATTATGACCTGACTTTAGGTACAACCGACTGGCAGTATCTGGATTTGTTTTATGCTGATCTGGCGATGAGCGACACGGTGGATTTTAATCCGGCCAAGTTCATGGAAATATGGTTCACGGTCCGGGCTGGTTCAGGAACGGATGGGGAGGGAACTATTTATCTCGATGGCATTACGCTAAAAGTGCCGGGTTTTGATCCCAGTACTATATACGAGCAGCCGTCAATCCCCCTGAATTTCCAGCTGTATCAGAATTATCCAAATCCTTTCAATAGCACTACTACTTTCCGTTATACCTTATCTGAATCCAGCACAGTGCGTTTATCGCTTTATTCAATAACGGGGCAGAAAGTAACCGATCTGATTAATAGGAGACAGAATGCCGGGGAATATATTGTTCACTGGGATGCAGCGGGACTGGCTTCGGGATTATATTTATATAGTCTGGAAACTGATGAGTATAGATTTGTCAGGAAGTGTGTTTTAATAAAGTAAGAAGGCACAAAGGTCGGAGGTTAGAATGACCGGGGTAACTTTCCCGGAATTTATCAAAAATCCAATATAAATTAATTCGATAAAAGTCTTGATTATCCGATTTGATATTCATATCATAAAAACATTATAATTTCAATCATCCTCATTCATAAAAAGATTACGACTGCAGAACTTCAGTATTATTTAACAAATCGTGTTCAGGTCAATGGAGCGCCTCATGAGACTTCCGAAAATTGATTTTATATTATCTGCAGGTATTCTAAGTTTTCTGATTTCACCTGCATATAGCCAGGAATATCCTGCCACGGTCAGCGACAGTACACCGGCGATTCACCAGGTATACGATCCGTTCGGTCCCGAGAATTCACCCGATCATAATGGACGCGGTTCAGGCGGTGTTGTAACCCCCAGCCCGTATGAAAATGTTATCCAATCTTATTATACCAGGATCAGTGCGGATTACAATGGTATTCAGTACATGCTCGATTGCCCCTGGCAGTTCTCGCCCGGCATTAGCTGGCCGTCGTTTCGAACCGACATCTTCGGAATTTTATTCAAAGTGCGGAGTACCGGTTGGAAAAAATTGCATTACGATAGAGTGCTGGCAGATACTATTCCCCGGTACCGCTGGTCGTTCGAGGCATCAGCCGATTACTCATTGAATGATGATGCTTTTCGCGCTTTTAAGTTTAATCTCCACTATGCCACTCATACCAGAAGCCTGGGCATGGCTGGTATTGGGGTCATAGTTTCAAGCGGGAACCTGATGATAGCGCAGGATGACACCATGAACCGGAAATTGGATCTTGAAGCAACCTGGATTCAAGTCGCCGGGGGTTATATCATGCCCCTCTCACCCAGGGTAGGCGGTGTGAATATCGCAATATGCGGAGCAGTAGACCTGTTAGGAGCGAAATACCTGGTTTATGGCCAGGATACGACCAGATTTTATGGGCTAAAAATCGGCTCCATAGGTTGGTTGGTGGGCGTAGGCTGGAATGCCGTTTCATTTTCAAATCTTTCCTTGTACGTGGGTGGAGAATGGAGTTTTTCCACAGGTTGCCGTAAAACGCCAGGCTCCCGGTATGTTCTGGCAGATATTGGACGCAGTACCCTGTTTTGCGGTCTTCAGGCCACCGGTCGTTATGCAAACCTGGTCTGCGGAATACAAAAAGAATGGGAATATCTGGATTATCAAAAGACAGTCGATTCCGCCAAAGGTTTACGATATTACCTGGGTATAAATTATTATCTGCGCCGATCAAGATAAATCGGGTTCAGCTCATGCGTGCAACTATATCCATTGTCTTCCTGCTGTCTTGTCTCGCAATTTCGTGTGGAGGGAACCGTGGCGGTGGGACTTTTCCCGGTACTGTTGAAAGGCCGCTAAAAGTATCACTCAAAGAGTTATCAGAATATTATAAAGCACATACCAATGGCTTGATCAAACCGGTCCCCAATTATCCGGCAAGGTTCGACACCACTATGTGGTTTAAGTGGGATCCGTATTTCAAAAAAAGGATCCTGCCTGTCGTGGATACTACTATCACAGCAGTGCAGGATATATACGCCATAGACCAGCAGAGTTTCGTTATCGAATCCGGGCAGAATGATTTTCTTTCGGCTGCTTACCGGTACTATCATCAGCAACCGTTCGACAGTATCCGGCAGGTTTGTGGGCGCGCTTACCGATATCTCAGCGTCTGGGGCAGCCTCTTTTTCCCGCCCATTAAAAAATTGAAATATCCGCTCCAATTTTACCACTCGGGATTTGACAATGAATTTGACTCCAAAACGGTTGTATCTAAATATTTTGATCCGGAATTTCAAAAACAACTTGATCAGGAAACTCAGACTGAATTGACATACGGAAATAAAGTCCGGGCATTGTTCAACGGTGTGGAATCATATCCGGAAAAGCGCAGACTGACCCTGCAGGCCAGGAAGTTGCTTTATGTGGCAATGATGACGATAATAGGGGATGAAACAGGCCGGGAATTGCTGCGCAATATGGTAAATGCCAAGCGGGCCGGGGTGGATGTGCGAGTGATTACCGAAGGTTTATATGCATTCTCGTTATCAAACTATTGTATCGGGGTATTGGAAAGGGAAGGAATTCCCGTGGTACGTGTCGACGACAAGTCTCTGAGCCGCTTGAACCGGATGTTTCACAATAAGATCTGGATTCGTGACGGCGAGGAAGCAATCCTGGGTGGAATGAATGTTCTTAATTATGAAAACAAATCTGACGGTTTTAATTTTCTTAACCGTGATAGCGATATCCTGATAGAGGGACCGGCCGCAACCAGCATTTTAGAAAGTTTTATAAAACTGTGGAAGAAATATGATGTAGAACAGCGGCCGATCGCCGTGGGTGAGTATACCCTGGCTACCAGGCTCGCTGCTGAACGGGCTGCCGGAGTGCGCGGAAGCGAAAATTATGCCCGCTGGCTGGAAAATCCTGAAACCCGCATGAACGGAATCTGTCGTACCGCCGTCCAGGGAAACAGAGCCGAACCGCAAAGGATTGTAATGCTGCTGCTGAGATATCTGGAGGCGGCACGAAACTCGTTTTATATGACCAGCCCTGAGATTGAATTTGATCTGGATCGCCGCGTGGAATATCATGACATGCTGGCACAACTGATGAAAGATAAAGCGGCCGATCCTGATTTTTATGCAGCATACATCACCAACGGTTTTGACGGGGGACTGGGTGAGAAGAGTATATTCCTGAGCAGAAGTGTCCAGGATGCACACCTGCTGGAAGAAAGATTCTGGGAGGATATGTTGACACCGCTGGTGGATGAAGACGGCCGGGATGTGGACCGGCGGGTGCGCAAAACCATTCAACCGTTAATCCAGGGTGGTGTACACGGCTTCCAGTATTTCAACTATATGCATGCCAAGGAATTTTATTTTGACCGGTTGCTGGTGGGGATAGGGAGCTGGAATTTCGATGGATTTTCAGCAAATAATAATCATGAATGTGCAATTTTCTGTTTGGACGAAAACCTGCGGCGGCAGATCGAACAGCAACTGGTTTTGGATATGGTTAATTCCGTACCGATTATTCCGTTTTAAAATATGGAGTGCTACAATGAATAAAATTTTCAGGAACCTGTTTTTTGCAGTATGCTTTCTCACCCTGTTTGCAGGATTTCAGCAAAAGGAAAGTTATATAACAAAATCCGACGGGATTATCGTTCCGCAAGACTCTCTGACTATTCAGACTTCACGTCCTTGGAAAGAATATAATCAGAATTGAATGCACACCCATTCAGGATGTCCAAAAACATCAAAGCCTGGTTGTCGTGAATCCAGCACCCGAACAGGTGACCTGGTCCAGCAGAGAGGAACCGGGTGTTGTTGTCCTCAGCACATCTTCCCTTCAGGTCAAAGTCGAGCTGTCTTCCGGGAAAATACAATTTCTGGATGCTGAGGGAAAAATCCTGATACAAGAGAATGGCAGAGAAATTGTACCGGCGACAGTGATCGGTGAAAAAGTCAGGAGCATCAGGCAAAAATTCATACTTTCACCTGATGAGGCCTTATACGGTTTGGGGCAGCACCAGGAGGGTAATATGAACCTGCGGGGTAAAACCGTCGATCTCTATCAGGTTAATATGAAAGTTTCCGTTCCCATGCTGGTTTCGTCCAGGGGATACGGTATATTATGGGATAATTACTCGCTGTCGAAATTCAATGATGGACCTGGAGGCATGCAGATATGGTCGGAAGTTGCCGACAGGATAGATTATTATTTCATCGCCGGGAAAAACATTGACGAGGTCATCTCAGGATATCGTACACTCACCGGACAGGCACCTTTGTACCCCAAGTGGGCGTATGGATTCTTCCAGTCAAAAGAGCGCTATCAAACACAAGACGAAATACTGCAGATAGTCGATGAGTTCCGGCAACGCCGGATACCCATGGATGTTATCGTGCAGGACTGGTACTACTGGGAACCACAGAAATGGGGCTCGCATTACCTGAACCGGACCCGCTACCCGGATCCGCTTAAAATGACCAACGATGTTCATCATAAAAATGCGAAGATCATCATTTCGGTATGGGCCAAATTCGATTCGACGAGTCCCAATTATTCCGCGCTGGATCAGCAGGGATTTTTATGGAAACACGTGTCGTGGGAAACCAGCCGGTACTATGATCCATACAATCCGGAAGCCCGGTCTCTGTACTGGAAGCAGATAAAAGATTCATTGTTTGCCAGGGGATTCGACGGCTGGTGGCTCGATGCGACTGAACCGGAAACAGGTGATTTGAGAAACGAGGAAACCAAGAAATTGATGAATAATGCTTTAGGTAGCAGGAGCCCGCTATCTGAACACATATCCCCTGATGACGACGGCTGCCGTTTATAACGGACAGCGCCAGGTGACTGCGGACCAGCGGGTCTATATTCTCACCCGTTCGGCATTCCCCGGCCAGCAGCGTAATGCTGCCACAACCTGGTCCGGTGATATTACCGCCAGCTGGGATGTTTTTCACAGGCAAATTCCCGCCGGTCTTAATTTCTGTTTCACCGGGATACCGTATTGGACGACTGATATCGGTGGTTTCACGGTTCTGGTTCCGGGAGGATATAAAAATGATATGTATAAGGAATTATTCACCCGCTGGTATCAGTATGGCACATTCTGTCCGATTTTCCGGGTTCATGGCAGCAGTACCCCGCGTGAGATGTGGAGATTCGGCGATAAAGGTTCCTGGGCCTACGATACGCAGTTGAAGTTCGATAACCTGCGCTACAGGCTGATGCCCTATATCTATTCGCTGGCCGGGAAAGTGACTCATGAAGGATATACGCTGATGCGCGGACTGGCCTTTGATTTTGCCAGCGACAGCAGGGTATATAATATCGATGATCAGTTTATGTTCGGTCCTGCCATACTCGTGAATCCGGTAACGGAGGCGATGTATTATCCCTGGGTCGAGGCCGATTCCGGAAAGATTATCGCTAACAGAGAATCTGCTGGACCTTCGATGGAAAACCGGGACTGACCGGCGAGTATTACCAGGGTATGAATTTCAATAAACTTTTTACCACGCGCACGGATCGGATAATTGATTTCAATTGGAACAACGATGCACCTTTCAAAGAAATGGCAGCCGGATACTTTTTCGATCAGATGGAGAGGTCAAATCATTGCTCCGGAAAGCGGAGAATATACGATCAATACGCTCTCTGATGATGGTACGCGTCTGTTCATCAATAACCGGCTGATCGTTGAATCATGGCAGGATCAGGCACCGTTAATTGCCTCTGGTAAAATATTTCTTGAAGCCGGTAAGAAATACGATGTGAAACTTGAATATTATGAGAACAGGATTGGGGCGGTAGTCCAGTTACGCTGGATCCTCCCATCCGAACAGAAAAAAGCGGCCATTCCACTTCCCGAAAAGACGCGTAAAGTTTATTTGCCCGGCTCGACTGATTGGATCGATTTCTGGACGGGAAAAACCTTTGAGGGCGGACAAACCATTACTGCTCCTGCTCCCATTGAAATAATGCCTTTGTATGTAAAAGCCGGCTCCATAATTCCGCTGGGTCCGTTTCTGCAATACACAACAGAAAAACCTGCCGATCCAATCGAGTTGCGCATCTATCCCGGTGCTGATGGTAAATTTGAATTATATGAAGATGAAAATGACAACTATAATTACGAGCAGGGAAAATATGCGATCGTACCATTTTCATGGAATGATAAGGAAAGGACTCTGACTATCGGCACCCGCCAGGGTGAGTTCGCCGGAATGCTCAAGAGAAAGGACGATTAATATTGTACTGGTAAATCAATCTACTGGTAATGGAATTGAACCTGCGACGACTTATAAAACAATACGCTATTCTGGAAATAGTGTCAAAGTAAAAATGGATTAGCGTTATAAAGTACTCAGGTACAAAGAGAAGACTACCGCAGGTACAAAGAGACAAAGAGACAAAGGGACAAAGATTTCCCCCTTAAAAAAGGGGGTAAGGGGGTTGTTTTATTAACCGTAATTGATAATTAGTAATTGGCCCAAAAAGTACCTTAATCTCCAAGTCTCAGAGCGAAGATCTATAATCTGTCATCCCGGACAAGTCGCAGACCTGGCCCCCGAGCGTCAGCCGAGGGACGGAGTCGAAGCAAGTCGAGGGGTGGTCCCCGAGCGGAGTCGAGGGGAACTGCATTAACTCCAATAGATATTTAGAAGAGAGAGATGCCGTAGGCATCAAATATTTGTAGCAAATAATAACATCACAAATAGTTACGACCCCGTAGGGGTCGAATATTTTAATTGGACATAAATTTTTGTGTAATTATATTTGTCTGGATTAAAGTTTACTACATTGAATAATGCACAGACCTCAAAAATCAATAAATCGTTTTATCTAGAATCTAAGTATATAATATGAAGGTTTTGCTAAAAATATTTTTATCAGTTCTATGCGTTCTGATAATGATATCTATAATATCAGGTTCAAACACTGTAAATTCCCATATATCTGATTCTAATAATTTCGATGATAAAATTAAATATCTTATTACTTATGATTCAACCAACATATTTATAGAAAAATCAGGTAAAGTAAAGTACAGGTATTCGGTTTCAGATAGTAATTATCTGGAAGCTGTATATTATGACAGGATAACCGGTCTTATCTCGTTCCAAATATGTACTCCCACCAGAATCGAAGAGAAAACAAATTGGATAGTAGAATGGAAATATGCATTAATGGTATGGGATTTTCGTACTAATAAATTATGGAATATATTAAACAGTAAGTCCTCTCATAGCGAAAGCTACAGACAATACCGGGTCTGTAACTTCTCACCGGAAAGCAAATCTTGCTTCTTCTTAAGCGACGGTTGGGAATCAACTTCTATTAGTAAATATAATTATGAGACTGGTACTCTAACAATATTTAAAGCACTGGACGTCGACTATAGAAATTTATTGGTAAATTTTAATCAGGACAGTATTCTTGTTTCAGAGGCTAGCGAGGGAGGAGACACTTGTTACTTCTATATCTATAATATTCTTACGGATCAGAAAAAATTAATTGAGTATAATCAAGTCCTGAATTATGATCATTTAATTCTTTCACAATTTGGCAAAAATATCCACTATAGATTTAGAAAAGATATTGAATCTTTCAAAGGTGTTAATTACTGGAATTCGGATTGGAATCCAGAGGGAAATACCTGTATTTATCATAAGATTGAATTATTCTCAGAAAAAAATAATGATTACTTCTGGTACGATAAGCCAACTGATAAAAGTGAACTTATTAAAACAAGACAAACTGGGTGTAATTCCAGTTTGGCGTTAGATTGTAAATCCTGGAATTTTTAGATGAGCGAACGAGATTACTACATATAAAGGGATTTACATATTTAAGAATGGATTTAAAATGAAAATTAGCAATCTTAATCTTATCAATAATTATGATGCTTTTTATTTTTGCCTGTACATTCTGTAAGAAGGAATAATTCAATGAGCAATCAAAAGTCCTGATGGCAATATAACTATAGAACTGAACCTGAGCGATCAGGGCAAACCTGAATTCACGATGTTTTTATTGCTAACAATCCAGTCATGCAAAACAACCGCCTTGGACTGACCCGCGCAGACGCAGATTTTTCGTCTTCCCTGCAATTGATATCCGTATCCTCAATCGAAAGGATTGGAAGACAATTATACTTTTCTGCACGGTAAAAAGAGTAATGCTCATTATATCGGCAATAAAAAAGTTTTTCATTTTAAGAACAGACAGGGCGAAATTATCGATATCATCTTCCAGGTCTCCGACGACGGCCTGGCCTTCCGTTACTATTTCCCCGGAGAATCGACGGAGATAAAAAAAATCACCGATGAACTTACATCGTTCAATTTCGATGAATCGGCCGTGGCCTGGATACAGCCCATGTCCGCCGCCAAATCGGGCTGGAACAGCGTGAATCCTTCTTACGAAGAACACTATTTGCAGGAAATCAAGGTCAGGGATCTGCCCAACCATGAACCGGGCTGGGTATTTCCGGCACTATTCAAATCGGTATCCTGCTGGATATCGGTGACCGAGTCGGCACCTGACCGCAATTATTGCGGCTGCCGCCTGACTCACGACACTCTGAGTACAAGTTTAAAAATTGGTTTTCCACCGGCAGTCGAAAATTTTCCGGGTGGTGGAGTAAATCCGGAATCAAAACTGCCCTGGTATACTCCCTGGCGGATCATTACCCTCAGCGATGATCTGGCCACGCTGGTGGAATCGACCCTGGGTACCGATCTGGCCAAACCTTGCATCCTTGATGATATATCCTATGTGAAGCCGGGCCGCTCGTCCTGGAGTTGGGTGTTATTGAAAGACGATTCCACGATCTACCCGGTACAGAAACGATTCATCGACTATGCGGCTGATATGGGCTGGGAATACTGCCTGATCGATGCCGACTGGGACCGCAAAATCGGCTACGATAAAATGACCGAACTATGCGCTTATGCCCAGTCAAAAGGAGTCGGCATTATTGCCTGGTACAACTCGGCCGGCAGCTGGAATACTGCGCCTTACACTCCCCGCGATAAATTATTGACCAGGGAGTTGCGCGACAGTGAATTTAAAAAATTACAGGAGATAGGAGTTAAAGCAATCAAAGGTCGATTTCTTCGGTGCCGACGGTCAGTCGATGATGGTCTATTACCAGGATATTATCGAAGATGCCGCCCGCTATGGATTGATGATAAATTGCCACGGCGCCACTATTCCCCGCGGCTGGCAGCGCACTTATCCCAACCTGCTGTCCATGGAATCGGTACGCGGCGGGGAGTACCTGACTTTCGATCAGCTCAATTGCGACCTGGAGGCAGCCCATTGCACGGTAATTCCGTTCACCCGCAACCTGTTCGATCCAATGGATTTCACCCCGGTTTTCTTCAGTGAAATACCGAACATGCAGCGCAGAACCACCAACGCTTTCGAACTGGCGCTGAGCGTGCTGTTCCTGTCCGGTGTGCAGCACTATGCTGAAGTACCCGCAGGCATGGCCAGGGTGCCGGCAGAGGTGAAACAAGTTTTAAAAGATATACCGGTAAATTGGGATGAGTCCAGGTTTGTCAGCGGCTATCCGGGTAAGCATGTGGTCATAGCCAGGCGTGCGGGGAAAACCTGGTATGTAGCGGGGATTAACGGAGAGACGGTTGTGAAAAACCTGGAACTGGATCTTGGATCTATTGGCAAGCCATCATCTGTTTTGATGATAGGTAGTGGTGCGGATAACCGTTCATTCAGCATATCTGATGAACTCCCGGATCTTAGCCGGCCATTAAAAATTAGATTGAATTTAAATGATGGATTTCTGTATCGTTTTATAGTAGATTAATCAGTGGTAGAATCCCTATTATAGTTGAGGGAGGCATGATGAGCCATAAATTGATCTATGGTTTGATCTCCGTGGTGCTTTTACTCCTGATTTCATGCGAATCCAGCGAAAAGATTACTTCCAGTTCACCCTCTAAAGAACAGATCATCAGGACCAATTTGCCACCTACAGATGCATTGATCGAGTCCATTACCGACACCGTCTGTATGAGCGGTACCGTTAGTTTAACATGCAAGACGGAGGATCCCGAAAATGATCCGTTTACCTTTGAATGGGCATCGTTTAAAGTTACCGAAAACTCAACGGTGGAAAACTATGAATTTGACTACTGGCGTAATCGGGGACGTTTTATTTCAACCGGAAAAGAAGCCTATCTGGAAACCTGCAAAAGTCGAAGGAAAATATCTTATCCTCTGCGATGTCAAAGACAAAGCTGGATACGAACTTACTGCTAAAAAGATCGTAATTGTTGTTTTGGCAAATTGCCCCTTGACGTTAGTAACCGAAAAACTCAGGTACGAATTACTGATACTACTCAGGGTGACGGCTTGGAGGTGGCGCATACGATAAAGAATTATCTTGATAGTACTGTAACCATTAAAGGCTGCGCGGGGCACTATATACCAGGAGTGGAAATGAAAACTGAGGATAATCAATGGATCACACGCTCAAAGTTTCCTGAATGCTATGTCAGATGGGAAAACGACGATCCTGTACCTTTGTTCATTGAAATAGATTCGGGTCAGGAGTTCAAGAATGCCTTTTTTTTCCACCTGCAAACTGGTCAATATAGATTTTTTGTGCCTTATAATGTGGGTCATTATCATGAATCTTATGCGGACACACTATATTCAAATATGTTTGAGGTGATAGAATAAACAGAATTCATTTTGCCTGAGAATGATTTTAAATTTATAAGTAAAACTTTCTTTAAAATAAAAAGAGACTAGAATGATAAATAATAAGTCAGCAGAAGTTATGATGTTATTTCTGATATCAATCTTTTTTTCCTGTGAATCAACCGATACTGTTACTTCCGGTCTGTCCGGAAATGGAATCATGATCAAAACAAATTTGCCACCAACCAGTATTTCATTGACATCTTCTGCCGATACTATCTCTTTTTGGGAAAATATAAATCTTACCTGCGTGGTAGAGGACCCGGAAAATGATCCCCTTACCTATGAATGGACCTCATACAGGGTCACTGACAATTCTTCACTGGAAAACTACGAAATCATTGAACTCGTCTATTGGCTTAACCAGGGTGTATTTACAGCGAGTGGGAGCGAAGCCGTATGGATACCTGGTAAACTCGAGGGGAAATATCTTATTCTATGTTATGTGCAGGATAAGGCCGGGTATGAAGTTAGTGATAAAATAATTGTGCAGGTAGTTTCTGCAGGATCTGTAACTGCTCTGACGGATAAATTTACATACCGGCTAGGTGATTTTGATACGTCGGCTCCTTATCCCGGTTATTATTATTTAAACTTAGATTTCAAGGTACAGAATCATGTAGAGCTTAAAACAAATTTTTACGGCTGCGGTCTTGTCATTACTCCCGGTGTGGAAAAAATGAAAGATAATCAATGGTCGGTTTATTTCGGGCCAAATGGTTGTGATCGTCTCCCCTCAGGATTTGAGGACGTCGAGCATCGGGATTTTGTGCAGGTAGAAGTGTTTTCTCAACAGGTATTTATAGACTCAGTCTGGTCGCAGGTTTACTGGAATACTTTCGATCCGGGACATTACAGATTATTTTATCCTTACAGTTTAGGTCCTTTCTATGGTTATTTCACCGATACATTATATTCTAATGAATTTGAACTGGTTGAATAAATCATTATACAATTGATTTTTAGGGAATATGATCAGGATGAAGAATCTCGTATTTATCATAATTTTAATACTGCTACCGGCATTTTTGTCCTGTGATAATTTATTTGCTCCTGGTTCTATGCGAAGCCTGCTGCTGATAACAGATAAAAGTAAATACAGGTTGAGCGATTCTAACCAGGATTTCCTGGTCCTGATTCTTACTTTAAAGAATGGACTTGACAGTCCGATAACTGTTCCGGCCTGTGGATCTTTTATGACCGGGAGTCGCAAGAAAACCGGAAATTACTGGTCAGTTTACGATGACGGAATACACCCATGTCCGGATATCTATTTAGGTTATCTTAGAGTTGATGCCAATGAGGAAATTCAAAATTCAATATACATTCCTGCCGAGGCGGGGATCTACAGATTATTCCTTCCATTTACCAAAGCTCAGTCGCATTCGTCTTATCCCGATACATTATTTTCGAATGAATTTGTTGTTATAGAATAGGCCGGATAAGATTAAGGTCTAATCTCCTCTGCATCCTTTGCGTCGAATCCCTCCGCGCGCGGAGCGTCTGCGTTTATCATTTCGTATATATAATTCATAGCGTTACAAAGTCAAAGAAGCAAAACGCAAAGAACGCAAAGGTGTCCGCAAAGGCGGCATAATTATAATTTATATGATGATCTCTGCGTCCTCTGCGAATCCCTTTGCGTCCTTGGCGTTTATTGTTTTATATTCCGGTTAGATGATTCTGTTTATAATGATCAGAAAGGAATATATGAAGCCGATGCTTTTATTAATGGTTATAATATTTATCACTTCCTGTTCACAGAAACCGAAGGAAATTGTAAATTTTCCGTTTAAGGATACCAAACTGAGTATAGAACAGCGCGTAAACGACCTGGTCGGCCGAATGACCCTGGAAGAAAAAATCGGGCAGATGGTTAATGATGCTCCGGCCATCGGGCGCCTGGGCATAGCGCAATACAACTGGTGGAATGAATGCCTGCATGGAGTGGCCCGGGCCGGATTGGCTACGGTGTATCCCCAGGCTATCGGTCTGGGAGCCACCTGGGATGAAGACCTGATATTCAGAATGGCCGCGACCATTTCCGATGAGGCCAGGGCCAAATATCACAAGATTTTAAAATTGAATAACAAAAGCCTGATTTTTCAGGGATTGACCTTCTGGTCGCCCAATATAAATCTTTTCCGCGATCCCAGATGGGGGCGCGGACAGGAAACCTACGGCGAGGATCCGTTTTTAACCGGTAAACTCGCCGTACAGTTTATAAAAGGTTTACAGGGGGATGACCCGAAATACTTCAAAACCATATCTACAGTTAAACATTATGCCGTGCACAGCGGTCCCGAACCGGAACGGCACTGCTTTCAACGCGGTTATCGACGAACGGGATCTACGTGAAACATACCTGCCGCAGTTTGAAATGGGTATAAGAGAGGGTAAGGCTTATTCGGCCATGTGCGCCTACAATCGATTTCAGGGCGAAGCCTGCTGCGGCAGCAACCGCTTATTGATCGAAATCTTAAGGAACGAGTGGGGCTTCAATGGTTACGTGGTGTCCGATTGCGGTGCTATCAATGATATCTATGAAAATCATAAAATCGTGGAATCACCGGAAGAAGCAGCTGCTCTGGCGGTCAAGTCCGGCTGCGATCTGGAGTGCGGCCAGGTTTATGAGAGTTTAAAAAAAGCAGTCAGCAAAGGTTTAATTACCGAACAGGAGATCGATGTTGCAGTTAAAAGGCTGTTTACGGCACGATTCAAACTGGGTATGTTCGATCCGCCGGAAATGGTCAAATATGCCCAGATCCCCTATGAAGTGCTGGACAGCCGGAAACACCGTGATCTGGCCCTGAAAGTGGCCCGTGCATCGATTGTACTCTTAAAAAATGAAAATAATTTATTACCGCTGGATAAGAATATTAAGACCATTGCCGTCATCGGACCCAATGCCGATCACTGGCAGGTGCTGCTGGGTAATTATAATGGTACCCCTGCTGATCCGGTAACCCCGCTGCGCGGTATAAAAGAAAAAGTATCACCGGCCACAAAAGTACTGTACGCCCAGGGGTGTGACCTGACCGCCGGAATACCCGTATTCAGCGTGATTCCGTCAGACGTACTATTCAGCGAAGGAAAGGCGGGTAGTCTTAAAGGCGAATATTACAACAATCGGGATTTAAGCAATCCCGCTTTATTCAGCAGAATTGATCAGAATATCGATTTTAAATGGTTTGAGCAGGCTCCGCGACCTGATCTGGATGCAGATAATTTCAGCGTGAGATGGAGCGGCGAATTGCGGCCGGACAGACCGGGACAATATAAATTGGGTTTGATCAGCAGTTGCAAGGTAAGGCTCTATCTTGACGATCAGTTGCTGGCACGTTCGACTTACCGGTTCAGGGATGAATATGGTGATCCGCGGCTGAGGGAATCACAGCTATTACAACTGGAAGCAGGCCGCAGTTATGCTCTGCGCGTTGAAGCGGAGGAGTCATATGGCGATGCCCGTGTCCAACTGCTCTGGACCCGGCCTGAGACCGGACTGTCAAGGCAGGCGGTCGAGGCAGCCAGGCAGGCGGATATGGTAGTAATGTGCATGGGATTAAGTCCCCGGCTGGAGGGAGAAGAAATGCCGATCAACATTGAAGGATTCCGCGGCGGCGACCGTACCAGTCTGGATCTGCCGCAGGTTCAGCAGGATCTGATCAGGCAGGTTCAGGGGGCAGGTAAACCCATAGTACTGGTTCTGCTGAACGGCAGCGCGGTGGCGGTCAACTGGGAAAATGAAAATATTCCGGCCATAGTGGAAACCTGGTACGGCGGCCAGGCTGCCGGGCAGGCCCTGGCCGATGTGCTGTTTGGAGATTATAATCCCGCCGGACGTCTGCCGGTGACTTTTTATAAATCAGTCGAAGATCTGCCGCCGTTTGAAGATTATGCCATGAATGGCCGGACTTATCGCTATTTCAAAGGAGAACCGTTATATCCTTTCGGTTACGGCTTGAGTTACACAACTTTCAATTATGCTAATCTTAAAAGTAAAAAACCAGCAGCGGGTAAACGAGACAGTTTTTCTTTCGGTTGATGTAAAAAATACCGGCAAAATAGCCGGTGATGAGGTCGTGCAGGTTTATTTGTCCCATCTGAATGCCACGGTACCTGTGCCGATCCGTTCGCTGGTCGGATTTAAGAGAATCCACCTGCTTCCCGGAGAAGTTAAAACCGTGAATTTCGCCATAAGCCCAACTGCGTTCTCAGTCATAAACAGTAACGATGAGCGGGAAATACTACCCGGAGAGTTTGAAATTTCCGTTGGGGGCAGACAGCCACAGGGAGTTCCGGACAGGGATTCAGGAATCCTGAAGGCCAGGATTAATCTATTGTAAACTTTAAATGATACGATTTTTAATTATGATTTTTAAAATTATGTTATATATTTATAATAGAAAATGAGCAGAGGTAAATATCATGAATGGAATTAATTTCAAAATTACGATTTTGGGAATATTGGTATTAGCCCTGGTCTGTTGTTCAGCCAGGCAATATATGGGCTGCCGACGGAACCGTGAAGGTGCAGGAGACACATCAAACCATGGTCGGCTTCGGCGCAGCGGTAGCCTGGTATAATAACTGGCTGACCAGCCATCCCAATGAAGATTTAATCTACTATCAGATCTTCGACGATCTGGGCCTTGATATTCTCAGGCTGCGCAATTCCTACCGCGGCAACCCGGCCGGTTTTGCCGCAGATGACGCAGAGATAGTCGGCAACATGTATACTTATACGACCACTGAACCTAAGATCCTGCTCAGTTCCTGGTCGCCATCGGCCAGTTTAAAAAGCAATAATAATGTTAATAGCGGAACACTGAAAAAGGTGGATGGTCAGTACGTGTACGGGGATTTCGCCCGCTGGTGGGTCGAATCTCTGGATGCATACTATGACGCCGGAATTATTCCCGATTACATCAGTATCCAGAACGAACCATCGTACGATGCTTCCTGGGAATCCTGTTACTTTGATCCCACTGAAAACACCACCTGGCCGGGTTATAACCGTGCTCTGGATTCGGTTTACACGGCTCTGCAGCAAATGGCCTTCATACCACAGATCCTGGCTGCCGAGGTACATGGTATCGGCTATAATACCTTCCAGAATTATACCAATCAGTTCAATCACGCATATGCCGACGGATACGCTTATCATCTGTACCATGGAGGTTCAGCCAGATAATACCAATCCTGATCAATTTATTTCAAATCTTTCTGCAATTGCTACGAATTATGGCGACAAACCAATATTTCAAACTGAGTACGATTACGGTGACTGGTTTAATACTGCCTGGTTGATGCACAACTGTCTGGTTCATGGCAATGTTTCAGGATACCTGTATTGGGGATTAATCTGGGACGCCGCTGGTGGAAAACCCCTGATCGGCCTGGAAAATCCGTGGAATTCCGGGAGGCTGGACTACGGCCGACGGATTTATATTACAGCCTGAATACTGGGCTTTCCGGCAGTATTCAAGATATATCGACATAGGCTGGAAACGGGTGACGGCTACAAGCAGCGATGCCAATCTGAAAATCTCCGGCTTTGTCAGTCCTGATGGAACCATGCTGACCCTGGTTTTGCTGAATATCAGTGCCAGCTGTCGCCGGTGAAATGAATTTCAATATCGAAGGTTTTGCCGTCAGCAATGGTATTGTAGTACAGGACTCTCAGACGAGGATCAGGGGGTGGAGGTGAACAGTAATTATAATGGCAGCACTGCCATTGAACTGCCCCCCCGCTCCATTACCACGATTGTATTCAACGGTAACCTGGTCGATGCAATTGAGTCTGAAACTGTAATTCCGGTTGAATTATCGCTGGCTCAGAATTATCCCAAATCCCTTTAATCCCACCACAACTATTGAGTATTCACTGGTCGTGGATAGTTATGTACAGATGAAAGTATTCACTATTTCCGGACAACATATCGCCACCCTGGTTAATAAGAAAATGCCGGCCGGTAGACATACGGTCAATTTTGATGCCAGTGGCCTGGTCACGGGTGTATACGTTTACCAGATTCAGGCAGGTGAATTCAGAGCATCAAGGAAAATGGTTTTGATAAAATAAAAGGGTAAACGGATAAAAGGATAAAAGGTTAAAAGGTTAACAGGTTCACAGGAATTGTTGTAATCAGAAAAGAGTTCAATTTTTAACCTGTTTGCCTATTGACCTCTTTACCTCTTTACCTTTTCACCTCTTGACCTTTTTTCCTTTAAGATATCCCGCATCATTTCAGTAGGTTAGTAAGAAGGTGAGGTAGTGATGAGAATTAGCGGTTTTATAAAACTTTTCCTCATTCTGATTTTACTATTCTGCCATTATTCATTCAGCCAGGTGAATGGAACCAGTGGTTTACCGCTGGGAGGCATAGGTACAGGTGCAATTAAATATAACGCTGCCAGTGGTACTTTTTCAGCGAACTTCCGCACGCCGACTCGCAATGGTGATTATCAACTCCTGAGCAATACCCAGTTTCAGATATTCACACAGCGCGGCAGTGAAATCCTTACCACCGCAAAACTGACAGCGGTAGTGGTTGGTGATTCTGTGCAGGACGACGCTATTTTTCCGCTTCATCATGTAAATTTTGGCGAATGGAATGGTATTGCCGTTGAGATGAAGGCGTATCTTCCGTATGCCCCTGGATCCATTCCATTAATGTGCCTTCCCGCTGCGCTGTATGAAGTTACGCTCAGCAACAACGGGGAAAATGATGCCACGGTGGCGGTCGGTTTTCAGATCACTACTCCTGCCGTTCCGCTGGCCGTTCCCGACTCGGGTTTTATCACCAAGTTCTACCGGTCTGCAATTTTGTTTGCTGGGTACCGCCGGCGAAACAGTGTCCTATTTAAGTTATGGAAGTGATAACGGTTTCTTCGATACCGGTTTAAGCAATGACCAGCTTACTGGCACCACCAATCGCCTGGCCATACGTACTTCCATCAATGCCCAGGAATATAAAACAATCCGTTTTGTGCTGGCCTGGTACCAGACATCCGATCAGGCCCATTACCGTTATTCAACGATCTGGAATGGTGTCCATGCGGCTGCGGTATCCGCCCTGGAAAACTTTGACCTGTACAAAGAGAATGCGGAAGAACTGGTCAGCCGGATGCGCGGTTCCAATCTGCCTGCCTGGTTAATCGACCAGACACTCAATTCCCTGGTCAACCTGGTGAATAACAGCGTTTACTTGCAGGACGGCCGGTACTGTCATACCGAAGGAATGTGGACTCCCGAGGGCACCATGGACCAGATGTGGCATGCCCGGCAGATATACACCATGATCAATCCGGATCTGGCCTGGCAGGAGTTGGAATGGTGGGCACGTACCCAGCATGTAACGAATTATACCGGGCAGATCCATCATGATCTTGGTGAGAATTTTATTTATGATGGTTGGGACGATACCGAACATTCCGATTACCGGTCGATTTATGAGTGGGTCGATCTGAATTGCGGTTTCATCATCTCGGTTTATGAAGCCTTTATCGCCACAGCTGACCAGGACAGACTGAACTATTTCTGGCCTTATGTAAAACTGGCCGCCCAGCGGATTTTGGATCAGGTGGATTTGTATGGCAGCAGTCAGTATCCCTATACATTTGACAATTCACTGAGCAGTTATGATGCCGGTGGAAATTCGCAGGCCTACAATACAGGTTTATCGATCGTAGTCTACCAAATTATGCAAGATCTTGCCGATATTATGGTTGAACCGGCGACAGTTGCTGTTTATCAGGACGCCTGGCAAACAGCTTTCTCCGGTTTTGAGAACAGATATTTGGACAACACTTTCCCGGTTGGGAATTATTGTGAGAGTGCTCTCGGCGGACCCTGGCTGCTAAACTTTTTAAAAATAGATTCCACCTGGTCCAGTGAAAAGTTGAGCAACCTATTTATTACTATTACAAATTATTACAATCCGCTGAATAACGGAATGGGGCTCCCGGGTGGTTCATACTCCGAATGGCAGCCGTATCTGATCTCGCATCTGGGCGGTTATGCATTGCAGACCGGCCGGACCAGCATCTGGTCAAGCCTGCAGTACGATATGTATGAGCGGAATTATTTTAACCGCAACCTGGTATTTAACCAGGAACTGGGGATTCCGCCCAGGGTCAGTACTCCCACCTGGATTGCCAGCAGTGCTCTGGGCACCGATCAGTATATCAGCATTCCTGTGCTGTGGCGTAATTACTATGATCTGACCGGATATCATTACAATAAATTTTCCGGCGAATTGTGGCTGGAACCAAAATATACTGATCCGGGTAGTCACCAGTTACAGAACGCACTTATCATCCTGCCCGGAAGTTATGCGACAATAAATTATACCGCCTATGGTGAATTTTACCAGAATCAGAATATTTCTTTTATCCCCGATCAGGCCATGAATGTGACAGCAATTTATGTTGCAGATCTGTATGCCGATTCAGCACAGTCGATCAGCGTAGTGCAGGTGAACGGTGTGAATGTGGATTATCTGCGTGCGGGCAGCGGCGACCAGCGCCGTCTGAAATTAGACTGGGCCGGTTCCGTTACCCCTGGCGGTATTACCATAACTGTAGAAGGGGCAGCCAGGCCGGGTATGGGTATTCCGCCGGTGCCGGAATCCTTTCAGGGTACGGCGGCAGGACCAAGCCAGATTCTGTTGAGCTGGAATCCGGTTGGTGGTGATATTTCAGGTTACTATATCGAATTTGAAACGGGCGGAAATTTTCAACAAACGGCCGTGCTGGCAGCAGCAGATAGTACATATCTGGAAACCGGACTTCTGGCGGATCATGAGTACACCTACCGTATCAGATCGTATAATAGCCAGAATGTTTCAGATCCCAGTGCCGGGATAAAGGTCAGAACCACGGTCAGCGGAAATGGTCAGGTAATTGTGGCTCTGAATGCGGGCGGAGCAGCTTACCAGTCCGGTGAGGGTATCCAGTATCTGGCCGATGCCTCCAGCGGTTATGTTTCCGGGGGTACAGCTTATACGACTACTAACGCCATTGCCAATACCGAAGACGATGTTCTTTATCAGAGTGAGCGTTACGGAAATTTCACTTACGCAATTCCGCTGCCGAACGGGTTCTATAATGTAGTGCTTAAATTTGCCGAAATTTACCAGGACTGCCGCGGGTGCCCGGATTTTCCATGTGGATATAGAAGGGGAGCGGGTTATTAATAATCTTGATCTCTTTTTGCGCGCCGGGAAGATACAGTGCCTATGATGTGGTGATTCCGGTGCAGTTGGCCGATGCGTGAATTGAATATAAGTTTTATAACTGTGGCCGATAATGCCAAGTTGAGTGCCCTGGAAATCCGCGAACATCTGGATGTCTCGGTCGGGCCGGAAGAGACTGAATCTGCCCCTGAAATTTTCATTGAACGCGGAATTATCCGAATCCTTTTAATTCAACCACGACTATTACTTATTCGCTGCCGGCAGAGAGTTTTGTTCAGTTAAAAATTTTCGATGTTCTAGGCAGGAATATCAAAACTCTGGTACAGAAAAAAATGCCGGCGGGACGTCATGCGGTTTATTTCGATGCCGCGGATCTGGGATCGGGTGTATACATGTATCAATTAAAAGCCGGTGATTTTGTGCAGACGAGAAAGATGATCCTGATTAAATAGAAGGGCAAAGGTGAAAGGGTAAAGGTTAAAGGGCGTAAGGAGATAATTATGTCAAGAGCAAAATTATTATTTATGCTAATTACCAGTTTATTTTTACTAAGCTTCAGTTCTTCTGGCCCAACCGGCTCAGTCACCGACTACGTTCTGCAATCCGCTCAACTTGAATTACAGGTTCATGGTGGATGCTGTAGATGCGCGCGAGGCCGCTGATCCGGTTGTAGTCCTGTTCAAGGATGATTATTACCTTTTTGCATCCCGTTCAGGCGGTTACTGGACTTCGCCTGATCTGCGAAACTGGACGTTGATTATTCCCAGCGGGCTGGATCTGGAAACTTATGCCCCGGCCGTAGTAGTCATCGGCGATACCTTATTTTATATTCCCTCAAATAATCCCCAGATCTATCGTACTTCCGATCCGAAATCCGGAATATGGACTAGCGGTCCGAGTGTAAAATCATACGGCGATCCGGACCTTTTTCTGGATAATGACGGCCGTTTGTATATGTACTATGGTTTGTCCAATGTCGATCCAATCCGGGTGGTCGAACTCAATCCAACCACCTTTCAGGAAATTGGTTCGCCGGTAACTCTTTTTTATGGCCAGGCTGCCCAGCATGGCTGGGAAAGACGCGGTGACGATAATCTTCTGGATGAACAACCCTGGATTGAAGGCTCCTGGATGGTCAAGGAAAACGGCAAATACTACCTGCATTATGCCGCCCCCGGTACCGAGTGGAAAACTTATGCGGATGGTATCTATGTTGCCGACTCGGCCAAGGGTCCATTTACGTATGCAACGTATAGCCCATTTTCATTCAAGCCGACGGGATTTATTTGTGGTGCCGGTCACGGCTGTACTTTCAAAGATAAGAATGGACAATATTGGCATATTGGCACTATGACTATTTCGGTGAAGCACATGTTCGAACGCCGTCTCGGTCTATTCCCGGTGGGATTTAGTGAAGACGGTGATATTTACTGTAATACGGTGTGGGGGGATTATCCACAATATCTTCCCGGTGAAAACGAAAATCCGGTAGAGGATAATTTTGCCGGCATGATGCTGCTGTCACGGAAAAAATATTTAATGGCCTCTTCCTCGCTGACGGATCACGGTGTTCAATACGCCGTCGACGAAGATGCCCGCACGTACTGGTGTGCCCAGACCGGTGACAGCACGGAATGGCTGACGGTCGATCTGGGTAAGGAATGCAGCATTCAGGCTGTTCAGGTCAATTTTGCTGAACATAATACCGATCCCGATCTTGTCCGCGGCCGTTCGAATATTATATATGAACAATATATTATTTATACTTCAACAGACGGCATGACCTGGAACGTCCTGGTTGATAAAAGTCAGAATATGCAGGATGTTCCCCATGATTACATTGAATTGGAACAGGAAGCAGTTACCCGCTATATAAAAATCAAAAACGTATTTACTCCCGGTAATGGTCTGTTTGCCATTCGTGATCTGCGTATTTTCGGTAACAGCGAACAAACCGTTTTCACTCCAATCGAAAACTTTACCGTAGAACGCAGCGAAAGCGATGGTCGCGATGCGATTATTCGCTGGACGCCGGTTGAAAATGCCGATGGTTATCTCGTCCGTTATGGGATTGCTGCAGATAAATTGTATAATAATTATCTGGTCTATGCAGCCGACAGTGTGGCGATTCATAGTTTGAATAACGGTGTGGAATATTATTTTTCAGTCGAAGCATTCGACAACGGGACTGATTACTATATACCTACCGGTGAATTTCGTTCTTATAAATCCGGTGACTGGAACGATACGAATATCTGGGAGCAACACGACGGTACAGCGTGGATTTATCCCGCAGCTGCTGTTCCTGATTATGCGGATGGACCTATAACTATTCTTAACGGTCATAATGTGACAGTTAGCGCTGCGGATACCGCCGATCAGTTGACCGTATCCGCTGGAGGAACGCTGGTAATTAATCCGGGCATTGCTTTCCGCGTAAATGATGGGCTTGAAACGGATATGATGGTGGAAGGTACCGTGAAAAACTTCGGATCTATCAGCAAGCAATCTTCGGCAACGATTACCTTTGCCAATAACGGTGTCTACCTGCACGAGCAGAATGGTGGATCACTTCCTGCTTGTATCTGGAGACCTAACTCCATATGTCAATTGGATAGCATTGTTGATACCGCACCTGCTAATCGCAATCAGAACTTTTATAATGTTTTGTGGAATTGTACCCGACAGAATACCAATCTGAATATGGGTTGGAATGGAACTACAATTGGTGGAAACATCATCGTGCAAAACACCGGCTCGGCGAGATGGTACATGTGCGCGCCGGCAGCCGGAACGACGGCCACGGTGAATATAAATGGAGATATTATTCAGTCGGGTGGACAATTTTCCTCAAACGGTACAGGTAATGATGGTACGACCATAACAATCAACCAGTATGGAAATATCAACGTTACGGGGGGCAATTTTGCTATCAGCCGGGGTTCACAGGGGGGTGATGCGGGTACAGGAATAACCACCTGGAATCTGCTCGCAGGGAACGTATCACTAACCGATGCCACCACACAAAATTCCTGCCCGCGGGCCAAATTTGTTTTCAGCAAAGATGGAGGTACACAGACTCTGAATTTTACCAATGTTACTTTTACCGACGGATTTCCTGTGGAAGTAGATAGCAGTACTACACTGGATTTTGGTTCTTCTGCTTTACACGGCAGCGGGATATTCAACCTGAAAGCAGGAGCTACACTGCAGACTGCTCATCCCGGCAGGACTGGATTCGACTCTGGCCACTACAGGCACTAAGACCTTCAGTCAAGCAGCTAACTATATTTTCAATGGTACACTGGCACAAGTAACAGGCATTATTATGCCTGCGGTCGTGGGGAATTTGACCCTTGATAACAGTGCCGGAGTCAGTTTATCCAGCAGTATGACGGTTGATGGAACGCTGGAATTAAAAAAGGGTTCATTATTCCTGGCAGGCAATATTCTAGCCTATGGCCAAAACGGTTCGCTTAAATATTCGGGTTCGACAAGCCGCACCAGCAGTGATGCGGAATTTCCTGAAACCAATGGACCGAGAAATCTCATCGCCGCAATTACGGGTGGAATAATATTACACGCTTCACGATCCGTGGAGAATCTCATTCTTTCAGGTAAAATAAGACTGGAAAATAATAACTTAACTGTGGACTCCATAGATAATGCAGCATCAAACAGGTATGTGGTGACTAATGGTACAGGTACTTTAAAATTAACGGCGGTCGGAACTGAACAAAAACTTTTCCCGGTAGGTACAACATTCTATGCTCCGGTCTGGATTTCCAATGCCGGTGTGATCGATACTATCGGTGTAAGCGTTGTCTCTGATGGGACCTCCGCCACCTATCCCCGGGTGAGAGTAAAATGGAATCTTAGTGAGAAAAGTGCCGGTGGCGGGAATTACACCCTGCAAATCGGCTGGATGACTTCTCTGGAAAATACGGCCTTCAAAGCCGATCGAGAAAACAATGCCCGGATTTTTAATCTGACGGATACGACTGAATCAGGTTCGGGTGATTACACAACTCAGTTTATCGACCAGCCGTATACCGTTTCCAGGTCAAATATTACTTCTCTCGGACCAATGGGTGTCGGTAGATTTGATCTGACGACGGGGATTGTTGACGAGGAGGTGAATGTACCACTCAAATTCAGTCTGGATCAGAATTATCCTAATCCATTTAATCCGGTCACAAAGATAAGGTATGAAATCCCCAAACAAAGTCGCGTAACGATTTATGTTTTTGATATTCTGGGGAGAATAGTAGCAACACTGCTTGACGGTAAACAGCCGGCAGGAAAATATGAACTCGAATGGCGAGCTGCAGGGATAGCCAGCGGCATTTATTTTTATAGTATGAAAGCCGGGGATTTCTCAGATACCAAAAAGTTAATTCTGCTAAGGTAAAATTCCCTGAATATTTTCCTGGCGACCTCTGCGCTGTACTCTGCGCCCTTTGCGTTAAAAAAAAGCGAAACGCAGAGCTTCGCGCGCTAAGGAATGCGCAATGGACGCAGAAAATTATTAAAGAATTCTATAAATTAGTTCCGATAGTTTAAAATATGAAACAGATATTCCCTTGCTTTTATCTGAAAATATTAAATTTAAAAATAGTTTGCACTAGCGTTTTATTTCTATATATTTTAATTATATAAAATCAGTACTCGAATTGTACGCGAAACCGGTTTTGATTGTATATCTCCGGACGATTTTGAATTTATAAATATTGTTATACCGGCAGGCCAAATCTGATAAGCAGGGTATTTCTCATATTCAGTGAGTATATTTTCAACTGCTAAAAATTACGTTGGTTAAATTTTTAAAAGAATGAACAGGATTTTAATAGGAGAATTATCATGAAAAGGATTATTCTCTGTGTAAGTGTTATAGTACTGATGAGTATTAGCAGGCCGGCTTATACCCAATCAAATATCAAGACCTGGACGGAAACTCTGGTGCAGGATTTCTCCGATAATCAGCTTGCTAATTTAGTAGTGACAAATAATTCCGGAGGTGAGGTTCAATTTCCCCATCCCCTGATAAAAATTTTAGAGGATTATGTAGATAATTCTGTATTGCGATTTATATCCAGGGATAGTACCGGGAATTATGTGCGAGCCTGGACAGCAGGCCGCAACGTATATGTACAGAAATATTCAGCGGAAGGAGAAGAACTTTCACCCGTACTACGTGTGAATGAAATCGATCAGAGCATAGGGGAATATGATTACTGTCGTAGTTCTCTCATGGATGATGGTTTATACATGGTGGTCTGGATTAATGCTGCTACAGATTATAGTATGTGTGGTCAAATATTTAAAGATGATTCTGTGCGAGTGGGTACTAATTTTATAATTAAATCCAGAAGTGAGTATAATTTTGATCCACCTGAAGTTATGTCCAATAATTCTGATAATAATTTTTGGGTATTTTATCCCAATATAATTTCTGAAAAATATAAGATTCATGTACAGAAAGTAAATAAATCTGGTAGTAATGTAGGGGGTGTTTTTCTCTTGAATCAGGAAGATATTACCCTGCACGAATTTGTTGTCAGGGCATGTTCAAGCAAGAATTATTTCTGGGCAGCCTGGGATGGAGACAATAATAATGCTTTCGATGGTGATAATGAGGTGTATCTGAGACGATTCAATTATGAGGGTACTCCTATTGGTGATGCGGTGATAGTAAATGATGATCAGGTAGGACCTCAGGATAGTCCGGCCTTATGTTTAGATGAAGAACAGAACCTTTTTATCGCCTGGACAGACGGGAGAGACGCGATTGAACCGATAATGTCTGCCAAGCATAACATATATGGGCAAATTTTTAATGAGGCTGGCACTAAAATCGGTTACAATATCAAACTAAATTCAACAAAAGCTAATCAATATAATGTTTATCCTTCCCTTGATTTTATTAATAATGAATTTCAATTGTCCTGGTTATGGTTAGATGAAAATACTAAACAGTATTATACCTACGCGAATAAATGGATGATTGATCTAAAATTAAGTGGCGAAATGACCTCGTCAGCGTACTGTGTCGATCCGGATTCTGCTGATTTTGAAACAATTTCTTGGAATAATATCTTTGTTCCGCAGACTGATATCAAATTTAAAATGCGTACTGGACGGACAATTGAACAATTGAATAATTCCTTCTGGTACGGACCCACTGATACTTCCGATTATTATAACAGCGTCGGCAGTACCATTAATCCCATACATGACAATGACAGATATATTCAGTACAAAGTTTTGTTTAATTCATTTGACGGGAATTCTCCGGTTCTGAATTCGGTAAGTATTAAGTATCTTCCCAGCGATAGTGTCGCACCGTCGCCACCATTTTCGCTGACCGCCACGCCAGCACTTCACAAAATTAAATTAGCCTGGCAGTCAAACAGCCAGAATGATTTGCTGGAATATATATTTTATCGCGGAACAAAAAGCGGCCAATATGATAGTACCTGGAAAGCCGTTACAGCCGGCAACATCCTTACTTTTGAAGATAATACAGTTGTGATCGGTCCGAAATATTTTTATGTAGTCACGGCAGCAGATTCCAGCCATAATGAAAGTGTCTATTCTAACGAAATTTCCGCAACCGCTTTTGGTGTCAATTTATATGTGAGCGCACTCGGAAATTTAGATGGGGATGGTTCAAGCAATGATCCTTTTCTGACTATTCAGCCAGGCATAGATGCTGCAGTTCCCGGAGATACGGTGAGGATTTTACCCGGAAATTATAATCAGCCATTTAATATGAGAAATAGAGTATCTCTGATAGGCACAGATGTGGAACAATGTATAATAAGTATAAAAATATCTGCGGCGGATAGTTGTACGATCAAGGGTTTAACCATCACTCAGTCGATGAGTTGCATGAACGTATCTCCGCAAATAACTGAAAATATTTTTCTAGGTCATTTTCCTTTTTGGCCCACTATCGATTTAGGATATTCGGCTTCGCCAATTATTACTAAGAATTTTATAACAGAATGTATAACCGGTATTTATGGACAATCCGATTGTGATCCGTTGATAAAAAACAATATAATCAAAGCAAGTGAATACGGTATTGCCATAACAGGTTTAGGCTTTTTTAAACCTACAATAATAAATAATACGGTTATCGCTAAAAAATACTATGCTGCATCGTGGTGGTCCTGGGATACGGTTATTGTAATGAATAACATATTAGTGACTTTGGATCAGGATGCTCTGGGTTTTCCAGGTGAAGATCCGTATTACCCTGCAAAGATTGAATATAACGATTTCTGGAACGCATACCAGGCTGGCACGCAGGTTCCGGCTTCTAATATTTTCCTTAATCCACAGTTTGAGAATTACGATTTGCAAAATTATCACCTGCAGCCGACATCGCCCTGTCTTGATGCTGGAAATCCGGATCCGATATATAATGATGTGGATGGATCGCGGAATGATATGGGGGCTTATGGCGGACCGGATCCAATCCTGGACGTGCTGTCCTCACAACTGACTAAATCCATTTATGTTTCAAATCTGTCGTCATATCCGCAGGACACTATACATGTATTTATAACCCTGGATAATACTGCCGGTCTGGCCAAAGCCGATTTTGTTTTTGAATACGATCCCGCTTTACTTGCCTTTTTAAAGGCTGAACTGACCACGGCCACGCAAAATTTTATGCTGTATCATGAAACTCGATCAAGTGGCATGATCGCGTTTTCAATTTTTGACGGCGCACCCGTTGAATCCCCGAGTGGAGAAATATTGCAAATTGAAATGATCGTTAAGGCCAGTGCCCTAACGGGTGATGCCTCATCTCTGGTCTTAAAAAATGTGGCCTTGTTTGATGTTAATCTGAAGAAAATAAATCTGCGCAGCATAACCGATGGGACTTTTATTGTAAATATGACTCAGGATAATGAAAATTATATTCATGTTGATGCCAATTATGAAGGAATCGAAAATGGCAGCCGCGAACATCCATTCAATACCGTAGGGGAAGCAATAGATGTGGCCGAGGCCGGGGATAGCATTTTTGTAACCGGCGGCGATTATTATGAAACCGTGGTTATGAAAGAGGCAGTATCTTTGCTCGGCAGCGGTGCGGCTGTGACTAATTTAATTGTCAGTGCTGATCAAACCGGTGTGGTTTTCGAAAATGTTGAACAGGGGGAAATTAGCGGGTTTACCCTCAAAGGGTTGGAAGATGCCGATCCAGTACTCCATTAATACTTTGTACGGCATCATCTCCATTAATAAAAAAGAATCGTCTGGAAACGGCTATGATTAAGGATACCGGTATATCATGCGCGAGTAATTCAAATGCAGTTATCGAGAATAATTACGTTAAGAGAATGGCTGTTGCAATATCCGAGCCTGCTCCCCTGATTAGAAACAATGTTATTGAAGATTTTATTATGAATGGTATAGGTTGCTCCGACGGTTTAGTGGCAGTGATCGATCATAACATTATTCAAACGGTCAGTGGAGGGGATGCTATTTATATTAGTGAATCCAATCCAGTTGTAAAAAACAATTTGTATACAGCCCCGGCGGCTTGTTCAGCGTATTTATTTATAACTCTAATAATCCCTGGATATACAATAATATCATTATCGATAAAAATGGTAGTTGCAGTGGAATAAGAATCTTAATTTCCTTCTGCAGTCGAAATTATTAATAATTCAATACTGACGCATTACCAGGGAATTATGGAGGAGTCTTCCGAATCGATTATATTCAATAACATCGTCAGCGGTAATTCACAATTTGGAATGCAACTCTCGGCGGGCACTAACAGTGATTATAATAATGTATGGAACAATGCCCTTAATTATTCAGGAATTTCTCCGGGTACTAATGATATTACAGCCGATCCTCTTTTTGCCGATACGCTGAAAGGTGATTACCGGTTGGGCTCCAATTCACCTTGTATCAATTACGGAAATCCCGATCAGGTCTATAACGATCTGGATGATTCCCGTAATGACATTGGTGCCTATGGCCTGGACCGCACACCGATTACAACTGGCTGCCTTTGAGCAGCGGTGCGGTGGGTATCGATTCTTGTGTCATCCCTGTCCTCTGATACTATCGTAGTAACCATCAATAGTAAAGCATTAGAAAATATTATTGAGTTTGACTTTGCTCTTTCCTATGACAAATCCCTGTTGACCATGGTTAATGCCAATAATGCCGAATTAACCAAAGGTTTTACGCTGCAGAAGGATTTTGATGAGCCTGGTTTGGTTAACCTGTGTCTT